>NZ_JBXAKN010000013.1:0-182032 GCF_058798375.1 Acidovorax sp. GW823-FHT01C06
GAGATACTTCACCGGTAGAGTTCGAAAGACGCCATTTCCAACGGCTCAAAAGTGTCTAGGGAATCCGGGGCGATTCAGGGCACAGCCTCCGCGTGAAAGCTGAGTGGCTGGCGAAGGCTCTGAACGATGCCGCGGATAGGGACTAACAACGTGCCGCAGATTCCAGACGCAACCAGGTACTCCACGAAGGCCCCCACAAAGGCCGCTCAGGAGCGGGCCGCAAAGATTGCCCACGCGGTAGCTCTGCTAGAGCCCCACCGCAACAATGAGGCGGCCTTGTGAGAGCACCTACCCGACACCTTCGCGGTGGCCTTTGGGATACCGCTAAACAAACGCGACGCCCACGATTTGATGCTGTGCGGGGTTATCGTGGGATCGCTGCTTAACCTGTAACCCCCACACAACGGCGAGAGATTTACGATGAACGCCCCGTTCAAACCGGACATAGAAGGCTGGCGCAAATACTGGAGAGGAATTTACGAAGTCCCCCGCGCATGGGCCATGAAAGGTGAAAACCTCTTTCACGCCTTTGAGGCTGTGGTCGCCGCGTCGGACGAGGGATCGATGCAATTCAATCTTCGGGATCAAGCCCTCATGCTTGCAGGCATGTCTATCGAGGTGATGCTCAAGGCGCTCATCATTGACAATCCAAAGTCGCGGGACCTTGTATTGGGCTTAAGCACCCCGGAGACACCCGCGTGTAGAGCGCTGAAAGGTGCCTTTTACAGCCATAGGTTGCGCGAACTTGCCGCACACGCGGGCGTGGAAATGTCGCCAGATCAAATAGACATATTGGTGTCGCTTACGTCGCATGTTTACTGGCGCGGCCGGTATGTCGTTCCCACCGAGGCCGCACTTAGAGACATCGTCCCCATAGAGGACGAAAGGGGACTCGTGGGGCCGCCTCATCGGCATGTCTCTTACGAAGAGACAACAGCTGTGATTCGTGCAATCATTGCGTCCGTTCAGGCGCGTCTCGGCAACGCAGCAGGCCGAAACTAGGAGCGTCGCTTCGCCCCCGCCCCTCCGCAGGGCAAACCATGAGGGAACGCTTCCTATGCGTGAATCCCGTCACGGATAGTTTTCGGTAGGTCCCGAGCGACGACCTTCCCACTCTGCCGACAAGTCGCCGAAGCATCACGCAGCAGGTTTGACACTTCGAGGAACGACCTCTCCCAGCGAGATATGGTGTCGTTGTTGACAGGACCATATGGAGGGCTTCCTGCGGATATCTCGGTGTTGAGAAGGTCGACCACTCCGTAGGCCCTACTAATTTTGTGAGCGCACTGGTTTTCTAGGGGCACCAGTGCCAATAGGCCAGCATCGTCCGGGGCGAACTTGAGCTGGCGTAGATGTACTGCGATAGCGGCCACACGCTCGCCATGGGGCGGCGAACGCTCCCCCACCAAGAATTCCATGTTCGACGCGGCTCTCGCCATCATGAGCGCGTCACGGTCGAGGAGCGGGTAAATCTTTGCCGCGATAAGAGTGGCAGCAGACATTGCCCGCCTGGCTTCCCTACGGGTTGCCGCACCCGCAACATGAAGCGCAGCGACCACAGCAGCAAAAGTGAACAGTGCTGCCACCCAGCCGCTGAGATTGTTCGCAGCGAATGCTGACGTAAAGTAGGTTTCCATCTCACTATCCTAATTTGAACTCGCATACGGCGCAGAGCTGTGCGAGACGGCTTCCTTGCTGCATTCTGGCCGTTGCAAAGGCTGAAACCCACGGGGAAGCCCCTGCGGTCCGGAATGCCGCCCGCCTCTCCTCCGTGCCATCCGCCACCAATGCCGCCATCCAAAAGGTGTCGGCTGGATCAAAATCTGACGACAACGCGGCAGCCCATGCTGCATCAGCGGCAACGGTCCATGCTTCCACTCCAATCGATTCGCTAGACGCACACCCTGCGGCGGCCAACGCTGCGGCCAATGCTGCAGCTTCTGGGGCATTTCCAGGACGTGCTTGCGCTTGGCATGCCTCAGCCGCCGCCACGGCACCCATATGGGCTGCTACCAGTGTCTCCTGTGAAGCTAACCCACGGGCGTACCTTTCCGCTGCATCGATTGCGCGGCGACTTCGCGAGTCCGTCAGGAGGTGTTGCTCGTCCTTCGCGAGAGACGCCGTGAAGAGACGTATCTCTTTTTCACGGCCCTCGACCGACCGCAAGCACCAGAGAGCGTCGTCGAGCCCCACGGCTGACAGAATTACTCGGATCGGAATAAGTGCATCGCTGGGGTGTGCGTTGGCGTTTAGGCGTTTAGGCGTTTAGCGTTGCGCCAGCCCTCAGCGCATGGAGAGTGATTGCGGATCGCCGCTATGGTTGTGTGCATGGTGTATTGCGTCCACTGTGTTGTTCATTCCCTGCTTGCTGGAGCACTGGGGTGCGTAAGAACGCGTGCCCTCCGGCCGCGCGGAGTTCAAGCGCGGTTCCAAGAGTGCCCTGGACAGGGCTGGGTTGGCGCCCTACCTGCGGGCTGCTGCTGGGCCTTGTGGGCGTACTTTGCGGGAGACACGCGACCACCGTAGGCGGCGCAGAGCGTGGCCATCAATCGGTCTTTGCGGTCGGTGCCACCGTGGATGAGTGCCCAAGCCGTTTCTAGACATTGGCTGTAGATCAGGGCGTCCCCTGTGTCCAAGACATCCCGCACCCCCTTGCCAAAGGTGTCCCGCCAGTAGGCCGCGCAGCGCCCCGTAAGGACTTCGCACACGATGGCTTTCACTAGCCGTTCACGGTCCATTGCGATGGCCTTAACCGAGCCTTGAAGGTTGCCCTCTTTCGCTTGGTCTGCTGCCCGCTTGATGAGCGTGTGGGACACCATCAAGCCATTCCCAGTCGTAGCAGGCCTTGCGCAAGATGGCGCGCACCAAGGCCATATATCGGTTCACCGTCCCAGGTGACATGCCCTTGGCGCGCTTGGCCTTCGCCTCGTCCAGAAATGCGCGGTTGATCTCATCCAGAGCTTCCCCCTAGACACCTGCGAGCGTATGCCGCCGGCGCGTTTGAAGACCCCAAAGCGGTTGTCTTTGACTTCTGCCTATCGCGGGCGGGAGAGAACGCCAAGGCCTTCTTGGGCGAATGGCGCGGCAGTCTGGTTTCGACGGCTTCAGCGGCTACAAGCAACTGGTAGCTCAGGCTGTCACCGAGGTCGGCTGCTTGGCCCATGCGCGCCGCAAGTTCTTTGACCTTCATGCCGGCCATAAGAGTCAGGTGCGCAAGCAGCGCTGGAGCAGTTCGCACGCGTCTATGACACTAGCGGGAGCTCAAAGAGTGCAGAGCTGACGCGCGCCAGCGTGTGCGGTAAGAACGCTCAAGGCTGCTGATGGATGCGCTGTACGCGTGGTTGCTGCTGACTCGGCAGAAGATAACGGATGGCGCGGTGCCACTGCCAAGGCACTTTACTACTACCTGCCGCGCAGGGGCATGTTGACGCACTTCTTGAGTGAAGGGCAATTGCCCTTGGACAGCAACACATCGAGAACCAGATACGGCCGATTGCCATAGGCCGCAACAACTGGCTGTTCGCCGGCTCCCTTTGCGCGGGCAAGCGTGGTGCCGCGGTGATGAGCCTGATTCGGAGCCCTAGCTCAATCATCACGACCCGTATGCTTATCTCAAAGATGTGCTGACGCGACTGCCGACCCAACGGGCCAGGATGACTCGTGAGCTGCTGCCAGCAGCCTAGCCTGCCGCCCGGGCTGACCAAGTGCACATACAAGCGGCCTCGAGATGACCGCTTTGAAGATGTCACGACCGGTTTAATCCGCCGCCCACAAGAGACATTGCTCCTGCTCGAAAGCTGACCTTGCCCGTGCCCGTGCCCGCGCCGTGGCTGCCTGACCCTAGGCCCTAGGCGCGCGCGGCAAAGGGCACGGCCCAGTCCATCGGCCAAAGGATGCCAAACTCGGGCACGTGCGCCGCGTAGATTTGCACCGACGAGAAACCGGCCGCCGCCAAGCGGCGGCGCAGATCTGGCTCGGAGAACATGCGCATCTCAAGCGTCATGCCGTCGCCGCCGTGGAAGACCAGGTCCTCGAACACCTCGTGCTCGCCATCGACCGTGGTGTTGTGCAGCATGCGTTTGCCATCTTGCTCCACTATCCTGAAATCGTGCATGCGCGGAAAGTGCTCCTGTGTCTCGCCTTCTTTGGTGTTGGGCACGGTGAAGATGAAGATCCCATCGTCGCGCAACAGGCGGCGGCTGTTGAGGAATGCAGCTTCTAGCGCCGAAACAGGAATGTGTTCAAACACGTCGGACGAGATCAGAAACTTCTGCTGTCCCATCCATTTTGCCGGCGCATCAGTGATGTCGAGCCGCGGCTCCATGTGATAGAAGGTATTGACGTAGCCGAGCTTCTGCGCCAGTGGAATCGCATAGCCGTCCCAGTCGCTCATGCCCAAACCGAGAATGCTCTTGTCATCGGGAAACTGCGGCAGCATCAAGGGCCTGCCAAAGATCTCCATTGCCAGTGTGTGCATCACCGAGCGCATGCGCAGGCTACTGCTGCAATGGAGGCATGACTGACCCTCTCGGTCCTGCACACGATGCAGCGGCTGTGCGCGATTCTCGTTGCCACACAGATTGCAGATGAAATCGACGCGCGGGCCTGTGTATGTGGGGAAGTGCAACGGCGGTGCTGGCGGCGCTTCCGGCAAGCTACCACTACGTGGCTGCTCCTTGCCCCGGATGAGTGATCTGAGTCGCCCTTTTACTACCGCTGCGGCTCTAAGGTGATCTTTCCAACTCAAACTTCACTCTCTTCTGTTTAATGGACCCGTGATCTGTGAAATCGCAGGGGCGACGAATGTCAGCTTCCGAGCACCATTCTGCAGCGCGGACGACCGACCGGTCTTGGCCGACAGCCGAAGTCTAGCCTAACGCTCCAGCGCATCTGCCCGTCAAGATGGGATGCCCGACCGCTTACGTCAGATGAAGGATCGATGCAGTTCAATCGTCGGGATCAAGCCCTCAGGCTTGCAGGCATGTCTATTGAGGTGATGCGCAAAGCGCTGATCGGTGATTGACCCGTGTCGCGGCCACCAGCGGTGTGCGCTCGCCACTGTACTTCTTGCCCTTGTTGCGCTTGCGCACGGCCAGGCCTTGCTCGCGATAAAGGCGAAACACCTTCTTGTGCTTGGTGCCAGGAAACTCGCCCTGCAGCATGTCGTGCAGACGGCGATACCCAAAGCGCCGCCGCTCCATGGCCACAGCCTGGATGCGTTCAGCCAGGCGCACGTTCCAGCATCTTGGCGATGGCATTGCGTTTGTCTTGCGGGGCCTAGCGCTTTACCCCGAACCCGACCTTGAGCGCCTCCAGGTCGAGGTGCGCTTCGGCCAGAAGTTTCTTGAGCTGGGCGCTCTCGACTTCAAGATCCCTCAGGCGTCGGGCCTCGTCGGCTTCCATGTCACAGTACTTGGCGCGCCACTTGTAAAACGTGGATTCGCTGAACCCGCCTTGCGGCAGACCTCCTTGACTGGCAGGCCAGACTCGGCCTGCTTCAAGAACCCAATGATCGGTTGTTCGGTGAATCGACTCTTCCTCATGTCCGTCATTCTCCAAGTTGGCGGACTTCACTTCCATTCAACTGGTACGGCTATGAGGGGCCACACAATAGGAGCGTCGCTCCAAAAAACACTGCTGGTCGAAACACGCGGGGCATGAGGGATGGAGTGCGAAGCAATCGCCAACTCGCTTCTCGTGGACTCAAACAGCTTTCTACACGAATGGCCCACGTTGCAGCTAGTTGCAATTGAGAAGCAGGGAGAACTCGACCAGAAGGTTAAGCTTATCGTTTATTGGGTTGCTCACTTCGCTTATGAGTGTCCAACACAACTCACTCTTGGAATATCTATGCCCACCGTCTCGAATCCAGTTTTGAATAGGCGAAATTTCTCCATCGTGTCATTGGCCACTACTCTGTCCGCGTGCGGGGGTGGAGGTGACAGCGACGACTCGCCTGTGACGGCCCCGACAATCCTCACGCAACCCAGCAACGCGTCTCTACGGACTGGTGCAATTGCGGCCTTCCGGGTCATTGCCCAGTCAGAGCGCCCCATGTCGTACCAATGGTTGCGCAATGGCTCATCCATCACGGGCGCGACGACGGCAGAGCTTTCAGTTGGCCCCGTTAACGTATTAGATTCAGGTAGCAATTTCTCTGTTCGGGTGAGCAACTCAGCTGGCACCATAGAGTCCGCTTCCGCTACGCTATTGGTTGAGGCAGCAGACGGCATTGCCTTGGCTCAAGGAGCCTTGAGCAAGCTCTCCCACGACGAAACTGCAGTGGGGTTTAGCTCGGCAGGCGATATTTTTGTTTGGGACCGCGGACCTTCGTCGGACCGGCAGTACCCAATGCGCTTGATTCGTCGAGCCTCAGACGGCACTCCGCGCCCTTTGCTGGGCAGTAAGCAAGCCCTCGATTTGAAATCGCCATGGCGAGTCTCGGTACTAGAGCATTCCAACGGAAACATCTACGTTTCCGAGAGCTACGTGACATTTTTCGGGCTCAATACTTATGCGGGAAATTACGGAAGAATCCATCGCATTACACCAGAGGGGGCGCATTCCGTTATTTACGATGCTGCTACGTCCGCTATTCCCATTACGCCGCTAGTTCTCGCTGAAGGCCCTGGTGCACGACTCTATACTCTGCACGTAAATACTTTATCACTCTACGAGATATCTGAAACGGGGAGGCCATCTCTAGTGTCAGGCCTCACGACCGAACCGATTATCAACCTGCCAATGGCATTCGCCATACAGCCGTACTTAAATATGGCCGTGACGCGAGGAGGAGGGGTGTTCATCAGTAATATTCCCAACTCGACCGAGCCGTTCTTCAAATTCAAAGACATAGTCGGCATGGGTTCTATTGGCGAGTATGTCTATGCATTGATCAGAGAAGGGAATAGCCTCATGAGTCTAATGCGCCGCAACCCTGACGGGTCTACCCAGCGGATTGCTGGGGGAGTAGCAGCCTCGGAGTCCGCAGACCCGCAACCCGGGCCCTTGACTGGGTCCCTAGGCGGCGGTGCTATACGCTTGATTGGGGTTATGCCTGACGGAAATATCGTCCTAGGACGGTCCGCTTTCAGCGGCTATTCGCCGGAAGACTACAAATACGTTAGCTACTTCGTCGTTACCCCGCCAAAGGTCTGAGACAGCGGAGTTCGCCATGGCAAGAATCACGACAATGAACCGCCCCGGGTTTGAACTGCCCCCCAGAAGTTGGACAAACTTCAAGGGGTTTCATGAAGAAGTATCAGACAGAGTTCAAGCTCAAAGTGGTATCAAGCTTTTTGGCTGGGGACGGCGGAGCGAAGCTGCTGGCGCGCCAATGGTCTGTGCCTGAGGAGAAGATCCGCACTTGGGTGAGCCACTACCGCCTGCACGGCATAGACGGGTTGCGCCCCAAGCGCAGCACGTACAGTGCACAGTTCAAACTGCAGGTACTGTCCCATCAAGATCGCGAACAGCTCTCCAACCGCCAGATCGCGGCGATCTATGACATCCGCAATCCCAACCAAGTCGTGGTCTGGCGACGCAATCTCGATCAAGGCCGCCTGCAGGCTATCGAGAACGAGAAAGAAGAGCGTCCCAAGATGAAGCTGGAAGGCCGCTGCGCAGCGCCGTCGAACAAGGTTGCCGCCGACGCAGCGCAAACCCTAAGAGAAGAGAACGAACGACTGGCGCCGAGGTCGCGTACCTAAAAAAATTGCAGGCCTTGATTCGGTCGAAGAGATCAGCTGCGCCGACAAAGCGCGTCTGATTGCCGGGTTGAGGCATCACCATAAATTGGCGGATCTGTTGCAGGTAGCAGGCTTGGCGCGCAGCACGTTCTACTACCAATGCCAGGCGAGCCAGCGCGCCGACCAGCAAAGCGCCTTGGAGGCCAGGATCCTCACTGTCTATGACGAGCACAAAGGACGCTACGGCTACAGACGGATCACGGCCGCGTTGTGCAATGGGGTGGCGGAACCGGTCAACCACAAGTGCGTGCAGCGTCTGATGCGCAAGATGGGGCTGCGCGCGTTGATTCGGGCGAAGAAGCGCTCCCGGCATGTTATAGGCGTCAGCGATGCGCACGTGCCGAACGTTCTGCAGCGCGACTTCCGTGCGTCCGCACCAAACCAGAAGTGGGCAACCGATGTCACCGAGTTCAATGTGAATGGCCACAAGCTCTACCTGTCAGCGTGCATGGACCTGTACAACGGAGAGATCGTCGCTTACCGCATGGCAAGGCGTCCGGTCTTCGAGTTGGTTTCCGGCATGCTCGAGGCAGCGCTGGCGCGAACCGCTTGCACGGGGGAACTGATCGTCCACTCGGACCAAGGTTGGCACTACAAGATGCAGCCCTATCGAGAGATGCTTGTGCAACGGGGAGTCAAGCAAAGCATGAGCCGAAAGGGCAACTGCTTTGACAATGCGGCAATTGATAGCTTCTTCGGCACCCTCAAGGCTGAGTACTTCCGGCTTGCTGCGCCCGACAGCCTTGATACGCTCGAAGCGGGCGTGCATGATTACATTCACTACTACAACCATGAGCGCATCAGGCTCAGATTGAACGGACTCAGCCCGGTGAGATACCGGCTGAGAAACACCGCCTGATTGGCGGCAAGGCAACCGTCCAACTTCTGGGGGGCAGTTCAAACCCGGGGCGGTTCAGATCGAACAGCGGCGGCGTCATTGACAGCCAAGCGAAGAAACACCTGGCAACTGCAGGAAGCCTGCTGATACGGGCATGCGCCTCAGTCTCTTGCGCAGGCACGTCGGGGTTCCAGGGCCCGCACGGCACAATGGGCCCATGACGGCACCACCCCCTCCCCGGCACCCCCACCCGCCTTCGCGCGCCGCCCACCACGCCACCCCCGGCAAAGACCAGATCGCCCTGCTGGAACCCTTCGAGCGCCTGGGCACCGACCGCATCGCCCTCGTCTCCACCCCGGAGCAGGCCGACAAGGCCTGCGATGCCCTGGCGGCGGCCAGCGCGTGGGGGTTCGACACCGAATCCAAGCCCACCTTCGTGCAGGGCGAACAGTCCGACGGGCCCCACATCGTGCAGCTGGCCACGCTCGACACCGCCTGGGTCTTCCAGCTGCACGACCCCGGCTGCCGCGCGCGCGTGGCCGAGCTGCTGGCCCTGCGCGGCGTGACCAAGGCGGGCTTTGGCCTGGGGGACGACACCAAACGCATCCAGCACAAGCTGGGCGTGCAGCCGGCCGATGTGCTGGAACTCAACACCGTGTTCCGCCAGCGCGGCTATCGCAAGGACATGGGTGTGAAGGGCGCGGTGGCCGTGCTGTTCAACCGGCGCTTCATCAAGTCCAAGAAGGCCGCCACCTCGAACTGGGCCAACGCCCGGCTGACGGAGGCCCAGCTGGTCTACGCGGCCAACGATGCGTGGGCCGCGCTGCGGGTGTTCAACGCACTCGAGAGTTCTGCCGCGCAGCGGGGGACATCGGCCGTCGGCCAGCCACTATAAAAATGATAGCTTCCAGCGCTTTCCTGTCCAACGCTGGCGGCCTGTTTTTCTTAGAAACCGGCTTCACTCGCCTTACAAGCGCGCCGCCAGCCGCGCCGCCTGGTCGATGGCGCGCTTGGCATCCAGCTCGCCCGCCTCCAGCGCGCCGCCGATGCGGTGCGGCTTGCGGCCCGTGGCCTCCAGCGCCTGCGCCAGGCTGAAAAGGGGCACCTGTCCCGCGCACAGCACCACGGTGTCGCAAGGGATCCAGGTCGGGTCCTCGCGCTTGTCGCCATAGGACACCAGCAGCCCCTCGTCGGCGATGCGCTCGTAGTTCACGCCGCTCACCATCTGCACTTCTTTCATCTTGAGCGTGGTGCGGTGGATCCAGCCCGTGGTCTTGCCCAGGCCCGCGCCCAGCTTGCCCTTCTTGCGCTGCAGCAGCGTCACCTGCCGCGCGGGGGGCGTGGCGCGCGGGCCCGAGGGGGCCAGGCCACCGCGCGCCTCGGCGGGGTCGGTGATGCCCCACTCGGCCTTCCAGGCCGGCAGGTCGAGCGTGGTGGAAGGGTGCTCGCCATGCGTGAGGTACTCGGCCACGTCAAAGCCGATGCCCCCCGCGCCGATGATGGCCACGCGCTCGCCCACCGGCTTGCCGTGGCGCAGCACGTCGATGTAGCTGAGCACCTTGGCGTGGTCCTGGCCAGGGATCTGCGGGTCGCGCGGCAGCACGCCCGTGGCGATCACCACCTCGTCGAAGCCCGCCAGGTCGCAGGCCTGCACCACGCGGTTCAGGTGCAGCTGCACGCCCGTGTCCTCCACCCGCGTGGCCAGGTAGCGCAGCATCTCGTGGAACTCCTCCTTGCCCGGCACCACCTTGGCCATGTTGAGCTGGCCGCCGATGGCGGGCGCCGCGTCGAACAGGTGCACCTCGTGCCCCCGTTCGGCCGCCACCGTGGCCGCCGTCAGGCCGGCGGGCCCGGCGCCCACCACGGCGATGCGCTTGCGTGCGGACGGTGTGGCGATGGGCCGGTAGACCAGTTCCGTCTCGTGGCAGGCGCGCGGGTTCACCAGGCAGCTGCTGGTCTTGTTCTGGAACACATGGTCCAGGCAGGCCTGGTTGCAGGCGATGCAGGTGTTGATGCGGTCGGCCCGGCCCTCTGCCGCCTTCTTCACGAAGGCGGCGTCGGCCAGCAGCGGACGCGCCATCGACACTATGTCGGCGCAGCCATCCGCCAGCACCTGCTCGGCCACCTCGGGCGTGTTGATGCGGTTGGACGTGACCAGCGGCGTGGCAATGCCTGCCGCCGCGAACTCGGCCTTCATCTTCTGCGTGACCCAGGCGAACGCCGCGCGCGGCACGCTGGTGGCAATCGTGGGCACGCGCGCTTCGTGCCAGCCGATGCCGGTATTGACGATGTTCGCGCCACCGGTGGCCACGGCCTTGCCCAAGGTGACGATCTCGTCCCAGGCGCTGCCGCCGGGCACCAGGTCGATCATCGACAGGCGGTAGATGATGATGAAGTCCGGCCCCACGGCCTCGCGCATGCGGGCCAGGATCTCCACCGGCAGGCGCATGCGGTGGCTGTAGTCGCCGCCCCAGGCGTCGCTGCGCAGGTTGGTGGTTTGCGAGAGGAACTGGTTGATGAAGTAGCCCTCCGAGCCCATCACCTCCACGCCGTCGTAGCCTGCCTCGCGCGCCTTCACGGCGCAGTTGACGAACGCGCGGATCTGGCGCTCCACCCCGCGCGCCGACAGCGCGAACGGCGTGAACGGCGAGATGGGCGACTGCAGGCGCGAGGGTGCCACGGCCAGCGGGTGGTAGGCATAGCGGCCGGTGTGCAGGATCTGCAGCGCGATCTTGCCGCCGGCGCCGTGCACCGCGTCGGTCACCACCCGGTGGCGCCGGGCGGCACCCGAGGTCGCCAGCGTGCCCGCGAAGGGCTTGGCCCAGCCCGCGATGTTGGGAGCAAAGCCGCCCGTCACGATCAGTCCCACATCCCCCTCGGCCCGCTCGCGGAAGTACGCCGCCATGCGCGTGAGGTCGCGCCCGTCCTCCAGGCCGGTGTGCATGGAGCCCATCAACACGCGGTTTTTGAGGGTGGTGAAACCCAGGTCAAGCGGCGCGAGCAAGTGCGGGTACAAGGCGGCACCGGGCATGGATGCAGCGGCTGCAGGGGCGGCAATGGGGGAAGGATGCATGGAAATCGTGGACTAGAAGTATTTTCTAGAACTTTATTCTAGAATCGCATTCCATGGCAAGCCGCAATTCCCCGCCCTCCACCTCATCCCCGGCCGAGGCCGCCACCGACCGCCGCCAGGACATCCTGAACGCCGCCCTCGCCTGCGCGGCCGAAGGCGGCGTGGATGCCGTCACCATCGACGGGGTGCGCGCCCGCTGCGGGGCCAGCGTGGGCAGCATTTATCACCACTTCGGCAACCGCGACGGCATCGTGGCGGCGCTGTTCTTCGACATCTTTCACGACCAGTCGCGCAGCGTGCAGGCGCAGCTGGATGCCGCCCAGGGCGTCGAGGCGGGCGTGTCGGCCCTGGTCACGGGCTATCTGGACTGGGTGGTGGCACAACCCGAGCGGGCACGTTTCCTGTTCCAGGCGCGCGGCGCCGTGGCCGCAGGCCCGCGCACCGCCGACCTGGCCGAGGCGGCGCGGGGCCGCAACCAGGCGCTGGTGGCCTGGTTCGAGCCGCACCGCCAATCGGGCGCGCTGCGCGACCTGCCTTGCGAACTGATGCCGTCGCTGGTCATGGGCCCGGTGCAGAGCTATTGCAGGGCGTGGCTGTCGGGCAACGCTGGCCAGGGCGGCCTGCCCTCGCCCACCACGTACCGCGCGGAGTTGGCGGATGCGGCCTGGCGGTCCGTGAAAGCCTAGATCGATAGATCAATAATGCGGCGGCAGCTCGTCGCGCAGGTTGCGCGGGCCGTTCGAGCCGCCCTCGGGCGCCTGCTGGCGCAGCTGGATGACCTCGTGCGTCAACCGGTCGATCAGTTGCTGCTGCTGGTAGATGGTCATGTTCAGCTGGTCCAGCAGGTCTTCGGTGAAGCTGGCCTTGATCTCCAGGCTTTCCAGGCGCTGGAGAATCTGGGCGAGATCGTTGGCGTCCGACATCGACGCTTCAGAGGGCCTGGCCCAGGCGCGCCACGCCTTCGCGGATCTTTTCCACGTCGGCCGTCGCGAACGACAGGCGCAGCGTGGCGTGGTCGGGGTTGGCGCAGAAGAACGGCGTGCCGGGCACGAAGGCCACACCCTTTTCGATGGCGCGCTGGGCCAGCACGTTGCCGTCGGCCACCTTGCCACCCGCGCCCGTGAGGCGCGCCCACACGAACAGGCCGCCCTGGGGCTGCACGAACTCGATGGCGCCGCCCAGCTCCTTGCGCAGCGCATCGCCCATGGCCTGGGCGCGTTCGGCATACACCTTGCGCACGTTCGCCAGCGTGCCGGGCATGCGGCCGGCCTTGAGGTACTGGGCGGCCGTGGCCTGGGCGAAGGTGCTGGTGTGCGCATCGCTGAACTGCTTGCACATGGTGGCCTTGGCCAGCAGCTCGGCCGGGGCAACCATCCAGCCCACGCGCAGGCCGGGTGACAGCACCTTGCTCAAGCTGCCGCAGTGCACCAGCAGCTCGCGGCTGCCGGGCACGCTGGCCGACAGGTTGAGCAGGCTGGGGGGCGGTGCGTCGCCGAAGTACAGGTCGCCGTAGGGGTCGTCCTCGACGATCAGGGTGCTGTGCTTCACGGCCATCTCCAGCACGGCCTTGCGGCGCTCCAGACTCAGCATGGCGCCGCTGGGGTTGCCGAAGGTGGGGATGAGGTAGACGAACTTGGGCTTGTGTTCGGCGATGAGCTTTTCCAGCTCGTCGGTCTTCACGCCGTTGCCGTCGATGGGCGCGCTGATGAGTTCGGCGCCGTACAGGCGAAAGCACTGGATGGTGGCCAGGAAGGTCGGGCCTTCCACGATGACCTTGTCGCCGGGACTGATGAGCGTCTTGCCCAGCAGGTCCAGCGCCTGCTGGCTGCCGGTGGTGACGATGAGGTTGTCGGCCGCCACGTCCTGGGCGCCCTTGCTGGCCATGAAGGCGGCCAGTTGCTCGCGCAGCGGGTTGTAGCCTTCGGTGGCGCCGTACTGCAGCGCGGCGCCGGGTTCTTCGGCCAGGGCGGCGTTGCTGGCAGCGCGGATGCCTTCCACGTCGAACATCGCGCTGTCGGGGAAGCCACCCGCGAAGCTGATGATGCCGGGCTTGCCCAGCAGCTTGAAAAGCTCGCGGATGGCGGAGGTTTCTACATTGTTCAGGCGGTCGGCGAATTGCATGGCGTGGACAAAAATGGGTGGCAAAGGATTCCCGCATTGTCGCCAATTGCCGAGCAGGTTTCCTGCGGCTTAGACTGCAAGGCACAAAAGCGCCCTCCCTACCGCAACCCCATCCAGGACCACCCATGCCCCTCGAAATCCGCCAGTTCCCCCCGATGCGCCTTGCCTACATGCGCCAGACCGGCCCCTACGGCCCGTCGCTCACGCAGCTGTGGGACCGCTTTGGCCAATGGTGCGCGGCCCATGGCCTCGCCGAGCCGCGCCCCAGGTACTACGGCATCAGCCTGGACAACCCCGCCTGCACACCGCCCGCGCAATGCCGCTACGACGCTTGCGTGCAGGTGGGCGTCGGGTTGCGCACGGGCACCGAGGCGCTGGTACAGGACTTTCCGGGCGGCGACTACGCCTGTTTGCAGTTCGTCGGCACCGGGCCCGAGATCGGCGCGGCCTGGGCGGGCATGATGGCCCCGGGGCAGATCCCCGCAGGCTGGGAAGTGGCCGCGCGGCCCGCCGTCGAGGTCTATGACGAGCACTTCGCCGTCAACCCCGCCACGGGCGCGTTTCCCTGCTGGCTGTGCCTGGCGGTGCAGCGCACCGCCTGAAACCCTCGCCCTCAGTCGACGCGGATGTCCGCCCGCGCCGCCACGGCGCGCATCAGCGGCAGCTCGCGCTCGATGCGGGCGCGCAGCGCGTCGCCGTTGCCCCAGGCCGGGGTCATGCCGATGTCCACCAGCTTCTTCTTGAACTCGGCGGAGGCCATGGTGTCGGCCAGGGCCTTCTCCAGCTTTTTCTGCACCGGTGCGGGCAGGCCGGCGGGCGCGACGAACGCGAACCACGACCCCATGTCAAAGCCCGGGTAACCGCTCTCGGCCACCGTGGGCACGTTGGGCAGCAGCGGCAGGCGCTGCGGGCTCAGCACGGCGATGGGCTTGATCTTGCCGGCCTTGATGAGCGGGGTGGAGGCCACCACCGTGTCCACCGCCAGCTGCACCTGCCCGCCCATCAGCGCCGTGAGGTTGGGCGAGCTGCCGTTGAAGGGCACGTGCATCATCGGGAAGCCCGCGGTGGCCTTGAGCATCTCGGCGCCGAAATGCACCGAAGAGCCCGTGCCGTAGGAGCCGTACGAGAACTTGTCCGGCGCGGCCTTGGCCTGGGCCACGATGTCCTTGAGCGTGCGGCCCTGCACATCGTTGTGGGCCACCAGCAGCAGCCCCATGTCGGCCACCATGCCGATGGGCGTGAAGCTGCGCACGGGGTCGTACGGCAGGTTGGTGCGGATGGCGGGGTTCATGGTGAGCGTGGTATTGGCGCCCAGCAGCAGGGTGTAGCCATCGGCCGGCGCCTTGGCCACCAGCGAGGCCGCGACCACCGTGCCCGCCCCGGGACGGTTCTCCACCACCACCGGCTGGCCCAGCCGCTCGCCCATCGCCGTGGCCAGCAGGCGCCCCAGGATGTCCGTGGCGCCGCCGGGTGCGAACGGAACGACCAGCTTCACAGGGCGGTCGGGATAGGTCTGCGCCAACGCCACGGCGGGCGCGGCCAGCGCGAACGCGCTGGCCAGAAGGCACGAGATGAAGCGGGAGCGCGGCAAGGGCATGGGGAAGTTCTCCGGTCAAGAAAATGCGGGAAAGGCGGCAGGGGAAGGCATATAAAACGTGGAACGGAACGGGGCCCATCAACCCAGCAAGGGGCTCGCCACACGGGCGTAGCCACTGGCCCGGTCGTATGCGTGCCCTATCTGCAGCACGGCCGCATCGGCCTGCGCCGGGCCGATGATCTGCAGCCCCGCCGGCAAGCCGCCGGGCCCGAAGCCCGCAGGCACGGCCAGTGCGGGCAGGCCGGCCATGGTGGCGGGCACCACGGCCTCCATCCAGCGGTGGTAGGTGTCCATGGTGCGGCCGCCGACCTCGTGCGGCCAGTCCAGGTCGGCATTGAACGGAAAGACCTGCGCGGCCGGCAGCACCAGAAAGTCGAACTGCTCGAACAATCCGCGCAGCACCTGGTACCAGGCACTGCGCACGCGGGCTGCGTCGTACACCTGCAGCGCCGTGAGGCGCATGCCGCGCTCGATCTCCCACACCGCCTCGGGCTTGAGGAGCGCGTGCGTGGCCGGGTTGCGGTACAGGGCCGCGTTGGCCCCCGCCACGCTGAAGCTGCGCAGGTCGATCCAGGCATTCCACAGCTGCTCCATGTCGAACGCGGGCACCACGGATTCCACCGCGCAGCCCACCGTGCGGAAGTGCGCAAGCGCCTGCTCGCAGGTGGCCAGCACGCCGGGCTCGGTGGGCAGGTGCCCGCCCAGGTCGCCCAGCCAGCCGATGCGCGCGCCGTGGAAGCCACGCTCCAGCGGCTGGCCCAGCAAGGCCACGTCCTCGTGCCGGCGGGTGAGCGGCAGCCGCGCATCGAAGCCCGCCTGCACCGACAGCAGCAACGCCAGGTCCGGGATGTTGCGGGCCATGGGGCCCGCCACGCTGAACTGCTGGAAGAACACCTCCTCCGTCGGGCCGTGCGGCACCAGGCCGAACGAGGTGCGCAGCCCGTACACGTTGTTGAACGCCGCCGGCGTGCGCAGCGATCCCATCATGTCCGAGCCGTCGGCCACCGGCAGCATGTGCAGCGCCACGACCACCGCCGCCCCGCCGCTGCTGCCGCCCGCCGACACGGCCGGGTCGAAGGCATTGCGCGTGGTGCCATACACCGGGTTGTAGGTGTGCCCGCCCAGGCCGAACTCGGGCGAGTTGGTTCGGCCCACGAAGAGCGCGCCGCTGGCACGCATGCGCTCGAACACCACGGCGTCGGTGGTGGACACCTGCCCCGCAAAGATGGGTGAGCCGCGCGTGGTGACCATGCCGGCGGCGGGCATGATGTCCTTGGGCGCCTGCGGAAAGCCGTGCAGCGGCCCCAGGCTCTCGCCGCGCGCCAGTTGCGCATCGCGCTCGGCGGCCTGCGCACGCAGCACGTCGCGGTCTGCCAGGGCCACCAGCGCATTAGCCACGGGGTTCAGGCGGTCGATCTGGGCCAGGTAGGCATCGAGCACCTCGACGCACGACACCTCGCGGGCATGGATGGCGTGTGACAGGCCCACGGCCGTGCGGGCCACGATGCCGCCGGGCGGGGTGCTGGTCTGGGGGTGCAAGGGGGTTGCGGGCGAATGTGTCATTGGGAAGTCAGCATAAGCAGCCGCTTGCGTTTCGACAATCGACGATTTCTGAGGTTATCGTTGCGCTTTACGCAAACCACACACCCAGGCCTCCCATGCTCTCAAGCCGCCTGCAGGACACGGCCCTGCGCTACTTTCTGGAGGTGGTGCGCAGCGGCTCGGTGAGCGAAGCCGCCACGCGCCTGCATGTGTCGCCCTCGGCCGTGAGCCGGCAGGTGGCGGCCCTCGAAGACCTGCTGGGCGTGCCGCTGTTCGACCGCCGCCCGCGTGGCATGGCGCCCAGCGCGGCGGGCGAGCTGCTGGCCGCGCACGCGCGGCGCGGCGCGCTGGAGGCCGACCGCGTGGTCTCGGACATCCAGGCGCTGCAGGGGCTGCACACGGGGCGGGTGCGGCTGTGCAGTTCAGCCGGTTTTGCCATCGAATTTTTGCCACGCGTGATGGCGCAGTTCCGCACGCAGTACCCGGGTATCCAGTTCCACCTGCGCGTGGTCAGCCCGGCGGCGGTGACCACGGCCGTGCTCAACGGCGACGCGGACATCGGCCTCACCTACAGCCGCTCGGCCGAGCGGGACATCACCGTGCAGCACCGCGAGGCCTCGCCGGTCATCGCGATCATGCGGCCCGACCACGCGCTGGCGCGCTTCCCCAGCGTGACGCTGGCGCAGATGCACCCCTGCCCCATCGCCCTGCCCGAACGCGACAACACCGTGCGCCAGCTGTTCGACATCGGCTGCAGCCAACGCGGCCTGGTGTTCGAGCCCGTGCTGGTGTGCAACCACTTCGAGACGCTGACCCACTTCGTGCTGCACGGCGGCGGGCTGTCGATATCGGGCGAAGTGACGGTGCGCGACCGCGTGCGGCGCGGCGAGCTGCATGCGGCACAGATCCGCGAGCCCGGCATGAACGCACGCGCCGCCGAACTGCAGACGCTGAGCGGCCGCACCCTGCCGGCGGCCGTGCGCATGTTCCTGGAGTTCTTGCGCACACAGCTACGGGACAATGCAGACCCCACGCATTCCTCCAGAACAAACTCTCCCCCATGAAAACCGCGCAGATCGAACCCTTCTTCGCCACCCTGAAGGCGGCCAACCCCATGCCCAACACGGAGCTGGAATACACCACCCCGTTCGAGCTGCTGGCCGCCGTGCTGCTGTCGGCCCAGGCCACCGATGTGGGCGTGAACAAGGCCACGCGCAAGCTGTTCCCGGTGGCGGGCACACCCCAGGCCATCCTGGACCTGGGGCTGGAAGGGCTGGAGGGCTACATCAAGACCATCGGCCTGTACCGCACCAAGGCCAAAAACCTGCTGGAAACCTGCCGCATCCTGGTGGAGCAGCACGGCAGCGTGGTGCCCCGCACGCGCGAAGCCCTGGAAGCCCTGCCTGGCGTGGGCCGCAAGACGGCCAATGTGGTGCTGAACGTGGCCTTCGGCGAGCCCACCATGGCGGTCGACACGCACATCTTTCGCGTGAGCAACCGCACGGGCCTGGCGCCCGGCAGGAACCCGCTGGCGGTGGAATTGCAGCTGATGAAGCGCGTGCCCGTCGCCTACGCGGTGGACTCGCACCACTGGCTCATCCTGCTGGGCCGCTATGTGTGCCAGGCGCGCAAGCCGCGCTGCTGGGAATGCGTGGTGAGCGAGTATTGCGACTACCAGCCGAAGACACTGGCGCCCTGAGCGTAGATTGCTTCTGTTTTCATAGCTACGCGCGCTTTCTTGATAAGCGCTGGAGCCTGAAAATACTTCAAATTGACATCAACGAGCGGCGGCGTGGTCGCGCAGCCAGGCGGCGAAGGCCTCTTCGGTGATGTCGCCTGCGGCGACAGCGAGCATGGCGAGCACACACGATGCATCGTCGGCGGTGAGCGCCTATCCGTTCAGCCGCAGGAAAAGCTCGGCGGCCACGAAGCCCGTGCGCTTGTTACCGTCGACAAAAGGATGGTTGATCTCCAAGTAATTACAAACGCAATACCTGACTTTCCACCTACCTGCGTCAAACCGTCCCCGCCACTCCCAAGGCCGCCATTTCCCCCGACACCCCCACCCACGCCACCTCAAACCCCGCCACTTTCCGCTCCGGCGGCACGGGGTGCGCACGCAGGGCCCAGGTCGCACCGGCCACCACGCTGTCGATCACCGGCACCGCCACCTGGGGTTGCACCGCAGCGGCCATGCCGGCAAGCCCTGCCCCGCCCAGGATGACAGCCTGCACCCCCATCTGCCGCACCACGTCGCGGCAGGCCTCCACCAGCAAGGCACGGGCGGCTTCAGGGTCTGCCGCCAGCTGGGCCCCCGTGGGCGCCACCGTGTGAATACCCGCGAGCCCGTGCGAATGCCCCAGCGCCTGCGCCAGGCGCTGCAGCATGGGGCCCCAGCGCTCGCCGCCCGTGACGATGGCATAGCGCCCATGGCGGGCGGCTTCGATGAAGGAGGCTTCGGCCAGGCCCGTCACAGGCACGGGGCAGCTTTCGCGCAGCGCCATCAGTCCCGGGTCGCCAAAGCAGCCGATCAGCACGGCATCGGGCCGGGGCCGGGGTTGCGCCAGCTCACGGGCCCAGGCGTCCAATGCGGCATGGGCTGCCACGGCATAGCTGGCCTCGCAGGCGATGTAGGGGGCGCCAAAACGTGCCGTGGCCGTGCGCACCGCCACATGCGAACCTGCGGCTGCCTGCACATGCCGCTGCAGCAAGGCGCTGACGCTGGCCGAGGTGTTGGGGTTGAGGACGAGCAGCTGGCGCATGGCAAGGTGTCGGGATTCAGACGCCCAGCAATTGCGCCAGATCGGGCACATCGCTGGCAGGTGGGGTGAACTCCAGCTGCGTTTCGATGCGGGCCAGGTGCGTCAGCATGAGGCGCGCCGCCTCGCGCGCGTCGCGCAGGCGGATGGCATCGATCAACGCCCGGTGCTCGCGGCAGCCGCAGGCCGTGGCCTCCTCGCGTTCGCGCGCGTGGCTCGGGCTGTAGGTCATGAGGATCAGCGAGGTGCGCGAGACCAGCTCCCGCAGGATGCGCCCCAGCGTCTGGTGCCCTGCGGCCTGCGCGATGTGCAGATGAAAATCGCCCGACAGGCGAATGGCGCGGCGCATGTCGCCACTGGCGCGGGCCGACTCTTCGTGGTCGATGCAGGCGCGCAGCTCGGCAATGTCGGCATCGGTCGCGTTGGCGATGAACAGCTCCACCAGGCGGGGCTCCAGCAGGCGGCGGGCCTCGAACACCTCCAGCGCCTCTTGCGGCGTGGGCTGGGCAATGGATGCGCCCCGGTGGGGCGTGAGCGTGACAACCTGTTCATTGGCCAGCCGCACCAGCACCGGCCGCACGCGCGTGCGCGACACGCCAAAGGCCGCCGCCAGCTTGTCCTCCACCAGCTTGGTGCCCGGAGGCAGCCGGTGGTCGAGGATGGCCGACACCATGCGGTCGTACATGTCGTTGTCGCTGAGCTGGCCGGTCGCGCCGGGCTGCACGGGCGGCTCGGTGACCGCAGCGCGTGTGCGCCGGGGCTTGGGGTTGATGGTCGTCATAAGGGTGCCGTTTTTAACCCGGACGGCCCTTGCGCCTGCGCCCCAAGGCCCATACCAACGCCAGCGTGATGCCCATGACGATGAACGACACCACGGTGGTCAGCGTGCCCAGCGCGTAGATGGACGGCGTGGTCACCGTGCTGGTCAGACCCTGCAGCTCCAGCGGCAGCGTGTTCACGTCGCCGATGGCCTGCGAGGTGCGGGCGATCTCGTCCCAGCTGAGCGTGAAGCCGAACATGCCGATGCCCACGACCGAGGGCGCGATCAAGAGCAGCACGACATGGGCGAAGCCCTGCCAGGGCGTGGCGCCCAGGTCGCGCGCGGCCTCTTCGTAGGATGGGTTGAAGCGGTTGAACACCGCGAACATGATGAGCAGGCCGAACGGCAGCGTCCAGGTCAGGTGCGCGCCCAGGGCCGAGGTGAACAGGCCGAGCGACGTACCGTAGCCCTCGAGCGTGCTCTCCATGCCCAGCCATTCCAGGGCCGCCTTGACGCCGTTGTCGATGAGCCGGAACTCCAGCCCGATGCCCAGCGACACGATGATGGACGGCATGATCAGGCTGGCCACGACGATGAAGAACAGCGTGTTGCCCCCCGCCAGCCGCTTGCGGAAGGCCAGGCCCGCCAGCACCGACAGCACCACCGTGCACAGCATCACCGCCACGCCCAGGCCCAGCGAGCGCCACAGCGCCGCGCCGATGTCCACCACCCCCAGCCCCTCGGCCAGCTTGTGGAACCAGTGCAGCGACACGCCGCGCATGGGAAAGGTCAGCCCGCCTTCGGGGCCCTGGAAGCTCAGGATGAAGATGACCAGCATGGGCCCGTACATGAACAGCACGAACAGGGCAAACACGAGGGCCAGGGGCCAGAAGCTCGCGGGGCGGGAATCGCGCATGGACATGTCAGAGTTCCTTTCGGATGTCGACCAGGCGCGTCAAGCACCAGATGATCATCAACACCACCGCGAGCAGGATCACGGCATTGGCCGCGGCCAGCGGGAACTGCAGGTACGAGGTCTGCACCTGGATGATCTTGCCAATCGATGCGATCTGCTGCCCGCCCATCACGCCGATGGTCACGAAGTCGCCCATGACGATGGTGATCACGAAGATGGACCCGATGATGATGCCGGTGCGCGACAGCGGGACGATCACGTTCCACAGCGTCTGCCAGCCGCTGGCGCCGCTATCGCTGGCCGCCTCGATGAGGCTGCGGTCGATGCGCATCATGCTGTTGAAGATGGGCACGATCATGAACATGGTGTACAGGTGCACGAAGGCCAGCACCACCGAGAAGTCCGAGAACAGCAACCATTCGATGGGCTGATCGACCAGCCCGGCCCCCACCAGGGTCTGGTTCACCAGCCCGTTGCGCCCCAGCAGCGGCACCCAGGAGATCATGCGGATCACGTTCGACGTCCAGAACGGAATGGTGCACAGCACGAACAGCAGCGTCTGCATGCCCGAAGAGCGCACATGGAAGGCCAGGAAATAGGCCACGGTGAAACCGATCACCAGCGTGATCAGCCACACGAGAAAACTGAACTTGAGCGTCGAGTAGTACGTCTTGAGCGTGACGCACAGGCCCTCCGAAGCATCGCCACAGCCCGCGAAGATCGACACGTAGTTCTTGAACGTAAAGCCCGGCAGCAATTCATACTCGTTGAAGTCCCAGAAGCTGACCATCACGATCAGCGCCAGCGGAATCAGGAAAAACAGCGCGAACACCAGCGTGAACGGCGCAGCCTGCCACCAGGCGGCAATGCTGCGGCCGGGGACGGCAGCAGCAGGCAAGGTCGGTGTGTGGGTTGTGCTCATGGTGTTTGCAAACAATCGGTATCAGATATCCGCAGCTCGGCGTTTCGTCTTAATCCTTGAAACTGGCGCGGCCAAAGGCCAGTGCCCCCGTGCAAGGGCCGCCCCGCCGCACCGGGGGCGTCCCCCTCCCAGATTGCGAAGCAATATGAGAGAGGGGGAAGGCGCGAAGCGCCTCAGGGGGAGTTACGCTGCTACGAACTCATTCCACTTCTGCACCATGTAGTTGTTCTCGTCCATCAACGCGTTCCAGCAGGCGATGCCGCCCATGCGCGACTCATAACTGCCGCCGTCGCGCACTGCACCGGCCTTGGCCAGCACATCGCCATTCGGGCTCTTGATGTCCTGCGTGGCGGGCTTGCCTTCCATCCAGTAGGCCCACTCGTAGGCTTCCATCTTGGACTTGGCGGTCTCCAGCACGGCGCTGTAGTAGCCCTGGCGGTTCAGGTAGGCACCGGCCCAGCCGTCCAGGAACCAGTTGATGAACTCGTAGGCGCCGTCGAGTTTCCTGCCCGACAGGGTGGCCGGCAGGCCGAAGCCGGCGGCCCAGGCGCGGTAGCCTTCCTTGAGGGGCTGGAAGTTGCAGGCGATGCCCTTGGTGCGCACGGCGGTGACGGCGGGGCTCCACATGGACTGGATCACCACTTCGCCCGAAGCCATCAGGTTCACCGACTCGTTGAAATCCTTCCACAGCGCGCGGAACTGGCCCTGCTTCTTGGCCTCGATCAGGGTCTTGATCGTGAGATCGATCTCCTTCTTGGTCATGTTGCCCTTGTCGGGGTACTTGTAGATGCCCATGGCCTCGACCACCATGGCGGCGTCCATGATGCCGATGGAGGGGATGTTCAGGATCGCGGTCTTGCCCTTGAACTCGGGGTTGAGCAGCTCGGCCCAGGAGTTGATGGGGCGCTTGATCAGGTCGGGGCGGATGCCCAGCGTGTCGGCGTTGTACACGGTGGGGATCAGCGACATGAACTGCGTGGGCGCGGTTGCGAACTTCTTGGACTTCTCGCCCTCCAGGTAGATCACCTTCTTGGGCGCCGTGCCCTGGTCGCCCACGGCCTTGCCAGCCACCTGGCCGGTCGTGAACAGCGTGGTGATCTTGTCGGCGTTCTTGATGCGCTTGGTGTCGATGCCCTTCAAGTTGCCCGTGGGCACGATCTTTTTCAGCGAGAAGTACTCGGTGTCGATCAGGTCGAAACTGTTGGGCGCGGTCACGGCGCGCTTGGTCACGTCGTCCGTGGTCACGGCCACGTACTGGATCTCGATGCCGGTGTCGGCCTTGAACTTCTCGGCAATGGCCTTGTCCTGGTTCACCGCCGTGCCCAGGTAGCGCAGCACGATCTTTTCCTGCGAATGGACGGCCGGGAACACGCCGGCGGCCAGGATGCCCGCCGTGCCCTTGAGCAGCGAGCGGCGCTGCACGCCTGCAGCCTCGGTAACGACAACAGCGGGGGAATCGGCACGGGAATCATCGGACATGGGAAAACTCCTTGGGTTGCGGAAGGGGACGGGTGGAAAAAGGGAAGTTGCGTGGCAGCGCCGTCAGGCGGCAACGGCCACGGCTGGAGATGGCACCGCCGGTGATGCGGCAGCAGGCTTGGACAGCGGGTGCGCCTGCTCCGGCGTCCAGTGCAATTGCACCGCCTGCCCCACCTGGTAGGGCTGCGCGGCAAAGGCGGCCTCGGACACCATCACCGAGTACGCCGCCGTGGCGTTGGCCGACAGCGCCACGCCCTGCTTTTGCAGGCCCAGCAGCACATAGGTGCCCTGGTATTCCACGTCGGTCACCACGGCCTGCATGCGCTGGGCACCCCAGGGCAGCTCGGCGATGGCGGGGGTTATCTGCAGGTGGTCGGTGCGCACGCCGACCTTGCCCTCGGGCGTGTCGATCACGTTGTGGCCGCCCATGAAGCGCGCCACGAATTCGCTGGCCGGGCGGTTGTAGACCTCGTGCGGCGAACCCACCTGCTCGATCACGCCGTGGTTCATCACCACCATGGTGTCGGCCAGGGCCATGGCCTCTTCCTGCGAGTGGGTCACGTGGATGAATGTCAGGCCCAGTTCCTTCTGCCAGCGGCGCAGCTCGGCGCGCATCTGGATGCGCAGGAAGGGGTCGAGTGCCGAAAGGGGTTCGTCCAGCAGCAGCACGCGCGGCTGGGTGATCAGCGCGCGCGCCAGCGCCACACGCTGCTGCTGCCCACCCGACAGCTCGGCCGGCTTGCGCTCGGCCAGATGGCCCATGGCCACGCGTTCGAGCAGGTCACGCGCCTTGGCTTGGCGCTCGGCCCGGGCCACGCCCTTCATCTTGAGGCTGAAGGCCACGTTGTCCAGCGCCGACAGGTGCGGGAACAGCGCGAAGCTCTGGAACATCATGGCCGTGCCGCGCGCGGCGGCGGGCAGGTCGGTGATGTTGCGGTTCTCCAGCAGGATGTCGCCGCTGGTCACCGACTCGTGCCCGGCGATCATGCGCAAGGTGGTGCTCTTGCCACAGCCCGAGGGGCCCAGCAGGCAGCAGTAGCTGCCGCTGGCGATGCGCAGGTTGATGGCGTCCACGGCGGGCTTGCCGCTGGCGTAGCGCTTGGTGAGCGCGACGATTTCAATGGCAACCGGGGGCTGGGCGGGGATGGGAGCTTGCATGGCACCCATGAACGCAAGGCCCATGCCAACTTTGTACACAATTTTTCATTGAGTTTGCGTACAAATTGCACCATCCTTGTGCCCGGCCTGTGCCGGCCCCCGTGCTGCGCGCACCATCCTTGCCGCTTAGGCTCCTTTTTCTGGTGCACGGAAACGTTTGCGGGGCCCATGGCACACACCTGAAACATATCCGTATGGCTATACTGAAATCGCAGCAGAAACAATTTCTTACGTAGCGCGCCCTCTTCCCATTCACGCTGGATGACGAACCTCGACCCGCGCTCCATGATCGCCATGGCGGGCTTCATGTCCGCCGTCATGGCCATCGTCCTGCTTTTCATGAGGCGCTACTACCCGCCGTCGATCCAGGGGGTGGGCGCCTGGGCGCTGGCGCCGCTGCTGTGGCTGGCGTCCACGGTGCTTTTCAGCGCGCGCGGCTTCATCCCGGACTGGCTGAGCCTGGTGCTGGCCAACCAACTGCTGGTGCTGGGCACCGTGACCTACTACATGGGCACGCGCAGCTTCATGGGCAGGCCCTCCACCTGGCGCACTTGGTCCTGGGTCATGGCGGGCACCACCCTCGTGTTCATCTGGCTGACCTACTGGATGCCGCACTACGGCCTGCGCGTCGGGTTCTTCACGGTGGCCATGGGCATCGTCTATGCCGCGCAATTGCGCTTCATGCTGCGGCACGGCGGGCGCAACTTCCCCGTGCGGCTGGTGGAGGTCGTCCTGGCGCTGCACATGGGCGTCCTTGCCGTGCGCCTGGGCTCCATCATGGCCGGGCGCGCCGGCGCGGACCTGATGGAACCTTCGCTGTTCCAGACCCTGTACATCGGCGCCTACGTGCTGACGGTGCTCATGCTGTCCATCGGCGCGGTGCTCATGGCCACCGACCGCCTGCGCACCGAGCTGGAACATCTGGCGACGCACGACTCGCTCACCCAGACACTAAACCGGCGCGCGCTGCTGCAGCGCTGCGAGGACGAGCTGGAGCGCGCACAGCGTTACGGCAACGGCCCCTCGATCATGATGCTGGACCTGGACAACTTCAAGTCCGTGAACGACACCCATGGACACCAGCACGGAGATGCCGTGCTCGTGCATTTCGCCGAACGGACGCGCCAGGTACTGCGCCGCGCGGACCGCCTGGGGCGGTATGGCGGAGAGGAATTCATGGTGCTGCTGCCAGGCACGCAGGGAGTGGCGGCCCGGAGCGTGGCGCAGCGCATCCACGCCGCGCTGGCGACGGGCCACCCGCTCGACTGCGAGGTCAGCATCGGACTCACCAGCTGGGCAGGCCCCGGCGAGACGCTGGACGGCATGCTCTCGCGCGCCGATGCCGCGCTGTACCGCGCCAAGGAGCAGGGGCGCAACCAGACGGTCGAGGCCTGAGAGACAAATCGCACGCCGCCGGGCGCCCAGCGGTGGAAGGCTGCGCCGCAGGGCGCCGCCCCCTGGTTCAGGCGGTCTGGGTGGCGACCCCGGCCGACTCGAAGCTCGCCATCTCGCTGAGCACCGCGCACGCCGACTGCAGCAGCGGCCAGGCGAGCGCAGCGCCCGAGCCCTCGCCCAGGCGCAGGCCCAGGTCCAGCAGCGGCTCGGCCTGCATCTGCGCGAGCATGAGGCTGTGGCCGCGCTCGCCCGATCGGTGGGCGAACACGCAGCGCTGCAGCACGGCCGGCTGCAGGCGGCTGGCCACCAGCACGGCGGCGCTGGTGATGAAGCCATCCACAACGATCACGCGGCGCTCGGCCGCGGCCTGCAGCACCGCGCCCACCAGCGTGGCGACCTCGAAGCCGCCCAGGGCGGCCAGCGCATCCAGCGGGCCGGTGGCCCCGGCGTTCACGTCCAGCGCCTGCTGCAGCACCGCGCGCTTGCGCTCGATGCCGGCCGCATCCAGCCCCGTGCCGGCGCCCGTCACCTCGGCCAGCGGCAGGCCGGCCAGCCGTGCCAGCAACAGCGAGGCCACGGACGTGTTGCCGATGCCCATCTCGCCCAGCAGCAGCGCATTGCCGGGCAGGCCGCGCACCACCTCCGCGCCGTTCGCCAGGGCCCCAGCGCACTGCGCCGCCGTCATCGCTGGCCCGACGGAAGCGTCCTGCGTGCCCAGCGCCACCTTGCGCAGCAGCAACTGCGGCTGGCCGGGCGCTGCCTCGCGCGCGGCGATGGGCTTGGCCACGCCGCAGTCCACCACCGTCAGGCCCAGGCCGTGCTGGCGCGCGAGCACGCTCACGGCGGCGCCACCGGCCAGGAAGTTCTCGACCATCTGCCAGGTCACATCGCTCGGAAACGCCGACACGCCCCGCGCTGCCAGCCCGTGGTCGCCCGCGCACACCAGCATCTGCGGCGCATGCAGTGCGGGCGTCTCGGTGCCCAGGATGAGCCCCAGGCGCAGCGCCAGGCGCTCCAGCAGCCCCAGGGAGCCGAGCGGCTTGGTCTTGTAATCGATCACGTGCTGCAGGCGGCTGGCCAACGCGGCATCATGGAGGTCATCAACGGGTGGAAGAATGAAAGGTGCGGTCATGGTGGTAGAGAACACGAAGAAAGATGCTGTGCACGCAGCGGCACAGCGGGGATATGCGAATGAGGCCCAGACATACGCGCGCGGCCGGCCCGACTACCCGGCGGCGCTGTCGGCCTGGCTGGGGCAGACCCTGGGCCTGGGCCCCGGCCGCCAGGTGGCCGATGTGGGCGCGGGCACGGGCAAGTTCACTGCGCTGCTCGCGGCCACCGGGGCCGGTGTGGTGGGCGTGGAGCCCGTGGATGCGATGCGCGCCAGGATCGATGCCCTGCAATTGCCCACGGTGCGCGCCGTGGCGGGAACGGCCCAGGCCATTCCGCTGCCGTCCGGCGCGCTCGATGCCGTGGTCTGTGCGCAGGCCTTCCACTGGTTTGCCACGAGCGAGTCTCTGGATGAATTCCACCGCGTGCTGCGCCCCGGCGGCCGGCTTGGCCTGGTGTGGAATGTGCGCGACGAGTCGGTGGACTGGGTGGCGGAACTCACGGACATCATCACGCCCTTCGAGGGCGATGCGCCGCGCTTCTACAAGGGCGACTGGCGCCGGCCCTTCCCGCACCCCAGCTTCAGCCCACTGGCCGAGACCCGGCTGCCGCATGAACATGTGGGGCCGCCACAGCAGGTCATCATGGACCGCTTCATGTCGGTGAGCTTCATCGCCGCCCTGCCCGACAGCGAGCGGGCCCAGGTGCGCGCACGGATCGAGGCACTCATCGCCCACCACCCCGCGCTGCGCGGGCAGGGCACCGTGCGCTTCCCGTACACCACGCTCGCATACCACTGCGAACGGGTGTAAAGCGCCGAGGCCCGCCACCGCGGCAGCCCTACGCGGCCACCAGCGCATCCAGCACCCCGGGCGTGAAACAGGGGCCGATGGCGTGCGCTAGGCCGTCGAACACGCTGTCGAGCGTGGGCACCGGCGCGGCGAGCCGCGCACCGAACAGCGCCTGGAGCGCCGCCCCGTCCTCGAACAGGCCGTGCAGGTACACCCCCAGCACATTGCCCGCCGCATTGCTCCAGGCCAGGCCTGGCATCACCTCGTGCGCCACATCGCCCTTGGCCGCCATGGCCGGGTGCTGCGCGGTCTGGCCGTGGTGGATTTCATAGCCCGCCACCTCCACCCCCGACAGCGCCCCCCAGGCGCCCGGCAGCACACCGCAACGCGCGCGCGTGAGCCGCACCGTCTTGTCGCGCGCGAAGGCGGTGACCAGCGGCAGCAGGCCCAGGCCGGGCGCATTGCCGTCGATGCCCTCGGTGTCGATCAGCGCCTCGCCCAGCATCTGCAGGCCGCCACACACCCCCAGCACGGCCCCGCCCCGCGCGGCATGGGCCGCGATGGACTGGTCCAGCCCCTGCGCGCGCAGCCAGGCCAGGTCGGCGGCCGTCGCCTTGGAACCGGGCAGCACCACCCAGTCCGTGGGCTTCAGGCCGCCCAGGTCGGCCGGGCTGCGCGCCCACAGCAGGCGCACGCCGGGCACGTTCTTCAGGGGCTGGAACTCGTCGAGGTTGCTGATGCGCGGATAGGCCACCACGGCCACGGTGGTGTGCACGGTGCCGGCCGAGGTGCTGCGGTCGTCGAACACGCCATCCTCCTCGGGCAGGCCATGGCGCCAGTGCATCGGCACCGTCGCCACGGTGGGCACGCCGGTCAGGTCCTGCAGCATCTGCGGCGCGGGCGCCAGCAGGCGGGCATCGCCACGGAACTTGTTGAGCACGAATCCATGGATCAGTGCGCGCTCGTCCTCGGGCAGCAGCGCCCAGGTGCCGTACAGGTGCGCAAAGGCGCCGCCCCGGTCGATGTCGGTCACCAGCAGGCAGCGGGCGCCGGCATGGCGCGCGACGCGCATGTTCACGATGTCGCTCGCGTGCAGGTTGATCTCGGCGGGCGAGCCCGCGCCTTCGATCACCACCACGTCGTTTTCGGCGCGCAGCGCATCGAGCGCGGCGGCGATCTGCGGCCACACCTTTTCGCTGCGGCCGCGCCAGGGCATGGCCGTGAGCTCCGCGCTCACCTGCCCCATCAGCACGACCTGGCTGTGCGTGTCGGCCTCGGGCTTGAGCAGCAGTGGGTTCATGCGCACCTCGGGCCCGGCGCGGGCCGCGAGGGCCTGGAAGTACTGCGCGCTGCCGATCTCGCCCAGCAACCCGCCGGGGCCGGGCACGACGCGCGCGTTGTTGCTCATGTTCTGCGCCTTGAACGGCGCGACCTTCAGGCCCAGGTTGCTGTAGTGGCGGCACAGCGCGGTGGTGAGCCAGCTCTTGCCGGCGCCGCTGGTGGTGCCCAGCACCATCACGCAGCGCGCCATGCGCGGAGAAGTGGATGCGTTCAAGGCAGGGGCCTCACCATGCGGTCCATGATGTGGTCGAGCGCCGCCGCCGCGTCGGTGCAGCGGCCGGTGTGCACGGGCGATGTCTGGATGACGGCACTGCGCCTGGCGGTGAGCCAGTGAAAGCGCGAGCGGTAGGGCAGCCGCGCAATCGGCCCGCAGCCCTCGTCCCCGGCGCAAATGGCCACGATGGCCCCCAGGTGGCGGCGCACGGTGTCGATGTCGGCCCGCGGGTCGATGGCCAGCAGGCGCGCCTCGTCGAGCGCGATGGCGGCCTGCAGGAAGCCGCTGCGCTGGCACGAGAGGATCACGCCCGCGTTGATGAACTCCTCGCGCTCCACGCGCGGCACCACACGCACGATGGCGTAGTCGTACACCTCAGCCGCGTGCATCGATGGCCCCCTTCACCCAGGCCTCGCGCCCCGCGATGCGCGCCGCGAAATGGTCCACATAGGCCTGGCGATGGCTGGCCGGGGCCGACAGCGGGCCCTCGGCATGCTCGGCGCCGGCCAAGGCCAGGAATTCATCGGGCACATCCGCCAGGATGCCCGTGAGCACCTCGCGCGTGAGCAGCGCCGCCAGTTCGCCGTCCACCTCGCCGATGGCCGTGGCGCGGTGCAGCAGCACATGGTCGGCAATCGGCGCGAAAGGCCTGGCGGGCTGCGCCACCGCGCCATTCCACGCATGGTGGAAGGTGAGCGAGGCGCCATGGTCGATGAGCCAGGGCTTGCGGTGCCACACGAGCAGGTTGGTGTTGCGCGCCGTGCGGTCCACATTGGCCACCAGGGCATCGAACCACACCAGGCGCGAGGCGAAGTCCTCGGAAACCTCGTCCACCGCGGGGTCGAAGTTGAGCGCGCCCGACAGGTAGTCGAGCCCCACGTTGAGACCGCCGCTGGCGCGCACCAGGTCCTGGATCTCGGGGTCGGGCTCGGTCTGGGCCAGGCCCGTGTCCAGCTGGGCGAGCACGATCTCGGGCACGGGCAAGCCCAGGGCCCGCGCCAGCCCCCCGGAAATGAGCTCGGCCAGGAGGGCGCGCACGCCCTGCCCCGCCCCCCGGAACTTGAGCACGTACAGCCCGAGGTCGTCGCCTTCGACCACGGCGGGCATGGATCCGCCTTCACGCAGCGGCGTGACGTAGCGGGTGACGGTGATGGTTCGCACGGGGGCCGGGCCTCCTGAAGAGATAGGGAGAGGAAGATGCATGGATGAATCCGGCATGGTAGCGCCCGCGCGGCGCGGGATCAGCGCCCCCATGCCTGCAGCAAAGCCTGTTGCGACGCTGGCGGCAGCACCCCCAGCCGCACATGGCCCGGCAGGCCGAACGAGGTGCAGTCGCGCAGCTTGATGCCCTGGCCGCGCAGCCCGGCCAGCCGTTCGGCCAGGGACTGGGGATCGGGCCCGCCGTCAGGCCGGGCGCAGAAGTAGTTGGCCTGGCTGCCCGCCCGCACCGCCCAGCCCAGGCCCGCGCACAGCGCCAGCTGGCGCGCTTTCCAGTCGCGCAGGGTGGCAAGGCTGCCCACCACCCACTGCTGCACGGCGGGGTCCAGCCAGGCCTGCAGCAGGGCCACGCCGTGCGCGCCCAGCGGCCACGAGGGAGCCAGCGCAACCAGTGTGTCCACCTGCCCTTCGGCACCCGCGGGCGCCACGGCATAGGCCGCACGCACGCCGGTGAGGCCCAGTGCCTTGTTCGGCGTCCACACCTGCCAGCAATGGGCCGGGGTGGTGGCGGGCCGGCCGGTCCAGGCGCCCGGGCCCTCCAGCCGCAGGGGCGCATAGGCGCAGTCGAGCACGCGCAGGACGCCGGGGACGCCGCCATCGGCCGGCGCATGCCAAACATGCGCGGCAGGGTCTGGCCGGCCCAGGGGACTGGAAGGGTCGCAGGCCCATTGCAAGCCCGCCAAGCCCGCCAGGCCCGCGCCCGCTTCGCCTGCGCGCGCCAGTGCCAGGCCCCGCGCCTGCGCGGCCTGGGCGTAGTCGCCATAGCTGTGCGCGGGCAACGCGACCTGCACGCAGCCCTGCCGCACGGCCAGCGCAGTGATGCGGTGGATGAACTCGCTGGCGCCGCCCGCCAGCACGATGCGCCGGGGGGCCACGCCGTGGAATGCCCCCAGGCCCTCGCGCAGGGCGGTGTAGGCCGGGTCGGGGTAGCGGGTGGCGTCGGCCGCCCGCACGGCATGCAGCGCTCCCGGGCATGGCCCGCAGGCATTGCTGTTGGTGGAGAAGTCATGGAGCGCGGCGCCCATCGCATCCGGCCCGCCGTGCTCGGGGGCGGCCGCGCTCCAGCGCAGGGGCCCGCTCATGCCGTGCACACCATCACCAGCAGCAACTGGGCGGCCGCCAGCAGCGGAACCAGCGCCAGCACCGCGTTGCCGCCCAGGCGCGCCGCGCGCCGCGTATCCAGCGGACCGGCCGCGCGGCCCGCGCCATGCAGCGTGTACACGCCGGGCTTGGCCAGCCGCACCCCGAGCGCCAGCGCCATGGCCGCCATCGGCCAGCCGCTGTTGGGCGAAGGCGTCTTGCGGGCCTGGCGCGCCAGCGTGCGCAGCCGCATGCCGCGTGCGCCGGCCACCAGCAGCAAGGCGGTGATGCGCGCCGGCAGCCACGACAGGACATCATCGGCATGCGCGGCCCATTTGCCCGCCCACTGCCAGTAGCGTCCCCCGCGCATGCCGGGGTAGCCCCACATGGCATCGGCCGTGTTGGCAAACCGGTACAGCGCGGCACCGGGCAGGCCCAGCAGCACGAACCAGAACAGGGGCGCCACCACCGAATCGTTGAGGTTCTCGGCCAGCGATTCGATGGCCGATTCCCGCACCTCGACAGCGCTCAGGGCGCTCACGTCCCGGCTCACCAGCCGCGACAGGCGCGCGCGCCCTTCGGGCAGCGACTGGCCCAGCGCCACCTCCACCGCCAGCACCTCGTCGCGCAGCATGCGCCAGGCGAGCAAGGGCTTGAGCAGAAAGGCCAGCACGGCCGCGGCAAGCAGTTCATGCAGTGCGAACGCCGCATGCTGCAACATCGCGGAAACTATCAAAACAATAGCTGCCAGCGCACACCAGACAAGCGCTGCAAGCCAAAAACATCTCCAATCCTGCGCCACGGGCACCGTGGGGGCCAGCCGCTCGCCCCCGCGCTGCAGCGCCTTGCCCATCCACACCACGGGGTGCCAGGCCGCGGGCGGCTCGCCCAGCCACCAGTCGATCACCAGGGCCAACGCGGGTACCCACACCAGCACGCGCCATGCGGCCCAGCCCGCGCCGGGAACCAGCCCCGCGACTACGCCGTCCATGCGCCTCCCGCATCGCGGGCCGGCCCCTGGGCGCGGGCGGCGCGCCGCCGGGGCACCAGCACCCGCCACGCGATCACGCACGAAGTGGCACACAGCGCGACACCCAGCAGCGAAAGCCCGACGATCAGCCAGGTGCGCAGCACAGGCCGCGCGAGCAGCGGCGCGAAATCCAGGCTGTGCAGGCCGTGGTACAGCACGCGCTGCCACGCCGTGCCCGCGTCGGTGCGCAGCACGATGCGGCCCGACGCCGGGTCGACATACACCGCCACCCCGTCATCGGCCCAGCGCGCACGCCACACCGGCAGCGGCCGCGTGTGCAGGGCAGCGCCGTCCTGGCGCCGCGCATAGTAAAGGTCGTCGTAGTGCTCCATCTTCTCCACGGCAGGTGCCGGTGCTTCGGGGCGCAGCATCTGCAGCCGCGCGCGCAGCATGGCGTCGGGCAGTGCCCGCGCCATGGTGGCAGACGGACCATCCGCCCGCACCAGCCATTGTGAAGGAATGCCCGCGGATTCCCGGCCACGCACCCGGTACCAGGCCTGGCCCGCGATGCGCAGCAGATCCAGCTCCTGCACGACCATGCCCTGCGCCGCCGCCAGCACCACCGCATCCCGTGGCCCCCGGCCGAGCGGGGCGGGCTCACCGGCCCACTGCGCCCGCGCCTGGGGCCCCACGGCCGCGCCGCCGAACACGCCAAACGGGTTCATCGACATCAACCCCGAGAACATCCAGGTGAGCGTGAACACCGCGGCCACCAGGCCCAGGATGTGGTGCCAGCGCATCCAGAACCTGCGGTACGGAATCCACCGCTGGCGGTTCAGGAACAGCTGCCAGACGCCGAGCACGATGCCCGTGGCGGCCAGCAGCACCCCGGGGATGGAAAGCCACACCACCACGTGGTGCCAGGCCCTGGGGAACTGCCGCAGCACGGTGGGGTAGATCCAGTGCGGCACGGCGCCCACCCAGTTCCAGAAGCGTTCGGCGCGGCGCGTGTCGCGCACCACCTCTGCCGCGCCGGGCGAGACGTACAGCTGCAGTCCGTCATCGCCGTCCAGCAGCACCTTGATGAGGGGACGGTGCACATCCAGGCCCTGCGGCACCGTCCACTGGTCGCGCTCGACCCACTCGGTGCCCGTGGCGCGGCGGCCGCTGAAGGCCTCGGCCACCCGGGCGGCCGCGTCCGGCGACAGCGGCGCGAGCAGCGTCCCGCTGCGCGCGTCCACGGTGCGCCAGCGCGGCCTGGCATCGGGCTGCGGCGCACGCGCCACGGCGCGTGCCGGCACTGCCTCTTCCGTGGCCAGCAGGCGCCACACCGGCGCATCGCCCAGCATGCCCAGGCGCGCCTCGCCGCCCACCGCAGGCCGCAGCCCCGCGCGCTGGGCGGCATCCTGCGCCGCAAGGCAGCATCCCGGGCCTTCCAGCGTCAAGGCGGGCAAGGCGGCCAGCCGCTCCGCCGCCGTGAGGCTGGGGAACGGCACGAAGTACAGCACCACCCCGCTCACGAACCACATGAGGAAGAACAGCGCCAGCACCACGCCCAGCCACTTGTGCACGAAGATGACGAGCTTCTTCAGCATGCGCCGCGCCTTGCCCGGTTCGCCGCGATCAGAACGTTGCGCGCGCGGTCAGCTGCACGGTGCGCGGCGCACCCAGCAGCCAGCGCGCGTTGGCCGTGCCGGCCAGCGCATAGTCGCGGTCGGCCAGGTTCTTCACGGCCAGGCCGAGCTTGAGGTTGCGCGAATGGTCGTAGGCCAGCGAGGCATCCAGCACCACATACGACGGCAGTTGCGTGGTGTTGGCGGTGTTGCCCTGGCGCGCGCCCACGTAGCGCGCGCCAAAACCCGCCTGCCACTGCGGCAGGAAGCGGTAGGTGGTCCAGATGCTGGCGGTGCGCTCGGGCACGCCGGTGGGCGTGTTGCCATCGCGCGAGACCAGGGCGCCGGAGACCAGTTCCTTGAATGCGTCGTAACGCGCACGCAGCAAGGCGGCATTGGCGTCGATGGTCCAGCCGCGCACGGGCTCGGCCGCGAAGGCCAGCTCGATGCCGGTGGAGGACTGCTGGCCCACCTGCTGCGAGAGGTTGGGGTTGCCGGCGTCGCGTGACAGCAGGTTGCGTTTTTCGATCTTGTACAGCGCCACGGTCCACTCCCCGCGCACGGCGGGCACCGCGCCCTTGGCGCCGACCTCGACCTGGCGGCCCTTGGTGAGGTCGAAGGTGTTGCCGCCGCCCGGCAGCGACAGCGCGCCGGACAGCGGGTCGGTGCCGGTGCCGAACTGGCCGTAGAGCGACAGCGCCTCGCTGGGCGACCACACGGCGCCCAGGCGGCCGGTGACGGGCGAATACTTCTTGACCAGGTTCACGCCCGTGCGCAGGTCGGTGGTGTCAAGCTCCATGCGGTCGCTGCGCAGGCCGGCCACGAGCTTCCATTCCTTGGTGAGGTCGAGCGCGTTCTCGGCGAACAGCGCGGTGGTCTGGAGTTCGGACGCGCGGCCCGGGAGGGTGGGCACGGGGCTGATGAAGCCGCCCGGGGCGAAATTGAACGGGTCCACCGTGCTCGCCCCGCCGTACGGGGAGTTGTTGGTGTGCAGCAGCCTGGTGCGGTACCAGTCCAGGCCCACGATGAAGCGGTTCTTCATGCCGCCGAGGTGGCCGTCGAACGCGGCGTCGAGGCGGTTGCCGGTCTGCTGCTGGTCGTGCAGGATCTCCAGGTAGTCGCTGCGGTTCACGGCCGTGCCGGCGGCATTGAAGGCATAGGCCTCGGCATTGCGCCAGTGGCGGTCGGTGGTCAGGTGGTAGGTCTCGTTGCGCAGGCGCACGCCGGCGGCGGCCTGCCAGTCGACCTTGGCGCGCCAGATGCGGTCGTCGTACTGGACCACCGAGTCGGCCACGTTGAAATTGGTGCGGCGCAGGCGCTCGTCGAGCACGCCATTGCGCAGCGGGGTGCCGAAGTAGCGCGCATCGTCGTTCACGCCACCGTCCAGCGACAGGGTCACATTCAGATCGGGGCTGGCGCGCACGGCCAGGGCCAGCGCGTAGTTGTGGCGCTGCGTGTCCATGAACTGGCGGTAGCCGTCGCTCTTTTCGGCATCGAGGTAGACCGAGTAGGCCAGCACATCGTTGATGGGGCCGCGCAGGCCCACGCCGCCCTGCACGCTGCCGAACGAACCCACGCTCAGGAACGCCTCGCGCTGCGGCGTTCCGAAGACCGGGCGCTTGGTCACGTAGTTCACGGCCGCGCCGATCGCCCCGTCGCCATAGAGCACCGAGGCCGGGCCGCGCAGCACCTCGACCGACTCCATGGGCCAGGTCGAGAACGGGTAGGTGATGGTGCCCGAGGCCACGATGAGGCGCGTGCCGTCCACCATCTGCGCCACCGAGCTGTGGCCCGCAAAGCCGCGCGCCACCAGGCTGGTGCCGCCGTTGCCGGGGGCCGGCGCCTCGGTGATGCCGGGCATGCGCACGGCCACGTCCTGCGCGCGGGTCAGGCTGCGCTCGGTGATGTCGGCCGCGCCCAGGCTGCTCACGCTGGCGGGCGTCTCGCGTGCGGTGAGGCCCAGGCGCGAGCCGGTGGTGCCAGGCAGGTCGAGCCCCAGCGTGCTGCCGGCCGTCTCACGCGGCGCCGTCACCTCCACCGGCAACAGGGTGGCTGACTCGGCCGCAGCCGGTGACTGCATGCCAAAAGACCAGAGGCACAGGGAAATGGAAGTCAGGGAAACGCGCATAGAACAGGACCTTGGGAAAGCGGAAGGGCGAAAGCATAACGCAACCAAGTTGCATTATTGACGCAAAGCGACTTTGAACGTGCTCAGTCCTCGATGCCGCGCTGTGCGGGAATGCCCGCCTTGAACGCGTGCTTGACCATCTGCATCTCGGTCACCGTGTCGGCCAGCTCGATGATCTCGGGCGGGCAGCGGCGGCCGGTGAGGCACACATGCACCTCCTTGGGCCGCTCGCGCAGCGTCTGCAGCACACCCTCCAGCGGGAGCCAGCCGTAGATCAGCGGGTAGGTGATCTCGTCGAGCACCACCAGGAAGTGCTCACCCGACAGGATGGCGGCGCGCGCCTTCTCCCAGCCGTCGCGCGCCAGCTGGGCCGAGTGCTCCAGGTCCTTGCTCTTCCAGCTGAAGCCGTCGCCCAGGCCCTCGATGGGCAGGCCGAGCTGCTCGAACATGCGGTGCTCGCCGAAGCGCGCGGTGGGCACCTTCATGAACTGGAAGATCTTCACGGCCTTGCCCCGGCCGTGGGCGCGCAGCGCCAGGCCAAAGGCCGCCGTGCTTTTGCCCTTGCCGTCGCCGGTGTTGACGATGACGATGCCCCGGCGCTCGCCCTCGGGCTTTTCATAGCGCTTCTCGGTGGGTGGGGTTTCGATCTGCATGGTGGGGGTACTTTCAAGAAGGGTCGATTCACGCGCGGGCCAGGCCGGGCGCTGCGGACAGTGAGAACGGACGGCGCGCCTGCCACGCAGCGCCCGCCAGCACCACCAGGGCCATGACCAGCAGGGCCACGATGCCGGCCATGCGCTCCACGGGGCTGGGTTCTTGGGCGGTGTCGGGGGCTTCGCGCTCGGGCTGGCGCTCCAGCAGCACGCCCATGGCGGACACGGTGGGTGCGGCGGGCGGGGCTTCTGCCTGGGCGGGTGGCGCAGGCAGGTCGGCAGCAGGCGGCACGGGCCGCGGCGCCGGCGCGGCAGGCGACTGCGGCGTGGCCACGGCCATCCCGGCGGGCACGGACTCTACTGCTTGCACATCCTGTGCGGCCTGCTCCACCCAGCGCCGCACGCTGGGCAGCTCGGCCGCCAGCGGGGCCGCGCGCGTGAGCTCCTGGTACATCTGCGCGAGTTGCTTTTGCGTGGCGGCATCGGCCTGCCAATAGCCCTGGCGCTGCGCCTGCACCAGGCGCTCCAGCGACTGGGCATAGGCCTGCGGATGCTCTTTGAGCCACTCGGGCAGGCCCAGCTGGTGCTTGTCGCGCACCAGCACGTCGTAGAAACTCTGCCAATGGTCGCTGCGCACCGTGTCGGGCGCCACGGCCTGCCAGCCCCAGGCGAACTGCACGGCCTTGAGCACCTGCAGCGTGCCCGAATAGCCCTCGGCCTTCTGCGCCTTGAGCCAGCCCGGGTGCAGGTAGCGCGACTGCATCTCCAGCGCAATGGCGCGCTGCGCGGTTTCGGTGGTGGGCTCGCTCACATCCTGCAGCTGGGCCACGTGCAGCTCCAGCCCCTGCGGCCGGCCGGCCACGCGGGCTGCGGCCGACAGGCCGCCCAGGTACTGGAACGGGTCGTCCGAGCTGACCATGGCGTACAGGTTCGAGCTGCGCGACAGGATGGCGGCGTCGGTACGGCGCAGGTGGGCCCCCAGCGCCTTCGCGGCCGTGCCGCCCGCAACCCCCGTCACCGGTTCGCCCTCCAGATAGGGCTGGCTCATGCGTTCGAGGAACATCTGGCCCAGGCGCGCATCGTTGGTTTGCAGGCCGTCGCTCTGCACCGCGTCGGACAGGCCGGTGCCATAGTCGCCCACCGCGTTGCCGAACGAGCGCACGCGCGCCAGTTGCTCGGCCTGCGCGCGGGGCACACCCTGCTTGCGCAGCTCCTGGCCGATCTGCTCGGTGTTGCGCGCAATCACATTGCCGGGCTCGGCCGTCGCGGCCTGGGCCACGGCGCGGTCGAGGAGCGCCATCAGCGCGGGGAACTGGTCGCGGTACGAGCCGGTGATGCTCATGAGCACATCGACGCGCGGGCGTTTGAGTTCTTCTGCGGCAATGGTCTCCACACGCACCGGGCGGCCCGAGTCGTCCCACACCGGGCGCATGCCCACCGCCACGAGGGCCTGCGCTTCCATGATCCCCTGGTGGCGCAGTGTTTCACCCGCCCACAGCGACAACGCCATGCGCTGCGGCACCTGGCCGCCATGGCGCGCCTGGTAGTCCTTGAACCAGTCGTTGAACAGCGTCTGCGCCACGGCATAAGCCTGGCGCGTGGGCAGGCGGCTCGGGTCCAGCCCCGTGAGGTTGCGGCCCGTGGGCAGGCTCTCGGGGTTGCGGATCGGGTCGCCGCCGTACGCAGCGGTGAGGAAACGGCCCTCCAGCCCCGCCAGCAGGCCGGGCATTTCGCCTTCGGTGGCCAGCAGGCGCTCCAGCTCCTGTGCGCGCTGGGCCAGTTGCAGCAGCGCGGGCGTGTCGATGGGCTTGCGCGCGGCGCGGTTGGGCACATGGTCTTCGGCGCGCACCACGTCGGAGGCGCCCGCCGCACCCGGTGTTGCCACCTGCGCTGGCAGCACGGGGCGCAGGTCCAGCACGCTGGCGGCCTGCGCGTCGGTCAGCGCCACTTCCAGCCAGCGTGCGGGGCGCGCGGCCAGCACGGCATCGTGCTTGATGAGGAAGGCTTCGTCGATGTCTTCGCCCAGTGCCTCGATCAGCGGCTTGCGCAGCGCCTGCAGGATGGTCTCGCGCCGCTGCTCGGGAGCGGGCACGCGGCCGAACACGGCCAGGCCCTTGGGCTGCGAGCTTTGTGCGAGCTGGTCCAGGTAGGGGTGCAGGATTTCCAGGAAGCCGCTGAAGTCGGCCGCGATGCGCTCGGCGCTCCAGCCCAGGTCGCGGTGCAGCTGGTGCTCCACAAACTGCGCCACCAGCTGCTTTTCGAGCGCGCGGCGCGTGGGGCCTTCGTCCACGGTTTCCCATTCGTGCATCACCTCGTGCATGTGGGCCATGCGCGCCTCGAAGCCTGCCGGGGCGAACACGGGCGTGCGGTGGCTCACCAGCACGGCGCGGCCCCGGCGCTTGGCCGTGAGGGCCTCGCCGAGGTTGTCCACGATATAGGGGTAGACCACGGGCAGGTCACCGAGTGGCAGCAGCGCGTCGTCGTGCACATCCAGCGCACGCGCCTTGCCACCGGCCCATTCCTGCGTGCCGTGCGTGCCGAAGTGGATGAGCGCATCGGCCTCCAGCTGCGCCCACAGGTACACCGCCAGGTAATGGTGCGACAGCGGCGCCTTGCTCTTGTGCATGAAGGGGTTCTGGCCCAGGCGCAGGGTTTCTTCGCGCGGGGGCTGGGGCAATACCGAGAGTTTGCCCACCTGCAGGCGCGGGATGGCGAACACTTTTTCGCCCTGCCACTCGACCACGTACCGGCTCTTTTCGGGCGCGCCCCAGTGCGCGTTCATGCGCTCGCGCACGGCCTTCGGCAGCGTGGCCAGGTGCTGCTCATAGCGCGCCAGTGGCAGCGCGGCGGCCTGCCCGCTTTGCAGCAGCGCGCGCACGTCGGCGCCGGGGTAGTAAGCGGCCAGCAGCGGCTTGAGCCCATCGATCCAGCCCTGCTCGGGCACCTGCTGCGTGCGGTAGCCCGCCTGGGCCAGCCCGCCAGAGACCTGCTCCAGGCTGCGCGGCACGTTGAGGAACGATGCGCCGAAGTTGGTGCCGCCCGGCGGGTAGTTGTAGACCATGGCCACCAGGCGCTTGTCGGCGGCGGGCTTGGTCTGCAGCGCGATCAGGCGCCGTGCCTTGGCGGCCACGGCCTGGGCCTGGCGCTCGATGAGGCGAAAGTCTTGCCCCTCGGCGCCGTGGGCGGCGACCAGGACCGGGTCGATGGCACCCGCCGCTTCGGGCTGCGCCAGATAGAACGGCACATCGGACAGCGACAGGCCCGTGTCGCTGGCCTCCCACGCGGCGGCATCGCCCGCGCGGTAGGGCTGCGTGCCCAGCAAGGGTGCGCCCCAGCGGGCCAGCAGCGGCTGCAGCGCGGCGGCCTGGGGCACGAGCTGGTGCAGCACCAGGGCGGAGGCATGCAGGCGGCCGGGGCCGGTGCCGCTCTCGGAGGGCAGCTCCAGCACCTCGGCCAGCGTCTGCGCCGTGACCTGCTGGCCGAACGCCGCATAGGCGAACAGGCCCTGCTGGCGGAAGATGCGCAGCCAGGCATCGAGCCATTCGGTGCTGCCATCGACAAAATGGTGGCGGTGCACCAGCACGGCCACCGCCGGCAGGCCGCGCAGCGCGGGCTGGCCCTGGCGCCATGCCTCCAGCGCCACGGCGTTGGGCAGCAGGCGGGGCGCGTCGGGGTGGTAGATACCCCGGGTGGGCAGGATCTCCGGCGCGGACAAAACGGGCATGGCCACACCCGCCACGGTGGCACGCGCCAGGGCGATGGCGCTCTTCAGGTTGCGCGGGCCGCCGGCCTGCAGGTAGGCCACCATGCGGCCGGACGCATCGAGCGCGGTCAGGTCGGCGGCGGGGGCGCCCGCAGGCACCCACACCACGCGGCCGGGGGAACGTGTGGCACGGCCATCGAGCTGCGCCCCCGCCATGCGGCGCAGGCGTGCCTCCACGCTGGCGTGCGGCGCATCCACCCACACCAGCGCAGCGCCCGCCAGCGCGCGCTCCAGCTTCTGGGCCTGGGCCGCGTCCAGCACCGCCGGGCCACCCAACGTGTAGTCGATATGCACAAAGCCCAGACCCGCCTCGGTGGCCAGGCGCTGCACCATGGCCGTGCGCGTGGCTGTGGTGATGTCGGAGGTAAGCCACAGCAGCACGGGTGCGGCCTTGTTGGCGCCAGCTGCGCCCTGGGCCTTGTCCGCCTGCACGGCATGCACCAGCGGCGCAGCCAGCAGCAGGCACCAGAGTGCCGCGCGCAGGATCAGCGCCTTCATGGCTTGGCGGGTGCCGGCGTGGCGGCGCCACCCGCGCCACCGGCCGAAGCGCCGGCAGGAGCAGCGCCCGTTTCAGGGATGTAGACGATGTTGCCGTCTTCGAGCTTGTAGGCCACGCCCGCGCGCACGCCCTGCCCTTGCGCCGCGCTGCCCGCGCCCTTGAAGCGCACTTCCTTGCCCTGCTCGCGCACCACCACTTCCATGTCGGGCTGGCCGGGGTTGCGGATGATGGTGACGCTCTCGTTGGCGCTGGTCTGGGTCTGCACGGCCACGGCCGTGAGCAGCGCCACCACGAGCACCAGGAACACGTCCACCAGGTTCACGGCCGACAGCATCGGGTCGTCGTCGTCCTCGGCCAGCACATTCAGGTGCTTCAAGGTCATTGCGCCACCCCGCGCTCCTTGCGCACCACCAGCAGTTCGGCCAGCAGCCAGCGGCGGCGCACCGAATACACCACCAGGCCCACCGACGCGGCGGCCAGCGCCAGCACCACGCCTGCAAAGGCGCCGCTGAACACCGCCAGCGCCTGCTGGCCGTTGCCCGCCGCCACGCTCTGCAGCGCGGGGCCGAGCGGGATCATCGTGGCGATCAGCCCCAGCATGGGCGACAGGCGGCTGAGCAGGCGCACGGGCTCCACCTGGCGCACCAGTTGCAGCTCCAGCTCTTCCATCGACAAGCCAGGGGCCACGCGCAGCGAGCGGTACTGCGGCTGGCGCCAGCGCTGCCAGGCCTCCATGAGCGTGGCGCCGCCCGACCAGAGCGCATAGACAAACGCCAACGCGACCAGCACCAGCACGGGCCACAACAATGACTGCGCGACCTGCGAAAAACCCGATTCGATGTTCATGCTTGCACTTCCTTCATTCCTTGGTTGTTGTTCTTGCGTTGCAGGGACGGCAGCGCCATCCACATGCCATCCAGATGCCGCACATGGATGCGGTGGTCAAACACGCTCTCCAGCGCGGCGTGGGTATCGGGCGCATCGCAGGCACCCTGGTGCAGCACGCGGCCCTCCGCCATCACCACCATGTCGTCGGCCTGCAGCGCCAGCGACACCTCGTGCAGCACGCTGACCACCGTGCCGCCCGCGTCCACCAGCGCGCGCATGGTGTGCAGCCAGTCGGTCTGGTGGGGCGGGTCGAGGTTGGCCAGGGGTTCATCCATCAGCAGCACCTGCGCCTGCACGGCCAGGGCGCGGGCCAGCAACACGCGCTGGCGCTCGCCGCCCGACAGCTGCGCCAGCGGGCGGTGGCGCCAGTCCCAGGCCTGCGTGGTGCGCAGCGCCTGCTCGACCGCCGCGTGGTCGGCCGCACCCGGCGGCGCCAGCCAGGCCTGGTGCGGCAGGCGGCCCAGCATGGCCACGTCGTAGCTCGTGAGGTCGTCGGCCGAGCCTTCGTTCTGGCCCAGCCAGGCGAGCTGGCGGGCACGTTCGCGTGCGGGGATCTGCGCGAGTGGGCGGCCCAGCAGCAATACTTCGCCCTGCACCGCAGCGCGCGGCAGCAGGCCCGCCAGCACCTTGAGCAAGGTGGACTTGCCCGCGCCGTTGGGGCCGACGATGCTGGTCCAGCGCCGGGCAGGCAGTTGCAGGTCAATGCCCTGCAATATCAAGCGATTTCCGATGCTGGCGCTTATCTGGCAAGCGCTGATAGCTACAGAATTCATAGCGAACCACCTTGCGACGTCCGCCGGTGCATGAGCCACAGCAGGTAGGTTCCACCCAGCGCCGCCGTGAGCACGCCCACGGGCAGCTCCTGCGGTGCCAGCAGCCAGCGCGCCAGGATGTCGGCCGCCAGCAGCAGCACCGCGCCCATCAGGCTTGCGAGCACGATGTGCCGTTCGTGCGTCACGCGCACGATGGAGCGCACCAGGTGTGGCGCGGCCAGCCCCACAAACGCGATGAGCCCCGTTTGCGCCACGGCCGTGCCCGTGGCCAGCGCCATGGCGGCCACCAGCCCGACGCGCATGGGCATGAGCGGCAGGCCCAGGCTGGCCGCCGTGGCCTCGCCCAGCGTGAGGCCATCGAGCGCGCGCGCCAGCATCCAGGCGACCACCGAGCACAGCCCCCAGGCCACGGCCATGAGCACGCAGGCCATCCAGCCCACAAAGGCGGTGCTGCCCAGCGTGAACGCCTGCATGGCCTGCAGGATGTCGGGCGAGGCCAGCTCCACCAGGTCGCGCAGCGCGCCCAGCACCACGCCCACGATCACCCCCGCCAGCAGCAGGCGCAGCGTGTGCTGCACGCCTTTGGCCAACAGCAGCGTGAGCACCACCGCCCCCGCCGCGCCCAGGAAAGCCATGCCCGTGATGCCGATGCGGGCCATCCACTGCGCCGCCACCGGCGACACACCGAACAGCGCCATCGCCACCGCCCCGCCCAGCGCGGCGCCCGAGGCGCTGCCCAGCAGGTACGGGTCGGCCAATGGGTTGCGAAACAGCCCCTGCGCCACAGCACCCGACAGGCCCAGCAGCGCACCCGCCAGCCACGCGCCCAGCGTGCGCGGCAGGCGGATGTCCCACACGATCTGCCAGGCGACGGGGTCGCCGCGCATGCGCAGCACGCTGTCAAAACCCGTGCTGCCCACGCTGGCGCCACACACGGCCAGCACAACACTGGCCAGCAGCAGCCAGGCGGCACACCATGCCGCGCGGCGGCTGGCGGAACCGGTTGGCAGGTCCATCGGGACGCTGGTCATGGTGCCTTGTCCACCAGGCAGCGCGCCATGATGCGGGCTGCCTCGGCCATGCGCGGGCCAGGCCGCACCACCACATCCGAATCGCCGGGGCCGAACACGCACAGCCGGTTGTCGCGGATGGCGCGCATGCTGGCCCAGCCGGGGTACGGCACCATGGCCTGCATGCTGCGGTTGCCGATCATGATGATGTCGGGGTTGGCGCGCACCACAAATTCGGGGTTCAGGCGCGGGAACGGACCGAGCGACGCAGGCACCACGTTGCGCACCCCCAGCCGGGTGAGCGACTCGCCGATGAACGACGCCTCGCCCGCCGCGTATGGCCCCCGGCTCACCTCGAAGTACACGCGCGCATTTTTCGCCTTGGGCGGCAGGGACTGTGCCGCCGCCAGCACGCCCGCATCGATCACGCGCCAGAGGCGGTCGGAGCCTTGTGCGCGGGGCACGCCCAGCAGGTCGCTCACGGTGCCCAGCACGCGGCGCACGTCGGCATGGGTCTTGGGTTCCAGCTGCACGACGGTGAGACCCAGCGCCTCCAGCCGGTCGCTGGCGCGCGAGCTGACGGACATGAGCACCAGGTCCGGCTTGAGCGCGACGATGGCCTCGATGCTGGGATCTATGCCGCCTCCCATCTTGGGCAGCTTGCCAACCACGGCCTCGGGCCAGTTGGAATAGCGGTCCACCCCCACGAGCCGGTGGCACTGCTCCAGCTCGCACACGCTTTCGGTCAGCGAGGGCAGCAGGCTCACGATGCGCTCGGGCGGGCGGGGCAACGCGATCTTGCGGCCCTTGTCGTCGGTGATCTGCACGGGCTGCGCCCGCGCCAGCCCGGCCATGAGCAGGCCCAGCAGCAACAGGATGGCGATCACCCACAGGATGCGGCGCACGGGGGTTGGTTTCATAGTTTCATTTCAAGGTCAATGGCAGCCCGGCGGCCATCAGCGTGACGCGGGGGCAGATCTGCGCCACCCGCTGGTTCAGCGTGCCCAGCGCATCCACGAAGGCGCGCACCTCGCGCCCCATCGGGATGACCCCCAGGCCAATTTCGTTGCCCACCAGAACAACGGGGCCGGGGGATTTCCGAACCGCTATCAAAAACATAGCTGCTTGCGCTTGCCAATCCAGAGCCAGAGCCTGTTTTTGCTTCAAATCCATGTCTTCGCAGCCCATGGGCATGGTCCAGTGGGTGAGCCACAGCGTGAGGCAGTCCACCACCAGCAGGGTCTGCGGCGTGCTGTGCAACGCCACGGCAGCGGCCACATCGTGTGGCTCTTCCACCGTCTGCAGACCCGGCACCCGTTCGGCGCGGTCCCGCTGGTGGCGGGCGATGCGCTCACGCATCTCGTCGTCCCAGGCTTGCCCCGTGGCGATGAGCACGGCGCGGTGGTCGCTGGACTGCGCCAGCCAGTCGCGCGCCAGCAGCTCGGCGCGGCGGGACTTGCCGCTTTTCTGGCCACCCAGGATGAGTTCGCTGGTGATGGGGTGCGGGGTGGGAGTCATGCCGAGACGCCTCCCAGCAGATGCGCCACGGCCTCGGGGCTGGACGGAAACCACGCATGGAAGTAGCTGGCGTGGAGGCTGCCCTGCTGGTACAGCGCCTCGCCCGCATCCGGCGCAACCGCTTCATGGGGGCGGGCCGTGCGGGCCACCACGGGGGCGCTGCTGTCGCTGGTTGAGTAGTGGAAGGTGTGGCCGCGCAGGGTGTGCCCCGCCACCGCCAGTTGCTGCGGCCCGAGCGCCGCCAGGCGTTTTTGCATGGTCACGCGGCCGGGCAGCAGGCCCCACAGCGGGGCCGTGCTGCCGTCGGCCAGCGTGATGGATTCAAACAGCGCCATCATGCCGCCGCACTCGGCCCACAGGGGTTTGCCCGCGGCCCCATGGGCGCGCAGGCTGGCCTGCATGCCGGTGTTGGCCACTATCTGCGCGGTGTGCAGCTCGGGGTAGCCGCCGGGCAGCCACACGGCATCGCAGCCGGGCAGCGCGGCATCGTGCAGCGGCGAGAAGAACACCACGCGCGCGCCCATCTGTTCAAGGCATTGCACATTGGCGGCGTAGATGAAACAGAACGCGGCGTCGCGCCCCACGGCCACGGTGCGGCCGGCCAGCAGCGGCGGCACCGTGTCTGCCACTGCGGGAGCCGGAAACTCCACGGCCCAGCGCTGCAGATCCTCCAGCGTCATCTGGCCCAGGGGCGTGGCCGCCAGGGCATCGGCGGCGGCGTCCAGACGCTGCAGACTGTCGGGCAGCTCATGCGCCGCGACCAGACCCAGGTGGCGTTCGGGCAGCAGCGCCGCACCGGCCTTACCGGTGGCGAGCGCAGTGCCTGTGGCCTGCACGCGCATCAGCGCCCCCATCCATTCCTCCGCATCGTGCAAGCCACCCTGCAGCATGTCGGCGTGGCGGGCACTGCCCACGCGGTTGGCCAGCACACCGGCCCAGGGCAGGCCCGGTCGGTAGTGGCGCAAGCCGTAGGCCAGCGCGCCAAAGGTGCCCGCCATGGCCGAGGCATCGACCACGGCCAGCACGGGCACACCAAAGTGCCGGGCCAGGTCGGCCGCGCTGGGCGTGCCGTCAAACAGGCCCATCACGCCTTCGATCAGGACCAGGTCCGACGCGCGCGCCGCGTCATGCAGGCGCTGCGCGCAGTCCGCCTCGCCGTTCATCCACAGGTCGAGCTGGTGCACCGGCGCTCCGCTGGCCAGCTGGTGCCAGTGCGGGTCCAGAAAATCCGGCCCGCACTTGAACACCCGCACCCGCCGCCCCTGGCGCGCATGCAGGCGCGCCAGGGCGGCGGTGACGGTGGTCTTGCCCTGCCCGGAGGCCGGGGCGGCGATCAGCAGCGCGGGGCACCTGGTCATTTCAGCAACCCTGTGGGACACATTCCCGGCATGCCGATGAAACTGGCACGCACGAAGCCAGTGCCACCGTGGAACCGGCTCCACCAGGCCCCGGGTGGCATCCCCCCGTGGGGGGAAGGCGCGCAGCGCCTCAGGGGGTGCTTCACTGCGGGGCCCACTTCACGCCGACGTAGGCGGTGCGGCCCGCGGTGGCGTAGGTGCGGGCCAGCTCATAGTGCTTGTCGGCCAGGTTGTCCACGCGCGCCACCAGGGTGAAATCGCGAGCAACCCGCGTGCTGGCATACAGGCTGACCAGCGTGTAGCCGCCCAGCACCGTGGTGTTGGCGGCGTTGTCGAAGCGGCGGCCAGAGGCCTGCACCTCGGCGCCCACCGTCCAGCCAGCGAGTTGCGTGTCGGCTCCGAGCGTGCCGTGGCGCTTGGAGCGGCGGGCCAGCAGCTTGCCCGTGGCCAGGTCGCGCGGGTTCTGCAGATCGAGCGAGCCGCGCAGCTGCACGCCGCCGAGGCGGTACGAACCCGCCAGCGTCACTCCCTTGTACTCGGCCCGCGCGGTGTTCACGTAGCAGCCGAAATCCGACGGACAAGGCCCTGCGGCCCCGAACGTGATCAGATCCTGCACCCGGTTGCGGTAGGCGGTGGCGGAGAAGCTGCTGCTGCCCTCGGCCCAGCGCAGGCCCACCTCGACATTGCGGCTGCTCTCGGGATTGAGCGACCCCGTGCCGTATTCGCTGAAGCGGTGGTACAGCGTGGGGGCCCGGAAGGCCGTGCCCACCGATGCCGTCGCGCGCCACTGGGGTGCAAAGGCGTAGCCGTAGGCCAGGCTGCCCGTGCCCTTGCCGCCGAACTCGCTGTCCGCGTCGTGCCGCACATTGGCCTGCACCGTATGGCCGCCCGCGCTGTAGCCATAGCCCAGCGCAACGGCGTCCTGCGAGCGCTTGCGGTCGATGGGCTTGTTTTCCAGGTTGTCTTCGCGGCGCTCCAGCGCGGCGGTCAGCAGGTGCGCACCCTCGCGCCATTCATTCTGGAACAGGTAGCCGCGCAGGTGGGTATCGCTCAGGTACACCGAGGGCTTGGTTTCGTACCTGTCGCGCGAATCGGTCAGCTGCAGGCGCGTCTTGTACTGCGGGGTCCATTGCGCCTGCCAGTTCAGGCCCAGGGCATGCAGCCTGTGCTTGTTGCGGTCATCCTTGCCCAAGCCGCTGTCGTAGCCGCTGTCGAGGTCGTTGACCAGCAGCGTGCCTTCCAGCCGGTGCATGGCGTTGACCTGCAGGCCCACCCGCGCGTTGGCAGAGGTGCTTTCATACCCGTCGCGGTCGGGGTTCTGCGTGGCGACGGTGCGCGCGTTGAAGCCCTTGCTTTCCTCGCGTGCAATGCCCAGCGCGTAGTCGATCGTGCCGCTGGCACCGCTCACACCGGCTTCGATCTTGCGCGTGCCGTGGCTGCCGAACCCCACGCCCACATAGGGCGCGGTGCCGTTTTCGCCGCGCTTGGTGAAGATCTGCACCACCCCACCCATGGCGTCGGAGCCATAGACCGCGCCCGCCGGGCCGCGCAGCACTTCGATGCGGTCGATCTGCGCCAGCGGGATCGACTCCCATGCCGCGCCGCCGGTGGATTGGGAATCGATGCGCACGCCGTCGATGTACACGGCCGTGAAGCGCGACTCAGCGCCGCGCAGGAACACGCCCGTGGTCGTGCCGGGGCCGCCGTTGCGCGAGAACTCGATGCCGGGGACACGGGCGAGCACGTCGGCCAGGCCGGTGGCGCCACTGGTTTCGATGGTCTCGCGATCCAGGACGGTCACATCGGCCACCAGGTCGGACAAGGGCTGGGGCGTGCGCGTGGCGGTCACCACGGTTTCGGTCAGCGAGGGCGCGCGCAGGTTCTGCGCCAGCAGCACGGGGCCGCCGGCATCGGCCTGCTGGGCCTGCACGGAGCAGGCGCCCACAACGGCCAGCGCCACCAGCGCGGGACGCAGGCACAGCGGCGCAGCAAGGCGCGCACGAGAGGTACGGATTTTCATGGGGAACATCGTCAACAAACAAAACCCGCGCCGGCCTCCCCGCCAGCAAATGGGTGATACGGCTGCGCGCACCCTGATCGGGCGCGTGCAACCACCGTGTTGGCCGGTATCCGGGCTGGCGGAACACCCTTCAAAGCCTTCCCAGGGGCTTGTTCAAGGCACCCAGTGGCATGTGTATGAAGGGGGAATCGGAACGATTCGTCCGCTGACCGTTGCGGGGGCAGCGCAGGCTGGGCGCACCATGGTTGGCGGCACCTCCCTGCTTCCCGTTGAACTGCGGCATGTGAACCACACCGCGAGCACCAACAACGGGATTTTACGACCGTTTACAACCGCCAACCCTACAATCGACAGCTGTATGGCAACACCGTCCACCACCGACCAGATCGCCGAGCGCGTCGAACGCCTGCTGCTGCGGCATGCGGAACTGCAACGCACCAACGCGCTGCTCGCCGATCAGGTGGCCGCCCTCGCGCAGGAGCGGGATTCGCTCAAATCGCGCCTGAGCGCGGCCCGCGCCCGGGTTGACGCGCTGCTGGAGCGGCTGCCCGCGGCGGCCCCTGTCACGAAAGAATCCGAATGAAGCAAATCGAGGTGCAGATCCTGCAGCAAAGCTACCTGCTGACCTGCCCCGAGGGGCATGAAAGCCGCTTGCTGGATGCCGTTGAACGCGTCGACACGGCCATGACCCGCATCCGCGACGCCGGCAAGGTGCGCGCCCGTGAACGCATCGCGGTGCTGGCCGCGCTGAACCTGGCTTTCGAGATTGCGGACCGCGAGGCGGCCGACCTGGCGGCGGGCGCGGCCGCCAAGTCCTCCCCGCCGCCTGCGGCACAGCCCGGAGCGCAGGCTGCCTTGCCCCTGCCCGAGCGGGACGAGGACCACCTCAAGGCCCTGGTCCAGCGGCTCGACGAGGCATTGGGCGAGGACGGGCGCCTGCTCTGACACGGCGCCCCCCGGCACCTCTGAACCCGGCGCGCCGCCCTGCGGTCTTTACATGTCCTGGCGCCGGCGTCGGACTCCGCCAGCGCCTACAATCAGGCTGTCTGCGATGCTGTCGGGCTTTATATTTCCTTGAACCAATGCTCAACGAGCTCGGGCTTGGTACATTGCCCGGTGAGCGTGATCATCTCGCGTCAGATGAACCCAACGCTTGGCTGCCCTCGCCCACCTGAACCCCCGGTTCAGGATGAGAGTCCGGTGGCAATCGCAGACACCTTCTTCCTTCCCCATGCCGCTGTCGCCACCGCCTCACCTTCCCGCTGAACGGCCGACCGGGCGCCGCCTCCCCGCCCCTTGTTCCCTCCCCTTCTCCCTTTTTGCCCCATGCTGGATCCTCTCCTGATCGTTGAACTCGGTGTACTGGGCCTGGCAACCGGCTTTCTGGCCGGCCTGCTCGGCATCGGCGGCGGCATGCTGCTGGTGCCGTTCATGACGTACATCCTGGGTGCCCAGAAGGTGGCACCGGACCTCGCGGTGAAGATGGCCATCGCGACCTCCATGGCGACGATCATGTTCACCTCGATCTCCAGCGTGCGCGCGCACCACCAGCGTGGGGCGGTGCGCTGGGACATCGTCAAGCGCCTGGCGCCCGGCATCGTGCTCGGTGGATTCATCGCCAGCCTGGGCGTGTTCGCGCTCCTCAAGGGCTCGTTCCTGGCGATCTTCTTCGCGCTGTTCGTGAGTTTTTCGGCCTCTCAGATGTTCCTGGACAAGAAGCCCGCCCCCTCGCGCCAGATGCCTGCCGGCGCGGGGCAGGTGGCGGCGGGCGGCGTGATCGGGTTCCTGTCGGGGCTGGTGGGTGCCGGCGGCGGCTTCGTGAGCGTGCCGTTCATGACGTGGTGCAACGTGCCCATCCACAATGCCGTGGCCACCAGCGCCGCGCTCGGCTTTCCCATCGCCCTCGCCAACGTGGTGGGCTACGTGATTGGCGGCCAGAACGTGAGCGGATTGCCCCCGGCATCGCTGGGCTACATCTGGCTTCCCGCCCTGGCGGTGATCGCGACCTGCAGCGTGCTCACCGCGCCCCTGGGCGCCAGGGCGGCGCACAGCCTGCCGGTCAAGCAACTCAAGCGCGTGTTCGCATCCCTGCTCTTCGGCCTGGCGGCCTACATGCTCTGGAAGGGCATCGCGGCCTCCTGAGGCTCTGCCGTGGGGCCACGGCGCAAGGGCAGCGGAGATGGTGGCCAAGGCGGTGGTGCGAAGCCCTTGGCCTCGCGCGCCTAGGTCTGGACGGAATTGCGCCGGCCCTGCGCCTTCAAGGGCAGCGGCTTGCCCAGCAGGGCACGAAACTCGTGGGCAGGAAGCCCGGGCGCGCACAGAAAACCCTGGTAGTGGTCGCATTGCATCTGAAGCAGCACCGCCTGCTGGGTTTCGGTTTCCACGCCCTCCGCCACCACCTCCACATGCATGGCGCGCCCCATGCTGATGATCGCGCTCACGATGGCCCGGTCGCCATCGTCGTCGGGCAGCCCGCGCACGAACGACTGGTCGATCTTGAGCTTGTGGATCGGCAGCTTCTTCAGGTACGCCAGGCTGGAATAGCCCGTGCCGAAATCATCGATGGCGAGGCCAATGCCCAGGCCGGCCAGCACGCGCAGGCGCTGCTCCATCTCCTGCGCATCCTGCAGCAGGATGGTTTCGGTCAGCTCCAGCTCCAGCAGCGTGGGCGGCAGCTGGTGCACCGCCAGCAGGCGCGTGATCCGGTCCACGAAATCGGGCTGGCGGAACTCCAGCGCGGACACGTTCACCGAGATCATGATGGGCATGCCGCTGTGCATCCACACCGCCGCCTCGCGCACGGCCTGCTCCATGACCCAGGCACCCAGCGTGACGATGTAGCCGGACTCCTCCGCGAGGGGGATGAACTGCCCGGGCGAGACCGCGCCGAATTCAGGGTCGGTCCAGCGGATCAGGGCCTCGGCGCCCGTGATGCGCCCCGTGGCCATGTTGACCTGCGGCTGGTAGTGCACCGCCATGCGGTCCAGACCCAGCGCCTGGCGCATCGCATGCTCCATCTGCATGCGCGACAGCAGGTTGGCGTTCATTTGCGGCTGGTAGAAGCCATAGCTGCCCCGGCCGCGCTCCTTGACGCGGTACATGGCGGTATCGGCCTGCTTGATGAGGTCGTCCAGCGTGGCCCCGTCCTGCGGGTACAGCGCCATGCCGATGCTGCACTGGATGGAGAAACCCATGCCGTCGAGCATGAAGGGCTTGAGCATGTCGTCCAGGATGCGGCGCGCCACGCTCTCGGCCACCACGGCATCCCCACCGTGCAGATAGATGACGAACTCATCCCCGCCCAGCCGGCACAGCATGTCCGTCTGGCGCAGGCAGGCCTGCAATCGCTCGGCCACCAGCTGCAGCACCCGGTCGCCAAAGGGATGGCCCAACGAGTCATTGATGATCTTGAAACGGTCGAGGTCCAGGAACAGGATCGCGAAACCGGTGTCGCTCTGGCGGGCGCCCTGGATGGCCGTGTCCACCCGCTGCGACAGAAGCAGCCGGTTGGGCAGCCCTGTGAGCACATCGCTGTACGCCAGCTCTTCGATGCGCTTCTGGGCCGCATGCTGCAGCGTCAGGTCGCGCATGAAGCCGATGCTCTGCACCAGCCGCCCCTCGTCGTCGCGCAACGCCACCCACGACAGCTGCACCGCGCAATAGGTCCCGTTGTCCCGGGGAAGCCACAGCTCGCCTTCCCAGAAGCCTCCGCTGGACCAGCCTTGCAGCACCTGTTCCATGAACGCCGCATCGGGGCCGCCGCCAAAGAGGGAGGCCGCCGTGTTGCCCTCGAACGACTTGGCCGACGGGCCCACGAGGCGCTCGCATCCCGGGTTCATGCGCAGGACCCGGTGCTGGCTGTCGGCGATGAAGATCGCGTCCAGGCTGGATTCGAACACCCTGGCGGCAAGGCGCAGGCTGGCTTGTATCTCGGTCTGCCGGGTGATGTCCCGGAACGAGTACACACGCCCCACCGGCCGCCCCTGGCTGAACTGGGGGACCGTGCGCAGCTCCAGCACCGCGCCGTTGCGCAGCACCAGGATGTCGGTGCTCTCCTGCATCGGCTCGCGCGCAATCGCGGCCAGGCGCTCCGAATAGGCCGCCGCATCGTTCACCTGCGTGGCCATGTGGGCATACACCGCCCCGTCGTCACGCTCAAGGAGCAGGTCGCGCGGAATGTTCCACAGCTGTGCAAGGCGCTGATTGAACGCCCGCACCCGGCCATCAAGGCTGCAGACGAGCATGCCGTCGGCCGCGGAGTCCAGGGTTGCGCGCAGTTCGGACAGCAGGGTTTCCAGTTCGCGCTCGGTGGCCTCCTGGGCACTGCGGTCCAGCATGGTCAGCATGTACACCGTATCGCCGCCCGCCGCCCCCCAGGGCACGCGGCTTACCTGCCGGTCCACGGGCACCAGCGTGCCATCCGCACGCAGAAGACGGGTGTGGGAATGGATGCCGCCCGCCACCACCTCGGCGGGCTCCCCCCAGAACGCCTGGTCCTGCGGCGTGGTGGCCAGGCCAAGCACCGATGCACCGACCATGGCGGACACGGGGGTCCCTACCAGCCGCTGCGCGGCGGCATTCGCGTGCAGGATGAGCAGGCTGGCCTCATCGACAAGCCAGACGGCTTCTTGCAGCGCGTCCAGCCAGCCGTGGGATTGCGAAACCCTCACGAACCAGCCTCTTCATTGCCGGGACTGACCGCACGCTCGAAAAAGTAACAGATGCGCTGACGGGGAGAGAGATAGTCCAGCGCATCGCGCGGCAGCTGCGCGGGCTTGAGGCTGCGCCGGATGCCCAGCTCGGGCACCGTTTCCAGGTCCAGGATCGGTGCTTCGTCCTTGGGCACACGGGAATCGTGCACGATGACCTTGGGCCGCAGGGGCCGCGACGAGTTGACCGAGGCAACGATCGCATAGCGGTCATTGACCAACTGGACAATGGAGCCCGGCGGGTAGACCCCCATCATGCGGATGAATGCCCCCAGAACCACGGAATCGAAGCGCGCCTTGAGCTGCGCGAAGATGACGGACAACGCCTCGTGGGGCGTGAGCGCATCTACGCCGTTGGCCGGGTTGCACATGCGGTCGTACCGGTTGACCAGCGCCAGCACCTGCCCCGCCCGTCCCAGGTCAGGCCCCGACAGCCGCAGGGGGAACCCGCTGCCATCGGCCATTTCGTGATGCCGCGCAATGGCCGTCAGCACCGCTTCGGGCAGCCCCATGCGCGTGGCGAATGCCACGGACTCGCCCACGTGGGACTCGTAGCGCGTTCGCTCCATGGGGATCATCGAGGGCGTGGGCTGGCGCAGGTTCGGCGGCAGCTTGAGCTTGCCCAGGTCATGGATCAGGGCCGCGATGCCGAGATCATGCAGCTCGGAGCTCTTCATGCCCAGGGCACGGCCCAGCAGCAGGGAGATCACCATCACGTTGATGGGGTGCAGGGCATTGCGCTCGCCAACGCCCTCCGACAGCAACCGGATGACGGAGTCACCGTTCTCGAGGAGTTCCGATACGCAGCCAGCCACCAGCGCATCGCCCTTGGTGCGGGCCTGGTCCGGGTGCTCGGACGCAACGCGTTCGAGTGCCTGGTACTGCCGGGTGGCCTCTCCGAACCGCTGGTTGCAGGCCGCCAAGGTGCGGTTCTGCGCCTCCAGTAATTCGCGCCGGCGCTGCGCCTCCGGGTCCACGGTGGCCGTGGCGCCGGGGGCATCCGGTCCCTGGGCCGAGGGCACCGTCATCTCCGGCACGCTCCAGGCGGCCGGAACCAGCTCTCTTTGCTCCGGATCGCTTTTCTTGGGGACGTATCGCACCTCGGTGAGCCCCAGTTCCCGTAACGTCGCGATCTGGTCCGCCGATGCCACCCGAAAACTGCTCACCGGGAACGGATGGTGCATCCAGCCCACATCGAGCTGGATGTACATGCCGACGCGCAGTTGGCTGATATCGATGAGGATGGAGGAGTTCACTTCGGGGCGCGCGAAACATGGAGACGTGAATGCCACCAATAGTTACACAGATTATCGCCAGTTCGAAGGCCTTGTCGAAGGAGCCCACCCGCGCCGCGGCGGCACGGCAACACTTGCCTGCCCGAAGGCGCGGGGCGGGGCAATCCCCCTCATGGGGATGTGGGTTACCGAAACCGCCTCGCCCTCAGGCCGCCGCGGCCCGAATGCACGCTAGCGGCACCACAGTGAGGGTTTGTAGACGAGGTCCATCCACAGTGCCCAGCTTGCCACCGCGCAGAGCAGGCCACCGGCGGCGCGCGTCCCCCAGTCCGCGCGCACGGTGTTGAGCCGGGCCCGCAACCGCGTCCAGGCCCAGGGCCCGCCGACCAGCCAGACGCCGCTGCCAATGCCAAAAAGCGCCATGGACAATGCGCCCTCCAGGGGCCCTCCGCTCAAGGCAGCCACCAGCAGCGCCGAATACAGCAAGCCACAGGGCATCAGCGCCCAGAGAAACCCCGCGGCAAGAATGCCTCCCGGGGCACGGACCAGAGGCCGCACGCGCTCCCACACGCCACGGCCCGCCTGCTCCACCCAGAGCGGCTGCCGCGCCTGGACCATCAGCATCAGCCCCCACGCCATCACCGCGACGTGCATCAAGGTCCACGCCGGGCGCAGTGCCATGGTCTGCTGAGTGAGCCACGCCAGGCTGTCCATGGCCAGGGCGGCCAGCCCGCCCGCCAGCGCATATCCTGTCAGGCGGCCCGCATGAAAGGCCACGGCCCGCCGGGCCACGCCACCGCGCGGTGCCCACCGCACCGCCTGCACCTTCGGGGGAGCCCCCTCCGCCGGCGCCCCGCCGCCGGGGGCGGATGCGCAGCCCGCGCTCCCCTGCCCCACCACGGCGCCACAAGGTGCCGAGCACATGGCCAGGCAATGGGACCCGCCAACGAGCCCCATCAACAAGGCAGTCGAGGCAACCGTTGCAAGCATGGGATTCAGATGATGCGTGAAAAACGCGCGCGGTTGCGGTCTGCCTGCAGATATCGGTCGAAAACCATGGCGATGCCGCGCACGAAGAACCAGCCCATGGCCGTGACCTCGACACCGTCGGGCCTCACCTTGACCAGCCCCTGCTCGGCCATGGTGTCGAGTTGCGCCAGTTCGGCGGAGAAATAGTGCCGAAAATCGAGAAGCCAGGCCTGTTCCATGGGCTCGAACAGCAGTTCTCCCTGGCACATCAAGGACATGATGACGGCGCGGCGCACGAGGTCGTCCCGCGTCAGGGCCAAGCCACGCACCACGGGCAGACGCCCCTGGTTCAGCAGGTCGTAGTACTCATCCAGGGTCTTGGCGTTCTGGCTGTAGGTGGCGCCGACCCTGCCAATGGCCGACACGCCCAGGCCGATCAGGTCGCAGTCGGGCTGGGTGCTGTAGCCCTGGAAGTTACGGTGCAGGCGGCCCTGCCGCTTGGCGACGGCCAGCGAGTCCTCCGGCAGCGCGAAGTGGTCCATCCCCACATACACATAGCCGGCGCCCATGAACGCGTCGAGCGAACGGGAGAGCATCGACACCTTGCCGGAGGCTGCGGGCAGTTCGGCGGAGAGGATGCGGCGCTGGGGCTTGAACCGCTCCGGCAGGTGGGCATAGGCATACAGCGCAATGCGATCAGGCCGCAACTGAACCACCTGCGCCAGCGTACGGTCGAACGACTCCGGCGTCTGGCGCGGCAACCCGTAGATCAGGTCCACATTGATCGATTCGAAGCCGAGCGAGCGCGCGGATTCCACCAGCGAAAACACCTGTTCGGCGGGCTGGATGCGGTGCACCGCCTTCTGGACCTCGGGGTCAAAATCCTGCACGCCAAAACTCAGCCGGTTGAATCCAAGCTCCGCGAGCACGGCAAGCCGGTCGGCATTGACGGTACGGGGGTCCACCTCGATCGAGTACTCCCCGCCCGGCGCCAGGGTGAAGCTGCGCTGGAGCATCGCCATGAGTTCCCGCAAGCCATCGTCCGACAGGAAGGTGGGAGTGCCGCCGCCCAGGTGCAGCTGGCTCACCACCTGGCCCGTGCCGCAGTGCGCCGTGTGCAGATCGATCTCGCGGCTGAGATAGCGCAGATAGACTTCAGCCCGGTCGTGGTGCTTGGTGATGATCTTGTTGCAGGCGCAGTAGTAGCACAGCGACTCGCAAAAGGGGATGTGCACATACAGGGACAAGGGCAGCGCCTTGGTCAGGGTGCCCATGCGGCGCTGCTCGAGGGCGAGGGCGTAGTCCTCCTGGCCGAAGGCTTCCACAAACCGGTCGGCCGTCGGATAGGAGGTATAGCGGGGGCCTGGTACGTCAAAACGGCGCAGCAGGTCAGGCGAAACAGCGGTCATGGGGCGAATCCTTGCGTACACCTTGACTGTGCCGTAAGCTGCTCCCCATGTCCTTGACATGAATCAAGTGATGGAGTGGCCGGAACAGCGACAATTTGATGCATGTCAGTCGCCTGCCCGCCCTCCAAGAGACTCCCTCTTCGGCCATCGGGCGGTATGCTCGAAACCTAACTCCGCCCTGTGCCTATGAACCCGCTCACCATCAAAGTCGCCTGTTCCAATTGCAACCTGCGCGAGCTGTGCATGCCGGTGGGCCTGAGCGAAGAGCAACTGCACCGCATCGACGAGGTCGTTGCAGTTCGCCGCAAGGTGAAGCGCGGCGGCACGCTGTTTCGCAATGGTGAGTCGTTCACCTCGCTTTATGCCATCCGCACCGGCTTTTTCAAGACCTGCGTGGCCACCGAGGACGGACGCGACCAAGTCACGGGGTTCCAGATGGCGGGCGAGATCATCGGCCTGGACGGCATCGTGAATGACCACCACACCTGCGATGCGGTGGCCCTGGAAGACGCCGAGGTCTGCGTCATGCCGTTTGACCGCATCGAGGAACTGTCCCGCGAGGTCACCGCGCTGCAGCACCACGTGCACAAGATCATGAGCCGCGAGATCGTGCGCGAACACGGCGTGATGCTGCTGCTGGGCAGCATGCGTGCCGAGGAGCGCCTGGCAGCGTTCCTGCTCAATCTGGTGCAGCGCCTGCACGCCCGCGGATTCTCGCAGTCCGAGCTGGTGCTGCGCATGACGCGCGAGGAGATCGGCAGCTACCTGGGCCTCAAGCTCGAGACCGTGAGCCGCACCTTCTCCAAGTTTGTGGAAGAAGGCATTGTCGAAGTCAAGCAGCGCCATGTCCGCATCCTCGAGACCGACGCGCTCAAGCGCATCGTGAACAACCAGTCCGCCTGCCACTGAGCAAGGCGAGCCAGGTCCGCCCGTCCCGGCAACGCCTTGCCACCGGAGCCCGGCCGGTGCGCTGTTCAAGGGCAGGATGATGTCTTTCGGCAATCATCAGGGCGCTCGCCTTCGGGCACGGGGCAGCGGTTGAGTTCAAAGGGCGACATTGCCAGCAGCGTGGTCAACGCGCTGGAGGCCATGGTGATGGCCCAGAACGCAAAGAACGCGAGCGTGTAGACGCCCTGGCGCGACAGGGCCAGCGGCTGCCCGAACCAATGCAGGTCCTGCGGGTCCACCATCGCAAAAACCAGCATCTCCATCGCGCCCGCCATCAGAAAGGCGGGCCATGCAATCCACATCAGGCGTTGCGTCCACATCGGGGTTGTCTCCTGGTAAGGCCGCGCAGACCCGCTGCTCGGCCAGGGGTTTCAGCGTGGCTGGTCCTGAACCGGTGTCGCCGCGTGGTTGCGGCCCTTCATAGCCGGGGCCAGGCTCTTCTCCGGAGCCTCCAGCGTCTTGTTGATTTCGATGCCCTGGCGGTAGTAGTCCTCGGCGACCACGGGGTCTGGCCGCGAAATCGCCAGCCACAGCGTGACAAAGCCCGCCACGATGACGATGGCAGGGCCGGCGATGATCAGCCAGACGTGGCCGAATTTCCACCAGGGCGCAGCGGTGGCGGGGGCGGAGCCGATGGCTGGATTGGATGGCATGGGTGCTTGCTCCTCAAAAATCTTCTCGGTCATACAACGTCCCCGGGGCCGTGCACCGGGGTGCACGTCGCCTCATCGGGGCACCAGGAATACGGACTTCTCGGTCACATGGGCCGCAGCGCCCACCGCCTGCACATCGAACTGCACGGCATGGGAGCCCGGGGGCGCGGAGCCATACGGTATCTGCAGGCGCACGGCCACCCACCGGGACTCCGCGGGGCCAATGTCCACCTCGGCTTCAGAGGCCACCTCCAGCCCGTCCAGGCCGCGGGCGCCGATGCGGTAGCGCTGGGGGCCTTCGGTGGCGTTCATGATCTGCAGGCGGTAGATATTCTCCAGCTTGCCGCCCGCCACGATGCGCGACAGGGCCGCGCGGTCGCGCACCACATCCACCTTGAGCGGCGTGCGGGTGACCAGGCTGGCCATCATGCCCACGCACAGTGCCACCAGCACGGCGGTGTAGATCAGCACGCGAGGCCGCAGGACGCGCCGCAGGATCTGCGACTGGCTCCAGCGCTGCGCCACGCCGTTCTGCGTGGAAAAGCGGATCAGCCCCCGGGGGTAGTGCATCTTGTCCATCACCGTGTTGCACGCATCCACGCACAGTCCGCAGCCAATGCACTCGTACTGCAGGCCCTTGCGGATATCGATGCCCACGGGACACACCTGCACGCACAGGGTGCAGTCAATGCAGTCACCCAGGCCCTTGGCCTTGTGGTCGATCGTCTTGTTGCGCGGGCCGCGCGGCTCGCCGCGTTCCACGTCATAGCTCACGATCAGGGTGTCCCGGTCGAACATCGCGCTCTGAAAGCGCGCGTAGGGGCACATGTACTTGCACACCTGCTCGCGCATGTAGCCCGCATTGCCATACGTGGCAAAGCCGTAGAACAGCACCCAGAATATCTGCCAGTTGCCCTGCAGCGCCAGCAGTTCCGCGCCGAGCTCACGAATGGGCACGAAATAGCCCACGAACGTGAACCCCGTCCACAGCGCCACGGTGATCCATACCACCTGTTTGAGAAACTTCTTGCGGATCTTCTCGAAGCTCCAGGGCCCGTTGTCCAGCCGCAACCGGGCACTGCGATCGCCTTCGATCTTGTGCTCGATCCACATGAACATTTCGGTGTAGACCGTCTGGGGACAGGCGAAACCGCACCACAGCCGCCCCGCCACGGCCGTGAACAGGAAAAGCGACAGCGCCGAGATGATGAGCAGGCCCGTGAGATAGATGAAGTCCTGCGGATAGAGCACCAGCCCGAAAATATAGAACCGCCGTGCCCCCAGGTCGAACAGCACCATCTGGCGCTGCCCCCACTCGAACCAGGGAAGGCCGTAAAAGACCAGCTGCGTGAGAAACACCATGCCCCAGCGCCAGCGTGCGAACAGGCCACTGATGGAGCGCGGGTAAATCTTCTTCTGCGCTTCGTACAAGGAGACGATCTCGCCCTCGGACGAGGCATCGGATGCAACCGGTGCAATCGGAATGACCTTGCGGGCTGGCCCGCTGGGTGGCTTCATGGTGGTGTCGACCTATTGGCTTGGTGTGTCTTCAGCAATGGGGCAAAAAGCCGGGCGCAGCGCCAGGGGGCGCGCCACCCGGCCCGGATCAGCGCACCGCGGCAGCCTGCTTGCCGTTGGACAGGCCCCATACGTACGCAGACAGCACGCCGATCTGCGCTTCCGTCAACTTGTCGGCCTGGGCCGGCATCTGGTTGACCTTGCCGTTGTTGACCATGGCGGTAATGGCCGCCTCGCCCCAGCCATGCAGCCAGACGTCGTCGGTCAGATTGGGGGCACCCAGCGCCTGGTTGCCCTTGCCGTCCATGCCATGGCAGGCCGCGCATGCCGTGAACTTGGACTTGCCCAGCGAAGCACGCAGCGAATCGTGCGGGCTGCCCGACAGGCTCAGCACATAGTGCGACAGGTTGCGCACGTCTTCGGGCGTGCCCACTGCGGCCGCCATGGGAGGCATGTTGCCCACACGGCCCTTCTCGATCGTTTCACGGATCTTCTCGGGCGCCCCGCCATGGAGCCAGTCACCGTCCGCCAGATTGGGGAAACCCTTGCTGCCGCGCGCGTCGGAACCATGGCACTGAGCGCAGTTGTTCATGAACAGGCGCTCGCCAATGGCCTGGGCCTGCGGGTCCCTGGCCACGTCTTCCGGCTTCATCGAGGCGAAACGGGCATACAGCGGCTCCAGTTCAGCCTTGGCTTTGGCCATCTCGGCTTCGTATTCGCCCTTCTGCGTCCAGTTCAGCTTGCCGGTGAAACTGCCAAGGCCTGGGTAGGCCGCCAGGTAGCCGAAGCCGAAGACGATGGTGATGACGAACAGCCAGACCCACCAGCGCGGCAGGGGGTTGTTCATCTCGACCAGGTCCTCGTCCCAGACGTGGCCCGTGGTGTTGTCGGCCGTGGCCATCACCTTCTTGCGGCCTGCCATCCATAGCAGGATGCCGCAGGCGATGATGCCGACCAGGGTCAGCGTGGTCACAAAGACCGACCAGAAATTGCTGGTGAAGTCACTCATGGGGTGTTCTCGTTCTGGTGGGGGTCAATCTTGTTCAAAGGGCAGCCGAGCGGCCTCGTCAAACCGGGCCTTGTTGCGGCCCCGGTAGGCCCAGACCCAGATGCCGACGAAGCAGGCCATCGAGGCCAGCGTGGCGACGATGCGCATGGTGGTGATGTCCATTGCGAACCTCCTTTACTTGAGCGCACGGCCCATGACTTGCAGGTAGGCGACCAGCGCCTCCATCTCGGTCTTGCCCTTGACGTCGGCCGCGGATGCCGCGATCTGCTCGTCCGTGTAGGGCACGCCGACGGTGCGCAGCGCCTTCATGCGCGGCGCAACGCTCGCGGGGTCCACCGCGCTCTTTTCCAGCCAGGGATAGGCGGGCATGTTCGACTCGGGCACCACGTCGCGCGGGTTGTTCAGGTGGATGCGGTGCCACTCATCGCTGTACTTGCCGCCCACGCGGTGCAGGTCGGGTCCGGTGCGCTTGCTGCCCCACTGGAAGGGATGGTCGTACACGAACTCGCCCGCCACCGAATAGTGGCCGTAGCGCAGCGTCTCGGCGCGGAAGGGGCGGATCATCTGCGAATGGCAGTTGTAGCAGCCCTCGCGGATATAGATGTCGCGGCCCACCAGTTGCATGGCGTTGTAGGGCTCCACACCCTTGACCGCCTCGGTCGTGGACTTCTGGAAGAACAGCGGCACGATCTCCACCAGGCCGCCAATGGCGATCACGAGCAGGATCAGCACGATCATCAGGAAGTTGTTGGTCTCGACTTTCTCGTGGGAGAAGCCGGTCGAAGAAGATGGATTGTTGTTGGACATGGGTTATCTCCTTCGGCTCAGGCGTGCGCCGCATTCACGGCGGGAATGGCAACCTTGACCGAACGGCCCGAGATCGCTGTCACCCACACGTTCCAGGCCATGACCACCATGCCCCCCAGATACAGCAGGCCGCCAGCCACACGGATCACATAGAAGGGGTACGTGGCCTTCACGCTCTCGACGAAGGTGTAGGTGAGCGTGCCATCGGGATTGATGGCGCGCCACATCAGGCCCTGCATCACGCCGGCGATCCACATGGCGGCGATGTACAGGACGATGCCGATGGTGGCCATCCAGAAGTGCAGCTCGATCGCCTTGATGGAGTGCATCTTCTCGCGGCCGAACAGGCGGGGAACCAGGTAGTACAGCGACCCCATCGAGATCAGACCCACCCAGCCCAGGGCGCCGGAGTGCACGTGGCCCACGGTCCAGTCGGTGTAGTGGCTCAGGGCATTGACGGTCTTGATGGACATCATCGGGCCCTCGAACGTGGACATGCCGTAGAACGACAGCGACACGATCAGGAAACGCAGGATCGGGTCGTCGCGCAGCTTGTGCCAGGCGCCGGACAGCGTCATCACGCCGTTGATCATCCCGCCCCAGCTGGGGGCCAGCAGGATCAGCGAGAACACCATGCCCACCGATTGCGTCCAGTCGGGCAGCGCGGTGTAGTGCAGGTGGTGGGGACCGGCCCACATGTAGGTGAAGATCAGCGCCCAGAAGTGGACGATGGACAGGCGGTAGCTGTACACCGGACGGCCTGCCTGCTTGGGGATGAAGTAGTACATCATCCCGAGGAAGCCCGCCGTGAGGAAGAAGCCCACGGCATTGTGGCCATACCACCACTGCACCATCGCATCCTGCACGCCCGCATAGGCCGAGTAGCTCTTCATGAAGCCGGCGGGAATCGCTGCGCTGTTGACCACATGCAACAATGCCACGGCCAGGATGAACGCACCGAAGAACCAGTTGGCCACATAGATGTGCTTGACCTTGCGCACACCGATGGTGCCGAAGAACACGATGGCGTAGGACACCCAGACCAGCGTGATCAGGATGTCGATGGGCCATTCAAGCTCGGCGTACTCCTTGCCGGAGGTGTAGCCCAGCGGCAGGCTGATGGCGGCGGCCACGATGACCAGCTGCCAGCCCCAGAACGTGAACGCCGCCAGCGGCCCGGCGAACAACCGGACCTGGCTGGTGCGCTGCACCACGTAGTAGCTTGTGGCGAACAGCGCGCAGCCGCCAAACGCAAAAATCACCGCGTTGGTGTGCAGGGGGCGCAAGCGCCCGTAGCTGAGCCAAGGTATGCCAAAGTTGAGTTCAGGCCAGGCCAGCTGGGCGGCGATGATGACGCCCACCAGCATGCCAACCACCCCCCATACCACGGCCATGATAGAAAACTGCCGCACCACCGTGTCGTTGTAGTGCGCAGCATTTGTTTTTGGAGAATCCATCGGGCACCTCTTTGTATTGCAGTAAGAGTTTGTTGCAGCCAGCTTTTCAGGGCATTGACACAAGTCAATCGTCTCGGAGAATCCGTTCACCTTCTTGCTCGACGCTCTCGAACTGGCCGTGATGGACCGCCCACCACAGTCCTGCAAGAACCATCAAGACCAGCACCACGGACAGCGGAATCAGCAGGTACAGAATGTCCATCAGGCGGCCTTCAGCGTTGTCTTGGTGATTTCAATGGCCGGAGCACCCTCTGGCGGCAGCGGCGCCGCGCCCGAGAAAGACAACGGCGGAAGATCTCGTGCGAGGCGCGCGGCATTGAGAACCACCAGCAGCGAACTCAGCGCCATTCCCAGCCCGGCGAGCCAGGCGGGCATGAAACCCGCCACGGCCAATGGAACACACAGGGCGTTGTAGCCCGCGGCCCACCACAGGTTCTGGCGCACCACACGCAGAGTGCGCCGCGCCAGCAGCACTGTTTGCGGCACCAGCGCCAGGCTGTCGCCCAGCACGACAAAATCGGCCTGCGCCTGCGCCAGCGGCACGGCGCGGCCAAACGCGAAGGACACATGGGCGCCTGCCAGCACCGGGCCATCGTTCATGCCATCGCCCACCATGGCCACGTGGTGGCCGCCGGCCTGCAGCGCCTGCAATGCGGCCAGCTTGCCCTGGGGCGTGCACTCCCCCGCCGCCTGCGCTATGCCCGCCTGCGCAGCCACGCGCCGCACCGACACGGCCCGGTCACCGGACAGCAGCTGCACCGCCATGCCGGCATCCGCCAACGCCGTCACCACGGCCGGGGCCTCGGCGCGCAGAGCCTCCACCAGGTCGAAGCGCGCCAGTTCCAGCACCCGCCCGTCGGGGCGCTGTTCCGACAGCACCACCTGCAGTGCGGCGCCGTCCTGCGGCGCCACGCCCGCATGGCGGGCGGAGCCCAGCCGGAACGTGCGGGCAGGCTCCGCGCCCAGGCCATCCCGCGCCACGGCCACCAGGCCGAGCCCGGCTTCCTCCTGCAGGCCGCTCACGATCCAGCGCCCGTCGTCCTGCGCGCCAGCGGCGGCCACCACGGCGCGCGATGCGGGATGCATCGATTGGCGCGCCAAGGCGGACGCCAGCGCCAGCGCGCCCCGTGCCGCCCATCCTTCGGTGGTATGCACGGCTTGCAATGCCATTCCGTCCCGCGTGAGCGTGCCGGTCTTGTCAAACACCACGGTATCCACACGGGCCAAGGCCTCCAGGCCCTGCAGGTTGCGCACCAGCACGCCATGGCGCGCCAGCGTGCCCGCCGCCGTGAGCATGGCGACCGGTGTGGCCAGGGACAGCGCGCAGGGGCAGGTGACGATGAGGACCGCCACCGCCACCATCAGCGCATGGCCAGGATCGGAGGGCCACCAATACGCGGCCGCCAGGGCCGCGGCCGCGAGCACCGCCACCAGGAACGGCCGCGCGATGCGGTCGGCCAGTTGTGCCAGCCGGGGTTTCTGCAGCGACGCGCTTTCCATCAAGGCCACGATCTGCGCGAAGCGCGTCTGCCCGCCCGTGCCCTCCACCTGCACCTCCACCGGCGCCTGCAGGTTGTAGCTGCCAGCCGTGACCACGCTGCCCACGGGCCGCGCCACCGGGGTGGACTCTCCCGTCAGAAGGGATTCGTCGGCCTGGGTGCTGCCCCGGGTGATGCGCCCATCGGCCGGAAAGGCCTCGCCCGGCAGCACGCGGATCGTGTCCCCCACGGCCAGGCGGCGTGTGGCCACGCGCACGAAACTGCCATCCGCCGAGCGCCGCTCCACGCTGTCGGGCAGGCGGTTCATCACGGCTTCCAGCGCGCCGGCAGTGCGGTCGCGCAGGCGCAGCTCAAGCCAGCGCCCCGTGAGCAGGAAAAAGACGAACATGGTCAGCGAGTCGTAGTACACCTCTTTCCCGAAGATGCCCGTGGGGTCGAAGGTCCCGGCCGTGCTCACCGCGAAAGTGATGGCCATGCCCAGCGCCACGGGCAGGTCCATGCTCACGCGGCGCAACCGGATATCGCGCAGCGCGCTGGAGAAGAAGGGTCCGCACGCAAAGACCACCATCGGCAAGGTAATGACCCAGGAAGCCCAGCGCAGCAGCTGCTCCATCTCCTGCGTGAGGTCGCCCGGCTGTGCCACATAGGCCGGCCACGCGTACATCATGACCTGCATCATGCAAAAACCCGCCACCAGCCAGCGCCACAGCGCGCGGCGGCTCTCGCGCAGGCGCTGCTCGCGTGCAAAGGCGTCCATGGCGGGCATTGCGCGGTAGCCTGCCTTGTGCACTGCTTGCATCCACTGCGAGGGGCGCACCTGCGCCGGGTGCCAGACCACGCGCGCGCGCCGCGTGGCGGCGCTCACATCGGCCTGCTGCACGCCCGGCACGGCGCGCAGCGCGTCTTCGATGGTGAGCGCGCAGGCCGCGCAGTGCATGCCCTCCAGCACCACCTGGGATTCCCAGGCGCACGCGGCAAGGTCCGCGGGAGCACCACCCGCCTGAGCACACGGGCGGCCGAATGCCGACCATTCCTGCGGGTCGTCCAGCAGCACGGCCTGCGGAGCGGGCGCGGCCGCCGGCCACGCGTCCGTCCCGGCATCTGTCTGATGCACCGGGGATGAGGCCGGCGCACCGGGTCCAAACATTGACATGGTTCAAGCCTATCGTGAGGGCCCGGCAGGTACATTGACCTGGATCAAGCCCCGGAACATGATTGATCCTAAGCTTGTTCCATCACTTTGAGGAGCCCTTTATGTACAAACGCATCCTGATTGCCACGGACGGTTCGGCCCTGTCGGACAAAGCGGTGGAGCACGGCCTGTCCCTTGCAGCCCTGTCGGGCGCCACGGTGGTGGCCCTCAAGGTCGTGCCACGCTATCCCCGCAGCTACTTTGAAGGCGGCATGCCGGTCGACATGAGCGACGTCAAGCGCATCGAGAAACAGTGGGGCGACGCCGCGCAGGCCATGGTCGATGGCGTCAAGACCGAAGGCATCGCCCAAGGCGTTGCCGTGAAGGCCGTCATCGCCAAATCCGATCTCGTCGCGGAAGCGGTGATCTCCGCCGCCAAGAAACACAAGTGCGACCTGATCGTCATGGCATCGCACGGCCGCAAGGGGCTCAAGCGCCTGCTGCTGGGCAGCGAAACCCAGCATGTGCTCACGCACTCGCACATCCCCGTGCTGGTGCTGCGCTGAGCACAGGGCAGAGGCCCCGCCGCGCGGGCCTTGCCCAACGGCAGGGTCGGACCCAGGGCCGTGGCCCTGGCCGCCCCCGCGGAGCGGGCTGAAGGCACGCGGCGCATGCAGGCCTGCCGGCAACATACAGGTCTGTATCACATCTCCGCGCGATGTGGGAAAATCTGCGCATGAGACCACCTGGAACCTGTGACGGCACCCCGTCCTCGCGAGCTGCCTCCTCCGCCACGCCCGCGGCCATGCCGCCCGGCGATGTGCAGCAACGCATCCTCGACACCGCTTCCCAGCTTTTCTACAACGAGGGCGTTCGCGCGGTGGGCATCGACCTGATCATCGAGCGCGCAAAGATCGCCAAGACCAGCCTCTACCGCTACTACCGCACCAAGGATGACCTGATCGCGGCCTTCCTGGAGCGCGAAGACCGCGAGTTCTGGCAGCAATGGGACGACGTTGTCTCAACGCACGGCCCCGATCCCGCGGCGGAGCTCGACGCCCTGCTCCAGTGGGTGGGCGAGCGGGTGGCCCGCCCGGGCTACCGGGGTTGCCCCCAGCTGAACGTGGCCGCGGAATTCGCGGACCCCGCGCACCCTGCCCGCGCCATCTCGGCCCGCCACAGGCTGGAGCAGCGCAAGCGGCTTTCGGCGCTGTGCCGGCGGCTCGGTGTGAAAAAGCCGGACGTGACCGCCGCCCAGCTCTCGCTGCTCGTGGATGGCGCGTTCAGCAGCGGGGCACTGCTGCTGGGCGACAGCGCGGCCAAGGCCCTGCGGGCGGCCGGACGCGCCCTGGTCGGCGGCGGGCACTGACTGCGGCGGGCAGGTGCCAGCAGGCCGCGCCTGCGGCAGCCGCCAGCCCACGGGGTCAGGAAAACAGTGCCTTGTGCTGCTCGCGCAGAAGGTTCTTCTGCACCTTGCCCATGGTGTTGCGCGGCAACTCGTCGGCCACGAGGCAGCGCTTGGGGATCTTGAAGTTGGCCAGCTGCGACTTGAGCCGCGCCACGATGGCCTCGCCGTCGAGCTTCACGCCCGGCTTGGCGATGACCACGGCCACGCCCACTTCGCCGAAATCCGGGTGGGGCACGCCGACCAGCGCGCTTTCGGCCACGCCGGGCATGTCGTTGATGTAGCCCTCGATCTCGGCGGGGTAAACGTTGTAGCCGCCGCTGATGATCAGGTCCTTGCTGCGGCCCACGATGCTCACGTAGCCGCGCTCGTCCACCTTGCCCACGTCGCCGGTCTTGAACCAGCCGTCAGGCGTGAACTCCTCGGCCGTCTTCTCGGGCATGCGCCAGTAGCCCTTGAACACGTTGGGGCCTTGCACCTGGATGTTGCCGATCTCGCCCACGGGCAGCGGCTTGTTGGCATCGTCCACCACGCGCAGGCCCACGCCGGGCAGCGGGAAGCCCACGGTGGCGCCACGCCGCTCGGTCTGGCCGGCATGGCGCGCGTCGGCCGCGTAGGGGTTGGAGGTGAGCATGATGGTCTCGCTCATGCCGTAGCGCTCCAGGATGGTGTGGCCGGTGCGCTGCTGCCATTCGTTGAAGGTCTCGATGAGCAGCGGCGCCGAGCCCGCGACGAACAGGCGCATGTTCTTCGCCGCCTCCTTGGTGAGGCCGGCCTCGCCCAGCAGGCGCACGTAGAGCGTGGGCACGCCCATGAAGACGGTGGCGCGCGGCATGGCGGCGAGCACGGCCTTGGGGTCGAATTTGCTGAACCAGATCATCTTGCTGCCATTGATCAGCGCGCCGTGGATGGCCACGAACAGGCCGTGCACGTGGAAGATGGGCAGGGCGTGGATCAGCACGTCGCCACGGCCATCAGGCCCTCCGGTAGCCGTCCAGCCCCAGCACTCCTTGAGCACCTGCGCGTTCGACAGCAGGTTACCGTGCGTGAGCATGGCGCCCTTGCTGCGGCCCGTGGTGCCGCTGGTGTACAGGATGGCGGCCAGGTCATCGGCCGCGCGCTGCACGGGCGTGTGGCTGTCGCCATGGTGCACCGCGCGCTCCAGCAGGCTGCCGGTGCGGTCGTCGCCCAGGGTAAAGACGTGCTGCGTGCCCAGCGTGAAGGCGATCTTCGACACCCAGCCGAAGTTGCCCGGGCTGCACACCACCACCGCAGGCTCGGCGTTGCCGATGAAGTACTCGATCTCGGCGCTCTGGTAGGCCGTGTTGAGCGGCAGGAACACGTAGCCCGCGCGCAAGGTGGCGAGGTACAGCAGCATGGCTTCGACCGACTTTTCCACCTGCACGGCCACGCGGCTGCCCTCGGGCAGCTTGAGCGAGGCCAGCAGGTTGGCGATGCGCGCGCTGGCATGGTCCAGGTCGGCCCAGCTGTAGTGCAGCGGGGTGCCGTCGGGCGCCGTGGTTTCCACGGCGGTGCTGCCCAGGTCGGAGGGAAAGGCTGCGCGCAGGGCGCTGAAGAGGTTGTGTTGGCTCATGGCAGTTGGGCGGGGTTGCAAATGGTCAGATCCACAAGAGGAATGGAAATGGGCAAGGCCCATCAAAACAGGGGGGCGCGTTTTTCAAGGAACGCAGTGATGCCTTCGCGGTGCTCGGCGCTGTCCGCGTACGCATAGGGGTCAGGCGCATCGTTTGCTATATATTTAATAGCTGATTGCGCATTTACAGCAGGCGCTACAGGCACTTTCAATGCCCGAAATGTCTGTTTGTTCATGCGGGCGGCCTGGGGTGCCAGCGCGGCAATGCGCTGCGCGCTGCCCACCGCCTCGGTGGCCGTCCTGTCATCGGCCACCACGCGGCTCAGGAAACCGCGCGCCAGCATGTCGGCGGCGCTGAAGGTGGCGGCTTCCAGCAGCATCTGCCGGGCCGTCACATCGCCCACGGCGCCGGCCACCAGCTGCGCCTCGCGGGGGGCCATGGGGAAGCCGAGCTTGGCGATGGGGGCGCCAAAGCGGGCCGTGCCGCTCGCGATGCGGATGTCGCAGCAGCTGGCGATCTCCACCCCGGCACCCATGCAGGCCCCACTGATCTGGGCCACGATGGGGACGTCGCACAGGAGCATGGCGCTCAGCCCGCCCCAGACGTCGTTCTCATGGAAATCGCGCAAGGCCGCGGTGTCGAAGCGAAAGCCCGGGTACTCCGAAATGTCGCCCCCCGCGCAGAAGGCATCGCCCTCGCCGGCGATGAGCACGCAGCGCACATCGCTGCGCCCCTGGATGTCTTGAAACACCTCGCGCAGTTGCCGCCACATGCCCCGCGACATCGCGTTCAGCCGCCCGGCATGGCGCAAGGTGACATGCACCACGCCACGCTCACCGGCATCCATCAACACTTCACCTGACATATTCGTTGCCCATCACGTTTGCAAAGTCCACGCCCCACAACAACTGGCGCAACGCCATCGCCAGTGCCACCGTGGAACTGGCTCTGCCAGGCCACGGGTGGCGTCCCCCTCAGGGGGATGGCGCGAAGCGCCTCAGGGGGTCAATCAAGTTTTGCGCCAGAAGCCTTCACCACCGCCGCCCAGCGCTTGACCTCGCTGCTGACCATGCCGGCGAACTGCTGCTGCGTGAGGCCGCCGTATTCGGCGCCATTGCTGGCCCAGATGGTCTTGAGCTCGTCGGCCGCGCCGAGCTTGCGGATCTCCTCGACGATGCGCGCCTGGACATCGGCCGGCGTTCCCTTGGGCGCCCACAGGCCATACCAGGTGGTCACGGTGTAGTCGGGCAGGCCCACTTCGGAAGCGCAGGGCACGTCCGGGAAGGCCGCGTTGCGCTTGGAGCCGGACACCATCAGCGCCTTGATGCGCCCCGCCTTGATATGCGCGGCCGACGAACCCAGGCCATCGAACATCATGTCCACCTGCCCACCGATCAGGTCCTGCAGCGCAGGGCCCGCACCACGGTAGGGGATGTGCGTGATGAAGGTGTTGGTCTGCTGCTTGAACAGCTCGCCCGCCAGATGGTGCGATGTGCCCGCGCCCGCCGAGCCGTAGTTGAGCTTGGCGGGGTTGCGCTTGACATGGTCCATGAACTGCTGGAAGTTGCCCACCGGCACGTTCTTCGGGTTGACCACCACCACCTGCGGCACGTTGGCCAGCAGGTACAGCGGAATGAAGTCCTTCTCGATGTCGTAGTCGAGCTTGGGGTACATCGACGGGGCGATGGCGTGGTGCACCGCGCCCATGAACAGCGTGTACCCGTCGGGCGCGGCCTTGGCGGCAAAACTGGCGCCCACGGTGCCCCCCGCCCCGCCCCGGTTGTCGATCACCAGCGTCTTGCCGGTGGCGCGGGAAAACTGCGCGGCCAGCGGCCGTGCGAACGCATCGGTGCCGCCTCCGGCCGGAAAGGGGACGACCAGGTTCACGGGCTTGGAGGGCCAGGCGGAGGCCTGCGCCCAGCTGCCGCCGCTGCCCAGGCCCAGGCCCGCTGCCGCCGCTGCGGCCAGCAGGCTGCGGCGCTGCACCGCTCGGTCGTCGATTCGCATGTTGTCTGTCATTTCCTTGTCTCCTGTCGTCGTTGTAAAAATGGAAACCGGCCCGTGGCGTGCGATCGGCCATCGGCCACCGGTTGCTGCCTGCACTTCTACCAGAAAGACGCCGCGCCCCGGGCGCCACGCCTGCCAGGCGGGCAGGTCAGCCGCCTTTCGGCCCCCGGCCCACCGGCCCAGGGCCAAAACAGTGCCGCCCGCCGCGCGGGCGGCACGGATCAATCACCACGGCACAGGCTGTCGATGTCCCCCGACACCGGCACCTTGCCCTGCGCAAGCAGGCTGCGGTGCTTGTCGATGCGCTTGAGGTCATACAGATAGTTCACCATCAGCCCGTACGACTGCTTGAGCCCCTTGCCGGAAGGATCGCCCGCCCAGTTCAGCCGTTCAACCCGCGCGCCGTTGCCCAGGTGAAAGCGTGCCACCGGGTCGACCGGCTTGCCTTCGTGCAGTTCGCGCCCCAGATAGCGGGCGGCGCATTCCAGCAGCATCTGGCGCACGGGCGATTTCGCGTCAAGCTCCAGGGCCTTGTCGATGGCGGCCAGCAGGTGCGTGGGCTGTGGCGGCTCGAAGCCCACCGCGCGGCCCAGCTCGGCGCGGCGCTTGTCATCCAGGCGCTCGAGCATCGCGCCCGCGTGCTTGCTCAGCCACGAGCGGAAGCCCGGAATGGGCGACAGCGTGGCAAAGGTGCGCAGCCGCGGGAACTCCGCGGTGAGCGTCTCCACCACGTGCTTGATGAGCGAATCGCCGAAGCTCACGCCGCGCAGGCCCGTCTGTGTGTTGCTGATCGAGTAGAAGATCGCCGTGGTGGCCCGGGAGATGTCCACCGGTGCGGCCGCCTCGTCCAGCAAGGGCGTGATGCTGGCAGAAATCTTGTCCACCAGCGCCACCTCCACGAAGATCAGCGGCTCGTTGGGCAGGCGCGGGTGAAAGAAGCCGTAGCAGCGCCGGTCGCTGTCGAGCCGGTTCTTGAGGTCCGCCCAGCTGCGGATGTCATGCACGGCCTCGTACTTGATGAGCTTTTCGATCAGCGAGGCCGGCGAATCCCACGACAGGCGGCGCAGCTCCAGGAAGGCCACGTCGAACCAGGTGGAGAACAGGTGTTCCAGCTCCGCATCCAGCGCCAGCAGGCGCTTGTCGGCCTTGAGCAGCGGCAGCAGCTCGGCCCGCATGTCCACCAGGAAGCGCATGCCCTCGGGGAACACGGAAAAGCGCTGCAGCAGCCGGGTGCGCGGCGACACCAGCGCGCGGCGCAGGCTGATCTCGGCCTGCCCCTCTTCGGCCGTGCCCGCCGCGGCCTCGTAGCGCTGGCGGGCCGACTTGAAACGCGTGGCGTCGGGCGCGAACTGCTCGCACATCAGGAGCCACATGTCGCGCCGCATCTCGGTCTCGGCCCTGGCATACCACTCGGCCACCGCCTGGGCGCGGCGCCCGCCCTCGAGCTCACTCACCTGCGGGGCCACCACCTCCTGCAGGTCCGCCAGCAGGCGGCGCAGCGCGCGCGGCGACAGCGCCTCCTGCCCGCGGCGCAGCGTCGCCTGCAGACGTTCGTGCGTGGAGCGCGGCACGGCCACCTTGGCCACCACATCCGTCACCGACTTGTCGATGGCGGCCCTCGCGGGCTTCTCGCCGGACTTGTCGGCCGCCTTGTCCGTGGCAGGCGCGGCGGTGCGCAGGCGGGACACGCTGCGGGCGATCCATTCGGGGGTACTGTTCATCATGGTCTCAGCCTCGATTGCTGGTTGCGGGCAACGTCGCGCAGCGCATCGCGCTGGCGCAACAGGTGGGTGCGCATGGCCTCCTCGGCAGCGTCGCAGTCGCGCGCCTTGAGCGCGGCGAACACGGCCAGGTGCTCGGCCAGGCTTTGCTGCAGGCGGCCCGGCGCATGCAGCGTCTGCAGCCGCGCCAGCCGCAGGATCTTGCGCAGGTCGCCGATCACCTGCGCCAGCCAGCGGTTGTCCGCCAGCGTGATGAAGGCCTCATGGATCGCGTAGTTGGCTTCGTAGTAGTCGGTAAGGAGTCCGTCCGAGGCGCACTGCTGCAGGCGCTCGTGCAGCACCTCCAGCGCCGCGACGTCGGCGGCGCCCGCCTTGCGGGTGGCCTCGTGCGCGGCCCGCCCCTCCAGCAAGGCGATCACCGGGAACAGGTCGTCCAGGTCGCGTTCGGAGATCTCTGCCACGAAGCACCCCCGGCGCGGCTCGTGGCGCAGCAGTCCCTCGGCCACCAGCACCTTGAGCGCCTCGCGCAGCGGCGTGCGCGAAATGGCCAGCCGCTCGCACAGCGCCGCCTCGTCCAGAAAACTCCCCGGCGGCAAGGCCCCGGCGAAGATCTGCTCGCGCAGCCGCGAGGCGGCTTCGTCGTGCAATGAGTTGGGAATCGGGCGCATGGTGCGGGTGAACTCCAGTGGCAGAGGCGGCACAGTCAGATTCTCTGACGCCTTTGGCCGCCAACACGCCGCCAAAAGCTCACAAATACCGGGCTTTCTCTGATTTCTACGTAATTTCTCATAATTATGAAAAATTACAAGACCTGGAACGCCCAATTCGTTGAATTTCGCAAAAAAATGCGGGCCGGTGGCTCCCACACCACATCCGCGCGCACTCAGCGGGCCATGGGGGCACGCTGGAAGAGGTCACGGAGAAGCCAGGCGCTTCGCGCACGTCGGGATGAGGTTGGCGGGGCTGCCCGCCCCCAGTGGCAAGGCCTGCACGGCCGCCGGACTCACCGGAAAACCGGTGCCCCAGGCCCTGCAGGACGCGCCGCGCGCATGGCACGGGTTCGGGTTCGGCGCCAGCCAGGGCCCCGCCGCGAAGGAGCGCCCTGAGGAAGGCAGCGGAAGAAGCCGCGTGCGCAAGCCCGCCACCCCGCGATACAGGCTGCGGGATGAGCAGCCGGCCACAGCCCGCTGTTTGCTATATTTTCAATAGCTGCCAGCGCTTGATCATCAAGCGTCAGAAGTATTTTTTACTTGAAACCGGGCACGGGGGCCGGCTGCCGCTGCGCCCACAGCCACAGCGCGACGCCGGCGACGATCATGGGCACGCAGAGCCATTGGCCCATGCTCATGCCCAGCGACAGGACGCCCAGGAAGGCGTCGGGCTCCCGGAAATACTCGGCGATGAAGCGGAATGCGCCGTAGCCCACAAGGAACGCCGCCGCCACCTGGCCCTGGCGGCGCTCCTTGCGCGCATAGAGCCACAGCAGGATGAACAGCAGCAGCCCTTCCAACAGGAACTGATAGATCTGCGACGGGTGGCGTGGCTGCATGGAGCCGCTGTGCGCGAAGACCATGCCCCACGGCAGGTCGGGGCTGGAAAAGCGGCCCCACAGCTCGCCGTTGATGAAGTTGCCGACCCGCCCCGCCGCCAGCCCCGTGGGCACGCAGGGCGCCACGAAGTCGGCCACCTGCAGCCACGGACGCTTGCGCGAATGGGCAAACCACAGCATCGCCGCGATCACGCCCAGCAGTCCGCCGTGAAAGGCCATGCCCCCCTGCCACACCGCGAAGATCTCCAGCGGGTGGCTCAGGTAGTAGCCGGGCTTGTAGAACAGGCAGTAGCCCAGGCGCCCACCGACCACCACGCCTGCCACGCCGAGGAACAGGATGTCCTCCACATCCTTGCGCGTCCACGCGCCGGGCCCTGTGATGGACGCGAATGGCGGGTGCCGCAGCCGGGCGATGCCCAGCAGCATGAACAGCCCGAAGGCCGCCAGGTAGGTCAGGCCATACCAGTGGATGGCCAGCGGGCCCACTTGCAGGGCGACGGGATCGATGTGGGGGTAGATCAGCATTTGGGCGGTATTGTGCCCGCGCGCCGTGGCGGAGGGCAGCCGGCAGCCCCGCGGGGCGTGGGGGCAGCCGCGGCGCGGGCCGCGCGCCCCATTTGCGCCCCAATGAGAACGCTTCTGATCCCGGTACGCATGCAGAGCGGCAAGCCGGGGGCATTGCCCACAAAGGCACGGTCCGCGCGATACTCCCCACCAGAAATTCAAGGATAAGAACATGCAGGGAAACCCACAAGTCGTCGAGTATTTCAAGGATCTGCTGCGCGGCGAGCTGGCCGCGCGCGACCAGTATTTCGCGCACTCGCGGATCTACGAGGACCAGGGCTTCGTCAAGCTCTATACCCGTCTCGACCACGAGATGCAGGAAGAAACCCAGCATGCCGACGCGCTGCTGCGCCGCATCCTCTTCCTGGGCGGCCGCCCCGACATGCGCCCCAAGGAATTCACCCCCGGCGAGACCGTGCCCGAGATGCTGCGCAAGGACCTGGCCACCGAGTACGAAGTGCGCGCCGCCCTGCAAAACGGCATGGCCCTGTGCGAAAGCGTGGGCGACTACGTGAGCCGCGACCTGCTGCTGGCCCAGTTGCGCGACACCGAGGAAGACCACGCCTACTGGCTCGAAAAGCAGATCGGCCTGATCGACAGGATCGGCCTGCAGAACTACCTGCAGTCACAGGCATCGGCGTAGGAACCTGTTCAAGGCCTTTTCGGCCAAGAACAACTCCAGGGATTGCCATCCCGGCAAGGCTGTGCCCGGCCGCAGCATGCGGCGCGCCTCATGAACGAACTGACTGCGCGCCGATGTCGACCCGTTCGGCAAGGAAATCCAGGAAGGCGCGCACGCGCAGCGGCAGGTAGCCTCCCTGGCCGACGAACACGGCATGCACTTCCTCCAGGCCGCCCGGATTGGATTCCTCCAGCACGGGCCGCAACCGGCCTGCCGCCAGGTCGTCGCGGACCTGGAAGGCGGCCAGGCGCGCCAGCCCCAGGCCGGCCAGCGCCAGGTGGCGCAGGGCTTCACCGTCGCTGGCCTGGGCATTGCCCGCCACCGGAACCACCACATCCACACCGTTGTGCCGCAGCGGCCAGCCGGCCTGGGCGCGCACGTAGCTGGTGCCCAGCCGGTTGTGCAGCAGCAGATCATCCGGCGCGGCCGGCATGCCCTTACGCTCCAGGTAGCCGGGCGCGCCAACGATGACCATGCGCGTCTGACCGAGCTTGCGCGCCATCAGGTTCGAGCTCTTGAGCGGGCCCGCGCGCACGGCCACGTCGGTGCGCTGCTCCAGGATGTCGATGACTTCATCGGTCAGCACGATGTCCAGGGTGACATCGGGACAGCGCTCAAGGAACTGCGGAGCAAGCGGCAGCAGGAAATGGTGCCCGAACGGCACGTTCGCGTTCACCCGCAGCCGCCCGCGCGGCGCGGCGTGCGCATTGGCGCAGCGCTCGGCCTCGTCCAGATCGGCCAGGATGCGCACGCCACGCTCGTACAAGGCACAGCCCTCGGGGGTGAGCTGGAGCTGCCGCGTGGAGCGGTTCACCAGCCGCGTGCCCAGGCGTTGCTCCATGCGCGCGACCAGCTTGCTCACGGCAGAAGGCGTCATGCCGCAGGCACGGGCTGCCGCGGAAAACCCGCCCAGCTCGATGACACGGACAAATACCTCCAGTTCGCCGGAGCGATTGACATCCAGACGGGCCATCGCGGCTTCCTCGGTGAATTCAAATCACAAATGTTCTTCCGGGGAGAAGTCTAGTTTATTCATGTCTTTGAATTCATCATTGAATCTTACAAAGCCAATGAATTCAACAATATGAAAACCCTCCCTGCCCTCTCGGCTTCGGCGCTGCTGGCCATTGCACTTTCGGCTGGCGCGGCCGCGCCCCACGCTCCAGCGCCTGTCGGTGCGTCCACCTGGGTGGCAACCTGGGGCGCCAGCCCCCAGCCTGCCTGGGAACCGGACTTCCTGTTCCCCACCCACCTTCCGCCGGTGCTGCATGGCCAGACGGTGCGGCAGGTGGCGCGCGTCAGCCTGGGCGGGCCCCGCGTGCGCATTGTGCTGTCCAATGCCTACGGCCGGCAGCCGGTGGCGCTGGGCAAGGCGACGGTCGCGCGGCCAGCTCCCGGCGGGGCCGTGTTGGCAGACAGCCTGCACACCGTCACTTTTGGCGGCCAGGAGGCGGCGACGATCCTGCCCGGCGCGTCGCTGGTCAGCGACCCCGTGGGGCTGGCCGTGCCCGCGCTGGCGCAGCTTGCGGTGAGCCTGTACCTCCCCGATGAAACGCCGGTGAGCACCTTCCATTGGGACGGACGGCAGACCACCTGGATCGCCCCCGGCGACCAGGCCACCACCCCGGAGCTGGTCGCCGGAGGCGCAGCGGTGCAGAGCACCACGGCGCGCCCGCTGCTGGCGGGCATTCAGGTGGAAGCCGCACCGGCCGCGCGCGCGGTCGTCGTGATCGGGGACTCCATCACCGACGGGGCCACCGCCAGCCTGGACAAGGACCGCCGCTGGCCGGATTTCCTGGCCACCCGCCTGGCGCCGCACGGGGTGGCGGTCGTCAATGCCGGCATTTCCGGCGCCCGCCTGCTGTCCGACGGCATGGGCGCCAATGCGCTGGCGCGGCTGGAGCGCGACGTGTTGGCCCAGCCTGGCGTGCAAAGCGTCATCGTGATGCTGGGCATCAACGATATCTCCTGGCCGGGCACCGCGTTCGCCCCGGCAAGTCCCCGGCCGACGCTGCAGGCGCTGGCGGCTGGCTACCGCCAGCTGATCGCGCAGGCACGCGGCCACGGGCTGAGGGTGATCGGCGCGACGCTCACACCGTTCGAGGGTGCCTTGCCTGGCACGCCGCTCAGCAACTACCACCATCCCGACAAGGACGCACTGCGCCAGCAGGTGAACGACTGGATCCGCCACGGCGGCGCATTCGATGCGGTGATCGACTTCGATGCGGCGCTGCGCGACCCGGCCCACCCTGCCCGCATCGCGGCGCGCTTCGATTCAGGCGACCGGCTGCATCCGGGCGATGAAGGCAACCGCGCGATGGCCGAGGCCGTCGATCTGAGCGCCGTCCTGCCCGGCATCGGCGCACCGCCGTCCCCGCGCTGAATCGCCTGGCGACTGCCCCGGCCCCGGTGCGAACGCCGGCGACCCGCCGGAAGCACCCTGTCCCCCAGGCCGCCCTCCAGCCAGTGGCCAGATCTGTGGGGATGTTGTCGTTGCAGCCAACCCACGGAGCCTTCACACTGGCGCCATGCACCCTCCATCCCGCGCTGTCGCCTGCCTCCTCTACCCCGGCGTCATGAGCCTGGACGTGGTCGGCCCCATGCAGGTGTTTGGCTCTGCGAACGCAGAGCGCACGGGCCATGGCCTGCCGCCGGCCTACACGCTGCACCTGCTGGCCGAAGCGCCAGGGCCCGTGCCCACATCGGCCGGGTTCGCGCTGGTGGCCGATGGCGCCTGGGGAACCCTGGATGCGGCTGGCTTCGACACCGTGCTGGTGGCGGGCGGCGATGGGGTGATTGCGCAGCTGTCCAATGCCGGCCTGTGCGAGTGGCTGCGCCACGCCGAGCCGCGGGTGCGGCGGCTGGGGTCGGTGTGCTCCGGCGCGCTGCTGCTGGCACAGGCGGGGCTGCTGGACGGACGGCGCGCCACCACCCACTGGTCACGCCTGGACCGCCTGCGCCAGAGCCACCCGAAGGTGCTGGTGGAGCACGACTGCCTGCACACGTACGACGCCGCCAGCCCACACGACAGCCATGTCTTCACTTCGGCGGGCGTCACCGCCGGCATTGACCTGGCCCTGGCGCTGGTGGAAGCGGACCTGGGCCGTCCCCTGGCCCTGGCCGTGGCGCGGCGGCTCGTGATGTTCATGCGCCGCCCGGGCGGGCAGGCCCAGTTCAGCCCCCTGCTGGCGCCCGAGACCCTGCACGCCCCACGGCTGGCCGCGCTGCTCGAATGGATTCCCACGCAGCTGGGCGGCGACCTGTCGCTTGATGCCCTGGCCGAACGTGCCTGCATGCCCACCCGCACGCTCTCGCGCGTGTTCCAGCGCGAGCTGGGCATGACGCCCGCCCGCTACGTGGAACGCGTGCGCGTGGAAGCTGCGTCCACGCTGCTGGCGCAGGCCCAGGCATCGATCTCCACCGTGGCCCGGCTGTGCGGGTTCGAGCACCCGGAGAACCTGCGCCGCAGTTTTCACAAGCACCGCGCCGTGAGCCCGCAGGCCTATGCGCAGCGCTTTGGCGCGGGTGTGCCGCTGGACTGACCGCCCCGCGGCCCGGCCCCTTTCCTTCCTACGCGCCCACCGGGGCGCACCACCGAAAGCCATCCATGCTGCTCTTGCGCAATGCGTCCGTTCGCCTTCTGTTCGCGGGCCAGGCCCTTTACTGGGGCTGCTCCATCATCGGCATCACACTCACCTCCATCGTGGGGGCAAGGCTGGCGCCCTGGCCCACCCTCGCCACGCTGCCGCTGGCGCTGCTGGTTCTGGGCAACCTGCTGTCGGTGCAGCCGCTGTCGCTGTTCATGCAGCGCCGGGGGCGGCGCGCGGGGCTGCAGGCCGGTGCGCTCCTTGGCGTGGCGGGCGGGCTGGTGAGCATGGCGGGCGTGCAATGGGGCAGCTTTGCCGTGTTCTGCGCGGGCACGCTGGCCATCGGCGCGTACCAGGCATCGTCGGGCTACTACACCTATGCGGCGCTGGAGGCGGTGGACCCGCAGCAAAAAGGGCGCGCGGCGGCCTGCGTGGTGGCAGGCGGCCTGTGCGCCGCCGTGTTCGCGCCACCGCTGGCGCTGTGGTCGCGCAACCTGCTGGCCACGCCGCTGGCGGGCGCCTACCTGGCCATTGCGGTGTTGTCCGCACTCGGGTGGGCGGTGATGGCACGGCTACGCGAGGGGGCCGCGCCCCAGCCTGCGGCGGGCGGCATCGCGGCCATGCGCACCCTGCTCGCCCGGCCCGGGCTGCGCGCCGCCGTGGTGATGGCGGCCATCGGCCACGGCCTGATGATCCTGGTGATGAACGCCACGCCGCTGGCCATGGAGGTGTGCGGCTTCTCGGCGGCATCGGCCGCGCAGGTGATCCAGTGGCATGTGATCGGCATGTTCTTCCCGGCGCTGTTCGCGGGCCAGCTCGTGGACCGCTTCGGCAGCCGCCCGGTGGCGGCCGTGGGGGCGGCCTGTCTGGCGGCCAGCGCGGCGGTGGCGCTCTCGGGCATGGCGTTCACCGAATTCCTGGCCAGCTCCTTCCTGCTGGGCACGGGCTGGAACCTGATGGTGATCTCGGGCACAGCGCTGCTCGCCGAAAGCCATGCACCCGAGGAGCGCGGCCAGGCGCAGGCGCTGATGCAACTGGCCAACGGCACCGTGGCGGCGGCCATGTCCTTTGCCTCGGGCGCGCTGCTCACTGGCGTGGGCTGGACGGCGATCAACGCGGTGATGCTGCCACTGCTGGCCATCGCGGTGGGGCTGCTGTTCGCGCGCGGGCGCACCGCGCCGGCCGCGGCGGGCTGACTCAGCCCACCGCCGAGCGCTCGCGCACAAAATCAGTGAAGCGCGCCAGCGCGGGGTTGTTGAGCGCGGCGGGCCAGACCAGGCTGGTTTCGCACACGGGCAGTGGCGGCGCGGCGGCCGCCTTGGCGGCCCTGGCCGGCGCGGCCCCGAACGCATCCGCAGCGCGGTAGACCACGCCCTCGCGGCGGAACTGGGTCACGCTCTCGGGCACCCACGCCACGCCCAGGCCGCCCCATACCAGGTTGACGATGGTCTGCATCTGGATGGCCTCCTGCGCCACCACGGGCACGCGGCCCGCTGCGTGGTACAGCGCAAAGATCGCGTCGTGCAGCGAAGGCACGATGCGGCGCGGAAAGATCACCAAAGGTTCGGCCAGCACCCGCGCCAGGTCCAGGCGCGGCGCACCGGCCAGCGCGTGGCGCTCGGGCAAGGCGAGCACCAGCGGCTCCTGCGCCACCACCAGCCGCGCCAGCCCGGGCGGCGCGAAGCCCGGCGAATGCAGCATGAGCCCGGCGTCCAGTTCACCGCGCGCAAACAGTTCGCGCTGCACATCGCCCGTGGCCTCTACCAGTTCCAGCGCCACCTGGGGGCACAACACGCGAAAGTCCCGCACCCATTCAGGCAGGCGCTCGAACCCGATGGTGGAGACGAATCCCAGGCGCACGCGCCCCACCTCACCGGCCGCCGCCGCGCGGGCGCGGGCCGGCAAGGCCTGCGCACGCTCCAGAAAGTCGCGCACGTCGGGCAGCAGCGCCTCGCCCGCCGGGGTCAGCGCCACGCGCCGGCGCGTGCGGTCGAACAGCACCACGCCCAGCGAGCGCTCCATCTGCGCGATCGCCTGGGTCAGGGGCGGCTGCGTCATGTGCAGGCGCAGCGCGGCGCGGCCGAAGTGCAGCTCCTCGGCCACGGCCACGAACTGGCGCCAGGCGCGCACGTCGATGAATGCTTCTTTCATAGCGGTGGTGATCCGGTGATATGTTTTATATATTACTGAAGCAGGCGAAAGGGATTGGAAACGCCACTCCAAACCTCGCATACTTGCACCCCGACAGCCGAAGACCCGTGCGCCCCTCTGCGGCGTCTTCCCACTACAACGACTCCCCACCAGGAAAACCGCCATGGCAGACAGCAAGACCATCCCGATCCAGCCCATCAACCGCCGCAGCGCCAACATCACGCAAGGCAAGTCGCGCGCGCCCAACCGCTCCATGTACTACGCCATGGGCTACGAGGAAGGCGACTTCGTCAAGCCCATGGTCGGCGTGGCCAACGGCCACAGCACCATCACGCCCTGCAACAGCGGCCTGCAGAAGCTGGCCGACGCGGCCATCGCCGGCATCGAGGAAGCGGGCGGCAACGCCCAGGTGTTCGGCACGCCCACCATCAGCGACGGCATGGCGATGGGCACCGAAGGCATGAAGTACAGCCTGGTGAGCCGCGAGGTCATCAGCGACTGCATCGAGACCTGCGTGGGCGGCCAGTGGATGGACGGCGTGCTGGTGGTGGGCGGCTGCGACAAGAACATGCCCGGCGGCCTGATGGGCATGCTGCGCGCCAACGTGCCCGCCATCTACGTCTACGGCGGCACCATCCTGCCCGGCCACTACCAGGGCAAGGACCTGAACATCGTGAGCGTGTTCGAGGCCGTGGGCGAGAACGCCGCGGGCAAGATGAGCGACTTCGACCTGAAGGAAATCGAGAAGCGCGCCATCCCCGGCACCGGCTCGTGCGGCGGGATGTACACCGCCAACACCATGTCCAGCGCGTTTGAAGCCCTGGGCATCAGCCTGCCGTACTCGTCCACCATGGCCAACCCGCACGACGAGAAGATGAACTCGGCCAAGGAATCGGCCAAGGTGCTGATCGAGGCCATCAAGATGGACCTGAAGCCCCGCGACATCGTGACCAAGAAGGCCATCGAGAACGCCGTGGCCGTGATCATGGCCACCGGCGGCTCCACCAACGCGGTGCTGCACTTCCTGGCCATCGCACACGCCGCCGGCGTGGAATGGACCATCGACGACTTCGAGCGCGTGCGCCAGAAGACCCCCGTGCTGTGCGACCTCAAGCCCAGCGGCAAGTACCTGGCCGTGGACCTGCACCGCGCGGGCGGCATCCCGCAAGTGATGAAGGTGCTGCTCAACGCCGGCCTGCTGCATGGCGACTGCATCACCATCAGCGGCAAGACGATTGCCGAAGTGCTCCAGGACGTGCCCGACGTGCCCCGCGCCGACCAGGACGTGATCCGCGGCATCGACAACCCGATGTACGCGCAGGGCCACCTGGCCATCCTCAAGGGCAACCTGAGCCCCGAGGGTGCCGTGGCCAAGATCACGGGCCTGAAGAACCCCGTCATCACCGGCCCCGCCCGCGTGTTCGACGACGAACAATCGGCCCTCGAAGCCATCCTGGCCGGCAAGATCAAGGCCGGCGACGTGATGGTGCTGCGCTACCTCGGCCCCAAGGGCGGCCCCGGCATGCCCGAGATGCTGGCCCCCACCGGTGCGCTCATTGGCGCCGGCCTGGGCGAAAGCGTGGGACTGATCACCGACGGCCGCTTCTCCGGCGGCACCTGGGGCATGGTGGTGGGCCACGTGGCGCCCGAGGCGGCGGCCGGCGGCACCATCGCCTTCGTCAACGAAGGCGACAGCATCACCATCGACGCGCGCCAGCTGCTGCTGGAGCTGAACGTGCCCGAGGAAGAAATCGTCAAGCGCCGCGCCGCCTGGACGGCCCCTGCCCCCCGCTACACCCGCGGCGTGCAGGCCAAGTTCGCCTTCAATGCATCGAGCGCGAGCAAGGGTGCGGTGTTGGACGCCTATTGAGTTGTCGCCTGCGGCGCCAGAGACAGGGTGAGCGGGGAGTGCGCCAATGCCCCCCGCTCTCTAGGCAAAAAAATGCCCGGAGCACGTGTGCCCCGGGCGTTTTTATTGGGATGGCGCAGCTAAGCTGCTGGTTCAAACCGCCTGGGCACAGGGCCAGCACGGCATGCACTCAGCGTGGTTTGCGCGGGCGCATGCCCAGGGCTTCCTTGTTCTTGTTGATCCGGTCCTGCTTGCGCTGGTCCATCTTTTCCATGGCTTTACGTTTCGTATACCCTGTGGAATCCGCCCAGGCCCACCATAGGGCCGTGGCGGCAAAGGGTGCCAGCACCCACCACCAGGACCAGTTGGCCACGGGTCCGATCTCGAAATACTTCAGTGCCAGAAGCACCAGTGAAAGACCCAGCAGGTACATCGCGATCTCCAGAAAACGCCGGGTTGACGACAGACAAATGCCTGTCAACCCAACTCACTACAATTCCATTAAAAGAACTGTAACCCAACCCACAGGAAATCCCACCATGAAGCGTACCCTGATCACCCTTGCCATGACGCTGTCGGTTGCGGCACCCGCCATGGCCGATCTGGCCCTGGCGACCTCGAAGAACTGCATGGCCTGCCACGCCGTGGACAAGAAGCTGGTGGGTCCTTCGTACAAGGACGTGGCCGCCAAGTATGCGGGCCAGAAGGATGCCGTGGACAAGCTGGCCGCCAAGATCATCAAGGGTGGCGCGGGCGTATGGGGTCCGGTCCCGATGCCGGCCAACGCGCAGGTCAACGATGCAGAGGCCAAGAAGCTGGCGGCTTGGGTGCTGACGCAAAAGTGATGCGCCTTTGATGGACTTACGGCGGGGGGCTGCATCGCCCTTCCCCGCCCCTTGCGGCCGTGCCAGATCCCTGTCACGGCCGCAAACGTTTCCGGGCCCTGCCGCCCGCGCCTCGCGCAAGCGGGGATCAGACGAGTGGCGGCACCACGGGCGCGGGCTCCAGGCCCCGGGTGCGCAGCTGGTGTTCCAGCTGCCCCACGTAGGCCGCGGTGGAATTGTCGGATTCGGCGACCCGCGCCGCCAGGCGCGCCTCCAGCTGGTCCAGCCGGGTCAGCAAGGCGGCGTGCGCCTGATGGTGCTGGGCATCCAGGAAGGTGCGCAATTCCGTGAACCGCGAGGCTTCTGCCTTGTCGGCCAGTTCACGCTGGACTTGCATCTCCTTGCCGTGGCGCCGCGTCTCCATGAGCACGAACCCCTGGAGGGACAGGACGTAGGCCAGGAAGAGTATCCCCAGCAGGGCCGTCAGGGCCAGCATGATGAGGCCCAGCGGTGCCTCGAAGACCACGATCCCCAGGGAGACCAGGGCGGGAGCGGCCAGGGTGGGCCAGTTGAGCGCCGCGAGGATCGCGATGGCCAGCACCGTCAACAAAAGGACTATGGAACGCAGATGCATGGGAAACCTCCGGTATGCAGCGCCCAGGCATGCAGCCTGGGACACGATGCCGCCGTTGTAACCCATGCAGGGGCCATCCCGCGCCGCGGGGGAGCGGTTTCAGTCGGTGTCCTACAAGGGGCCGCGCACGCCTTCGGGCTGGACGGCACCCCGTTGCCGATGGCGAGGTTCCCGTGAACGGTGAACGCCAGCCACGCCCCCAGGCAGGCCCCCCCACCACGCTGATTTGCAGGCGCAGCGCGCCCGCGCCCCGCGGCGGTGCACCGCCCTCTGGTCAGTTGGCCTTGGCCAGCTGGTCCAGGATTGCCGGATTCTGTGGCCACGTCACATCGCCTGTGGCGACATGAGTGGCCCCAAACCCGCAGGCGCTGCACGCTGGCGCCGCATGCACGGCACCTCCTGGATCAGTTGGTCTGGGCCAACTGATCCAGGATTGCGGGGTTCTCCAACGTGCTCGTGTCCTGCGTGATGGCTTCCCCCTTGGCGATGCTGCGCAGAAGCCGGCGCATGATCTTGCCGCTGCGGGTCTTGGGCAGGTTGTCGCCAAAGCGGATGTCCTTGGGCTTGGCGATGGGGCCAATCTCCTTGGCGACCCAGTTGCGCAGTTCGTTGGCGATCTGCTTGGCCTCGTCGCCGGTGGGGCGCGAGCGCTTGAGCACCACGAAGGCGCAGATCGCCTCGCCGGTCACATCGTCGGGGCGGCCCACCACGGCGGCCTCCGCCACCAGGTCGGTCTTGGAGACCAGTGCCGATTCGATCTCCATCGTGCCCATGCGGTGGCCCGACACGTTGAGCACGTCGTCGATGCGGCCCGTGATGCGGAAGTAGCCCCGGTCGGCGCTGCGCACGGCGCCATCGCCAGCCAGGTAGTAGCCCTTGAGCTCTTCGGGGAAGTAGCTCTTCTTGAAGCGCTCGGGATCGTTCCAGATGGTGCGGATCATGCTGGGCCACGGGCGCTTGATGACCAGGATGCCGCCGGCGCCGTTGGCCACATCGTTACCGGTCTCGTCCACGATGGCTGCGGTGATGCCGGGCAGCGGCAGCGTGCAGCTGCCGGGCACCAGCGGCGTGGCGCCGGGCAGCGGGGTGATCACGTGGCCGCCGGTCTCGGTCTGCCAGAAGGTGTCCACGATGGGGCAGCGCTCGCCGCCCACGTTCTTGTGGTACCACATCCAGGCCTCGGGGTTGATGGGCTCGCCCACGCTGCCCAGGATGCGCAGGCTCGACAGGTCCGACCGCGCGGGGTGCACGGCGGCGTCGGCCTCGGCCGCCTTGATGAGCGAGCGGATGGCGGTGGGCGCGGTGTAGAAGATCGTGCACCGGTGCTTTTCGATCATCTGCCAGAAGCGCCCGGCGTTGGGGAAGGTGGGAATGCCCTCGAAGATGATCTGCGTGGCGCCAGCCGCCAGCGGTCCATAGGCCACGTAGGTGTGGCCGGTGATCCAGCCGATGTCGGCCGTGCACCAGAACACGTCGTCCGGGCGCAGGTCGAAGGTCCAGTCCATCGTGAGCTTGGCCCACAGCAGGTAGCCGCCGGTGCTGTGCTGCACGCCCTTGGGCTTGCCGGTGGAACCGCTGGTGTACAGGATGAACAGCGGGTGCTCGGCCCCCACGGCCACCGGCGGGCAGTCGGTGCTCTGGCCCGCAAGCGCCTCGGCGAAGGTCTTGTCGCGCCCCGCCACCATGTTGCAGGCCGTGGATGTGCGTTCATAGACAAACACGTGGCGCAGCGTGTCGCAGCCGCCCGTCGCCAGGGCCTCGTCGATGATGGCCTTGAGCGGCAGTTCCTTGCCGCCGCGCATCTGGTAGTTGGCCGTGATGACGGCCACGGCCCCCGCGTCGATGATGCGCTCATGCACCGCCTTGGCGCTGAAGCCGCCAAACACCACGCTGTGCGTGGCGCCGATGCGCGCGCAGGCCTGCATGGCGATCACGCCCTCGATGGTCATGGGCATGTAGATCAGCACGCGGTCGCCCTTGTTCACGCCGTGGGCCTTGAGCGCGTTGGCGAACTGGCTCACGCGGGCCAGCAGCTCCTTGTAGGTGATCCTGGTGACGGTGCCGTCGTCGGCCTCGAAGACGATGGCGGTCTTGTTCTCGGTGGGCGTGCCGATGTGGCGGTCCAGGCAGTTGGCCGAGGCGTTGAGTTCCCCATCGGCGAACCACTGGAAGAAGGGTGCGTTGGATTCATCCAGCGTGCGCGTGAAAGGCTTGGTCCACTGCACGTTCTCGCGGGCCAGGCGGGCCCAGAAGCCTTCGAAGTCCTTGTCGGCTTCGGCACACAGCGCATCGTAGCCCGCCATGCCCGAAATGCGGGCAGCCTTGACGACCGCATCGGCGGGCGGGAACACGCGGTTCTCAACCAATACGGACTCGATCGCGGATGTGGGCGCACTCATGGTGTTGTCTCCTGGGTCTGATGGAATTGGAATTGGGCGGTACTGTCGGACGCGGCACTTACAAGCCACTGACTGGCACGAAGCTTACAGAATCGCCAGTGCCGGGCAGGGAAGAAGGCACCTGTGCGCGAGGGGCTGTCACGCGGCACCCCTAAAATCGCGCGACCCAAGTCCCACCCTACATTCCATGTCCCTCCCCCCAAATCCCGCCACCCCGTCGCCCATGCGCCCCTTGCCGTCGCTGATCTTTGCCAGCCGCTGGCTGCAGCTGCCCCTGTACCTGGGCCTGATCCTGGCGCAGGCGGTGTACGTGTTCCACTTCTGGGTGGAGCTGGTGCACCTGATCGAGGCAGCCTTCGGCAACACCGCCGCGCTCAAGCAGCTGGTCTCCAGCATCGGCTACAAGAGCGATTTCGAGGTCACCGCGCTCAACGAGACCATCATCATGCTGGTGGTGCTGGCGCTGATCGATGTGGTGATGATCTCCAACCTGCTGATCATGGTGATCGTGGGCGGGTACGAGACCTTCGTCTCGCGCCTGCACCTGGAAGACCACCCCGACCAGCCCGAATGGCTGAGCCACGTGAACGCCTCGGTGCTCAAGGTCAAGCTGGCCACCGCCATCATCGGCATCAGTTCGATCCACCTGCTCAAGACCTTCATCAACGCCGCCAACTACGACCTCAAGGTGCTGATGTGGCAGACCATCATCCACGTGGTGTTCCTGCTGAGCGCGCTGGCCATCGCGCTGACGGACCGCCTGATGGCGCACACCGCGCCGCCCGCACGGCACTGAGCCCCCACCCCGCGAGGAGGCCGCCTGGCGCGGCCTCTTGCCCACCCCAGGCGCACCCTCCATGCAATGCCCCCGCTGCAACTGGCAGAACCATGCTTCCTACACGCAGTGTTTCAGTTGCCAGGCGCCGCTGGTGGCGGACATGCCCGCCCCGAGGGCCCCGGCAGGCCGGGGGCAGCCCGCCCAGACACCCGCGCCGGCGCGGCTGGTGGAGGTGTTTCCGGGCACCATGGCGCGCCTGGGTGCCACGCTGATCGACGGCGCATGCATGGCGGCCTTTCCGGTCGCGCTGGCGCTGGCCTGGGTGTTCGCGCGCCCGGCCTTCGACAGCGCCCCGGGCGCCACGTACCCGGCCGCGCTGGCGCTGGGCATCCTCGGCCTGTTCCTCCCCGCGCTGATGGATGCGCTGGGCCAGGGCTCGGCGGGCAAGCGGCTGCTCGGCATGCGGGTGGCGACCCGCACGGGTGAACGCCCTGGCATCGCGCGGTCCGTGCTGCGGCACTTTCTGAAGTACTCGCTCACCCTGGCGCTCACGCTGGCCGTGCCGTTCCTGCTGCACCGCCTGCTGACCGCCCTGTTTGGCGAGCGGGGCCTGCACAGTTCGATCACGGGCACGTTCGTGGTCTCCCGCCACGCCAGCGATACCGCCATCCAGCAGGCCGTGGCCCTGGTCCGCGGGCCCGGCTGGTTCCTCAAGGCGCTGGTGATGCTGGGCGGGGTGGCCGCCTTGAGCTTTGCGGCCATGGTGGCCGTGGCGCTGTGGCACCAGGGAGAGGAGCCCGCCAATCCGCGCCGCGAAGCCGTGCGCCAGCTGGACGGCGCCGCGCGCACGGTGCTGGGGCTGGTGGAGAACCACTACCGGAGCACCGGCGCCTTTCCCGCCAGCGCCGCCGCCATCGGCCTGGGCCGGCCCGGGCAGCTTCCCACCGGCTTCCAGGCCATGGCCATCGATCCGGCCAATGGCGTGGTGCGGCTGACCATTGCCGACAGCTCAGGCGACCGGGCGCTGGCTGGCAAGCACCTGGTCTACACCCCCGTGCTGCGCACCCGCAAGCAGCAGACGGACATCCACAAATGGCAGTGCGGCAGCGACGACATCGTGCGTGGCGACCGGTCCTTCAGCTGCCGGCACGAGGCCACCGGGGCGGCGAAGTAAGCCCACGAAGCCCGCCCGGCGCCGCGCAGTGCGCTTGCATCCGGTGCCCACGGTTTCCGGCAAAAAACCGCTTTTGCGCTTTAGGGACAAGCGCTGATAGCTATTGAATTTATAGCATTCCGAGGGAGCAGCGGCTCCCAAATTTCTCCCCAATCGGACGGCACAGTGCAGGCCATACCCACTTGCAGGAGCCATCCATGGACCGCCTCCCCTTCCCCGAGCCCCTGGCCGCCGCCGCACAGGCCCCTTCCAACCGCCGCCTTGCGCTGAATGCCCTGGGTTCGCTGGGCGTGGCCACGCTCCTTGGCTGCGGGGGCGGGGGCAGCGACACCGAAGCCAGCGACACGACCGAGACCGCCGGCACGGGGACCGGAACGGGAACAGGCACGGGCACCGGGACAGGCACCACCACCACCTGCTCGGTTGTTCCGGAGGAAACCGCCGGCCCCTACCCTGCCGATGGCTCCAATGCCAGCAACAACACCTACAACGTGCTGGCGCTCAGCGGTATCGTGCGCTCGGACATCCGCAGCTCCATCGGTTCGTCCACGCAGGTCAGCGGCGTGCCGTTCACCATCACGATCACGCTGACCAACACCAACGCAAGCTGCGCCGCGCTGTCCGGCTACGCCATCTACCTGTGGCACTGCACGCAGGACGGCAACTACTCCGTGTACAGCTCCAGCAACATCGCCGACAACTACCTGCGCGGCGTGCAGGCCACCGATGCGAGCGGCACGGTCACCTTCACCACCATCGTGCCTGGCTGCTACGCGGGCCGCATGCCCCACATGCACCTGGAGGTGTACCGCAGCCTGGCCGCCGCCAGCAGCGCGAGCAACAAGATCAAGACCACGCAGCTGGCCTTCCCCACGGCCTTGCTCAGCACCATCTACAGCGCCAATTCGGGCTACAGCGCCAGCGTGCGCAACCTGGCCTCCATGTCGTTCGCCACGGACAACGTCTTCAGCGACGGCACCACGCTGGAGATGACCACCATGCAGGCCAACAGCGGCGGCGGGTACTCGGCCAACATCACGATCTCGATCGCTGCTTGACTGAAAGCCCCCCTGAGTCGCCTTCGGCGCCTTCCCCCGAAGGGGGACGCACCCGGTGGCCCGGCGAAGCCGGTTCCTCGGGTGCACTGGCCTGGGCGGCGCCGGTTTCTGACAACGTGCCCCACCCGTCAACCGCTTTCCTTAATCCACTGCGCCCTCAGACGCGCCGCGCCGGTAGCACGTGCTGGCGCTGGCTCGCTGATCTCCTTTCTCCACAACACTGAAAGAAAAAACACCATGCCTGTGCACTCTCTTCGTCCCCGCTGGCTGGCCCGCGTGGCGCTCACGACCATGCTGGCTGCAATATCCGCCACCCCCGTGCTGGCGCAACCCCACGGCCGGCAGGACCCGCCCGCGCCGCCGCCCGAGGCCTATGCCGCCTGCAAGGGCAAGACCGAAGGCGCCAGCGTGACGTTGACCATGCCCGACGGCAAATCGCTCGCGGGCACATGCCGCACAATGGGCGGCACCCTGGTGGCCATGCCCGCGGGCGGGCCTGGCGGCCCCGGCGGTGCGGGCGGCCCGCCACCCGCCCGCTGACGACACCTGCAGCCCCACCGATGCCCCACCTGACCCTGCACCGCAAAGCCTTCATCGCCCTGGCGGCCCTGCTGCTGGCCTTGCTGCTGATCTTTGCGGGCTTCTCCCGCCTGGGGTTGCAGCGAGGCCTGGGGCCCTACGTGGCCGAGATCGAACTGGCCCGCATGGGCTGGCTCGCGGAGCGCCTGCAGGCCCACCACACACAGACGGGCGGCTGGGACACGTTGCGCGGCCAGCCCCGCCTCTGGGGCCAGCTCAGCCACCCGGGCGCAAGCCCGCGCCGGGGTGGCCACCAGGGCATGGAAGACGCCCCGCCCAGCGACCGCAGCGGACAGCCGCCCGGCATGCCCCCCGGGATGGCGAACGGCAACCCGGCGTCGGAGCGCGGCATGCAGCAGCCGCCGCCGCCCCCGCCCCCCGATGGCGGCCCGCCCCCGGGCGAGCGTGGCACCAGCGGCCCCCCGCCCCCATCCGCGCAACGCCACCCCGACGACCTGTTTCCCCGCCTGGGCCTGGTGGACGCGCAGCAGAAGCTGGTGGCAGGCACGGCACCCCAGCCCGGCAGCGCGCGCGTGGCCCTGACCGGCGCCGACGGCCAGGCCATCGGCCATCTGGTGCTGGCGCCCCCGCAGGGCGTGCGCAGCGAGGCCGACCAGGCCTTTCTGGCGCAACACCTGGGCTTCGTGGCGTGGACGGGCCTGGCCGGCCTGGCGCTGGCGCTGCTGCTGTCGGGCTGGCTGGCACGGCGCTGGCTGGCCCCGGTCGAGGCCCTGGCCACCGGCGCGCGCGAGATTGCGCAGGGCCACCTGCACACCCGTGTGCCCGTGCACGGCAACGATGAACTGGCCCGACTGGCCCGCACCTTCAACACCATGGCCGAACAACTGAGCAGCATCGAGTCTTCGCGCCGCCAGTGGCTGGGCGACGTGGCCCACGAGCTGCGCACGCCCCTGGCCGCCATGCGCGCCGAGATCGAAGCCGTGCAGGACGGCGTGCGCCCGTTTGACGACAAGACCGCGCTGCGCCTGCACCGGCAGGTGATGCGCCTCATCCAGCTGGTGGGCGACCTGCGCGCCAGCCTGGATGCCGCTGGCACCAGTGCACCGTCGGCCCAGGTGCCCGTGCACCCGCTCGCGCTGCTGGCCGAGGCGCTGGCCTCCATGCGCCCGCGCCTGGCCCAGGCCGGCATCGAGGTGAACACCACGGGCCTGGAGGCCCTGGCCGCGCAAGCCCCCGCGCCACTGGTGCGGGGCGACGCGCAGCAGCTGCACCAGGTCTTCATGAACCTGCTGGAAAACAGCCTGCGCTACACCGATGCGGGCGGGCAGTTGCGCGTCACGGCCGGGGAAACACGGGCCACCGATGGCGCGCCGCTGCTGCGCGTGCAGCTGGACGACAGCGCGCCCGGCGTGCCCGCGCACGAGCTGCCGCGCATCTTCGAGCGCCTGTACCGTGCCGAAACCTCGCGCAGCCGCGACCACGGCGGCTCCGGCCTGGGCCTGGCCATCTGCCGCGCCATCGTGCTGGCCCATGGCGGCACCCTCGCGGCCGAGGCCTCCCCGCAAGGAGGCCTGCGCGTCACCCTGCAACTGCCCCTGCTGGACAACCCTTCATGAGCCACCGCATCCTCGTCGTCGAAGACGAACCCGACATCGCCGCCATCGTGGTCGACTACCTGCGCCACGCGGGCTACACCGTGGAGCACCAGGCCGAGGGCCGTGCCGCGCTCGCCAGCCTGCTGGCCGCGCCACCCGACCTCACGCTGCTGGACATCATGCTGCCCGGCATGGACGGCCTCTCCATCCTGCGCCAGGCGCGGCGCCACACGCAGCACCCCATCATCATGCTGACCGCCCGCGTGGAAGAGGTGGACCGCCTCATCGGCCTGGAGCTGGGCGCGGACGACTACATCTGCAAGCCGTTTTCGCCGCGCGAGGTGGTCGCCCGCGCCAGGGCCGTGCTGCGCCGCACGGCCGCCGCGCAGGAACCGCCGCCCGCCGCCGGATCGGCGCTGGTGCTCGACGAATCGCATTGGCAGGCCACGCTGCACGGCACGCCGCTGGGCCTCACGCGGCGCGAGTTCCGGCTGCTGCAGGTGCTGGCGCGCCAGCGCGGGCGCATCTTCTCGCGCGCGCAGCTGCTGGACCAGGCCTACGACGACACGCTGGACGTGAACGAGCGCGCCATCGACAGCCACATCAAGAACCTGCGCAGGAAGCTCAAGGCCGCCAGCGGCGACGGCTGCGACTGGATACGGTCGGTGTACGGCGTGGGTTTTGCGCTGGAACCGGCTGCGGCCGATTGAGCGCGGCCCGACCGAGCAGATTGCTACATTTTTTATAGCTATTGGCGCTTGTTCAATAAGCGCAAGGGCCACTATTCACCCCAAATGGCGGCGCGGCGGCGCTGCCGATTCGGTCCCTGTCTCACCCCGGCGCACGCAGCGCACCTACACCAGCACCGCCCGGGCACGGGTGTGATCGGGGCCACGCACTGGTCCTTATCACCTGCTCGCCCCGATGCCCACCCCCTGCCCATCGCCCCGCGCACCTGCGCCACCCCGGCCCACCCCCCGCCCACAGAAGCTGCCCGGGGGGCTGGTGTACGTCACCCCGTCCATGCCAGGCCTCACGCGGGAGCCCGGCAGCGACAAGACTTTTCGCTACCGCCTGCCCGACGGCCAATGGCTCCGGGACCCGGACGAGATCGCCCGCATCCAGCGCCTGGCCATTCCACCCGCGTACACCGATGTGTGGATCTGCCCCCTGCCCCACGGCCACCTGCAGGCCACGGGGCTGGATGCGCGCGGACGGCGCCAGTACCGCTACCACCCGCAGTGGCGCCAGCAGCGCGACGAAGGCAAGTTCGAGCACATGCAGGCCTTTGGCCGCGCGCTGCCGCGCATCCGCGCCCGCGTGGCGCGCGACCTGGCCGCGCACCGCGGCGGCCAGCCGCTCACGCGCACGCTGGTGCTGGCCGCGCTGGTGCGCCTGCTGGACACCACCTACCTGCGCGTGGGCAACGAGGAATACGCCAGCAGCAACCGGTCCTACGGCCTGACCACGCTGCGCACCCGGCATGCGCGGCTTCACGGCAGCCAGCTCAGGCTGCGCTTTCGGGGCAAGAGCGGCGTGTTGCAGGAGGCCGAGCTGAACGACCCGCGCGTGGCCCGGGTGGTGCGCCGCTGCCAGCAGCTGCCAGGGCAGGAGCTCTTCCAGTACGAGGACGGAGACGGCACCCCACGTACCGTGGGCTCGGGCGACGTGAACGACTACCTGCGCGAGATCACGCACGACACGGCCGCCACCGGCGGCGACCACTTCACGGCCAAGGACTTCCGCACCTGGCATGGCACCACGCAGGCGCTGGAGCTGACCCGCCTGGCATGTGCGCAGACCGATGCCTCCGGCGCGGCCGACAAAAACGTGCGCTACAGCGCCAAGACCATCCTGGCCGAGGTGGCGCGCCAGCTGGGCAACACCCCAGCGGTGTGCAAGAAGTCATACGTTCATCCTGCCGTGCTGGAGCTGGGCTCGCGGCTTGCATCCGACGCCGGCCCGGGCTTGCAGGAAGTGTGGGACCGCATCGGCGGCAGCGCGTCGCCCCGGGGGCTGAGCGCGGCCGAGCGCAGGCTCCTGGCCTTCTTGCGCAAGCCGCGCGCCCGTCCACGGCCCGCGAAGGCCCCGCCTGGAGCGCCTGCTGTCGCGCAGGTGCCGCGCCGCGCCCGGCATGCCGGGGCGCATCGCTAAACTTGGCGCCTGCGCCTTTTTCTCCGCCCTGTCGGCCCGGCCCCGCGCACAGGCCGGCCCCGCCCAACGCCAGCCTGCCGCCATGCCCACCACCGCCTTGCCAGAGTCCGAGAGCCCCCTGGCCGACCGCCACCAGCAACGCCCCTTCCTCAGCCCGCCGGAGCGCGAAGCCATCAACCGGGGCCGCTGGTTCGCCGCGCTCACGCCGTCGCTGCGGCACGACATCTTCCGGCTGGGGCGCGTCACGCGCTACACGCACGGCCAGATGATCGTGGAGCAGGGTGATCTGGCGCAGGACTGGTTTGCCTGCGCCAGCGGCGCCATCCGGTTTCGGCGCACCACGCCCTCGGGCAAGCAGGTGACGCTGGCCTACGTGGAGCCCGGCATCTGGGTGGGCGAGGCCGAGGTGCTGCACCGCGGCCCCAACACCTACGACGCGCATGCCCACGGCCCCACCACGGTGCTGAGCGTGGCCGAGGGCGTGTTCCGCCAGCTGCTGCGCGAACACCCCGAGTTCGGCGAGGCCCTGCTCACGCTGCAGGCGCGCCGCATGCGCTACCTGTACTGGATGATGGAAGACATGGCCACCCTGCCCCTGCGCGCGCGGCTGGCCAAGCAGCTGCTGCACGTGCTGCGCCGATTCGGCGAGCGCGCCGCCGTGCCCGGCCAGCGCGGCGCCATCGGGCTGTCGCTGGTGCAGGACGAGCTCGCGCAGCTCCTGGGCGGCTCGCGCCAGCGCATCAACGTGGAGCTCAAGTGGATGGAACGCGAAGGCATCATCGGCATCCACCAGCGCAGCATCGTGGTCTACCAGCAGGAGCAGCTCGAGGCGCTGGCGCAGCAGGAAGTGGCCGAGCCCCACGGCTAGGCCCCGCACATCCCCGCCCGCCGCAGCGCATCACCAGCGGTACGCGGCCGAAAGCGTGGCCGTGCGCGGGCTGCCGTCCCGGCAGTGGGCGCCGTTGCAGATCAGGAACGCCTTGTCGAACAGGTTGCGCACGTTGAGCGCCACGCGCCACGGCCCGTCCTGCCAGGCGAGCATGGCATCGACGAGTCCATAGCCCGGGATGCGGTAGGCGCTCGCCGTGCCATCGACCATGTCGCCGGTGTAGCGCAGACCCGTGCCCAGCGTCCACGCCGGAAGGCCCCAGGCCGCCAGGCGGTAGTGCCCCCAGACCGAGGCCTGGTGGTAGGGCACCTCGGCCGCACGGCGGCCCACTTCGTCCGGCAGGTTGCTGCGCGTGATGCGGCGGTCGGTGTAGGCATAGGCCCCCACCACCTCCAGGTGGCGCGCCACCTGCCCGCGCACCTCCAGCTCGGCCCCGCGCGAGCGTGCCTGCCCCGTCTGCACGCTGAACTGCGGATGGGCGGGATCGGGCGTGAGCACGTTGTCCTGGCGCAGGTCGTACACGGCGGCCGACAACATCATCCCCTCGCTGCCGTTGGGCTGCCACCGCACCCCCAGTTCAAACTGCTCGCCCTCGGTGGGCTTGAAGCGCCGGCCCTGCGCGTCCGTGCCGCCCTGCGGCTGGAACGACTGGCTGTAGCCCGCGAACGGCGCCCAGCCGCCCGGCGCCAGGTAGACCACGCCCACGCGGCCGGTGAAGGCATCGGTGCGCTCCACCGACCAAGGCGCGGCCGTGAAGAACGGGCGCGAGCGGTCGTCGCTCCAGTCGTGCCGCAGGCCGGCCAGCACCACCCAGCGCTCGCCCAGCTTGATCTGGTCCTGCGCATACAGGCCCGCCTGCCAGCGCTGCGACGTGTCCGAGAACGCCATCGGCGCGGGCGCGCCGGGCACGGCGCCGTATTGCGGCTGGTACAAATCCAGCGGGGCGAGCGTGCGCGCGTACCACTCCGATTCCGAGCGGTAGCGGGTGTAGTCCACGCCGGCGATCAGCGTGTGCTCCACCTCGCCACTGCGCCAGCGCTGCTGCCAGCTGGTGTCCGACGAGAAGCCGCGCACGCGCTCGAACTCGTCGATGGCGCGGCGCTGCGCGCGCGTGGGTGCGGCCGGGTCCACGCTGGCGTTGGTGAAGAAGATGTCCGCCTCGGAGTCGAAGAACCGCAGCCCCTGGCGCAGGGTGACATGCTCGTTCACCTGGTGCTCGAACAAGGCGGTGAGCGTGGTCTGCCGCACATCCTGCCGGTCGTAGGCAGGCTCTCCCACGAAGCGAAAGCGCGCGATGCGCTGGCCGCCGGGGCCGGGCAGCAGGGTGCCCACCCGCGGCAGCGGGTACGAATAGCCCAGGCGGCGCTTCTGGTGCTGCATCAGCAGGGTGAGCGATGTGGCGGCCGACGGCTGCCAGCGCAGCGCGGGCGCGATGTACACCGCGTCGTCCTGCAGCGGACGCACGGGCGTCTCGCTGTCGCGCGCCAGCGCGGTGAGGCGCCAGGTCCAGTCGCTGCCCGGTGCCACCTCGCCACCCAGGTCCACGCCGATCTGCCGGTGCGCATACGTGCCCGCCTCCACCACCACCTCGCGCACGGCATCGGCCGTGGGGCGCTTGCTCACCGTGGCCAGCACGCCGCCGGGCGCCGACATGCCGTACAGCACCGACGCCGCGCCCTTGACCAGCTCCACGCGCTCCAGCCCGTACGGCTCCTGCTTGCCCGAGGCCCAGGAGTTGTCGGACACCTTGAGCCCGTCGGCAAACAGGCTGCCATTGCGCGCATCGGCCCAGAAGCCCCGGCTGTAGATCGCGTCGTACGAACCGCTGTAACCGGACACGGGACGCACGCCCGCAGAGTATTCGAACGCCTGCTCCAGGTCGCGCACGCGCTGCACCTGCATCTGCTCGGCCGTGACCACGGTGATGGTCTGCGGCGTTTCCATGAGCGGCGTGTCCGTCTTGGTGGCGCTGGCGCTGCGCCGGGCCACCAGTCCGCGCACGGGGCCGGTGGCGGTTTCGACCTCGGCCTCGGCGGCCACGCGCACCTCGGGCAGCGCGGCGGCGCCGTCGGCCGGAGCGCGTTCCACCACCAGGGTGGCGCCGTCGCGGCGCATGCGCAGGCCACTGCCGCGCAGCAACTCGGCCAGCGCCGCCTCGGGGCTGCGCGCGCCCTGCACGGGCTGGGCATGTCGGCCCTGCACCAGCTCGGGCGGGTAGATCAGCTGCACGCCCGACTGCCGGGCGAATTGCGCCAGCGCCTCAGGCAGGGGCTGGGCGGCAATATCGAAGGCCGCCGGGGCGGGTGCGCCCTGGGCGGTGGCCATGTCCATCTGCAGCGACGCCATGGCCAGCATGGCGGCGGCGAGTGCGTGGCGGGCAGGACGGGAGGTGCGTGCGGGGCCGGAAGGCCGGGGGGCCGGGGTGCGGGGCCGTTGTCGGTTCATGGTGAAGTCCTTTCCCCGCTACAACGAATGGGCCCTCCCACTTCCTGAATGGCGGCGCGCCTGCCAGCGCCCTGATCGGCCAAACAGCTATTAAAACAATAGCTTTCAGCGTTTATGGAGCAAGCGCTGGCGGCCACTTTCACCAACATTCCCCAAAATCGCGCGTCCTGCCCCATCCTCCGGCCTGGCCGTCAGCGCGCGGCCACCCGCCATTGCCCCGCCACGAGCCGCACCTGCACCGGCACGACGGAAGGCAGTGCCCGCACGAAGTCCTCGGCCTGTGCAATGCGCACCTGCCCCGACAGGCGCAGCGCGGCGGCACCGGCCTCCACCTGAACCGGGCGCGGCAGGTAGCGGCGCAGGCGGTCCACGGCCTCGGCCAGCGGCGCATCGGCAAAAGCCACCACGCCGTGGCGCCAGGCGGCGGCCTCGTGCGCCGGGGCGACGGCCTGGGCGAGCGGTTCGCCCGGCCGCACCCGCAGCGCCTGTCCGCCCGCGAGTTCCCGCACCGCCAGGGGCTGGCCATCCGGCCCCAGCGACTCCACCCGCACGCGGCCCGACTCCACCTGCACATCGACCCCGCCGGCGCCGTGCTCCACGCCGAAGCGCGTGCCCAGCACGGTCACGCGCACGGCGCCCCCCTCGGCGCCACCGGGCACCTCCACCACGAAGAGGCGGTCCGCGTCGCGCACCACGTCGAAGAACGCCGCCCCGGCCAGCAGGCTCACGCGGCGCTGCCCGGCGTAGTACGCCATGTGCACGCGGCTTTGCGCGTCGAGCGTGATGCGGCTGCCGTCGGGCAGCGGGTGGCGCAGCGTCTGCCCCTGGCCGGTGCGTGCCACCTGCTGCCACTGCGCGACTGCGGTGCGCCACCATTGCCAGGCCCCCACGCCACCCACGCCCATTGCGGCAAAGCTCAGCAATGCCGCCAGCGAGCGGCGGCGGCCGGTGCGGCGGGCTTCGTGGTGCGACGCCGGTGCCACAGGAGAGCTGCGGCCCGCCGCGTGCCACTGCTCCATGGCGGCCTGCACGCGGTCCATGGCGAGCATCATGTCGCGCTCGACCATGTTGCGCGAGATGCCGTATTCGGCCGCGAGCGCGCCCTGGCCTTCGCCGTTGATGCGGTGGCGCAGGAAGACCTGGCGCGCGCGCTCTGGCACGGCGGCGAGCGCGGCTTCGACCGCGTCCACCGCCTGCCGGTACATCAGGGCCTCGGCGGCATCGGGGCCGTGGCGCGCCGCCGTGCCGGCGCCCGAGTCCGCATGGGCCTGGGCCAGCGCATGGCGGGCCACCACGCCCGCGTGGCGCTGCCGGTCGATGACGAGATTGCGCGCCATGGCGAATACATAGGCCCGCGCCTCGGCCTCGCACAGCGCGGGCTGCTCGCCGCGCAGGTCCATGTCGGCCAGGCGCAGCCAGGTGTCGTGCGCCACGTCGCGCGCGTCATCGGCATTGCCGGTGCGGTGCGAGAGGTAGCGCAGCAGGTCGCGGTAGCTGTCGCGAAAGCTCGCGAGCAGCGGAGATGACGGCAGTGCCCCCGTGCCCATGGCGTGCAGGCCGACCCGGGCGGAATCAGCGGCCCACCATGTGGCCCGGCACCACCCACTGGTCGAACTGCTCGCCCGTGACGTGGCCCGAGGCGACAGCCGCTTCGCGCAGGCTGGTGCCTTCCTTGTGCGCCTTCTTGGCGATGTAGGCGGCCTTGTCGTAGCCGATGTGGGTGTTGAGCGCGGTCACCAGCATGAGCGAGCGGTCCACCAGCTCGGTGATGCGCTCGCGGTTGGGCTCGATGCCCACGGCGCACTGGTCGTTGAAGCTCACCATGCCGTCGGCCAGCAGGCGCACGCTCTGCAGGAAGTTGTGCGCCACCATGGGACGGAAGACATTGAGCTCGAAGTTGCCCGAGGCACCGCCGAAGTTGATGGCCACGTCGTTGCCGAACACCTGGGCGGCCAGCATGGTCACGGCCTCGCTCTGCGTGGGGTTGACCTTGCCGGGCATGATGGACGAGCCGGGCTCATTCTCGGGGATGCTCAGCTCGCCGATGCCGCTGCGCGGGCCGCTGGCAAGCCAGCGCACGTCGTTGGCGATCTTCATCATGCTGGCGGCCAGGGTCTTGAGGGCTCCGTGGGCGTGCACCAGGCCATCCACCGAGGCCAGCGCCTCGAACTTGTTCGGCGCGGTGACAAAGGGCAGGCCCGTGAGGCGCGCCAGCTCGGCGGCGGCCTGCTCGGCATAGCCCTTGGGCGCGTTCAGGCCCGTGCCCACCGCCGTGCCGCCCAGGGCCAGCTCGTACAGGTGGGGCAGCGCGGCGCGCACGTGGCGCTCGCCATGGTCGAGCTGGGCCACATAGCCCGAGAACTCCTGGCCCAGCGTGAGCGGGGTGGCGTCCTGCAAATGGGTGCGGCCGATCTTGACGATGCCGTCGAAATCCTGCGCCTTCTTCGCCAGTGTGGCGCGCAGCCTGGCGATGGCGGGCAAGAGCCTGTGCGTGAGCGCTTCCACGGCGGCCACGTGCATGGCGGTGGGGAACACGTCGTTGCTCGACTGGCTGCGGTTCACATCGTCATTGGGGTGCACCAGGCGGCCTTCGCCGCGCTCGCCGCCCAGGATCTCGCTGGCGCGGTTGGCCAGCACCTCATTGACGTTCATGTTGGTCTGCGTGCCCGAGCCCGTCTGCCACACCACCAGCGGGAACTCGCCCGGGTGCTTGCCGGCGATCACTTCGTCGGCGGCGGCCACGATGGCCTCGGTCTTTTTCGCGTCCTGCAGGCCCAGGGCCTGGTTGACCACGGCCGAGGCGCGCTTGACCTGGGCCAGGGCCTTGATGATCTCGCGCGGCTGCTGCTCGCCCGAGATGTCGAAGTTCTGCAGCGAGCGCTGCGTCTGCGCGCCCCAGAGCCTGTCGGCGGGGACCTCGATGGGGCCAAAGGTGTCGCGTTCGGTACGGGAGGTCATGGGCAGTGGTTCTCCAAGTGAAACAACAGGCGGGCGGACGCCGGACGCCCGGCGTGGCGGGAAGGCCACGGCGGCGGGCCGGCGTCTGGCCGGAAAAGGGTGCGACCGGGGAATGTCGGCGCGACCGGCAGCATAATGCAAAAACAAACCATTCTCATTTACAGACTTGTATGGCCCGTGCGGGAGCGTGGAGCAGTCAGTGTGCGGCAAGCCTTGCCCCGGAAGGAAACAGCCCGCACCGCCACCACTGCAGGTGGGGACATCCGCCCGGCCCCCCGACCCGGCCCAGCCAGGGCAAACCCCCACTCCGGCGCGGCTTCGCGCCCCTGGCTACACTCCGTCGCGCGCGGCCCCTGCCCTGCAGGCTTTCGCCGCATGTCTGCCCAGGCCCTTGACGGCGCCGCGCGCCCGATGCACCCTGCCCTTCCAACCCCAGCACCTTTCGCACCATGAACACGTTCATGCCCTCCAGCTACAACCTGTTCGTGGTGGCCGCCTCCTTTGCCATTGCCATGCTCGCGTCGTACGTGACGCTCGACCTGGCGCGGCGGGTGCGCACCGCGCAGCGCCGCGTCGGCCTGGCGTGGTGGGCCGCGGGGTCCATCGTCATGGGCACGGGCATCTGGTCCATGCATTTCCTGGGCATGCAGGCCTTCCGGCTGCCCATCGAGATCGGCTTTGCCGGCGGGCTCACGCTGCTGTCGTGGCTGGCCGCCGTGGCCGCCTCCGCCATGGCCCTGCAGCTCGCAAGCCGCACACACTTTGGCCGGATGCAGCTGGCGCTGGGCGCGCTGGTGATGGGGGCCGGCATCAGCGGCATGCACTACATCGGCATGGCGGCCATGGAAATGGCGCCAGGCATCGTGTGGAACCTGCCGCTGGTGGCGCTGTCGGTGCTGATCGCGGTGCTGGCCTCGGCCACGGCCCTGCTGATCTTCAAGCTGCTGCGCCGGGTGCGGCCCAGCCAGCGACTGCCCTACCAGCTGGCGGCATCGTTCGTGATGGCCGTGGCCATCTGCGGCATGCACTACACCGGCATGGCGGCGGCCAGCTTTGCCATGGGCTCCGTGTGCCTGAGCGCGGGAGAGCTCGGCGGCCCGGGCCTGACGGCCATGGTGCTCATGGCCACCGGCATGCTGCTGGTGAGCACCTTGTTCACCTCCATCCTGGACGCGCGGCTGCAAGCCACGGCCGAGCGTCTGACGCGGTCGCTGCAGGACAGCAACACCCGCCTGCAGGCGGCCAATGACGAACTGCAAAAACGCGCATTCGCCGATGCCCTCACCGGCCTGCCCAACCGGCTGCTGTTCGAAGACCGCCTCATCCACGCGCTGCTGCGCCTGGACCGCACCAACCACCACCGCGTGGAAGACCGCCTGGCCGTGCTGTTCGTGGACCTGGACGGCTTCAAGCCCATCAACGATTCGTTCGGCCATGCCGCGGGCGATGTGATCCTGCGCAGCGCGGCCGACCGGCTGCGCCGCGAAGCCCGCGAGGGCGATACCGTGGCGCGCGTGGGGGGCGACGAATTCCTGATCCTGCTGGAGGACGTGAGCGACGTGGCCGACTGCGTGACAGTGGCCAACCGGGTGCTGTCCTCCCTGTCGCAGCCGTTCGAGGTGTCGGGCAAGCAGGTGCAGATCGCCTGCTCCATCGGCGTCGTGGTGCACCCCGACCACGGTGACCGCAACAAGCTCGTGGCCAACGCCGATGCCGCCATGTACGCCGCCAAGCGCGCGGGCGGCGGCTGCTATGCGCTGTTCGAACCCCACATGGGCTCCGATGCATCCGAGCAGCTGGAGTTGCAGAACGACCTGCGCCAGGCGCTGGACCGGGGCGAACTGGCCCTGCACTACCAGCCCAAGATCGACGGCACGCGCGGCCAGATCAGCGGCGTGGAGGCCCTGCTGCGCTGGAACCATCCGAAGCATGGCATGGTGAGCCCGGTGGTGTTCATCGCGCTGGCCGAGCGCTTCGGCCTGATCGGGCGGCTGGGCAACTGGGTCATCAACGAGGCCTGCCGCCAGGTCGCCGAGTGGGCGCGCAGCGGCATGCGCATGCGCGTGGCGATCAACCTGTCGGTGCACCAGCTGCGCGAAAGCGGGCTGGCCGAGCGCATCGGGCAGGCCCTGCTGCGCCACGGGGTGGATGCCTCGCAGCTGCTGTGCGAGATCACCGAATCCGTGGCCATGGAAGACATCAAGGCCACCCAGCGCACTTTCGACGGGCTGGCGCGCATCGGCGTGTTCCTGTCCATCGACGACTTCGGCACCGGCTACTCCAGCCTGAACTACCTGCGCCAGCTGCCCGCGCAGCAGCTCAAGATCGACCGCAGCTTCGTGAACGACCTGGAAAGCAGCGAGGACGCCCGCGCCGTCGTGGCCGCCGTGGTCAGCCTGGCGCATGCCCTGGGCCTGCGCGTGGTGGCCGAGGGAGTGGAGACCAGCGGCCAGCGCGACATCCTGCTGGGCATGGGCTGTGACGAGCTGCAGGGCTTCTTCTACGCCCGCCCCATGCCGGCAGACACACTGCTGGCCTGGTCGCAGGGCGAAAAGCCCGTGGGCAGCGCGGACTTCACCCCGTCCGTCATCGGGACGCTGCCGGACTTCTGAGCGCGGCAACCAGCGCCCGGGCACCTTTTCAAGGCCTTGGGAAGCTACCGGCGAAGATGGACGACACCCATGTCAGCGCTGCCTGACGCGGGGCAGCGCCGTGCACGCCGACGATGGCATTGCGGCGGTGTTTCCGCCTCCGCGCCGCGGATCCGCATGGAGCCCGCGCCCCCTCCTCAACCATCGGAGCAGACCATGGCCACCAGCAGCCTTCTCGGCATCGACGCCGACAACCTTCCCCCCGCCCACAGTGCTACCGGCATCGACAGCCTGGGGCCCAGTGACGCCTCCGACTCCGGCAGCGACAGCGCAGGGGCCTACAGCACGGAATCGGACAGCGACACCGATCGCTTTGGCACGGGCGAGCGCGGCAGCGTGGAGCCCGACCCGCAGCCCAGCGCCCGCGACATCCTCCCCGACCATGTGGAAACCATGCAAGCTGGCGGTCCCGGTGACGGCGGCGGCCCGGATGAAGGGATGCAGGATGGCGAACGCGACGCCGTGGATACCGAGCGCGAGACGCCAGGGCGCGGCAACCGGCAGGCCGGCGCGCCCCCCTTGAGCGCGGACGACCTGCCGGGCAGCAGCGACACCGACGAAGAACCGGAGGACGGGGAGGGAACAGGCGCGCCGTGAACACGGCGGACCGAACACCACCCCATGGGGTATCTGGCGCCCCCGTGCAGGCGCCAATGGCCGACCGGCGGCGCCCGCCTTTGCCCGGGCGCAAGGTGGCGCCAGCGGGGGTCTGTCAAAATACGGTCCGCCTGCCATCGGCAGCGCGGTTTGCGGCCCAGCGCTGGTCGACAGGCGGCGTGTGCGGCGGGCAGGACAGGAACGCGTTTGCGTTCTCCACAAAAGACTCCCCCACGAACCGCCATGACCACCTCCATCCGCCAGGACGATCTCATCGAATCCGTAGCCGCCGCGCTGCAGTACATCAGCTACTACCACCCCACCGATTACATCGCCCACCTGGCCCGCGCCTACGAGCGCGAGCAAAGCCCGGCGGCCAAGGACGCGATCGCGCAGATCCTGACCAACAGCAAGATGAGCGCCACCGGCCAGCGCCCCATCTGCCAGGACACCGGCATCGTCAACGTGTTCCTGAAGGTGGGCATGGACGTGCGCTGGGACGGCTTCACGGGCAGCCTGGACGACGCCATCAACGAAGGCGTGCGCCGCGGCTACAACCACCCCGACAACACCCTGCGCGCCAGCGTGGTGGCCGACCCGCAGTTCGACCGCAAGAACACCAAGGACAACACGCCCGCCGTGATCTTCACCGAGATCGTGCCCGGCAACACCGTGGACATCACCGTGGCGGCCAAGGGCGGCGGCTCGGAGAACAAGTCCAAGATGTACATGCTCAACCCCAGCGACAGCGTGGTGGACTGGGTGCTCAAGACCGTGCCCACCATGGGCGCCGGCTGGTGCCCGCCCGGCATGCTGGGTATCGGCATCGGCGGTACGGCGGAAAAGGCCGTGCTCATGGCCAAGGAGAGCCTGATGGACGACCTCGATATGTACGAGCTGCAAGCCAAGGCCGAAGCCGCCAAGACCGGCGGCCCCGCGCTCGACAAGGTCGAAGCGCTGCGCCTGGAGCTGTTCGAGAAGGTCAATGCCCTGGGCATCGGCGCGCAGGGCCTGGGCGGCCTGACCACCGTGCTGGATGTCAAGATCAAGATGTACCCCACGCACGCGGCCAGCAAGCCGATCGCGATGATCCCCAACTGCGCCGCCACGCGCCACGCGCACTTCGTGCTGGACGGCTCGGGGCCCGTCTACCTCACGCCGCCCAGCCTGGACCTGTGGCCCGACGTGAACTGGGCACCCGACTACAACAAGAGCAAGAAAGTGAACCTGGACACGCTGACCAAGGAAGAAGTGGCCAGCTGGAAGCCCGGCGACACGCTGCTGCTCAACGGCAAGATGCTCACCGGCCGCGACGCCGCGCACAAGCGCATCCAGGACATGCTTGCCAAGGGCGAGAAGCTGCCCGTGGACTTCACGAACCGCGTCATCTACTACGTGGGCCCCGTGGACCCGGTCAAGGACGAGGCCGTGGGCCCCGCCGGCCCCACCACCGCCACGCGCATGGACAAGTTCACCGACATGATGCTGGAGAAAACCGGCCTGATCGCCATGATCGGCAAGGCCGAACGCGGCCCGGTGGCCATCGAGTCCATCAAGAACCACAAGAGCGCCTATCTCATGGCCGTGGGTGGCGCCGCCTACCTGGTGAGCAAGGCCATCAAGACCGCCAAGGTCGTGGGCTTCGAGGACCTGGGCATGGAAGCCATCTACGAGTTCGACGTGGTGGACATGCCCGTGACCGTGGCGGTGGATTCCGGCGGCACCAGCGCGCACATCACCGGCCCGGCCGAGTGGCAAAAGCGCATCGCCACCGGGGAGTTCAAGGGCATCGGGGTCGCCGCCACCGCCTGACAGGCGGCCCGCGCAGCCTGGTGGGTGGCCTCCTCGGGCCCTCGCCAGGCACGCGCTCCCCGGAGTGCCTCCCGCCGCGCGGCATTTTGCGCGCGACTGCGGCACACTGTCGACTTCATCTCCCCCAGCATCGCAGTGATTTTTTCATGATCCAGCCAACGCCGCCGCAGCCACAACAACCCATCGGCGTGTTCGACAGCGGGGTCGGCGGCCTGAGCGTGCTGCGCGCCCTGCGGGCCGAGCTGCCCCACGAGCGTTTCGTGTACCTGGCGGACAGCGCCAACGCCCCCTACGGCGAGCGCGGCGATGCCTACGTGAGCGCGCGCACCCACGCCATCACGCAGTACCTGCGCGGGCAGCACCACATCAAGGCCCTGGTGGTGGCATGCAACACCGCCACGGCGGCGGCCATCCACGAGGTGCGCAGCAACCACCCCGACCTGCCCCTGGTGGGCCTGGAGCCCGCCATCAAGCCAGCGCTGGCAGCCACCAGAACAGGCCGCGTGGGCGTGATCGGAACGCGGGGCACACTCACCAGCAGCAAGTTCGGCAAGCTGCTGGGTTCGCTGGCGGATCAAGCGGAGTTCGTGGTGCAGCCGTGCGACGGCCTGGCCCATGCCATCGAGCGCGGCGTGGCCCAGCCCATGCCAGCACCTGGCGGCGCCGTCGGTGCTACCGAAACCGGCGCCCTGTGTGAGCGCTACATCCACGCCATGGGCATGTTCGGCGCTTCAGCCGGGCAGATCGACACGCTGGTGCTGGGCTGCACGCACTACATCTTTGTGGCGCATGAATTGCGGGCGCTGGTGGGGCCTGACGTCCAGTTCATCGAAACCGGCGCGCCTGTGGCACGGCAGACGCAGCGGCTCCTGGAAACAGCGGGATTGCTCAACACACCCTCCAGCGCCACCGCGGCGAAATCGCCGGACATCCGCCTGCTCACGACCGGCCCGGTGGCCATGCTCGAGGCGGCGGCGCAGCGCTGGCTGGGCCTGCCCGCGGATTGCTGCGAAACCGTTGCGGTGCCTTGTCCAGGCGCCTCGGAGGCCCTCAGCGCGCGCAGCGCAGGCCTGCCCATCATCTCCTGAGCCGCACCGCCCGCGGCCGTAGCCATCGCGCTGGCGTCCAGGAGCCGCTTCACGCAGGCTCCGCGCTCCAGAGCCGCTCTCCGGCATGCTCCACGTGCGTGAGGTACAGACGCAGGTCGAATTCGTACTGGTGGTACTGCGGCTCCATGTGGGTGCACAGCTGATAGAACGCCTTGTCGTGGTTCTTCTCGCGCAGATGCGCCAGCTCGTGGACCACGATCATGCGCAGAAACTCGTCCGGCGCTTGCTTGAACATTGCGGCAATGCGGATTTCATGCTTCGCCGCGAGCCGGTTGCCCTGCACGCGCGACACGGCCGTGTGCAAGCCCAGCGCATGGCGCACCACATGGATCTTGTTGTCGAAAAGCACCTTGTTGACCGTGCCTGCGTTGCGCAGGTGGCGCGCCTTGAGCTCCAGCGCATAGTCGTACAGCGCCTTGTCGCTGCGCACCGCATGCGCGCGGGGGTACTTGCGCAACAGCATCGCCCCCAGGCGCCCTTGCGCGAGCAGGTCGCGGGCCTGGTCCTGCAGGGACTCAGGGTAGGAGCGCAGGTAAGGAAGATCGGATGTCATGGTTCATGAACAGCGAAGAGGCAGCGGCGGCTACTACGGTGCCGGTTCAGCGCCAGCGCTTGCACCGCGCGCTGATGCCCGAGCCCGCTGCGGCCCCACGAACAGCGGAGCGATGCAAAGCCGGCGGCCGCTCAGTGGAGGTGGCGCGGACGGCGCCCCCCCCCGCCACCGTGTCCGCTGCCCGAGCCCCCCGGGCCCCTGGGGGGCTTGCCGATTTCCAGCGAGTTCACCAGGGCATCGAAGCGCTGGCTGAACAGCTTGTCGATCTCGGCCACCACGCCGCCGAGTTCCGCGCCGTCGAAATGGCGCTCCATCATGTTCACCACGTCCTGAACCAGGAGATCGCGCTGCACCTGCATGATGGCCGCAGGCGTCGGACCCACGAAAAGCATGACGAAATCATCGCGCGACTCTGCGTCCTGCTCTTCCTCTTCCTCGTCGAAGTCCGCATCGTAGAACGTGACTTCAATGGCGGCACCCTGCTCGGCCAGCTCGTTCAGGCTCATGCACATCTCGTCGAGCGATTGGCGAAAATCCTCATCCCCCCGCACGGTCCAGCACATCTGCAGCAGGTGCTCCTGCGTGTCGAACTTGATGCCCGGCTCTTCCTCGTAGGCGCTCGCAGCACCGTCGGCCAGGGAGCGGGCTCCTGCGTACTTCCACAAGGGTTTGAGCGCCTCCTGGAGCTGGTCGAAGCTGGCATCGGCGCGCAGCTGGACTTGTCCGTGGACGTGGATTTCAAAGGGAGCGTTGTAACTTGACATGATTGAATCGTAGTGGTGCCCCGAGCCGGGGTCGAACCGGCACGCCCCTTTTCAGGAAAGCGGCGGATTTTAAGTCCGCAGTGTCTACCAATTTCACCATCGGGGCGCCGGCTGCCCAACGCACTCCTGCGTCGCAGCGTAACCCGGGCAGCGCATGCGCGCAATGCCCTGTCGCATCTCTGGTCACAGGGCCGCTGGTCGCCAAACCACCTTTGCTGCGCCGCCAAGAAAAAAGGGAAGCCGAAGCTTCCCTTACAAATATGGAGCGGGAAAAGAGTCTCGAACTCTCGACCTCAACCTTGGCAAGGTTGCGCTCTACCAACTGAGCTATTCCCGCATTTTGCCTACTGCAGCCGATGTTTCCATCTGCATGAATCAGCAAGCCTCAAATTATATCGCTATTTTTTGGCTCCATTCGATTGCAAGCCAAAAAAGTCAACCAACTGACCACCATCCATCCTCCACGATCCGGCCGATGCAAAGATCCCGCAGGATCCTGTGCCGCATCGACGGCACAAACCGTATCTGGAGGCGCGGTCCGGAGTCGAACCGGACTAACCGGATTTGCAATCCGGGGCATAACCGCTTTGCTACCGCGCCAGGAATTCACATTCCTCTGACAAAAAAGGGAAGCAATTGCTTCCCTTTTTGTGGAAATTGGAGCGGGAAAAGAGTCTCGAACTCTCGACCTCAACCTTGGCAAGGTTGCGCTCTACCAACTGAGCTATTCCCGCATTTTTACCGAAGCCTCACATTGTACAACGTTTGCTGCGATGGAATGAATTGTAGCGCATTTTTTGAAGCATCCCAAAAACTTTTTCTTCAATGCTTCAAGCCATCCGTGGCAGCGGCCGAGCCCGCGCTCTTCTCCGCCGCAGCAGCGGCCACCACGGCCACCTCCTCGTCCGTCAGGGGCACGGGCTTGGTTTCCAGCGCGATCTCGAGCACCTTGTCGATCCAGCGCACGGGCACGATCTCCAGGCCGCTCTTCACGTTGTCCGGGATCTCGGCCAGGTCCTTGACGTTCTCTTCGGGGATCAGCACCGTCTTGATGCCGCCACGGAGGGCCGCCAGCAGCTTTTCCTTGAGCCCCCCGATGGCCGTGACCTCGCCCCGCAGCGTGATCTCGCCCGTCATCGCGACGTCGCCACGCACGGGAATGCCCGTGAGCGCCGAAACGAACGCGGTGGTCATCGCGGCACCCGCACTCGGGCCGTCCTTGGGCGTCGCGCCGTCCGGCACGTGGATGTGGATGTCGCGCTTCTCGAAGGCCTCGTCCTTGATGCCCAGGATGCGCGAGCGGCTTCGCACCACCGTGCGGGCAGCCTCGACCGATTCCTTCATCACATCGCCCAGCGAACCGGTGCGCGTGATCACGCCCTTGCCGGGCATCGCCGCGGCCTCGATGGTCAGCAGGTCGCCACCCACCTCGGTCCATGCCAGGCCGACCACCTGGCCCACCTGGTTCTGCGCCTCGGCACGGCCGTAGGTGTACTTGCGCACGCCCAGGAAGTCGGGCAGGTTGTCGGCCGTGACGGTGACCTTCGGCTCGAGCTTCTTGAGCTGCAGGCCCTTGACCACCTTGCGGCAGATCTTGGACAGCTCGCGCTCGAGCGACCGCACGCCGGCCTCCCGCGTGTAGTAGCGCACCATGTCGCGCACGGCGGGCTCGGTGATCTCGAGCTCCTCGTCTTTCACGCCATTGTTCTTGAGCTGCTTGGGCAGCAGGTACTTCATGGCGATGCTGGTCTTCTCGTCCTCGGTGTAACCCGACAGGCGGATCACTTCCATGCGGTCGAGCAGGGCCGGCGGGATGTTCATCGAGTTCGACGTGGCGACGAACATCACGTCGGAGAGGTCGAAGTCCACCTCGACGTAGTGGTCGCCGAAGGTGTGGTTCTGCTCGGGGTCCAGCACCTCCAGCAGCGCGCTCGAGGGGTCGCCCCGGAAGTCGGTACCGAGCTTGTCGATCTCGTCGAGCAGGAACAGCGGATTGCGCGTGCCCACCTTCGAGAGGCTCTGCAGCACCTTGCCCGGCAGCGCGCCGATGTAGGTGCGGCGGTGCCCGCGGATCTCGGCCTCGTCGCGCATGCCACCCAGGGCCATGCGCACGTACTTGCGGCCGGTGGCCTTGGCGATGGACTGGCCCAGGGAGGTCTTGCCCACGCCAGGAGGTCCCACCAGACACAGGATGGGCGCCTTCACCTTGTCCACGCGCTGCTGCACCGCGAGGTATTCAAGGATGCGGTCCTTGACCTTGTCCAGGCCGAAATGGTCTTCGTTGAGCACGCCCTCGGCATTGACCAGGTCGTGCTTGATCTTGGTCTTCTTGCTCCAGGGGAGCGCCGTGAGCACGTCGATGTAGTTGCGCACCACGGTGGCCTCGGCCGACATGGGCGACATGAGCTTGAGTTTCTTCAGCTCGGCGTCGGCCTTCTTGCGCGCCTCGGCGGGCATCTTGGCGAGCTTGATCTTCTTCTCGATCTCCTCGATGTCCGCGCCTTCGTCGCCTTCGCCCAGTTCCTTCTGGATCGCCTTGACCTGCTCGTTGAGATAGAAGTCGCGCTGGTTCTTCTCCATCTGGCGCTTCACGCGCCCACGGATCTTCTTGTCGACGTTCAGGATGTCGACTTCGCGGTCAAGCTGCTCGAACAGGTTTTCCAGCCGCGCCTTCACGTCGGCGAGATCCAGCACGACCTGCTTGTTTTCGAGTTTGAGCGGCAGGTGGGCCGCAATGGTGTCGGCCAGGCGGCCGGGGTCGTCGATGCTGGAGATCGAGGTCAGGATCTCTGGCGGAATCTTCTTGTTGAGTTTGACGTACTGGTCGAACTGCTGCATCACCGCACGGCGCAGGGCTTCGATTTCGCTCGGCTTGTTGGCCTCGGGCGTGGCTTCGACCGGCGTCACGGTGGCCGTGAAATGGGTTTCGGCATCCTCGATGGAGGCCACCATGGCACGCTGCTGGCCTTCGACCAGCACCTTCACCGTGCCATCGGGCAGCTTGAGCATCTGCAGGATGGTGGAGACGCAGCCCACGTCGAACATGTCCGACACGGAAGGCTCATCCTTGGCCGCGGCCTTCTGGGCGACCAGCATGATGCGGCGATCCGCCTCCATGGCCATCTCGAGCGCCTTGATGCTCTTGGGACGGCCCACGAACAGCGGGATGACCATATGGGGAAACACCACCACGTCGCGCAGGGGCAACAGCGGCAGGTCAATGGGGGTGGCTGGCAGGGGGGTGTGTCCGGACATGGAAATCCTCAAAGTGCTCTGTGGAAGTTGGTCCACATGTGGGGATTTTCAACCCTGGCGCGCAGCCGCACTGCCGCCAGGGTTGATGGTTCAAGGGGCGGCAACAAGGCGCCCGCTCCGGGCATTTCAGGCCTTTTTGGCCGCTTCGCGGTAAACGAGCAGCGGCGGCTTGTTTTCTTCGATGGTGGACTCATCCACCACCACCTTTTCGACATTGCTGGTGTTGGGCAGGTCGAACATCGTTCCGATCAGCGATTGCTCCAGGATGGAGCGCAGGCCGCGCGCGCCAGTTTTTCTGGCCAGCGCCTTGCGGGCAATGGCCTTCAGCGCGGCGGGGCGGATCTCCAGATCCACGCCTTCCATGGCCAGGAGCTTGCTGTACTGCTTGACCAGCGCATTCTTCGGCTCGGTCAGGATCTGCACCAGCGCGTCCTCGCTCAGCTCGGCCAGGGCCGTCACCACGGGCATGCGGCCCACCAGCTCGGGGATCAGGCCGAACTTGATCAGGTCTTCCGGCTCGATCTCGGTGAACACCTCGGTCAGCGAACGCTGCTTCTTGCTCTTGACCGATGCGCCGAAGCCGATGCCGGATGCTTCGGTGCGGTTCTCGATGACCTTCTCCAGGCCCGCGAACGCGCCCCCGCAGATGAACAGGATGTTGGTCGTGTCGATCTGCAGGAAGTCCTGGTTCGGGTGCTTGCGCCCGCCCTGGGGCGGCACGCTGGCCATCGTGCCTTCGATGAGCTTGAGCAGCGCCTGCTGCACGCCCTCGCCCGACACGTCGCGCGTGATGCTGGGGTTGTCCGACTTGCGCGAGATCTTGTCGATCTCGTCGATGTAGACGATGCCGCGCTGCGCGCGCTCCACTTCGTAGTTACAGCTTTGCAGCAGCTTCTGGACGATGTTCTCCACATCCTCGCCCACGTAGCCGGCTTCCGTCAGCGTGGTGGCGTCGGCCATCACGAAGGGCACATCCAGCATGCGAGCCAGGGTCTGCGCCAGCAGCGTCTTGCCGGAACCCGTGGGCCCGATCAGCAGGATGTTGCTCTTGGACAGCTCCACCTCGTCCTTGTGGGCCTTGTCCTTGTGGCGCAGGCGCTTGTAGTGGTTGTACACCGCGACCGCCAGCGTGCGCTTGGCCACATCCTGGCCAATCACATAGTTGTCGAGATTGGTCTTGATCTCCACCGGCGTGGGCAGATCGGCGCGGCCTTCGCGCGCCAGGTCACCGGCCGGGAGCTCATCGCGGATGATCTCGTTGCACAGGTCAATGCACTCGTCGCAGATAAAGACCGACGGGCCAGCGATCAGCTTCTTCACTTCATGCTGGCTCTTGCCGCAAAAAGAGCAGTAAAGGGTTTTTTCGCTGGAAGAGCCTTTTTTCTCGGCCATGGGGGCAATGCCTTGCTTGTTACGGAAAGTTGTCGGGATGATAACCAAATAAAAAACGGCGTCTTCCCTCAGGGAAAACGCCGCCGCGCGACCCTGTGGCTATCAGGAGCGCTTGCTGATCACCTGGTCGACCAGGCCGTATTCCTTGGACTCGTCGGCCGACAGGAAATAGTCGCGCTCGGTGTCGCGCTGGATCTTCTCCAGCGGCTGGCCCGTACGCTCGGCCAGGATCTTGTTCAGTTGCTCGCGCGTCTTGAGGATCTCGCGCGCATGGATCTCGATCTCGGTCGCCTGGCCCTGCATGCCGCCCAGCGGCTGGTGGATCATGACTTTCGAGTTGGGCAGCGCAAAGCGCTTGCCCTTGGCGCCCGCCGCCAGCAGGAAGGCACCCATGCTGGCCGCCATGCCCGTGCACAGGGTCGACACATCGGGCTTGACGAAATTCATGGTGTCGAAGATCGCCATGCCGGCGCTCACCGAACCGCCCGGGGAGTTGATGTAGAACGAAATGTCCTTGTCGGGGTTTTCGCTCTCCAGGAACAGCAGCTGCGCCACCACGAGATTGGCGGTCTGGTCGTTGACCGGCCCCACCAGAAAAATCACACGCTCCTTGAGCAGGCGCGAGTAGATGTCATAGGACCGTTCGCCACGGCCCGACTGCTCGATGACCATGGGGACCATGCCCAGGCCTTGTGTTTCCAATGCGCTCATGTTTTCTCCAGACAAGCAGGTACTGTACCCAGAAATGAATTGGGGCTTGTGCACGAAAGCACAAGCCCCTGTATGTGTCGGCAACAACCGGGCAGTTCGGTAACCGACAAGCCGCCCGGCCAGGCCTATCAGCCCTGTTGGGCCATCAGTTCGTCGAACGACACGGACTTTTCGACCACTTTGGCCTTGCCCAGCACGAATTCGGTCACATTGTTCTCGATCACGACCGCTTCGACTTCCGCCAGGCGCTGGCGGTCACCGAAGTACCAGCGCACCACGTCCTCGGGCTTCTCGTAGCTGGCGGCCAGCTCGTCGATGTGGGCCTTGAGCTGCTCGGGCTTGGCCTGCAGTTCGTTGGCACGCACCAGTTCGGCCAGCACCAGGCCCAGGCGCACGCGGCGCTCTGCCTGGGGACGGAACACGTCTTCAGGGATTTCGGCCTTGTCGGCGTCCTTGATGCCGCGCTGCTTGAGTTCTGCACGGGCGCCTTCGAGCAGGCGGGCGATTTCAGCCTGCACGCTGGAATTGGGCAGGTCCAGTTCGGCCTTGGACACGAGAGCGTCCATCACGGCCTGCTTGTTGCGGGCCAGCAGGCGGAACTTGACTTCGCGCTCCAGGTTCTTCTTGATGTCGGCGCGCAGGCCTTCCACGGAACCATCGGCGATGCCCAGCGACTTGGCCAGGGCGTCATTCACTTCGGGCAGGTGGGCCGCTTCGATCTTCTTGACCGTGACGAGGAAGTCCGCCGTCTTGCCGGCCACGTCCTTGCCGTGGTATTCCGCAGGGAATGCCAGGGGGAAGGTCTTGCTTTCACCCGACTTCATGCCACGCACGGCTTCCTCGAACTCCTTGAGCATCTGGCCTTCGCCGACCAGGAACTGGAAGTCTTCGGCCTTGCCGCCTTCAAAGGGCTCGCCGTCGATCTTGCCTTCGAAGTCGACCGTCACGCGGTCGCCGTCTTGCGCGGCGGCTTCGAGCGCGCGCTGCGCAAAGCTGCGGCGCTGCTTGCGCAGGATGTCGATGGTCTTGTCGATGGCCGCATCGGTCACTTCGGCCGACAGCTTTTCGACTTCCGCGTCCGCCAGATCGGCGATCTTGACTTCGGGGAACACTTCGAAGATGGCGTCGAAGGTCATCTGGCCCTCGGGAGCGCCGTCCTTCTCGGAGATGCGGGGCTGGCCGGCGACACGCAGGTTGGCTTCGTTGGCGGCCACGGCGAAGGCTTCACCGACCTTGTCGTTGAGCACTTCGTACTGCACCGAGTAGCCGTAGCGCTGGGCCACCACGTTCATGGGCACCTTGCCGGGACGGAAACCGTCCATCTTGACCGTGCGGGCCAGGCGCTTCAAGCGCGTGTCGACTTCGGACTGGATCAGGGTGACGGGCACGCTCAGCGTGATCTTGCGCTCGAGCTTCTCAAGGGTTTCAACAGTAACGGCCATGGCTATTCCTCTTATGAATGTGGATCGTGCTGGCTGCAGCGCAGCGGCGCCGTGTTCCGCAAAGTCTCACATGGGTGGTGCGCGGGGGGGGACTCGAACCCCCACACCATTGCTGGCGTCAGGACCTAAACCTGGTGCGTCTACCAATTTCGCCACCCGCGCGGTTCTACAACAAACAAACAGGCGGCACGAACTGCCGCCTGTGTGAAATCGGTCAACCTTCTATTTTACCCTGATGCGGGCAGGGTGGGAATCAAACCCCTCCAAGGACCTCCGGCGCCGGCCTTTTGACACGGAACCAGGCAGCATACATCGCGGGCAGCGCCAGCAGCGTGAGCACGGTGGCCACCACCAGCCCGCCCATGATGGCCACGGCCATCGGCCCCCAGAACACGCTGCGCGACAGCGGGATCATGGCCAGCACCGCGGCCGCGGCCGTGAGCACGATGGGGCGCAGGCGGCGCACGGCGGATTCGACGATCGCATCCCACGCCGGCACGCCCCGCGCGCGGTCCTGCTCGATCTGGTCGATCAGGATCACCGAGTTGCGCTGGATCATGCCCATGAGCGCGATCACGCCGAGCAGCGCCACGAAGCCGAAGGGGCGGTTGAGCAGCAGCAAGGCCGCCGCCACGCCCGCCAGCCCGAGCGGCCCGGTCAGGAACACCAGCATCGCGCGGCTGAAGCTGTGCAGTTGCAGCATGAGCAAGGTGAAGGTGATGAACAGCATGACCGGAATGCCCGCCGCGATCGATGCCGAGCCCTTGGAGCTTTCCTCCACGGCACCCGCCACCTCGATGCGGTAGCCGGCCTGCCCCGCGGCACGCCACTTCGCCTCGATCTCCTTGAGGGCAGGCAGCAACGCCGCCGTCACCGTGGCGCCCTGCAGGCCCTCGGTCACATCGCCCTGCACCGTGATGGCGTAGTCGCGGTTCTCGCGCCACATCACGCCCGGCTCCCAGGTGAACACCGGCTTGGCGATCTGCGTGAGCGGAATCGACTTGCCCGACGCCGTGGGCAGATAGGCATTGGCGATGTCGGTGATCGCGTTGCGCTCCTCCTGCGGCTGGCGCAGCAGGATGTCGATGAGCTTGTCGCCCTCGCGGAACTGGCCCACCTGCGTGCCCGACAGGATGGTCTTGGAGGCCTGTGCGATGGACTGGCTGGTCACGCCCAGGGCGCGCGCCTTGGCCTGGTCCACTTCCAGGCGCAGCACCTTCACGGACTCGTTCCAGTTGTCGTTCACGCCGCGCATGTCGGGGTTCTGGCGCAGCTGGGCTTTCACCTCGTCCGCGCGCTCACGCAGCACCAGCGGATCGGGGCCCACCACGCGGAACTGCACGGGGTACGGCACGGGCGGCCCGTTGGGCAGCAGCTTCACCCGGCCGCGCACCTCCGGAAACTCCTGCGCCAGCAGCGCCGGCAATTTCACGCGCAGCGATTCGCGCACCTTCAGGTCCTGCGGCAGCACGATGAACTGCGACACATTGCTTTGCGGGAACACCTGGTCCAGCGGCAGGTAAAAGCGCGGCACGCCCGACCCCACCCAGGTGCTCACGGAGCTGACCCCAGGCTCGGAGAGCAGGCGCTGCTCCACCCGCTTGGTGACTTCTTCGTTGCCCGCGAACGAGGTGCCCTCGGGGAACCAGATGTCCACCAGGATCTCCGGGCGGCTCGAATCCGGGAAGAACTGCTGCTGCACCTTGCCCATGCCGGCGATGCCCAGCGCGAAGGTGAGCACCGTGGCGCCGATGGTGAGCCAGCGGTGCTGCACGCACCAGTCCACCAGGCGGCGGAAGGTGCGGTAGAACGGACTGTCAAACACCTCGTGGGGATCGTCCGTGATGCCTTGGCTGGCCTGCGCGGCCAGCACGTGGGGCGGCACCTTGAGCAGCAGCGTGCCCAGGTACGGCACGAAGTACACCGACACGATCCAGCTGAGCACCAGCGCGATCACCGTCACGGCAAAGATCGCGAACGTGTATTCGCCCGTGGTGGACTTGGCCAGGCCGATGGGCAGGAAACCCGCCGCCGTGATCAGCGTGCCCGTGAGCATGGGCATGGCCGTGATCTCGTAGGCGAAGGTGGCGGCACGCACCTTGTCGTAGCCCTCCTCGAGCTTGAGCACCATCATCTCGACCGCGATGATCGCGTCGTCCACCAGCAGGCCCAGCGCGATGATGAGCGAGCCCAGCGAAATCTTGTGCAGGCCGATGCCCCAGTACCACATGGCCAGGAAGGTCACGGCCAGCACCATCGGGATGGTGATGCCCACGACCAGGCCGGGGCGCGGGTCGATGTACCAGCGCTTCCACAGCGGATTCTTGCCGGGGCGCCTGTGGAAACCCAGCGCGATGAAGCTCACCGCCAGCACGATGACCACCGCCTCGATCAGCACCTTGACGAACTCGTTCACCGAGGTCGCCACGGCCTTGGGCTGGTCCTGCACGTTGACGAGCCTGACGCCCGCCGGGAGGGTGCTGCCAATGCGGTCGGTGGCCATGTGCAGCGCCTTGCCCAGCGCGATGATGTCCCCGCCCTTGGCCATGGACACCCCGAGCGCGATCACTTCCTGCCCCTGGTGGCGCACCTTCACAGAGGCCGGGTCCACATAGCCGCGCTTGACCTCGGCGATGTCCGAGAGACGCAGCTGCGCGCCCGACGGCCCGCGGATCGGCATGGCGCCCAGGTCTTCGACGGCATTGAACTGCCCTTGCACGCGCACCTGCACCTGGTCCTGCGGCGTCTGGATGGCGCCCGCGCTTTCCACCGCATTCTGCTGGCCCAGCTGGGCCAGCACCTGGTTCATGTCCAGGCCCAGCTGCGACAGGCGCTTTTGCGAGATTTCGATGAAGAGCTTCTCGTCCTGCACGCCGAAGAGTTCGACCTTGGCCACGTCAGGCACGCGCAGCAGCTGCTGGCGCGCGTCGTCGGCGAACTGTTTGAGTTCGGCATAGCTGAAGCCCTCGGACTCCAGCGCGTAGATCACGCCGTACACATCACCGAAGTCGTCGTTGAAGAACGGCCCCTGGATGCCCTGCGGCAGGGTGTAGCGCATGTCGCCCACCTTCTTGCGCACGCTGTACCAGACGTTGGCCACCTCGCTGCCCTTGGAGGAGTCCTTGATCTGGAAGATGATCTGCGACTCGCCCGGCTTGGAGTAGCTGCGGATCTTGTCCGCATAGGGCACTTCCTGCAGGGTGCGCTCGATCTTGTCGGTGACCTGCTCGGCCACCTGCTGCGCCGTGGCGCCGGGCCAGTAGGTGCGCACCACCATGGCACGGAAGGTGAACGGCGGGTCTTCGTCCTGCCCGAGCTGGAAGTAGGCCGCAAAGCCCAGCAGCATCAGCACCACCATCAGGTAGCGCGTGAGGGCGGGATGGTCGAGCGCCCACTTGGAGAGGTTGAACCCCTCTTTGGGTTGTACTTGCGTCATGGCCGGCCTCAGTTGGCAGTGGAAGCCGCGGGCGCCACAGCAGCGGCGGCAGGATTTGCTACTGAATTTATAGCTGTTTGCGCTTTACCGGCGGGCGCCGAGGCCACTTTTGGCTGATAAACCAGCACCTTCTGCCCGGGTGAGAGCACGTGCACGCCCGTGGCCACCACCTGCATGCCGGGCGTGAGGCCCGCGGCCACCACGGCCTCGTTGCCATCGGCCGTGGCGATCTGCACCACCTGCGACTTCACGGTGCTGCTGGCCGCGTCGTACACCCACACGGCCGTGGACTGGCCCTCCTGGCGCAACGCACTGGTGGGCAGCTTGATCGCCTGGATGCCAGCGTGGCTCAACGCCTTGGGCGTCACATACACCGTGGAGCCCAGCGCGGGCGCGTCGGCGCTGTCGATGGCCACCTTCACCTGGTAGGTGCGGGTGGCGGCGTCGGCACTGGCCGCGACTTCGCGCACGCGCCCCGCCAGGGGGGCACCGCCCGACCAGCCGCGCACCGCCACCTCGGAGCCTTGGGCAATCTGCGCCACCTTGTCTTCCGGCACCGCGAACACCACGTCGCGGGGGCCGTCCTGCGCGATGCGCACCACGGGCGTGCCCGCCGACACCACCTGGCCCGGTTCGGCATCGACGCCCGTCACCACGCCCGACACGTCGGCCACCAGCGTGGTGTAGGCCGCCTGGTTGCCCTGCGACGACAGCTGCGCGCGGGCCTGGTCCAGCGTGGCCTGCGCGGCCTTGAGCGTGGCATCGCGGCGCTCGAGCTCGGCGCCGCTGATGAAGTTCTGGTCCTTCAGGGCCTGGTAGCGCTTGTAGTCGGCGGCCGCCAGATCGCGCTGCGTGGTCGCCGATGCGAGTTGCGCGCGCGCGGCGTCGGCAGCCAGCTGGTAGTCCTTGGGGTCCAGCTGAGCCAGCACCTGGCCGGCCCGCACATGCTGGCCCAGTTCGGCCTGGCGCTGCACGATCTTGCCGGCCACGCGGAAACCCAGGCGCGATTCCACGCGCGCCCGCACCTCGCCCGAATACTCCAGGCTCGACTGCAACGCGCCCACGCCCACCGTCAGCAGCTTCACGGAGCGCACGGGCTCCTCGGGCGGAGCGGGGCGCGAACAGGCAGCCAGCAGGGCCGCCGTGGCCAGCACCAGCAGGTACCTGGAATGCCGTTGAAAGGGCCGCGAAGCGGAAGGTGTGCGCATGGAAAATCCGGTGAGTAAAAAAGGGCCGCAAGGAGCTGCGGGCAAACGCAGGCACGGGCCAGCCTCCTTGTCCCTGTCGAAGATTATTTTGATTACTGACTGACCGGTTAGTAATCTATGAGAAGCCTCCCGCCTTGTCAAGCGACAATCCCGGGTGTGAACGACCGATCCAGCCCCCCTTCTCCAACCGCCCCCACGCCGCCGCCGGCCACCCCGGTGGCCGCGCCGCCCGTGACCCACTACGAGAATTTCCCCGTGGCATCGCTGCTGTGCCCGCCGCGCCTGCGCCAGCCCATCGCAGCCATCTATGGCTTTGCCCGCACCGCCGACGACATCGCGGACGAAGGCGATGCCCCGGCCGCCAGCCGCCTGGCGGACCTGGCCGCATACCACGCCGATCTGCAAGCCATCGCCCAGGGCCGGCCCCCATCGCCCCGCTGGGCAGGCGTCTTCCTGCCCCTGCAAGGGGTGCTGCGCAGCCACCAGCTGCCCCTGCCGCTGCTGCAGGACCTGCTCAGCGCCTTCGTGCAGGACGTGGAGAAAACCCGCGACGCCGAGGGCTACGCCGACCGCAGCGAGCTGCTGGACTATTGCCGCCGCTCAGCCAACCCGGTGGGCCGCCTGCTGCTGCATCTGTATGGCGTGACGGATGCCAAGGCGCTGCAGGAGAGCGATGCCATCTGCACCGCGCTGCAGCTGATCAACTTCTGGCAGGATCTGAGCGTGGACATCCCCCGAGGACGCCACTACCTGCCGCGCGCCGACTGCGCGGGCCACGGCGCCGGCCAGGCCGAACTGCTGGCGCTGCAAAGCACACCCGAAAACGCCCGCCTGATCACCAACTGCGCGCGCTGGGCGCGCGCCACCATGCGCAGCGGCTCCCCCCTGGTCCACCGTCTGCCCGGCCGTGCGGGCTGGGAGCTGCGGCTGGTGGTGCAAGGCGGCCTGCGCATTCTCGACAAGGTGGACGGGCTCCAGGGCGGCAGCCTGCACACCCGCCCCCGGCTGCACGCCTGGGACTGGTGCGTGATGCTGGCACGCGCACTGCGGATGTAGGGACAGCGGTGCAGGCGGAGCCTGGGGCACACTCGGGCAACAGCGGCCAGCCGCACCATCGCCATACCGGAGAGGGAGCATCCATTGCCATACAGGCATCTCTTCAAGGCCCTCCAGTGGGGGCTGATCCTCTTTTGCCTCTGCTTCGCCATGGTGGGCGGCACGATGGCAGAGCGCCTGCTGGAGCTGCTGCAGTGCCAGCCGCACGCCAACCCCGCGCTGCGCAGCTGCGCCTGGCTGCCCAATGCCCTCGGCCTCAGGCTTGCACCGTTTCTCTCGGCCGGCGGCATTTCGGACTACCCCTTCGTCCTGCTGCAAAACTTCTGGGCGCTGATCGCAGTGTGGATGCTTGCGCTCATTGCCACACACCGGGCGGCGCGCAATGCCGCAAGCACGGCCGCTCTGCCGGACCGGGGGAAAACACGCTACCCCGGCATCACAGGCGCCGATGCCGGGCGGTGGGCATCGCGCGCCGCCTTCTGGGTACTGCTGCTCGGCCTTGCCGGTTTTTGCATGGCCTTTGGCACGCCCATCCTCGGCAACCGGGTGGCGCTGGAAGTACTGGGTGCCCTGGGCTGCTCGCCGGGCACGTTCGACCCTTTCTCGTCGCCCTGCATGTCAGCCCCGGGGTTCTGGACGCACCGCCTCGCGGTCTACGTCATCCCACTCGCAGGCCCCTTGCTGGCGCCCGTGTGGCTGTTCATGGCGTTCTGGGACATCCTGCTGGCATGGACGCTGCTCACCACGGCCGCTTACATACTGCAAGACCATCTGTCAAAGCGCGCCCGGCGGCCGGCGCCATAACCCGAACGCGGTGCGGCCGCCCTTGCCTTGAACCCATGGAGCACCGGCGTGCGCCGGCTGCCCGCGCTCACCGGCTAGGCCACCGCCAGCCACGCGCAGAACGCAACCGACACCGGGTCGTCCGCCGCGCGCGCGGGCCGCAGCCAGTAGTAGTTCTTCTCGCCCGACAGGCGCTGGGCAAACGGCATGACCAGCAGGCCGCCCGCGAGCGCATCGCCCAGAAATCGGGGATTGCCCAGCGCCACGCCCAGACCCTGGATGGCGGCTTGCACGCTCAGGTGCGCGTGGTCGAACACCAGGTCGCCCGCAGGCTGCAGGCCTGGCGCGCCCGCCTCTTCCAGCCACCGCTGCCAGGCCACCGGCGTGGACCGGCTGTGCAGCAGGGTATGCCGCGCCAGCCCCTGCGGCGACTCCATCGCCCCATCGCCCGCCAGCAGGGCCGGGCTGCACACGGGGGTGAGCTTGTCGGGGATGAAGGGCCCCAGCGCCACGTCCCGCCAGCCCGCGCGCGCGGGCAGCGCCGCCAGCTCGCTGTCGGCGAAGCAGCGGATCGACACGTCGTACTGGGCGGGCTCGAAATCCAGGTGGCCCAGCGTGGTGACCAGTTGCACGTCCAGCCCCGGCATCTGTGCGCAAAAACCCGCCAGCCGCGGGATCAGCCACTGCGAGGCCAGCGTGGACGTGGCATTCACCACCAGCGTGCCGCGCCGCGTGAGCCGCTCGATGCCCGCCGTGGATTGCGCCATCAGATCCAGCGCGCGGGTGAGCCCGGGCAACAGCGCCGCGCCCGCGGTGGTGAGCGCCAGCCGACGGCCTTCGCGCGCCACCAGGGCCACGCCCAGCCAGGACTCCAGGGCCTTGATCTGGTGGCTCACGGCGCTTTGCGTCACGCTCATTTCGCGGGCCGCATGGGTCACGCTCAGCAGGCGCCCTGCCGCCTCGAACGCACGCAGCATGTTCAGCGGCGGCAGGCGGCGTGCGCCGTTGCCCCCGCCCGTACCGGCGGGCGACAGGCCGGCACCGCTTTTTCCATGAGCTGAATTCATGATTGGACGAAATATTGTCGATAGTCACAGGCTGGCATGCTCCGTACGATCACCGGCATGCACCGAAACCCACCTGCGGACTGGATAGATTTACTCATTATGTGCCGGGTGTGCACGGCACCGGTGGCCGTGCCCTGCCGTCCGCCCTCGCCAGCGCCCTGGCGCAGAGGCTACGCCCGGTGGTTCTTCGCGCCATGGGCCGCCTCCCAGGCCGCGAGGGCGCTGTCCGCGAGCGGGCTGCAACCGGGGCACCTCCGCAGCGAAGGCCCCGCATGACGGCGGGACATGCCGCGCGGGCCCTGTGCGTGGGGGTACGGCATGCACGCACCACGCTCTCCATCCGCGTGGCCTGCATGGCCTCTGATGCACCGCCCGGCGGGCGGGAGAACGACCATGGGCAGTTCATGCAGGTGCTCGCGGCGGCCGAGCGCCTGCTGCGCGAAGCCGGCGCCGATCCCCGGAGCATCCTGTCGTGCGACGTGTTCGTGCGCGGCCCCGCCGCCCGGACCGCCGTGCTGGCGGTGCTGCGCCCACGGGCCGCGCGCTGGCCCACACTCCCCCGCATCACGCCGCATCCTTCGCCGTGCACACCCCAGGCCACGGTGTCCCTCGCACTCGTGGCGGCCCGGCCCACCCCACTGTAAGAAACATTCATGGGTGGCAAGCCGCGCCATGCGGCCTGGTGGGAGCGGCCAGAGCGATACGGCAAAAGCGCCGCTACCGCTTTTGCCCGTTCAATATTTTGCTATCAATATTGAAGTTCAGCACGTGCAACGCCGCGCAGGGTGATGGACCCGGGGCTCCCGCTCATCAGGGATTACGCGTGTGCCGGCCGGCGCCTGCACGGTTAGCCTCGCGCCCACTGCGGGCACCAAGAGTACCGGCAGTGCGAAAGATGCTGTTGCCTCGAGAACAGCGATGGCGCCACCCGCGCCATCGCTGCTTTCCATGGACCAGGGCCCCAGGGGTTCCACGCATCCCCAAAACCTACCCGGTATGCCACACACCATGTCCGTCAGCGTTTTCGACCTCTTCAAGATCGGCATCGGCCCGTCCAGCTCCCACACCGTGGGGCCCATGATCGCGGCGCGGCAGTTTGCCTGCCACCTGCGGGATGGCGTGGGGCTGGCCGCCGTGCACGGTGTCACGGTGGAGCTGTTCGGGTCGCTGTCGGCCACGGGCGTGGGCCACGGCACCGACAAGGCCGTGCTGCTGGGCCTGGCCGGGTACGAGCCCGACCACATCGACCCGGACCGCATCGCCCCCGCCATTGCCGAGATCCGCGGCCGCCAGTCGCTGGCCCTGCTGGGCGAGCGCGCCATTGCCTTTGTGGAAAAAGACCATCTGCTGTTCAGGCGCAGGAGCCTGCCGCTGCACCCCAACGGGCTGTGCCTGCATGCCTTTGACGCACAGGGCCGGGAAATTGCCCAGCGCGAGTACTACTCGGTGGGTGGCGGCTTCGTGACCGACGCCGCGGGGGAGCGCGTGCTCAATCTGGCAGCCACCTGCGGGGCCGACGCCGCGGGCCACGCCCGGGGCCTGCCCTACCCCTTTCGCACCGGGGCCGAGCTGCTGGCCCAATGCCAGGCCAGCGGCCTCACACCGGCCCAGCTCATGGCCGCCAACGAAGAGCATTGGCGCAGCGCCGGCGAGGTGCGGCGCCAGCTCATGGCGATCTGGCGGACCATGGCGGCCGCCGTGCAGCGCGGCTGCGCCAGCACCGGCCACCTGCCCGGCCCCATGCAGGTGCGCCGCCGCGCGGCCGAACTGCACAAGAGCCTGAGCGGATCGCCCGAGGCCGCCCTGCGCGACCCGCTGTCCATGCTGGACTGGGTGAACCTGTATGCCATGGCCGTCAACGAGGAAAACGCCGCCGGCGGCCGCGTGGTGACCGCCCCCACCAACGGCGCCGCCGGCGTGATACCGGCCGTGCTGCACTACTACGTGAACTTTCTTCCAGGCGCGAACGAGGACGGCATCGCCACCTTCCTGCTCACCGCCGGCGCCATCGGCATCATCTACAAGGAGAACGCCTCGCTCTCGGGCGCCGAGGTCGGCTGCCAGGGCGAGGTGGGCGTGGCCTGCTCCATGGCCGCCGGCGCGCTGGCCGCCGTGATGGGTGGCAGCCCCGAGCAGATCGAGAACGCCGCAGAGATCGGCATGGAACACAACCTCGGGATGACCTGCGACCCCGTGGGCGGCCTGGTGCAGATTCCCTGCATCGAGCGCAACGCCATGGGCGCCATCAAGGCCATCAACGCCGCCCGCATGGCGCTGCGCGGCGACGGCCAGCACGTGGTCTCGCTCGACAAGGTCATCAAGACCATGATGCAGACCGGCGCGGACATGAAGGTCAAATACAAGGAGACCTCGCGCGGCGGGCTGGCGGTGAACGTGGTCGAATGCTGAGGCGCCACCGCGCCGCCCCATCGCTATCAAAAAAGTAGCGACTCGCGCTGGATGGAAGAGCGCCAGGGGCCAAAAGCGCGCCAAACCGCGGATCTCCGCCGCGCGGGGTGCGCCATGGGACAATTCCGCCCCATGACACCGCAGCAGTACGTACAGCAAAAAGCCGTGGCCTCGGGCAGCAGCTTCTATTACGCCTTTCTCTTCCTGCCCGCGCCGCGCCGCGCGGCCATCACGGCGTTCTATGCGTTCTGCCGCGAGGTGGATGACGTGGTCGATGAGGTCAGCGACCCCGGCGTGGCGCGCACCAAGCTGGCCTGGTGGCAGGCCGAAGTGGCCAAGGCCTATGCCGGCCAGCCCACCCACCCCGTGATGCTGGCGCTGATGCCGCACACCGCCGAATACGGCATCGAGCAGCGCCACCTGCAGGCTGTCATCGATGGCTGCCAGATGGACCTGGAGCAGACACGCTACCTCGACTTCGCGGGCCTCAAGGGCTACTGCCACCTGGTGGCCGGCATCGTGGGCGAGGTCACGGCGCGCATCTTCGGCCAGACCGACGGGCGCACCACGCAGTACGCGCACACGCTGGGCCTGGCCTTCCAGCTCACCAACATCATCCGCGACGTGGGCGAAGACGCCATGCTGGGCCGCATCTATCTGCCCGTGAGCGAGCTGCAGCAGTTCGACGTGAAGGCGCACGAGATCCTCAAGCGCACCTACTCCGACCGCTTCACCGCGCTCATGCGCTTCCAGGCCGAGCGCGCGCACCGCCTGTACGACGAGGCGTTTGCCCTTTTGCCCGATGCCGACCGCCGCGCGCAGAAGCCCGGCCTGATGATGGCCAGCATCTACCGCACGCTGCTGCGCGAGATCGAGCACGAGAACTTCCAGGTGCTGCACCAGCGCATCCGCCTCACACCCCTGCGCAAGTTCTGGCTGGCGTGGAAGGTGCAAGCGCTCGGACGGATGTAGCGGCCGTGCGGCAGCATCCATGAAAGTCGCCGTCATCGGCGCGGGCTGGGCCGGCATGGCCGCAGCCATCGCGCACGCCCAGGCGGGCCGCGAGGTCACGGTGTTCGAAGCCGCCCGCACCGTGGGCGGCCGGGCGCGTGCCGTGCCCGCCACGCTGCCGGGGGGCGAGGTGGTCACGCTCGACAACGGCCAGCACATCCTCATCGGCGCCTACGCCGAAAGCCTGCGCCTGATGCGCCTGGTGGGGGTGGACGCCAGCACCGCACTGCTGCGCCTGCCGCTCACGCTGCAGTTTCCGGATGGCCAGGGACTGCGGCTGCCCGACCTGCCGCCCCCACTGGATGCCTTGCTGGGCATCGCGCGCGCCAGGGGCTGGAGCTGGCGCGACAAGCTGGCCCTGCTGCGCACGGCCACCGCCTGGCAGATCAGGGGATTCCGCTGCGCGCCCACGACCTCGGTGGCCGACCTGTGCGCACCGCTCACGCCCCGCCTGATGGCAGAGTTCATCGACCCGCTGTGTGTGTCGGCCCTCAACACCCCGGCGCATCAGGCCAGCGGCCAGGTGTTTCTGCGCGTGCTGCAAGACAGCCTGTTCAGCGGGCGCGGCGGCTCCAACCTGCTGCTGCCGCGCGCCGACCTGGGCGCGCTTTTTCCCGAGCCTGCGGCGCGCTGGCTGCAGGCGCAGGGCCGCCACCAGGTGCTCACCGGCCAGCGCGTGCTGCGGCTGCAGCCGCAGCACGCCGGGCGCTGGCAGGTCGTCGGCGCCGCCGGTGCGCCGGGCGCCACGGACAATGCACCGGAGGTGTTCGACCACGTGACCCTCGCATGCCCTTCGTGGGAGGCCAGCCGGCTCGTGGCGGGTGTGGCCGGCATGGCGGGGCTGGCCAGTGCCGGCCGGTGGAGCGCCCTGGCCGGCGCCCTGCACTTCGAGGCCATCACCACCGTCTATGCCCACGGGGCGGGTGCGCGCCTGGCCCAGCCCATGCTGGCGCTGCGCAGCGCCCCGGACAGCCCCGCGCAGTTCGTGTTCGACCGTGGCCAGCTGGACGGCAACCAGGGCCTGCTCGCGTTCGTGGTGAGCGCCAGCGAAGGCGAGCGCACCCACATCGAACAGCAGGTGCTGCGGCAAGCCGCCGCGCAGTTGGGCATCGGCTCCCTGGCGCCCGTGCAGACGGTGGTGGAAAAACGCGCCACCTTTGCCTGCACGCCCGGCCTTGCACGCCCCGGCATGCAGGTGCTGCCCGGGCTCTCGGCCTGCGGTGACTATGTGGACGGCCCCTACCCCGCCACGCTGGAAGGGGCGGTGCTCAGCGGCACCGCGGTGGCCGCGCTCCCCTGACCCGGCGCTCGGGCGCCCTGGCCGCGCCCCCCGGGAAAACCCCAGGCCGACTGACAGCATTCCGAAAGCACGCGGCGCGCACCATGGCGGCTGTCACGCCTTGATGGCTTTCACGGAGACAAGCATGCCTACAGACACCCCCCATTCCCACACCCTCCACCCCAACCGCCGCCACCTGCTCGGTGCCGGCGGCGCCCTGGCGCTGGGCGGCCTGCTGCCCGCATCGGTGTCGGCACAGGCCGCATGGCCTTCCAAGTCGGTGCGTTTCGTCGTGCCCTTCGCGCCGGGCGGCAGCTCCGAGATCGTCGCCCGCTCCACCGCCGCCGAGCTGACCAAGACGCTGGGCCAGAGCGTGTTCGTGGACAACAAGCCCGGTGCGGCCGGCAACATCGCCATGCAGGAGGTGGCGCGCGCCGACGACCAGCACACGCTGATCCTGGGCCACATCGGCACGCTCGCCGTGAACCCGTACATCTTCGACAAGCTGCCCTACGACGCCAACAAGGACTTCAAGCCCGTGAGCCTGCTGGCCAAGGTGCCCAGCCTGTACGTGGTGCACCCCGACGTGCCGGCCAAGAACCTCAAGGAATTCATCGCCTACGCCAAGAAGAACCCCGCCAAGCTCAGCTACGGCTCGGCGGGCAACGGCAGCGCCGGCCACCTGGCCTTCGAGTACCTGAAGATGACGGCCGAGATCTTCATGCTGCACGTGCCCTACCGCGGCACCGGCCCCATGATGACCGACCTGCTCTCGGGCCGGCTTGACGCCGCTTCCGTGGGCGCCGCCGCCATGCTGCCCTTCATCAAGTCGGGCAAGGTGCGCTGCATCGCCACGGGATCGACCCAGCGCCTGCCCCAGTTGCCCGATGTGCCCACCGTGGCCGAGCAGGGCTTCCCGGGTTTCGAGATGACGCAGTGGTACGGCATGCTGGCCCCGGCCAGCCTCACGCAGGAGCACCTGGACAAGCTGGCCGCCGAAACCATGAAGGCCGTCAAGGCGCCGGAATCGCTCAAGCGCCTGAGCGGCGATGCGGCCGAAGCCATCGGCGGCACGCCGGCGCAGTTCGCGCAGTTCATCGCCTCCGAGCAGGCGCGCTGGCAGAAGGTGCTCAAGCGCGCGCAGGTCAAGCCGGATTAGGAAGCCCCCTGAGCCGCTTCGCGTCTTCCCCCCAGAGGGGGACGCCACCCGTGGCCTGGCAAAGCCAGTTCCACGGTGGCGCTGGCGGGGCGCGCCAGGCCTGCGGCCCGGGCGCACGTGCCTCGGCGATGGCACTGCACAACAGCATTAGCATCCCCTCCATGCGCATCCTTCTGGCCGAAGACGAACACAGCCTGGGCACCTGGCTCAGCCGCGCGCTGGAGCATGCGGGCATCCAGGTGGAATGGGTGAATGACGGCCGCCTGGCCGACCGATCGCTGCAGCAGCACGACAACTACGACGCACTGGTCCTGGACCTGGGCCTGCCGGGCCTGGACGGTCACGCGGTGCTGCAGCGCCTGCGCGACCGCGACCAGCGCCTGCCCACGCTGATACTCACCGCGCGCGATTCGCTGGACGAGCGCGTGCGGCTGCTCAATGCCGGGGCGGACGACTTCCTGGCCAAGCCGTTCGAGCTGGCCGAGCTGGAGGCGCGCCTGCACGCCCTGGTGCGCCGAGCGCGCGGCACCGACCACCCGCGCCTGGCATGTGGCCCGCTGGCGTACGACAGCGCGCGCAGGCAATTCGTGCTGCAGGGCGAACCCCTGGCGCTGTCGCCGCGCGAGCAGGCCGTGCTGCGCGTGCTGGTGCAGCGCAGCGGTGAGCCGTTCTCCAAGCAGCAGATCCTGGAGCGCGTGTTCTCCGACGATGACGACGTGCACCCCGAGGCCGTGGAAGTGTTCGTGCACCGCCTGCGCAAGCGGCTCGACGGCAGCGGCGTGCGCATCGTCACGCTGCGCGGCCTGGGCTACGCACTGGAATCGCACTGAACATGGGCCTGGCCGCACGCCTGCGCCGTGCCAGCCTGTGGCGGCTGCTGGCGTGCCTGCTGCTGCCGCTGCTGGCCGTGGTGACGGGCGTGGAGCTGTGGATGACCCGGCACGACGCGCTGGAGGCCGCCAACGCGGCCTACGACCGCTCGCTGCTGGGCGCGCTCAAGTCCATCGATGCCAACATCTCCACCGCCTCGGGCGGGCTCTCGGCCGAGCTGCCCTACAGCATGCTGGAATTCTTCGAGCTCACGGCCAGCGGACACGTGTATTTCCGCGTGGCATCGTCGGATGGACTGGTGGAGCTGGGCAACGCCGACCTGCCCCTGCCGCCCGGGCCGCTGGAGCCCGGTGTGCCGCGCTTCTACGATGCGACCTACTTTGGAGAATCCGTGCGCCTGGCCGCCTACCGCCGCGCGATGGAAGGGCCGCCATCCGCCCCCGGGACAAGCAGCGTGCTGGTGCAGGTGGCGGAAAGCACCCAGTCGCGGCAGGAGTTCACGCGCCGCTTCGTCCGCCGCGCCGCGCTGCGCGATGGCCTGGTGCTGGCGCTCATGGTGCTGGGCACGGCGGCCACGCTGGCCCTGGCGCTGCGCCCCCTGGCGCGCCTGGCCCGCGAGGTGCAGGCCCGCAGACCTGACGACATGACACCGGTCGCCGGCGCCGAACTGCCCGCGGACATCCGCCCGCTGGTCACCGCCGTCAACCAGCAGATGGCGCGCACGCAGGACCTCGTGGCGCAGCAGCGCCAGTTCCTCGACGATGCGTCGCACCAGCTGCGCACACACCTCACCACGCTGCAGATGCAGATCGACTACGCACGCCGCGAACCCGACGCGGCCCGGCTTCAGGACACGCTGGCAGCCCTGGGCGGCGAGATCGCGCGCGCCACGCGCAGCACCCAGCAGCTGCTGGCCCTGGGGCGCAGCGACACCGCCGCGGTGGAGTTCGCACCCTGCGACCTGGCCTTGCTGCTGCGCACCGTGGCACTGGAGCTGCTGCCGCAGGCCCGCGCCAAGCAGATCGACTTCGGCATCCACACCGCCACGGCCGAACTGGCCGCCGTGGCGGACAGCGGGCTGCTGCGCGAGGCGCTCACCAACCTGGCGGCCAACGCCATCGCCTACACCCCGGAGCAAGGCACCATCACCGTGTCGGCCGCCGGCGACAGCCTGGGCTGGAGCCTGAGCGTGGAAGACAACGGCCCGGGCCTCCCGCCCGAAGAGCGCGACGCCCTGGGCCACCGCTACCGGCGCGGCTCGCAGGCCGTGGCGGGCGGCTCGGGCCTGGGCCTGGCCATCGCCCGGTCGATCGCGGAACGCCACCGGGGCCGGCTGCGGCTGGAGGCCCGCGCCGGCGGCCCCGGCCTGCTGGCCATACTCTGGTGGCCCCGGCCATGAAGAACCCGGCCCGCCACACCGCCATGCAACCCCTTGCCCCCCACCCCTTGCGCGAAGACGGCATGGCCGCGGCCCCGAGCCGCCGGCAGATGCTGGCAACGCTGGCGGCCTGGGGCGGCGCGGGCGGCGCCCTGCCCGCGCGCGCGGCGGCCACGGATGCCTCCACCGAGCCCGCGGAATGCGTCGCGCCCTCACGCCCCGGCGGTGGGTTCGACCTGACCTGCGGCCTGGCCGGGCAGGCCCTGCAGGCCGTGCGGCCCGCGCGCACCCCGCTGCGCACCCGCTACCTGCCCGGGGGCATCGGGGCCGTGGCGTTTGACCAGGTGGCCACCGGGCGCCTGGGCGGCCCGGGCACCCTGGTCGCTTTCTCCAGCGGTTCGCTGCTCAACATCGCACAGGGCCGCTTCGGCCCGCATCCGGTGGGCACCGTGCGCTGGATCGCCACGCTGGGCACCGACTACGGCGTGGTGGCCGTGCACCGCGATGCGCCTTACCAGCGCCTGCAGGACGTGGCTGCCGCGCTGCGCAGGGACTCCAACCGCGTGGTGTTTGGCGCCGGCGGCACACTGGGCAGCCAGGACTGGATCAAGGCCGCGCTGCTGGTACGTGCGGCGGGGCAGGACCACAAGCGCATGCGCTTCGTGTCCTTCGAGGGCGGCGGCGAGGCGCTCAAGGCCCTGCGGGGCGGGCACATCGGCATTTTCACCGGCGATGCGGCCGAGGCCCTGCAGGCAGCCGCGCAGGGCGCGCCGCTGCGCGTGCTGGCGGTGCTCTCGCAGGCACGTCTGGGCGGCAGCCTGGCGGGCCTGCCCACGGCACGCGAGCAGGGTCTGGACCTGGTCTGGCCCACGGTGCGCGGCCTGTACATGGCCGCCAGCGCGCCCGATGCGGCGGTGCGCGCGTGGACCACCGCGCTGCGGGATGCCTTGGCCGCCCCCGGCTACGCCGCGCTGTGCGCGCAGTACGGCCTGTACCCGTTCGCGCTGACGGGCGCGGCGCTCGAAGATTTCGTGCAGCGCAGCCTGGCGGACTACCGGCGCCTGGCGCAGGACCTGGGACTCCGGGCCTGGGCTCGCTGAGCCGTGTACCGCTCCAACCCGACACGCTCCAGGCGCCCGTGAAGGACTGCGCCTGCACGGGGCCACAGGTTTTTCCTACCTGCATCCGCCCCCTGCGGCGGCAGAGTGCAAGACCGCGCGCCCACAACCCGCCACGCACTGGAGGAAGCCCATGCCCCCCACACTGAAGCCCGCGGCCGAAATGGCCCGCAACGCGAAGACGCCCTTCCCCGGCGCCTCGGCCGCATACGAAGAGGCCCGCCGTGCGCTGCTGACCGAGGAGATCGAGTTCCGCCGGCACATGAGCCGCCTGGCCGAGCAGCGCCGCGCGCTGCCGCCCGGCCCGGTCATCGCGAAGAACTACCGCTTCCATGACGAACAGGGGTCCGAGGTGGGGCTGATCGACCTGTTTGGCGACAAGCAAACCCTGGTGGCCTACTTCTGGATGTACGGGCCGCAGCGCGAGCGCCCGTGCCCCATGTGCACGAACTGGCTGGGCGCCGTCCATGGCAACGCGGCCGACATCAAGCAACGGGTCGCGCTCAAGGTCCTGGGCCGCTCGTCGGTGGAGCGGCAGCTCGCGTTTGCGCAGGAGCGGGGTTGGCGCGACCTGAACTTCGTGCAGACCGTGGGGGACGACTACGCCCGCGACATGGGCATCCTGATGCCCGACGGCAGCGAGTACCCGGCGCTGACCATCTTTCGGCGCGACGGCGACAAGGTGCGCCTGTTCTGGGCCAGCGAGATGGCGCGCGAGATGGCCGACCCCGGGCAGGACCCGCGCGATGCGCCCGACATCGCCGCGCTGTGGTCCATCCTGGACCTTACGCCCGAGGGCCGCGGCACCGACTGGTATCCCCGGCTCCGCTACGACTAGGCAGCATCAGGGCATGGGGCGTTTGCATCCCGGCCCGGCCCAGCACCCGCCTCACACCGGCGCCAGCACCCGCCATGCCAGGAATTCACCGCCCGCCACCGGCTCCGGCACGATGCCATTGGCCACCAGGCCATCGTCGCTTTCCGCTTCGCACGCGTACACCGCGATCGCGCCGTGGCGCTGGCCGGTGGGCACCACGCACCAGCCTTGCGGCAACGCGCGCTGCGCCCGGCGGTAGCTTGCCTGCCAGTGCGTGCTGGCCTGCGCCTCCAGGATGGCGGGCCCCGGCACCGCCACGGGCTGCTGCATCACCGGGACTTCTGCATCGAGCAGCGTGCCAGGCGCAACGGCGGTCCGCTGCAAGCCATGGCCCTCCAGCCAGTCGGCCACGGCGGCAGGCACCGCATAGGCCCAGGGCCGCTTCACGGTGGCCACGGGGACGAAGTGCGCGAAATGCGGCACCTGCACGCTGATGGGGGCGCCTTGCAGCGCATAGGGTTCCCGCGTGAGAACCTCCACCGTGGTGCCTGGGATGGGCTGCAATGCATAGCGGATGGCGACCTCGGCGGGCGGCTCGGCACACCCGTCCAGCAGCTGCACGATCTCCGTGCCATGGCCGGCGACGTAGTGCAGTGCCTCGCGCAGCACGGCATACGTCACCGCCACGCGCTCCTTGAAGCTGATGTACGAATAGGCCTCCAGCAGCACATCGAGCCGATTGGTCAGCCCCCGGTAGTTGCAGCCAAAGCGCGGGTGGTGGGTGTAGGTGATCCAGCCCTGGCCCTGCCCGCCCTCGTCGCGCACGAAGTTGCCGTACCAGAAGGTGTCCAGGCCCTCGGTGCGCTTCACCGCGGCCTGCACGGCGGGCATCATGCGTTCGCGCATATAGGCCACGGGCTCGCTGCGGCCCGTGTGCTCGGTGTGGGGAATGTCGTAGGTCAGCGCGAAGCGGTGGATGGAGCCGTTGGTGGCGTGGCAGTCCAGCGTGAGGTGGGGGTTCCAGGGCTGGCACACGCGCGTCTGCAGCAGGCGCATCTCGGGAGCCCGATGGCGCATGTAGTCGCGGTTGAGATTCACCCCCGCCGCATTGTTGCGCGTGCCCACGAGCGCCGGGCCGTCCTGCCCGCGCAGGTGGGCAACGTCCAGCGGGCGGTTGTCTGTGCCCAGCCGGTCATTGCCGTCGGGGTTGAACAGCGGCACCACCACCACGGTGCAGTGCGAGAGCACGTCGCCGTGCTCGCCGCGCAGCAGGTCGCGCACCAGCATCAGCGCGGCCTCCTTGCCCTCCACTTCGCCAGCGTGGATGCCGCACAGTATCAGCACCACGGGCAGGCCGCTGGCCTGCGCGGCCTGCGGCGTGAAATGGCCTTGCGCGGACAGCACCAGCAGCGGCAACAGGCGGCCCTCGGGCGATGCGCCGAAGTCCGCGACATGCAATCGGGCATCCCCCAGCGCCGCCAGGCCGCGCACGTACGCCATCACGTCGGCGTGGGTCGATGTCTCGGTGTAGCCGCTGGTTTCAGCGCGGGTGAGCAGGGAGGGGGCGGAAGGCAAGGACATGGGCGAGGCGGTCGGTAGATCGGTCCATCACCTTACCTCACTGCGGCCATGTCCCGGCGCCGATGCGCTGCGGCCTCACCGCTCCAGCCACCACTGGATCACGACCTTCGCCAGGAACCCGAGGAAGCCCACGCCCAGGCCCAGGAACAGCACGAAGGTGCCAAACCGGCCAGCCTTGGACTCCCACGCGAGCTGGCCGATGATGAACAGCATGTACAGGATGAACGCACCCACGCCGTAGGTGAGGAAGAAGCCCGAGATCTGCGCCTCGGTGAAACCGAAGATCACGGCGCCACCCCGCGGTTCTGCGTGGGCGCTGCCGCCCCCCGCCCGGGCAGGCTGGAGGCATCGACCAGATCCCGGTAGGCATGCCAGCTCGCGTGGCCCAGCATGGGCATGACGGCGATCAGCCCCAGCAGCAGCGAGCCCAGGCCCAGCAGCGTGAAGCCCAGGATCAGCGCCGCCCAGAACGCCATCGGCAACGGGTTGCCGATCACCGCCTGCCAGCTGGTGAGCACAGCCTGCAGCAAGGTGGCGCGCCGGTCCAGCAGCAGGGGCATGGCCACCACGCTGGAGGCGAAGATCGGCGCCGCCATGAGGCTGCCCAGCGCCAGCCAGATCTCGAACAGCCAGCCCTCGCGGGCAAGTACCACATGGCGCAGGAAATCCAGGGGCGTCTGGATGGGCACGGGCGCCAGCAGCGTGATGAGCGCCGCCGACGTCATGACCCAACCCGTGGCCGCCAGCGCCAGCAGGGCGCCGAACTGCACCATGCACCAGTAGTCGTTGCCCCATTTGTTGACGTGGCTGTCCTGCCAGTTCAGCCAGGTCTTGAGTACCACGCCCAGGTTCGCGGGCTCGCCACGCTCCAGCGCGCGGCTCAGCGCATACAGGCTGGTGGCCAGCACCGGGGCTATCACCAGAAAGCCCGACAGTGCCCCGGCCAGCAGCCAGAACCTGTGGTGGGCCACCGCGAAGATCGCCGCGCCAAAAAGCGCCAGGGCCAGGCCGTGGGCAAAGCTGATCCAGCCCGCGCGGGCCATGTCGCGCCAGGCCAGGACGAGCCAGGTCATGGGCTGCATGAGGCCAATGGTGCGGATGGCGGGCAAGGCGGGAGGGTTTCTCGGCATGGCCTGCAGTGTGGCCGGATCGGTGACCGGGATCAAGCCGGCACACACCGCGGCGCGCCGGGCCCTTGACCTGGGACAAGAAATTGCCCCCGGATAGCGCGGAGCGCGCGGGCTACGCCGTCAGCAGCCGGCACAGCTCCGTGAGATTGCTCACGGTGGCATGCGGCGGGGTGTCGTAGGGCCAGGCGGCCTCGGCGGGATTCAGCCACACCGCCTGCATGCCGGCCTCCATGGCGCCCCGGGCATCCAGCGTGGCATCGTCGCCCACATGCAGCACCGCGTGCGGCGGCACCTGCAGCGCCTGGGCGGCTGCCTGGAAGATGCGGGCATCGGGCTTGGCCACGCCCAGCACCGATGCGCTCAGGCTGTCCTTGAAGTAGTGGCCGATGCCCACCTTGTGGATGTCGGCGTTGCCGTTGGACACCGCCACCACCGGGTAGCGCGACGACAGGAAGGCCAGCGCATCGTGCGCATCGTCGAACAGCGTCACGCGCTGGCGTTCGGCAAAAAACAGGTCGAACGCGGGCTCGGCCAGCGCGCCGTCATCGCCCGCCTGGGTCAGCGCCAGGCGGATGGATTCGCGGCGCAGCGCGCTCAGGTCGTGCTGCAGGTCCGGCCGCAGGTTCACCATCTGGTTGCGGATGGCGCGCAGCGCCTCGGTGCTCTGGAACAGGCGCGCGGTGGCGGGCGCATGCTCGGCCATCCACTGCAGCAGCACGGCTTCGGCGCGCTCGATGGTGGGCCAGATGGGCCACAGCGTGTCGTCCAGGTCGATGGTGACGGCGCGGATGCGGGGGATGTCCAGGGAGGGGGTCGGCAAGGGGGCGCACCTGCAAAAAACAGCGTGGAGGCGGAAGGCCCGGTGGGATGCCGGGCGGCGGCCGCACAGCATACCGCAGCGCCTGTGCGCACGCCCTTCGGGGTCAGGTGCCCAGCGACGACCCGCGCACGATGAGCGTGCCGGGCAACAGGTTCTCGCGCACCGGGCCCTGCAGGCCGCCGATGCGCTCCAGCAGGCACCGGGCCGCGCGCTGGCCTATGGCATCGGTGGGCTGCGCCACGGTGCTCAGGCCCGGCCGGATCAACGGTGCCCATTCCGGGTCGTCGAAGCCCACGAAGCCCAGCTCCAGCCCGAAGGTCCAGCCCAGGCGCGAGACCGAGGCCGCCACGCGCAGCGTGACCACGGAATTGCCTGCGACCACCGCGCAGCGCGCACCCCGCCCCGCACGCTGGCGAAAGGCCGCCAGCGCCTGGGCCAGCGCGTCCTCGCCCTCCTGCTGCGCATCGATCTCCAGCACATCGCCGCGCACATTCCTGCCCTGGGCCGCCACGCAGGCGCGAAAGGCCGCCGTGCGCTCCAGGCGCGAACTCACACCCTGCAGCGGCTGCGTGACATAGAGCAGGTCCTGCCAGCCTTGCTGCACCAGGTGCGCGCAGGTGTCGCGCATGGCGGCTTCGTTGTCGAGCGCCACGAAATCCGCCGCCAGGCCCGCATGGCGGCGGTCCACCAGCACCGCGGGCTTGCCGTGCAGGGTGGTCACGTCGGCCAGCCCCTCGCCCTGCCCCAGCGTGTTGAGGATGAATCCGTCCACCTGGTAGCTCGCCAGCGCATCGATGGCGGCGCGCTCGCGCTCGCGGTCGTTGCCCAGGTTGAACAGCATCACCAGGTAGCCCGCCTCCTGGCACGCCTTTTCGGCGCCGCGCAGCACGGCCACCGAATACGGATTGGTGATGTCGGCCACCACCAGCCCGATGAGGCGCGAGCGGCCGTGGCTGAGCGCCTGGGCCATGGGGCTGGGCACGTAAGCCAGCTTGGCGATGGCGGCCTCGACGCGCGCTGCGATGTCGGGGCTGAGCAGGCGCTCGCGGTGGTTGAAGTACCGAGACACCGTGGCCTTGGACACGCCGGCCTCGGCCGCCACATCGGCGATGGTGGGGCGGGCGCGGGGCGTGGTCGATGGTGCGGGTGTCGGTGAGGTCATGCTTGCGCGGCGTTATACACGGCGGCGGGCCGCTCACCGGCCAGCGCCTGCAGCAAGCTGGTGGTGGCCAGCACGGCCATGGCGTGGCGCGTGCCGTGCGTGGCCGAGCCGATGTGCGGCAGCGGCGTCACGCGCGGGTGGGTGCGCAGGGGCGAGTCGAGCGGCAGCGGCTCGGTGGCAAACACATCCAGTCCCGCCGCGCGCAGCGTGCCGTGGTCGAGCGCGTGCAGCAGGTCCTGCTCCACCACCGTGGCGCCGCGCCCGCCGTTGATGAAGATGGCGCCGGGCTTCATGGCTGCAAAGACGTCGGCGTTGACCAGGCCCCGCGTGCTGCCAGACAGCGGCAGCATGGCCACCACAAAGTCGGACCGCGCCAGCAGCTCGGCCAGCGGCACATGCGCAGCCTTGCTCACCAGTTCAGGCGCCGTGGCGGCCAGGTCCACCGGTCGGCGCGCGTGGTAGACCACCGGCATGCCAAAGCCCAGCGCTGCACGGCGCGCGATGGCCTGGCCGATGCGGCCAAAGCCCAGCAGCCCCAGCGTCTTGCCATGCACGTCGCTGCCGAACAGGTCTTCGCCGATGTTCCTGGTCCAGCGGCCCTCGCGCACCAGTTGCGCCAGTTCCACCACGCGGCGGCTGGTGGCCATGAGCAGGGCGAACACGGTGTCGGCCACGGTTTCGTCCAGCACGCCGGGCGTGTGGCACAGCACGATGCCGCGTGCCTGCAGTGCGTCGAGCGCGTAGTTGTCCACGCCCACCGACACGCTGGAGACCACCTCCAGCCGGGGCGCCCGCGCCAGCAGCGCGGCATCGACGGGGTAGCTCGACCCGATCAGCCCCTGCGCCTGGCCCAGCGCTGCGTCGAACAGGGCACGCTCTTCGGGCTTGCGCGGGTTGGCCTCCGTCACGTCGTGCAGGGCCTGCAGGCGTGCCAGCTGGTCGGGCGGCAGTTCACGAAAGACCAGCACCTTCTTGCGCTCGGGCTTGCCCTGCACCGCCGATGCGGACACGCTCACAGGCCTGCCTCCTGCAACTGAGCCCGCGTGGGCAGCCCTTCGGTGTCGCCCAGCACCTGCACCGCACGCGCGCCGATCCAGGCGCCGCGGCGCACGGCAGCGGGCACGGGTAAGCCTCCGAGCAGTGCGCTGATGACGCCCACCGCAAAACCATCGCCCGCACCCACCGTGTCCACCACCTGGGCCACGGGCACGCCGGGCACGCGGCCGGTGCCGGCCACGTCGCTGTCGTAGTAGGCGCCCTCGGGCCCGAGCTTCACGACCACCAGCCTGGCGCCCCGCTCGCGGTAGAAGCGCGCCACGCCTTCAGGCGTGGTTTCGCCGGTCAGGAACACGCCCTCTTCCAGGCCCGGCAGCACCCAGTCGGCATAGCCGGCCAGGGTGTTGATCCAGTGGCGCATGGCCTCGGGCGAGGCCCAGAGCGTGGGGCGCAGGTTGGGGTCGAACGAGACGGTGCGGCCCGCGGCGCGCGCGACCTCGAGCGTGCGGATGGCTGCCTGCAGGCTGGTGTCCGAGATGGCCGCGAACACGCCCGTGGCGTGCAGGTGGCGCGCGGACCGCAGCCAGGGCTCGTCCACATCGGCCGGGCCCATCTGGCTGGCGGCCGAGCCCTTGCGGTGGTATTCGACCTGCGGGTCGCGCCCGTCGGTCACGCGCTCCTTGAACTGAAAGCCCGTGCGCTGCGTGGCATCGCAGACCACGTGCGAGCAGTCGATACCCTCGCCGCGCATGGCGGCCAGCAGCGCGCGGCCCATGGAGTCGGTGCCCAGGCGGCTGGCCCAGCCCACCTTCAGCCCCAGGCGCGCCAGGCCAATGGCCACATTGGTCTCGGCCCCCGCGGTGCGCTTGTGAAAGCCCGTGGCGTTCTCCAGCGGTCCGGGCTCGTTGGCCACCAGCAGCAGCATGGCCTCGCCGAACAGGGCCACGTCGAAAGCGGTGTCGCCGGATTTGGAAACAGCGTCGCTCATGCAGCACCCCGCACCGCACGGATGAAGTCCACCTGCCCGCGCGTGACGGCCACCAGGTCGTCGCCCACCAGCGGGTACTCGATGGCATGCGGCACATCGGCGGGCAGCGCGCGCAGCACGGCGCGCCAGGGCGCCACCGACTCCGCCAGCGGCACCGCGATCCACTTGGCCGGCAGGCGCTGCACGCCCTTGCAGTGCACGTAGCGCACATGGGGCGCCAGGGCCTGCGCGGCCTGCAGCGGGCATTCGCCCTGCCAGTGCCAGTTGCCCATGTCGAAGGTCATGCCCAGGTCGAGCCCCGCCTGCGCCTGCGCGGCAAAGAACGCCTGCAGGGCGGCCAGCGTGCCTGCGGTGGCGGTCTGGTCGTTTTCGATCACCAGTTCCACCTGCGGGGTGGCGGCCAGCAGCGCCTTGAGGCGCTGCAGCGACGCCTCGGACCGCGCGCCAAAGCCGCCGATGGACATCTTCAGGCGCGGCGCGTGCAGCACTTGCGATGCATGAATGCCGCGCTGCAGGGCGGCTTCGTCCAACTGGCCCTGCACGGTCCACAGGCCCTCGGGACTGGAATACACCGCGGCCAAGCCCGCCAGCGCGGGCAGCTCGGTGGCCGCGTCGCGCAGCAGCTCGCCGCGCACTTCCACGCCGTCGGCGCCCGCCTGGCGGGCCAGGTCGGTGCACCACAGCTGGCCGTGGCGTCCCGTTTCGGCCGCGCCGAAGGAGGACAGGGAGATCAATACCTTCATGGATGTTCTTTCAAGCCCGTCAGCCGGGCTTTCGTCAACGTGCGGCCACCACGGCCTCAGTGCGCGTGGTGGGAGCTCAGGATCTGGCCGAGGAACTGGCGCGTCTTCTCATGCTCCGGCTGGCCGAAAAACTGCGCGGGCGGCGCCTGCTCCAGGATCTTGCCGTCGGCCATGAAGATCACGCGGTCGGCCACGCTGCGCGCAAAGCCCATCTCGTGCGTCACGCACAGCATGGTCATGCCGTCCTCGGCCAGGCCGATCATGGTGTCCAGCACTTCCTTGACCATCTCCGGGTCCAGCGCCGACGTGGGTTCGTCGAACAGCATCACCTTGGGGGCCATGCACAGCGCGCGCGCAATGGCCACGCGCTGCTGCTGCCCGCCCGACAGCTGGCTGGGGTGCTTGTGCGCCTGCTCGGGAATGCGCACGCGCGTGAGGTACTTCATGGCGACCTCTTCCGCTTCCGCCTTGCCCATGCCGCGCGATCGCATGGGCGCCAGCGTGCAGTTCTCCAGGATGGTGAGGTGCGGGAACAGGTTGAACTGCTGGAACACCATGCCCACCTCGGCACGCACGGCGTCCACGTTCTTGCCGCCAGCGGTCAGCTCGATGCCGTCGACCACGATGCGGCCCTTTTGCACCGTCTCCAGCCGGTTGATGCAGCGGATCAGCGTGGACTTGCCCGAGCCCGACGGCCCGCAGATCACGATGCGCTCGCCGGCCCGCACCGACAGGTCGATGTCGGTCAGCACCTGAAAGCTGTCGTACCACTTGTTGACCCCCTCCATCGTGATGATGGGGGGTGCACCGGCGGTGGTCTTCGTCGTCGTGACTGCGTCCGTCATTGTCAAAGGCTCCTGGGGTGGCTGGGGTTCACGCTCAAGCGATATGGGTTATTGCAGCTTGGGCAGATCCGCGCCCAGCCACTTCTGGTACAGCTTGTTCAACTCGCCGTTGGCCGTGTTGCGCACCACGAAGTCGTTCACCGCCTTGGTCAACTCGTCCTGGCCGGGGCGCAGGGCAATGCCCATGGCCTGCTGCAGCAGGTTGAACTTGTTCTCGAAGGTGTTGGCGGGCACGCGCTTGGCGATCTGCGCGGCCACGGTGACCGAGCAGCCGATGGCATCGACCTGGCCGGAGATCAGTGCCTGCATGGCCGATGCGTCGTCGTCGAAGCGGCGGATTTCGGTGCCCTCGGGCGCGGCCTTGGTCACGGCCACGTCCTGCGTGCTGGCACGGGCCACGCCCACGCGCACGCCCTTCAGGTCCGCCGCGCTCTTGATGGCACTGCCGGTCTTGCCGTACAGCACGATGGTGGCGGCCGCATAGGGTTGCGAGAACTGCACCTGCTTGGCGCGCTCGGGCGTGATGGCGAGCGACGCCACCAGCACGTCGACCTTGTTGGTCAGCAGGAAGGGAATGCGGTTGGGGCCGGTGACGGGCACGATGTTGGCTTTGACGCCCAGCTCCTTGGCCAGCAGCTTGGCCACGTCGGCGTCGTAGCCGTCGGGCTGGTTCTGCGCGTTGGTCGTGCCGTAAGGCGGGAAGTCCACCAGCATGCCGATGGTGAGCTCGCCCTTCTTCTTGATGTCGGCCACGGACTGTGCCGAGGCCAGCGGCGCAAAAGCCGTGAGCGCGGCGCCCAGGCCCAGTGCGGCCAAGGCGGTGGTGACGGTGCGGCGGTGCAGGGAAAAGGTCATGGCATGTCTCCAGGTAGTGGTTATGAACAAGAGATAAAAAAGCAATGAATGAACGAAGACGCTGTTGGTGTTGGCGGCGATGCCGTCAGCGCGCCAGCGCCCGGGCCCGCTTGCGCTCCATGCGCGCGGCCAGCAGCGACAGCGGCCAGCAGATCACGAAGTACAGCGCCGCCACGGTGGTGAACACATGCAGCGGCTGGAAGGTGGCGTTGTTGATGATCTGCCCGGCCCGCGTGATCTCGGTGAAACCGATGATGGCGGCCAGCGATGTGCCCTTGATGATCTGCACCGTGTAGCCCACGGTGGGCGGCAGCGCGATCTTGAAAGCCTGCGGCAGCACCACGAAGCGCATGCGGTTGATGTAGCTCAGGTTCAGGGCCTGCGCGGCCTCCCACTGGCCGCGCGGCACCGCCTCGATGCAGCCGCGCCATATCTCGGCCAGAAACGCCGCGCTGTTGAGCACCAGCGCCACGCCCGCCGCCACCCAGGGGTTGATGTCCAGCCCCAGCACCGGCGCGCCGAAGAAGATCAAAAACAGCTGCAGCAGCAGCGGCGTGCCCTGAAACACCTGGATGAACACGCGCGACGCATTGCGCGCCACAGCGCTTTCAGACGTGCGCGACAGCGCCACCACCAGGCCCAGCAGGGCGCCGCCGACGAAGGCAATGGCCGACAGCGCCAGCGTCCACTGCGCGGCCTGCAGGATGAAAAGGAATTCGGAGAGTCCGAAGGTACGCATGGTCCGGGTCTCCTTAGCGGCGGTCGGGGTAGTTGAGCGCGCGCTGGTAGATCAGCTTGAACAGCGCAGAGAACGACAGCGCCAGCACCAGGTAGATCAGCGCCACCACGATGTAGATCTCGAAACTGCGGAAGGTCTGCGACTGCAGGTTCGCCGCCACCGAGGTCAGGTCGTCCGCCGAGATCACCGACACCACGGCCGAGCTGAGCATCAGCAGGATGAACTGGCTGGTGAGCGCGGGGTAGATGGCCTTGAGCGCGGGTTTGAGGATGACGAAGCGAAAGATCTCCCAGGGCTTCAGGTTGAGCGCCTTGCCCGCCTCGATCTGCCCCTTGGGGATGGACTCGATGCCCGCCCGCACGATCTCTGCCGCGTAGGCCCCCAGGTTGACCACCATCGCCGTCAGCGCCGCGGTGTAGGGCGACCAGCGCAGGCCGATGGACGGCAGCGCGAAGAAGAAGAAAAACAGCTGCACGATGAACGGCGTGTTGCGGATGACCTCGATGTACGCGTTGATCAAGAACCGCAGCCACGCCGGCCCGCCCGTCTTGCCCCAGGCGCAGAACACGGCCACCACCAGCCCCAGCACCGTGGCCGTGAGCGACAGCTGCACGGTGATCCACGTGCCTTTGAGCAGCAGCGGCCATGCGGCGAAAACGGCGTCGAACTGGAACTGGTAATTCACGGCGTGGGTGGTTCGGAGTGGATGCGCAGAGTTTATGAAACCGGTTTCACAACCACATCGGGGATTACCCGAGCGCCCCCAAAAACAGGCGCCGGGCCCACATCCAACCCCCAGCCCCCACCAGGCACCACGCGTGGGCGAAAATGCCGCATGCCCTCCTTCCGCCCCGAACCCCCTTACACCCACGGCCAGGCCGAGCGAACCGCAGTGCTGCTGTGCAACCTGGGCACGCCCGACGCCGCCACCGCGCCCGCCGTGCGGCGCTACCTGGCGCAGTTTCTGGGCGACCACCGCGTGGTGGAGATCCCGAAGCTGGCGTGGCTGCCCATCCTGCACGGCATCATCCTGCGCACCCGCCCCGCCAAGTCGGCCGCCAAGTACGCCAGCATCTGGACGGCCGAGGGCTCGCCCCTGGCGGTGTGGACGGCCAGGCAGGCCACGCTGCTGCGTGGCTGGCTGGGCGAGGCCGGGCACGCGGTGCTGGTGCGCCACGCCATGCGCTACGGCAACCCCTCCATCGACAGCCAGCTCGACGCCTTAAAGGCCGAAGGCGCCACGCGCATCCTGATCCTGCCGCTGTACCCGCAGTACTCCGGCACCACCACGGCCAGCCTGTTCGACGCGGTGTACGCCTGGGCCGCACGCACCCGCCACGTGCCCGAACTGCGCTTCGTGAACCGCTACCACGACGCCCCCGGCTACATCGACGCGCTGGCCCGCACCATCGAAACCCACTGGAAGCACCACGGACAGCCCGACCAGCTGGTGATGAGCTTTCATGGCGTGCCCGAGCGCACCCTGCACCTGGGCGACCCCTACCACTGCGAGGCCCGCAAGACCGGCCGCCTGCTGGCCGAGCGCCTGGGCCTGCGCGCGGAGCGCTACCGCATCACCTTCCAGTCGCGCTTTGGCAAGGCCAAGTGGCTGGAGCCCTACACCCAGCCCACCATCGAGGCACTGGGCAAGGCCGGCACGCGGCGCGTGGACGTGGTGTGCCCCGGCTTCACCAGCGACTGCCTGGAGACGCTGGAAGAAATCAACATGGAAGTGCGCGAGGCCTTCTTGCACGCGGGCGGCAAGGAGTTCCACTACATCCCGTGCCTGAACGACAACAACCACTGGATCACGGCCCTCAGCCGGGTGGCGCAGCAGCACCTGGCGGGCTGGCCCACCGAGGCGCCCACCGCCGCGGCGCTGGCCGATGCGCGCAGCCATGCGCAGGCAGGGGGCGCACCTGCCGGGCCCTGCCCTGTGTCCCATTGACCGGTCACTATAATTTTTATAGCTACTAGCGCTTATTCATCAGGCGCTAGCGGCCATTTTCATTCAAATTCTGGAGACGGCAGCCCCTGACAACCGCGCAGCTTGCGCACCCCAACACGCTGGCCTGCCCTCTCCCACCCACCCTGTACCGATGCCCGCCTTCGCCCTCGCCCCCCACCAGCTGCGGCTGACGATCGACCCCGCCACGCTGGGCTTTGCCAGCACGGCCGAACTGCAGGACCTGCCCCTGCCCTGGATCGGCCAGGAGCGCGCGCAGGCCGCCGCGCAGTTCGGCCTGGGGCTGCATCAGCCCGACTACCACCTGTTCGTGCTGGGCGAAGTAGGCAGCGGGCGCGCGTCGCTGCTGCGCCAGGCCATGCAGGCTGCGGCGGCAGAACGCGCCGTGCCGCCCGACCTGTGCTACCTGCACAACTTCGACAAGCCCGACCACCCCCTCGCCCTGCGCCTGCCGGCGGGCCAGGGCCGGCAGTTGCGCCAAGGCATGGCCGACATGGCCAAGAACCTGCAGGCCGATATCCCGAAACACCTCGCAGCCGCCGCCTTCAAGGCCGACGCCGAACGCATCGAGAAAACCTGGCAAGCGCAAGAGAGCGAGGCCTTTGCCGTGCTGGACGCGTTCGCCGAGGTGCGCCAGTTCCGCATTTCGCGCGAAGGCGGGCAAATGGTGTTCACCCTCACCGGCCCCAAAGGCCAGCCGCTGACAGAAGCCGAAGCCCGCGCCCTGCCCCGCGAGCGCCGCGCAGAGATTGACGCCGCCGAGCACGCCTTGCGCACCGAGATCGCCCGTTTTCTCGAAGCCGCCCGCCCGCTGGAGCGCGCGCGCGACGACGCCCTGGCCGCCCTGCGCCGCCAGACCATCAAGCCCCTGGTGGAACATGCCCTGCACGACATCCGCCAGGGCCTGCGCAAGCAGATCAAGGACGCCGTCAAGCTCACCCACTGGCTCGACCAGGTGGAGCATGCGGTGCTGGACGATATCGACCTGTTCGAGCCCGGCAGCGGCGGCGAGCAGGGCGGCGAGCAGAACAACATCGACGCAGAAGACGACCGCAAGGACGCGCTCGACGACCTGCTGGCCCGCTGCCAAGTGAACCTGGTGGTGGACAACCACGGCCGCACCGCCGCGCCGGTGGTGGTGGAAGACAACCCCACCCAGCGCACGCTGTTTGGCAGCATCGAGCACGGATCGGACGCCGACACCGTGCAGGCCGACCACACCAGCATCCACGCGGGCAGCCTGCTCAAGGCGCACGGCGGCTTCATCCTGCTGCACCTGCACGACCTGGCCGCCGAAGAAGGCCTGTGGCAGCGCCTGCGCCGCTTTTTGCGCTGCGGCCGCCTGCAGATCGAAGAAGGAGGCGGCGGCAGCCCGGGCCACGGCCCCGGCGGCGCCGTGGCGCTGCAGCCCGAGCCCGTGGACGTGGATGTGAAGATCGTGCTGATCGGATCGGTGGACGAGTACTACGCACTGCAGGATGCCGACCCCGACGCCGCGCGCCGCTTTCGCGTGAAGGTGGATTTTTCAGACCACTTTGCCGCCACCCCCGCCACCCACCACGCCACCGCCATCCTGGTGGCGCAAGTCTGCAAAAAACGCGGCCTGCCCCACTTCGGCCCCGACGCCGTGGCCCTGGTGCTGGAGCAGACCCACCGCGAGGCCGACGACCAGCGCCGCCAGAGCGCACGCTTTGCCCACACCGAAGCGCTGGCCATTGAAAGCGCCGCCCTGTGCAAGGCGCGCGGCGGCACCCTGGTGCAAGCCGCCGACGTGTTGGCCGCCCTGGCCGCCCGCACCCAGCGCCACAACCAGCCCGAAGAAGAGCTGCACGACTCCATCACCGAGGGCGAGCGCCTGATCTCGCTGGCGGGCTCCATCACCGGCCAGATCAACGCCATGACGCAGATCGACCTGGGCGACTACCGTTTCGGCTTCCCCGTGCGCATCACCGCGCGCACCTTTGCCGGGCAAGAGGGCCTGCTCAACATCGAGCGCGAGGTCGATATGTCCGGCCCCATCCACGACAAGGGCGTGCTCATCCTGCACAGCTACCTCACTGCCCTGTTCAGCCATGTGGCGCCGCTGGCGCTGAATGCGTCCATCGTGTTCGAGCAGGAATACAGCGGCGTGGAGGGCGACTCGGCCTCGTGCGCCGAGCTGTACGCGCTGCTGTCCAGCCTGTCAGGCCTGCCCCTGCGCCAAGGCATTGCCGTGACCGGCGCGCTCAACCAGCACGGCGAGGTGCTGCCCGTGGGCGGCATCAACGAAAAGATCGAAGGCTGGTTCCGCGCCTGCGCAACGGCCGGGCTGGACGGCACCCACGGCGTGCTGATCCCCGCCCGCAACCAGCGCCACCTGATGCTGGACCGCAGCGTGCTGGACGCGGTGGAACGCGGGCTGTTCCATGTCTACACCATGGGGCATGTGAGCGAAGGGATTGCGCTGCTGACGGGGGAGGCGTCGGGGATGAGTCCAGCGGAGCTGCTGCAGGCGCAGGCTGATGAGCTGGCCCACCGTGCTGCGGCCGTGGAAGACACGGTGATGCAGCGCGCGGAGCTGACGCTGCGCGCCTACCGACGCGCTTGTCAGATCGCGGGGGCTGCGCGGAGGGGGCGAGGGGTTCGGGGGCGGTAGTTAGGTCCGTACCCCATAGACGGATTTTGCAAAAGAGCTCAGTGAGTGACCGTACACAAGGACTTGTGGTCTCGTTGAGACGGCGGCGGACGATGAGAGTCAATCTGGAGGGATCAGAACTTGCTCGAAAGCATCGTTCTTAGGAACGGCGAGCAAGCTGGAGACATCACGCTGGACGCCATTGCCGAGGCGCTTCTCTTTTATCAAAACAGTCGCATCGTTGTTGGGCACGGATTTGCGGGCCGCCGGTCCGGCAGATGCCGCAAATTTCTATCAACGGCCAGCGCGCAGGTGGACTGGCCGGGTTGCAGACAGCGTTGGCGCAAATCGCCCCGCAGAGTCCAGCTTAACGGCCAGAACTACCGGTACTGCGCGGCGGTGATGAACTCGCTGAAGGTCTCACACCACACGATCACGGTGTTGAACTTCGTAAGGTCCACGCCCTGCGGCACCGGGACGATGAAGTTGTTGAACGTCTTCACATCCCCCACGCGCAGCATCTGGGGCTTGAGGCGCTTGAATTCGGCCTCGGTCTCGACAAACTCGGGCGACAGGTAGAGCTTGTAGTCCGGCCCCGGGGCCAGCTTGCCCAGCAGGCTGACGGCCTGCGGGCCGAGGGACACGGCGCCCTCGCCCCAGTGCAGGGCGTCGCTGTCTTTCAGGTCACGGCGGAAGGTGGCCGTCCATTGGGCGGTGGGCAGGCTGGATTGGATCTCCTGCTGCGTGGGCGCATCCGGCGCTATCAAGATCGGCAGCACATACACACCCAGCGCAAACCCCAAAGCCAGGGCAAGCAGGTGCGAGGCGATGAGCAGCAGGGGTTTCATGGCGAGGGGTTGAGTGGTGTGGGCCCAATGTACCGCGCAGCGCCCTCGCCTTCAACGCTGCGCGACTCCCCGCTCTATCCGTTCAGGATGCGCGTGCCAGAAACCCGTCTACCAGCGCGTAATGCGCCGGCACATTGAGCGCGGGTGCATGGCCGCAGCCGGGCACCTCCACTACCTGCGCCAGCCCGCGCGCGCCGGGGCCCCGCGTGAGCATCTCGGCGGTGGTCTCGCGCAGCACCAGGTCGGATTCCGCACCGCGCAGGCACAGCACGGGGATCTCCAGCGCGTCGTAGTGGTCCCAGATCAGATAGTCGTTGGTGTGGTGCGTGAACTGCTGCACCATGGCCGGGTCGTAGTGCGGCGTCACGCGGCCGTCGGGCAGGCGCCGGGTCGAGGTCTCGGTCAGGCGACGCCACTGCGCATCGCTGAGCCAGCCGTAGGGCTGGTACACCTGCCGGAAGAAGGCTTCCAACTCCATCACGGTGTCAAACGAGGGCGGGTGGCCCGCATAGGCCTTGATGCGCTCGAGCGCGGCATCCGCCAGGCGGGGCGCGTTGTCGTTGAGCAGCAGGCTGGCGATGCGCTCCTTGAGCTGCGGCTGGAACAGGCCCGATGCGCACACCGTGCCGATCGCTCCACCCATCGACGTGCCCACCCAGTGCGCCTTCTCGATGCCCAGCTGGTCGAACAGGCCGGCCGCGATGCGCGCGTAGAACGACAGGCGGTACTCGTCCTGCGGCGCCCGCGCCCACTGGCTCAGGCCCCGGCCGATGGTGTCGGGGCAGATCACGCGGTAGCGCGGGGCGAGGTGCGCGGCGAGTTCGTCCATGTCGCGCCCGGTGCGCGCCAGGCCGTGCCATGCCACCACCACGGGAGCATCGCGCGCGCCCCACTCCATGTAGTGGATTTCATAGCCGGCGCAGGTGGCGTAGCGCGAGATGGGGGACATGGTGGCAACCTTTGGGAACAACAGATGGAAAACAGGTGGCGGCCGGCTACTTCATGAGGCGGCCATTGCTGCCAATGACGGTGACCTCGACATAGCGCGAGCCGATGCGGTTGGTGGGCGAATAGCCCAGCGTGATGCCGCCCAGGTCATAGCTCTGCATCGACTCCAGCGCCTTGACGACCTTGGTGCGCGTGGGCAGGGGCCCGGCGCGGCGCAGGGCTTCGACCAGTACCTTGGCGCCCAGGAACTGCTCGAAGCTGGTGTAGTTGACCTCGGCATCGGGTGCGTATTTCTTGAGCAGCGACTGGTACTCGCGCACCACCGGCAGCTGAGGCCGGTAGGGGTACGGCACCACCTGGCTGATGCCCAGGCCGTGGGCGTTTTTCAGGCCCGCCAGCTTGACCAGTTCGGTCGGGTCCACCACGGAGATGTTGTACAGCTGCGCGCCGCCGCCCTGCTCGCGGTAGCGCTGGATGAACGCGGCCGCGGGCTTGTTGACGGCGATCATGATGACAGCATGCACGTCGGCCGCCTTGATGGCCTTCACGGCATCGTCCACCTTGTCGGTGTTGCGTTCATAGCCCGCCGCCACCACGAGCTTGAGGTTGCGCTTGGCCAGCGCCGCCGCCACGCCCGCCAGGCCCGCCTTGCCAAAACCGTCGTCCTGGTACATCACGGCCACGCGGTTCATGCCCAGCGTGGTGAGCTGCTGGACCATGTGTTCAGTCTCGTCCGCATACCCGGCGCGCACATGGAAGATCCACGGGTTGAAAGGGTTGCGCAGGGATTCGCCCCCCGTGTAGGGCGCCACCAGCGCGGCGCCGCCCTGCTCCAGCACGCCGTCGGCCAGCAGCTGGGTGATGTTGGCCGTGCCCGCGAAACCGTACAGCGCCACCACCTCGGGCCTGGCCAGCATCTCGCGGGTCAGCTTCACGGTGTCGTCCACCTTGTAGGCATCGTCCACCACCGCCTGGCGGATGGAGGCGCCATGCACGCCGCCCTGGGCGTTGATCCAGTCGAAGTAGATCTTGCCGCCCAGCACCATCTGCGCGCCGGTGCTGGCCAGCACGCCCGACAAGGGCGCCACCTGCCCCACCACGATCTCGGCGGCACGCGCGGGCGCGGCGCCGCCAGCGGCGCCAAGGGCCAGCACAACGGGCACCGCCAGCGCCGACGCCATGCGGCGGCCCCAGGTCTTCATCACAGCGTTCATACATCCATCCTTTGCGCCAGAAACACATGGCCCCGGCGCCACGCCCACCGCGGGCGCGGCACACGGGGTGATTCCCTCTTTCGCCAGCCGGGGGCCCGCGTCAGTCGGGGATGGAGATGGCGCCTGCCGCAATGGCAATGGCATTGGCCGCAGCGGGCACGGTGGCCAGTGGCGGCACGTTGGCGGCGGTGATGGCCGGCGCGCTGCCGGGTGTGCCGCCCCGGGGCACGGTGCGCACCACCTGGCTGGCGGGCAAGGCCTTGCCATTGGCCAGGTGCTCGTACACGGCATCGAGCGCGTGGTTCAGGTACACGTGCAGCGGTACGTAGCGCGTGTCGTAGCCCGGCAGCACCGTGGGCAGGCCGATGAAGCTGTCGAAATGCTGGGCGTTGGCCACTTCCACATAGCTGAGCCGGCTGGCTGCGCCCTCGATCTTCTTGTTCAACGCGGCATAGGGGCGCGAGGTGTGGCTCACGGGCAGCAGCGCATCGGCCCGGCCGTGCACGATGACGGCGGGCTTGCCCCGCAGGTTGCCGTTGCGGCGGGTTTCATCCACGCCGGCCTGCAGCTTCCTGGCCGCTGCGTCGGTGCCGGTGACCAGGTTGCGCAGGCACAGCGCGCCCGCCGTGTTCCAGTCGGCCACGCCCGCGTCCGAGGACGACAGGAAGTCGCGCGCCGGGCCCAGCTTGCCCAGGTTGTTCACGAGGTTGATGCCACCGGAAGGCGGCACGCCGTTGCCGGTGGCGAACATGCCCGGCAACGCTGCGGCCGCCAGGGGCACCACCGCGCCCGTGGTCGCCGTGGCCGCGTAGCTGAAGCCGCACAGGTGGTCCTTCACGCTGCTGCGCGACAGGCTGTTGGCAAAGGTCACCGCCACGGCCGGGGCCACTTCGAACGCGGCCAGCGAGGCATGCAGGTCGTTCGACTCGGGCTCCCAGCCATAGGCGCGCAGCTTTTGCAGCGCCTCTTCGGCCTGCGCTGCGGTGGTGGAGGCCGACAGCAGCCCCGCCGTCTTGAGCGCCGCGCAGCGGTTGGGCGCGATGGGCAGCGCCGCGCTGGCAAACCCGGCCGCGAACGCCGCGGCGAAGGGGCTGGCGCTGACCGACGGCGCCAGCGATGCACAGGCCTGGTACAGGTTGGCGTAGGTGGTGAAGTCCACCAGCGTCTTGCCCGTGACCGCCACCTCGGTGCTGCCACGGCGCACCGTGACGCCAGGGTTGGCGGGCAGCTCCAGCGCGGGCTCGGACACGGCCACACCGCTGATCAGGCCCTGCGTGTCCTGCTCGGCGGCGGCGATCGCCGCGCCGCCACCGTTGGAAATGCTGGACGCAATCACGATGGTGTTGCGGGGCGTGAGCGTCTTCAGGCGCTGGCCGGCCGCGTTGGTCTCGCCGTGGCGCTGGTTGAGGACGTAGTAGCCGAACTCCACCGCCTGCAGCGTCGTGGTGCCCCAGTCCTTCTCGGCGTTCTGGCCTGAATGGGCATGCTTGAAGGCGAAGCGGTCGGGGGTGGCCTTGTTGAAGGCCGCGAGCTCCGATGCCGTGAGCCCGGCATTGAAGGCCGCATCCTTGCCCGCCGCGGTGGCGGTGGTCCGGGTGCCGTCGATGAGCGGCACGGTGTCGTTCTGCAGGTCGTGCGGCGCACCGCCCGTGCCCTTGTCCGAATACGCTACGGCGCAGCCGCGCTTGAGGCCCCACTCGCCCGTGGAGATGCCGCCATACACGCCGCGCGAGCCCGAGGTGGTGGCGGTGATCATGCAGGGCTTGGCCGGGTTGAAGCTGGTGGGCACCTGCACCATGAGCGTAACGTTCTTGCGGCCCGTGCCGTCGTCGGCGAACGCGATGTACTCGGTGCCCGCCACCTTGCCCTCGCCCGCCGTGACCTTGCCCTGCGCGTCCACGTTGGGGCCGTACAGCAGGCCGTAGCCACCCGCGGCCGTCATGTCGAGCATGGCGCGGTAGTTGGTGTGGATGGCCGTGCGGCGCAATTCGGCGGCGGTGGGCTTGAGCGGGTCGGCATAGGCGGGCGGCAGCGCCGCCGCCATGCCGGTGGCACCGAGGCCCGCGGTCAACAGGTCGTTGCTGCTGCCGTCATAGGCAGTCTCGGCAATGGCGCCCAGGTATGCGGGCTTTGCATTGAGGGGGACGTGCTCGCCATCCCCACCGCCACAGGCGGCGAGAACGGCGGCTGCCACCGCGGCGGGAACGAACGGACGAAACCCTGTCTTCATGCTCATCATGTGCTTGTCTCCTGGTATTTTTCTTCGCGTTGCTTCTTGCACAGCTGACCCACGCCCCTTCCGCACCAGCCCGCGTGCGGGAAGGGGCCGCCTACCCCGCCTTGCGCGCAGCTGCCGCGCGCAGGCGCCCCACCACACCGGTAGGGAAGTAATACACCGACAGAACGAACAGGACGCCCAGCCACAGCAGCCAGCGGTCCGGCGAGAGCAGCGCAGACAGCCAGGGCAGGCCCGAGGTGGCCTCGTGCCCCAGGCGCAGCAGGTCCTGCAGGTAGCTTTGCGCCACCAGGAAGAGCACGGCGCCGATGGCCGATCCGTAGATGGTGCCCATGCCGCCGATCACCACGATGAGCAGGCAGTCCATCATGATTTCGAAGCTGAGCGAGGTGTCGGGCCCGTTGTAGCGCAGCCAGAGCGCGAGCATCGCGCCCGCCATGGTGGCGAACAGCGCCGACAGCACGCTCGACGTGGTGCGGTACACCACCACGCGGTAGCCGATGGCCTCGGCGCGGAACTCGTTCTCGCGGATGGCCTGCAGCACGCGGCCGAACGGTGAATTGACGATGCGCAGCAGCGCCAGCACCAGCGCCACCGCCGCGACGAACAGCAGGTAGTAGCAGATCAGGCGGCCGTCGATGGCCACGCCCAGGAAGGGCTCTTCAAAGGGCTCGAAACTGGGCGACAGGATCTCGGGCACCTTGAAGGTCAGGCCGTCTTCGCCGCCGGTGATGTCGGACAGCTGCGAGGCCAGCGTCTGGAACGCCGCGGCAACGGCCAGCGTGATCATCGCGAAGAAGATGGCGCGCACGCGCAGCGAGAACAAGCCCACTGCCAGCGACAGCAGCAGCGACAGCAGCAGCGCGCCGCCAATGCCCACGCCCAGCGCCGTCCAGGTCGGCCCCAGGCGGGTGGTGGCCACCGCGATGCCGTAGGCCCCGATGCCGAAGAACATGGTGTGCGCGAAGCTCACGATGCCGGTGTAGCCCAGCAGCAGATCGAAGCTGGCCACCAGCACCACGAAGATCAGCACCTTGGCGGCCACCGACAGCGCCTTGACGCCCGGGAACAGGAAGGGTGCAAACGCCAGCCCGATGAGGATGGCCACCAGGATCACCGCGAGCACCTTGCTGCGCGGGTAGTCGTTGGAAAGAAGTCGGTTCAGCATGTCTTGGGGCTCCTCTTCAACGGTTCGCGACCGGGTACACACCCTGCGGACGCCAGAGCAGGATCGCAACCATCAGCGCGATGTTGGAGAACAGCGCCACCTTGGGCACCAGGAAGCCGGTGTAGTTGGCCATGAGCCCCACCAGCAGCGCGCCGATGAGGGCGCCGCCCGTGGACCCGAGGCCGCCGATGATGATCACGATGAAGATCAGCACGTTGACCTGCGCGCCCATCTGCGGCACCACGTTCTGCTGGTACAGGCCCCACATCACCCCGCCCAGGCCCGCCAGGGCCGAGCCCACCACGAACACGCCGATGAACAGGCGGCGGATGCGGTAGCCCAGGCTCTCGACCATCTCGCGGTCCTGCACGCCGGCGCGGATGAGCAGGCCGACCTTGGTGCGCGACAGCGTCCAGGCCAGCACGGCGAACACCAGCAGCCCCACGGCCACGGCCACCAGGCGGTATTTCTCGATGGCTGCATCGCCAATGAGCAGCGAGCCACGCATGCCCTCGGGCAGCGGCAGCGGGATCTGCGCGGGGCCCCAGATGACCTTGATGAGTTCTTCACCAATGATCATGCCGCCCATGGTGATGAGGATCTGCTTGAGGTGCTGGCCGTACACGGGCCGCACGATGAAACGCTCGAACGCCAGGCCCACCGCGCCCGCCACGGCCATGGCCACCAGCATGGCGGGCAGCACGGCCAGCAGGTTGCGCCACAGCTCGGCGCTTTGCGTCCAGTCGCCCATGGTGCCCAGCACGCTGGTGGCCACGAAGGCGCCCAGCGCGATGAACACGCCGTGGCCAAAGTTGAGCACGTCCATGAGGCCGAACACCAGCGTGAGGCCCGAGGCGATGATGAACACGATCATGCCCATGGCCAGCCCCGCCACCGTGAGCGTGAGCCAGGTGCTGGGCGAGCCGATGAAGGGCAGCACCAGCAGTGCCAGCGCGGGCACCAGGGCCAGGGGCTTCCAGTCGAAGTCGCGGGTGATGCTCATGCCCGGTCTCCTTGCGTGGCAAGCGCCACGCGCTTGAATGCTATATTTTTAATAGCTTTCGGCGCTTTGCCATCCAGCGCCAGAGGCCAGAATAGCTTGAAATTTTTTGTGGAATTCATAGTGCCAACCCCAGCAGCGACCGCTGCAGTGCCTCGTCCTGCGCCAGCGCGGCCATGCTGCCCGCATGCACCACCTGGCCGTTGTCCATCACGGCCACGGTGTCGCCGAGCCGCTTCGCGAAGTTGATGTTCTGCTCCACCAGCAGGATGGTCACGCCGCTCTTCTTGAGCTGGTCGAACGCCTCGATCATGTTGTTGATGATGGCGGGGGCGAGGCCCTTGCTCGGCTCGTCCACGATGAGCAGGTCGCGGGGCTCGACGATGGCGCGGCTCACGGCCACCATCTGCTTTTGCCCGCCGCTGAGCTTGCCGGCCGGGTGGTTCCAGAATTTCTCCACGGCCGGGAAGAGCTTGAAGATCCATTCGAGCCGCGCCGTGTCCATCTGCGCTGCGTTCTTGGCGCCGCGCGCGGCCAGCAGCATGTTTTCCTTCACGGTCAGGTCCGCGAAGATGCCCATGTTCTCGGGCACGTAGGCGATGTTCATGCCCGCGATCTGCGGGGTGTTCAGCGCCGTGATGTCCTTGCCCCCGAAGTGGACCGAGCCCTGGGACGCATGCCACAGGCCCATGATGGTGCGCAGCGTGGTCGTCTTGCCTGCGCCGTTGCGGCCCAGCAGCATGGTGAGCTGGCCCTTGGGCACGGCCAGGTCGACGCCGTGCAGGATGTGGTACGCGCCGATGTGGGTGTGCACGCCCTTGAGTTCGAGCAGGTTGCCCGTGTTGTTCGTGGTGGTGGTCATGCAGCCGCCTCCTTCGTCACGCCCAGGTAGGCCTCTTGCACCACGGGCGAGGCGATCACTTCTGCCGGCGGGCCGTCGGCCACCAGCGTGCCGTTGGTCAGCACGATGATGCGGTCGGCCAGCTCGCGCACCACGTCCATCTTGTGCTCCACCAGCAGGATGATCTTGGTCTTGTCTTTTTTCAGCTCGCGGATCAGGTTCAGGATCACGGGCGCCTCGTCGTGGCTCATGCCGGCCGTGGGCTCGTCGAACATGTAGACCTGCGGCTCCAGCGCCATGAGCAGCGCCACTTCGAGCTTGCGCTGGTCGCCGTGCGGCAGGCTGGCCACGGGGGTGTCGCGGCGCTCGTGCATGGCCACCGTGTGCAGGATGGCCTGCGCCCGTTCGGTCAGCGCGCGGTGGTCGCTCCAGATGCTCCACAGGTTCAGGCCCCGGCGGTGCTTGCCCTCCTGCGTGGCCTGCACGGCCAGGCGCACGTTCTCCAGCACGCTGAGGTTCGGGAACAGGTTGGTGAGCTGAAACGCCCGGCCCAGGCCCGCATGCGTGCGCGCCGAGACCGACTGGCCCGTGAGGTCCTGCCCGCCCAGCGTGACGCTGCCCGCCGTGGCGCGCAGCTGCCCCGAGATGAGGTTGAAGTACGTGGTCTTGCCCGCACCGTTGGGGCCCACGATGGCGGTCAGCGTGCCGGGCTCGAAGGAGCAGGTCACGGCGTTGACCGCCACGTGGCCGCCGAAGCGGATGGTCAAGTCCTTGGTGGCCAAGGTGCTCATGGGTGGTGTTTCACTTTCACGGTCGTCGTCATTTCATTCAAAGAGGCCGGCAACCCAGCCCTGCGGCGGGATGCCAAGACCTGCACTGCGTTTCCATCGTCAACAGTCTCCGCAACTGGCGCGGGCGAAACCAGCAACCGCCGCGCAAGGGCCGCCCAAGCTGCAAAGCGGCGTTTCTCCTGCGTGCGCTGGCCCCCCCTTCCCGAATGGCGCAGCCATCCGAGAGAAGGGGGAAGACGCGAAGCGGCTCAGGGGGTTGTACATGCTTCAGCAGGTACCGATCACGTAGTACCCGGGGCTGGTCTGCTTGAGCGTGGTGGTCACGAACACGTTCCACCAGCCCATGCCCTGGTTGGAGCCCAGGGCATACGCGAAGCCCGCATAGGCGTACGCCCGGCCCGCGAGGGTGTGCGCATAGTTGCTGGCCGTGGTGCAGGTGCCCGTGCCGCCACCCGGCGCCGCCAGCGTGGTGCCGGATGCCGCCGCGGACACGGCGCCTTCGGCGCCGTTGGCATCGGCGGCACGCACGGTCCAGCTGTAGGTGGTGGAAGCGGCCAGGCCGGTGTCGCTGTAGTTCGTGGCGGTCACGGGCAGCGCGTTGACCTTATTGGCGTTGCGGTACACGTTGTAGCTGGCAGCGCCCGAGACGGCATTCCAGGCAATCGCCATGCTGCTGGCGGTGGCGCCCGAGGTGCTCACGCCCGTGGGGGCAGGCAGGTCCACCGGCGGGTTGGTGGTGCCGCCGCTGGAGACCCGGTCCACCATGGCCTTGATGGCCGCCATCTGCGGACCGGACTTCTTGGCGTAGTTGGCGTTGTCGTAGCCCCACCAGTCAAAGCAGCTGTTGGTGGCGGCCGTGCTGGTCTGTGGGTACAGCATCACCATGTTGTTGGTGTCGGCCCAGCGGTTGTAACCCGTGTTGCGCACGTACTGCTGCTGCACATCGCTGATGTTCTGCTTGCAGCCATGCAGCACCACATGCAGCTTGCAGGTGGCGCTGCCGCCCGCCTGGCAGGCCTGCGGCACATAGGCCCAGCCCGTGGCGGCCATGCCGTGGTTGGAGATGAATTCGCTCTGGTTGAACTCGATGAAGTTGCCGGTGGGCAGCGCCGCGTTGTTGCGTGCATTGAGCGGGCCGTACAGGTGCTGCAGCATGGCACCGGCCAGGTCGAAGTTGCAGTTGCTGATGTAGGGCGCGGCCTTGGTGGTGCAGCCGTTGCCGTAGTCGTCGGTGACCATGGCGTGCTCGGCCGCGATGTCCTTCTTGTAGACCACGTTGGCGGCCGGCACGAAGCTGTTGTAGTAGGTGCGCAGGGCATCCATCACGCCGGTCTTGACCGCACTGTCGAGCGTGCCCGAGAACAGGTAGACCTTCGAGTTCTGGAGATTGGCCACGGGGTCGATGGCGCCTTGGCTGGCCCAGGTGTTGGTGGTGCTGACCAGCGTGCTGGTGGGAATGCCCGCCGGGCTGGCCATGCAGCGCCCCGTGGCATTGACGACCGAGCCCTCGGCGCAATAGAACGGCCCGCCCGCGACCACGCCCACCCCTTTGGCAAACGTGGCCGAATACGCCACGTGCAGCTGCACGGCCATGAAGCCGCCAGCCGACAGGCCCGACACGGTGGTCTGGGTCTTGTCGATCTTGAGCGCGGGCAGGTTGACGGCGGCCATCGCGCCGCCCGCTGCGCACATTGAAATTACAGCCCCTGCTGCAGCCGCCCGGATGAAATTGAAAGCCATGTTGTCTTGTCTCCAAATAATTTTGAGAAAAACCGACCCTGCCCCCGTGTGATCCGGGGGTTCATGCATCAATTCACTGGAAAAAGAGGGGCGGCCGCCCCTGCGGGATGAACCCCGAAGGAGCAGGATGGTTGTCCTGTCCGTCGGGCCTCGCTAACGCATCGAAAAAACCGGCCTATCGCTTGTTGCGGATCGGCACGTTCATTTCTTCAGGCTTGATCTCGCGCACCAGCTCGGGCACGCCCCAGGCGAAGGCCGGGTCCACCTTGATCTTGAAGTGGTACATGCTCTGCATGGCCTGGTGGTCTTCCTTGCGGAAGGTCATCTTGCCCTTGGGGGTCTCGAAGCTCATGCCCTCCATGGTCTTGATGAGCTTGTTGGTGTTGGTGTCGCCGTTCGTGGCCTTGAGGGCCGTGACCAGCGCCATGGCGGAGCTGAAGCCGCCGGCGGTGAAGAAGTCCGGCGGGGTCTTGAACTCCTTGTAGTGCGCGGCCACCATGGCTTCGTTCACGGGGTTCTTGGGGATGCCGAAGTAGTAGTACGTGGCGCCTTCCATGCCAGGGAAGTTCTTGTACGCGGCCATGGCGGGCAGGATGTTGCCGCCCGTGGCGATCTCGATGTTGTAGCGCTTCAAGTCCATGTCGGCGATCTTGAAGGGGTTGCCCGCGCCGGCCCAGATGATGAAGATGACCTTGCGGCCGGGCACGTCCTTGAGCTTGTCGATCAGGCGCTGGGCACCGGCAGTGAAGTCGGTGGTGGTCGTGGGCAGGTACTCCTCGTGCACGAGCTTGGCGTTCTTGAGCGCGTCCTTGAAGGCCTTCACGCCGTCGCGGCCGAAGGCATAGTCCTGCGCCAGCGTGGCCACCGTGACGCCGGCCTTGTCGACGGCCACGGCGTTGGAGATGGCATCCTGGCTGCTGTTGCGGCCGGTGCGGAAGATGTACTTGTTCCACTTGTCGCCGGTGATGGCGTCGGCCACGGCGGGCTCCACCAGCAGGATCTTCTTGTATTCCTCGGCCACGGGCAGCAGCGCCAGGGCCACGCCCGAGGACGTGGGGCCGACGGCGATGTCGGCCTTGTCGTCCGAATAGGCCGAGGCCAGCAGGCTCTTGCCCAGGTCAGGCTTGCCCTGGTCGTCCTTTTCAATCACGACGAGCTTCTTGCCATTGACGGTCATGCTGCCGCCGGTGGCGTAGTTCAGGCCCATCAGCAGGCCGGTCTGGGTCTGCTTGCCATAGGCCTCCAGCGGGCCGGTCTTGCTGTAGATGTGGGCGATGCGGATTTCCCCGGCCTGGCCGAAAGCGGGGGAGGAAAGCGTGGCGGCGGTGACGGCAGCGGTGGCCAGGGCGAGCAGGGTGCGACGATGCATGGCGATGTCTCCTTGTTGTGATGCCTGAACATTGCACAGTTCATGCCAGCATGCAAGCTGTTGATTTGTATAAAAACCCTGCTGACGCCTGCGGGACATGGTCTGATTTTTGAACAATCCAATTGTAGAAATATCAGACATATGTCTGATATTTATTCAGGGTTTTCCAGACGTCCATACAGCGTGGCCCGCGAGATGCCCAGTTGCCGTGCGGTGGCGAGCTTGTTGCCGCCATGGGCTTTCAGGGTCGCCGCGATGGCGCGCCGCTCCAGCTCGGCCACCTGCTCGGCCAGCGGACGCAGGTAGCGGCTTTCGTCCTGGGCATCGGCCATGGAAGCCGTGTCCAGCACCGGCGCGGGAGCGGCCGGCTCCACGCCGGCCTCGCGCAGGACACGTTCGAGCTGGGCGGCGTCGATGGACGGCGAGTCGCTGCGCATCACGGCCTGCTCCAGCACGTTGCGCAGTTCGCGGATGTTGCCGCGCCAGGGCTGGCCCGCCAGCAGCGCCATGGCATCGGGCAGCAGCTCGGGCGGGGCCGTGCTGTTGCGCAGCGCCAGGTCTTCACCCAGCGCCTCCACCAAGGCCGGGATGTCGGTGCGCCGCACGCGCAGCGGCGGCACGCGCACGGGCAGCACGTGCAGGCGGTAGAACAGGTCCTCGCGGAACTTGCCCTCGCGCACCAGCGCGGCCAGGTCGCGCGAGGTGGCGGCCAGGATGCGCACGTTGAAGGGCACGAGCTTGTTGGAGCCCAGCGGCTCGATCTCGCCCTCTTGCAGGGCCCGCAGCAGCTTGGCCTGCAGGCTTTGCGGCATGTCGCCGATTTCGTCGAGGAAGAGCGTGCCGCCATCGGCCAGCTTGAACTTGCCGTCGCGCCCCTTGCGGTCGGCACCGGTGTAGGCCCCGGGGGCCACGCCAAAGAACTCGGCCTCCAGCAATGTGTCGGGCACGGCGGCAATGTTGACGCTCACGAACGGGCCGCTGGCGCGGCTCGATGCCGCATGAATGGCGTGGGCCAGCAACTCCTTGCCCGTGCCCGTCTCGCCCAGCAACAACACGGGGCTGCTGGACTGCGCCGCGCGGCGCGCCTGGCGCTTGACCTCGGCCGCCGCAGGGCTGGAGCCAATGAAGCTGGCAAAGGTGTACTTGGCGCGCCGCTCGCCGTCGCCCGCCACGGCCAGGGAGCGGCTGCGCTGGCTGGCCAGCTCGCGCCGCGCGTCGTCCAGGTCCCGCTGCAGCAGCGCGAACTTGCTGATCAGCGGCTGCAGCGTGGTCTCGGGGTGGTCGAACAGCACGATGCCGATGGCGCCGATCACGCGGTCGGCATCGTCGCGCAGCGGGATGCGGCTGACCACGAAGGTGCCCGCCTTGTTGGTGAGCAGGTCGATCAGCACGGGCTGGCCGGTCTCCAGCACGCGGCGCATCTGGGTGTTGGGGATCACCTCTTCCACCGTGCGGCCCACGAACTGGTCGACCGAGGAGAACCCCAGGTCGGGCAGAAAGCGCTGGTAGCCTTCGTTGACCCACACGATGCGCCCGCTGCGGTCCACCAGGAACATGCCCTGGCTGACGCTGGAAAACAGCTGGAACATGGACCGCGCCGCCAGTTCGAGAATGCCCTGGGCATCCAGCGGCAGTGCGGGGGCGTCGTCGGTGAGCAGGGGCATCCGCGGATGGTAGCGCGGCGCGGCCGCCACATGCGCCACGGGCCCGGCGCAGCGCCTCGAACCCGCGCCGCCAAATACTATCAAATCAATAGCATTTTGCGCTTATTCCTTCAGCGCTAGCGGCCATTTTCATTCAAGATCAACGCCTTCTGCCCGGTGGTGGTGCCGTCCGCAGGGCGCTGCGCGCGCACCATGCGCAGGACCACCATGGGCTGGATGGCGGCCAGCGCCTCTGCCTCTCGCACGGCCAGGGGCTGGTCCACCAGGATGCAAGGCTTGCCCGTACGGCGGCAGTGGTCCTGCACCCGCCAGTACTCGTCATGGCTGATGCAGCCGGTCTGGCAGATCACCAGGTCGGCCGCGGCCAGATTGGCGTCGAGCGCCGAGCCCGCGGGCGCCCCGCGCAGGGCGCCGGCCGGGGCATGCACGCGGGCCGCCGCAGCGCCGCTGGCGGGCTCCACGGCGCTGGCGGGAGCCGCATCGGCCTGTGCCGCCAGCCGCCAGCGCAGGCATTCGCGCGACAAGCTCGCGATGCGCTCGGCGAGCACGCCGATGTGGAGCGCCATGGCCTTGCGGCGGGGCAGGCCGGGGTGCGCGGCCTTCATCCGCTCCAGTTCATCCCGCGCCATCGCCAGGCGCGTGTCCCGCACGATGACCTGGGCGCGCAGCCGCACCACCTGGCGCTGCAGTGCCTCGATCTGCGCGGCCTGGGCGGCCATGGCGGTGCTGCAGCGCTTCTGTGCATCGCCCAGTTGGCGGCAGAGCGCCAGAAACTCCTGCGGAAGTGATTGCATGCACCATCCTTGCAAATAAGAACTATTCGCATTTTATGGTACGATTCACGGCTTGTGAGCACGCAAGTCACCTTGGTGGGGAAGGCAACGGGGGCATGAAACCCTTGTGGTCTGGCTTGCGAAATCCGCCGTCTGCACCAGCCGGTGCCCGCATGAAAAAACCGCGCCATGTGGCGCGGTTTTCTTTTTTGCGAGCCTTTGTGTGTATCAGCGCTCCAGCGCCGCCAGCTTGCGTGCCGCCCAGCGCCGCAGCAGGCGCGGCACGATGAGCACGGACAGCACGATGACGATCAGCGTCAGCGAACCGGGGCGCTCCAGGAAGATCGTCCACTTGCCTTCGCCAATCGACACGGCGTTGCGCATCTGCGCCTCTGCCAGAGGCCCCAGGATCATGCCCACCACCACTGGAGCGGCCGGGAAGTCGAAGCGGCGCATCACCACGCCCAAGAGGCCGATCGCATACAGCAGCACCAGATCGAACGCGCTCTGGCGCATGCCGTACACGCCCAGCGTGGAGAACACCAGGATGCCCGCGTACAGGTACGACTTGGGAATCTTGAGCAGCTTCACCCACAGGCCCACCAGCGGCAGGTTCAGGATGAGCAGCATCACGTTGCCGATGTACATGGAGGCGATCAGTGCCCACACCAGCGCGCCATTGGTGTCGAACAGCTGCGGGCCGGGCTGGATGCCGTAGTTCTGGAACGCACCCAGCAGGATGGCCGTGGTGTTGGACGTGGGAATGCCCAGCGTGAGCAGCGGGATCAGCGTGGCCGTGATGGCCGCGTTGTTGGCGGCCTCGGGGCCCGCCACGCCTTCGATGGCGCCGGTGGTGCCGAACTCTTCCTTGTGCTTGCTCAGCTTCTTTTCAGCGGCGTAGCTCAGGAAGGTCGGGATCTCGCTGCCGCCCGCGGGCACGGTGCCGAACGGAAAGCCGATGAAGGTGGCGCGGATCCATGCGGGCCACGAACGCCTCCACTCCTCCTTGGTCATGTGCGTGCTGGTCAGGCGGTTCTGGGTTTCGTCGGTCTTGCCTTCGTACATCACGTTGTACAAGGCCTCGCCCACGGCAAACAGGCCCACGGCGATCAGCACCACCTCGATCCCGTCCATCAGCTCGGGCACGCCACCGGTGTAGCGCGCCTGGCCCGAGATCTGGTCGATGCCGATGAGGCCCATGGCCAGGCCGACGAACAGCGCCACCATGCCGCGCAGCGTGCTCTTGCCCAGCACCGCGCTCACGGTGGTGAAGGCCAGCACCATCAGCATGAAGTACTCGGGCGGGCCCAGGCGCACGGCGTATTCAGCCACCAGGGGGGCAAAGAACGTGACCAGCACGGTGGCGATGGTGCCCGCCACGAACGAGCCGATGGCGGCGGTCGCCAGCGCCGCGCCCGCACGGCCGTTCTTGGCCATCTTGTTGCCCTCCATGGCGGTGACCATGGAGCCCGCCTCACCGGGCGTGTTCAGCAGGATGGACGTGGTGGAGCCGCCATACATGGCGCCGTAATAGATGCCCGCGAAGAAGATCATGGAGGCCGTGGCCTCGACCTTCACGGTGATGGGCAGCAGCATGGCCACCGCCACGGCTGGCCCGATGCCGGGCAGCACGCCCACGGCGGTGCCGATCATGCAGCCCACGAAGGCCCACATCAGGTTGATGGGAGTGGCAGCGGTGGCAAAACCCTGCATCAGGAGGTTCAACGTTTCCATGGCGTGCAGGCTTTACAGCCACCCCGTGTTGGTGAGGCCGGGCAGGTTGATGGCCAGCAATTGCGTAAACATCCAGAACACCGGCGCGGCCACGGCCACGCCAATGAGGGAATCCTTGATCCAGGCCCGCAGGCGCAGGTCCAGCTCGCCTTCCGAGCTCTTGAAGCCCCGCACCGACAGCACGAAGCACAGCGCGCAGCTCAGGATGAAGCCCAGCGTCGTGATGAGCAAGGCATTGAGCAGCAGCCCGGCCGACACCCAGATGAAACCCTTCCAGTGGGCGCGCTCGTCGCCCGAGCCCTCTTCCAGCTCACGAAAGCCCCCGGTCAGTGCATGCACCACGCAGAGCACGCCGCAGATCAGCAAGGCGATGCTGACCACCCAGGGAAAGAAATTGGGGCCCACGCCGCCGTAGCCCGCCTCCGAGCTGACCGTGCTGGCACCCCAGGCCAGAAACAGCGCAAGCACCACCAGGCCCGCCCCTATCAGGGTCTGCAAGGGCTTGGAGCGCGATGAATGTTGTTGTGTCATGTTTTTCCTTCACCGGGCGGGCAGCAAGGCCGCGCACCCCGCAGGGGCCGCGCAGCCGAGGCCTAACTTGCTGGCCTCAGATCATCCCCGACTTGGCCATGGTGGCGCGCATGCTGGCGAACTCGGCATCCACGAAGTTGGCGAACTCGTCGCCGGCCATCCATGCGGGGGTCCAGCCGTTCTTCTCCATCGCATCTTGCCAGGCCTTGTGCTTGAAGGTCTTGGACAGGGCCTCGATCAGCGCCTTGCGCTGCTCGGGGGTGATGCCAGGCGCGCCGTACACGCCGCGCCAGTTGCCGATTTCCACGTTGATGCCCTGCTCCTTGAGCGTGGCGACGTTCACGCCCTTCAGGCGCGAGCCCGAGGTGACGCCCACGGCGCGCATCTTGCCCGCGGTGATGTACTCGGCGAACTCGCTGTAGCCGCTGCCGCCGACCGTGACGTTGCCGCCCAGGATGGCGGCGGTGGCCTCACCACCCCCACGGAAGGCCACGTAGTTGATCTTGGCGGGGTCCACGCCCACTTCGCGGGCGATCATCGCTGCCGCGATGTGCTCGGTGGAACCACGCGAGCCACCGCCCCACTTCACGCTGCCAGGATCCTTCTTGAGCTGGTCCACCACGTCCTTCATGGACTTGAAAGGCGAATTGGCGGGCAGCACGAACACGTTGTATTCGCTGGTCAGGCGCGCGAGCGGGGTCACCTTGTCCAGGCCCACGGGCGGCTTGCCCGTGATGATGCCGCCCAGCATCACGGCGCCCATCACCATCAGGGCGTTCGGGTCGCCCTTGCTGGCGTTGACGAACTGGGCCAGGCCGATGGCGCCAGCGGCGCCGCCCTTGTTGTCATAAGACACCGACGACGCGACGCCTGCATCCTGCATGGCCTTGCCCAGCGCACGGCCCGTGGTGTCCCAGCCACCGCCAGGGTTGGCGGGAATCATCATCTTGATGGCGTGGGCGCTCTGGGCCGATACCGGCAGCACGCCGGCGGCGGCCATGGCAGCCAGTGATTTCAGAAACATATCGCGACGCATGGTGTCTCCTTGTAAGGTTTGCGAACCGTTCGATGATGCGCGCGCTGCCTGTCAAACGGCTGTCCTGCGACTCAGGGAAAACACCCATACGGCGCATGCGATGAGACGATGCTATGGTGCCGCGCATGCAATTGCTCCTCGTTGAAGACGACCCCACCATGCAGGCGACCCTGCACCGTGCACTGACCCGGCGCGGCATGGAGGTGACTGCGGTGGGCGACGGCAAATCCGCCCTGAGCCAGTGGGCGTCCCGCCAGCCCGACGCCGTCATTCTGGACCTTACCCTGCCCGGGCTCGACGGCCTGCAGGTGCTGCAGCAGGCGCGCGCCCGCGGCCTGCGAACGCCGGTGCTGATCCTCACCGCCCGAGGCACCGTGGGCGACCGGGTGATGGGGCTGAACGCAGGGGCGGACGATTACCTGCCCAAGCCCTTCGACCTGGACGAACTCGAGGCCCGGCTGCGTGCCCTGGTGCGCCGCAGCGCGGACCCCCTACCCGGCATGCAGCTGGCTCCCAGCACCGTGCAGATCGGTGCCATCCGCTATGACAAGAACAGCGGCGCGCTGTATCTCCAGGGCGAGGTGATGGAGCTGACGCCGCGCGAGCTGGCGCTCATGCACGCCCTGCTTGCCCAGCCAGGCCACGCCGTCACCAAGGAGCGGCTGTACGAGCTGGTGTTCCCCGGCCAGCTGGACGTGCAGTACGAGGCCATCGAGGTCGTGGTGTACCGCCTGCGCAAGAAACTGGCGGGCACCGGCCTGACCCTCATGACGCTGCGCGGGCTGGGCTACCTGCTGCGGACCGACGCATGACCGCAGCCCCCGCCGGCGGGCACCGCCACCCTTCGCTGCGCAGGCGCCTGCTGCTGGGCATCCTGCTGCCGGTGGCGCTGTTCATCGGCTTCAATACCTTCAGCCTGTACCAGCAGACGCTGGCATCGCTGCACACCGCCTACGACCGCACGCTGCTGGCGTCCGCCAAGACCATCAGCGAACAGCTCGACGTGAAAGGCTTTGACGACGCGGCCGAATTGCGCGCCACCGTGCCCTACTCGGCCCTGGAAGCCTTTGAGGCCGACAACCAGAGCCAGATGTTCTACCGCGTCTCCAACCTGCATGGCGAACTGGTCTCGGGATTTGCCGAACTGCCTGTCTGGCGTGGAAAGATCCCGGACCGCCCGCCCTACGCCGCGCTGGTGGACTTCTACGACGACCGCTTTCGCGACCGCGACGTGCGCGTGGCCGTGCTGCTGCAGCCCGTGGCCAGCTCCGAAGGCCGGGCCATGGCCGTGATCCAGGTGGCAGAGACGCTCGAAGTGCGTGAAACGCTGGCCCTGCAGATCCTGCGCAACACGTTGCTGCGCCAGGCCCTGCTGATTGCCGTGATCGCCCTCACCGTGGTGCTGGTGGTGCAGCGGGCCATCCATCCCGTGCGGCAGCTGAGCCTGCAGCTGCAGGACCGCCGGGAGGGCGACCTGAGCCCCATCGCCGCCCCCTCCACGCCGCGCGAACTGCAGCCGCTGATCGACGCCACCAACGAAGTGATGCAGCGCCTGCGCCACCTGCTGCGCCACCAGAAGCGCTTCGTGCGCGATGCCTCCCACCAGCTGCGCACCCCCCTGGCCGTGCTGAAGACCCAGGTGCAATCGGCCCTGCGGGGCGACGTGGAGCCCCGGCAGGCCCTGCACGAGATCAGCGATACGGTGGACCGCGCCACCCAGCTGGCCAACCAGATGCTGGCGCTGGCGAAGGTGGAGCAACTGCGCCAGCAGAGCGCACCGCCCACCACGCGGCTGGACGATGTGCTGCGCACCGTGGCGCTGGAGATATCACCACTGATCGCGCAGCGCGACCTGGACTTCGGCATACAGACCGTGCCCGCGCGGGTCCAGGCCCACGAGTGGATGCTGCGCGAACTGAGCCGCAACCTGCTGCACAACGCCGTGCGCCATGCGCCGCAGGGCAGCGAGCTGACGGTGGACCTGCGCACCGACAGCCACCATGTGGCGCTGACCCTCAGCGACCAGGGCCCCGGCATCGACGGCGAGCTGGCGGCCCGCCTCTTCCAGCCGTTCTCGGCGGGCGATGTGCGCGCCGGCAGCGGCCTGGGCCTGGCGATCTGCCGCGAGATCGTGGAGGCCATCGGGGGCAGCATCTCGCTGACCAACCGCGTGGTGGGCCACCGGGTGGCGGGCCTGGATGCCGTTGTACGCCTGCCACTGGCCGCGCCATCGGCTGACAGTGCAAACCACGCACACGCGTCACAATCCTCCGCATGAACACCTCGGAGACAATGCGGCTGGACAAGTGGCTCTGGTGCGCCCGCTTCTACAAGACGCGCAGCCTGGCCACCGAAGAGATCGGCAAGGGCCGCGTGACGGTCAACGGCCAGCTGGCCAAGCCTGCACGCGACCTGCGCTGCGGCGATACCGTGGCCTTGCGCCAGGGCCCCCTCGCCCGCACGGTTCTGGTGCGGGGCCTGAGCGGCGCGCGCGGACCCGCCCCCATTGCGCAGCAACTGTACGAGGAAACGGCGGACAGCATCACGGCGCGTGAACAGGCTGCCGAACAACGGCGGCTGGCCCCCGAGCCCGCCGCCACGCTGCAGGAGGGCCGACCCACCAAGCGCGACCGGCGCGATATCGAGCGCGTGGGCGCGCGCAGCTGGGGAGACCGCTGGAGCGCGTCGATCGACGAATAGTCCGTCCCCGAAACACCCGGCCAGGCTCCGTGTCGCCAGCCCTGGCTTGAAACACGCCAGGAACAGAAGGGTCCGCCCCCGGGGACTCAGCCCCTTTCGGCCCCGCGCGGACAGGATCGCCCCGTGCCTAGCTGGCAGGCAGCTCCAGGCCGATGGCCGTCACCCCGCCAGACGATGTGGCCACCGTCCGCCCGCCATGCATGCGGGCTATGGCGTCCGTGATGGCCAGGCCCAGGCCATGGTTCCTCTGGGCGTGGGCCCGCGAGGGATCCGCTCGGAAGAATCGGTCGAACAGCCGCGCCAGCACCTCGGGCGCCACGGTCTCCCCCTCGTTGACGACCATCACTCCGCCCCCGCCTCCCGGCAGGGGAGCGATGCGCACCTGCACCGCCGTACCCTGGCGGGCGTGGCGCACCGCATTGCCGATGAGATTGGACAGCGCTCGGTGCAGCAGCGGGACATCGAACTGCCCCGCCGCATCGCCCGAGATGTGCAATGCCAGCCCCGCGTCCGCCAAGGCGGCCTCGTGAAATTCCGCCACCTGCGCCACCACCCGGGCGAGGCTGGGGGTGGGCTCGCGGCGGGCGCCCGCGCCCCGGTCGGCCTGGGAAAGAAAAAGCATGTCGTTGACGATGCCCGTGAGGCGCTGCAATTCCTCCAGGTTGGAGGCCAGCACCTCGCCCAGCTCTCCCGCATTGCCCGCGCCGCCGCCAAGCAGCCCGCGCAACGCCAGCTCGTTGCTGGCCTGCAATGTCGCCAATGGCGTGCGCAGTTCATGGGCCACATCCGCGTTGAATCCCTCCACCTGGACGTAGGCCTTTTCCAGCCGGCCGAGCAGGCCGTTGAACTGCTCGACGAGCGGCTGCAACTCGGCGGGCTGCCCTTCCGTGCCGAGGCGCTGGTGCAGCGTGTCGGGCGAAAGCGCCCGCACCTGCGCCGAGAGGGCGCGCACGGGCGACAACCCCAGGTGGACCAGCGTGAAGCCGCCCAGCGACACCACCACCGCGCCCGCCAGCGCAGCGACCCACAGCGTGACGGCCATGCGGCGCAACAACTGCTCATCGGCCTGGATGTCCAGCGCCAGCCATACCCGCAGCACGCGGCCGGGCGCCTCTGGGCGCTGGGCCGCCACCTCGAAGCTGCGCTCGCGCCAGGCCAGCAGCGGCGGATCGCCCCGCGCAACACGGGGGTAGAGCACCTCCCCCTCCCCAGTCGATACCCGCAGCCGGAAGTTGTCGTGCCCGGCCAGGAAATCATCCAGCAGATGGACGTCGTTCCAGGGCTGCGGCATGGGGTGCATTCCCCCGCCCGACAAAAGATGCCGCACCACGGCTTCCTTCTGCTCCAGCTGGCTGTCCTGCCGTTCGCGAAATCCCGCCGCCGTGACCAGATACACCAGCAGGCACACAGCGCCCAGGCCCGCCAGGCTCTGCGCGGCAAGCCACCAGGACAGCCGCCGGCGCAGCGACCCGGGTGCACGCGTGCCCGTCATGCGCCGCGCGCTTCCATCACATACCCCATGCCACGGATGGTGTGCAGCAGGGGTTCGGGAAAGGGCACGTCCATCTTGCTGCGCAGCCGCCGGATGGCGACCTCGACCACATTGGTCTCGCTATCGAAGTTCATGTCCCATACCTGGGCGGCGATCTCGGTGCGCGAGAGCACTTCCCCCTGGCGGCGCAGGAAGAGCGTGAGCAACAGAAACTCCTTGGCCGTCAGGTCCAGGCGCTGGCCCGCGCGCGTGGCCTTGCGCCGCAACAGATCCACTTCCAGGTTCGCCAGTTGCAGCACCGTGGCGCACGCCGATCCTGGTTGCGCCACCCGGCTCCGCCGCACGATGACCTCGATGCGCGCCATGAGTTCGGAGAAAGCAAACGGCTTGACCAGATAGTCATCGGCGCCCGACTGCAGGCCCAGCACGCGGTCCTCCACCTTGGTACGGGCCGTGAGCATGAGCACAGGGGTCTGGCGGGTCTTGCGCAGCGCGGCAAGCAGGCTCAATCCGTCGATGCCGGGCAGCATCACGTCAAGTACCAGCAGCGCGTAGTCGCCCTCCAGGGCCATGTGCAGGCCATCGACCCCGTTGTGCGCCACGTCCACCACATATCCGGCCTCCGTGAGCCCCTTGCGCAGGTAGTGCGCAAGCTTGACTTCGTCTTCGATGAGCAGAACTTTCATGCCCGGATTGTCAAAGAACATGGCGGGGGCCGCGATTACAAATTCGTCAGGCAGCGGTGGGCACCCTGTCGGCATGGCGTTTTTACAGTATCCCCATGCACTGGCAAGCACCTGCGGCCAGGGCATGCAACCCCGGATCACTCCCCCTGAAAGGAAACACCCTCCATGTCCCGCAAAACCATCCTCAACGCACGCACCGCCTTGTTCGCGCCATTGGCAGCGCTCGCCATGGCGATGCCTGCCGTCGCCACCGCCTCATCCCTGTATCACCCGGCGGGCGGCGAGGTGGGCTACACCACGCACCCGGACCACCTGCAAGGGGGAAAGCAGCGCAGCGACGTCCTGCGGGACATCGAAGCCGCCCGCAAGGACGGCAGCCTCGCCCTGCTCGCGCGCGGCTATGCCCTGCCGCAAAGGAATACCGGCACGCCCAAGACACGCGAACAGGTGCAGCGGGAATTCCTGGAGATGCCCGCCGCGGAGAAGCAGCGCCTGCAGGAAATGCACGGGGGCTGATGCCCCCCACGGATGCAGCCCCGCCAGCAAGGGCCCGGGCCAGCACCCCACCCGCAGTCACCGGTCCCTCCGGTCTGTGAAAGCGCCGCCTCGACCCAGCCACCATTTCTGCAAGCGTGGATCGTGCGGGCCCGTCCGCATCAATCAGCCAGCACGGGTGGCGCGCAAGGCCCGGCGGCGCTCGATCCATTCGAAACCGGCCATGCCCGCCAGCATGGCCCCCACAAACGCCATGGCCTTGGGCTCCCCGGCCCCGACCGACACGATGGCGGGCCCCGGACAGAACCCCGCCATCCCCCACCCCACGCCAAATAGCAGGCTGCCAGCCACCAGGCGCCTGTCGATGCCGCGCGATGCAGGCAAGTGCATGGCCCCGCCCAGGAAGGCCCTGGTGCGCCGGCGTGCCACGGCGAATGCGAGGGCACTCACCGCAAGGGCCCCGCCCATCACAAAGGCCAGTGAGGGATCCCACAGTCCCGTCACATCCAGAAACCCCACGACCTTGCCCGGGTCGGTCATGCCCGAAACCACAAGGCCCAGGCCAAAGACCAGGCCGACGGCGAATTCAGCGATACGGTGGCGCATGGGCCGCTCCCAGAAAATTGAAAATGTTGACCCCAGCCATCCGCAACGCCGTCAGGACAGAACGTGCCGGATGACAAAAACACTGGCAAAACCCGTCCCCATGAAGGCCAGCGTGGCCACCAGTGATCTTGGCGACAGGCGCGCCAGGCCACACACGCCATGGCCGCTGGTGCAGCCCCCGCCGTAGCGGGTGCCAAGGCCCACCAGCAGGCCGGCCAGCACCACCATTGCCCAACTGGCATCGATCCGGGGGCCCTGGCTGGCGCCCACCACACCGCGGTAGAGCGCGGGCGCGGCCAGCAGGCCCAGCACCAAGGCAATACGCCACGCAATATCTCCGCTGCGCGGCCGCAGCAGCCCTCCGACAATGCCGCTGATGCCCAAGACCCGACCATTGAGCAGCACGAAGCCCGCGGCCGCGAGCCCCAGAAGAATGCCCCCGGCCAAGGCAGACCAGGGGGTGAAATGGTTCCAGTCGATCTGCATGCGCGGTACTCCTTGGGCGTAAAGGGAATCGGGTGGATTGTAAAACAATATATTTTTATACAAACTATAATTTTCTTTATTGATTTCGACGGGTACCCCCATGCAACCACAGGTCCACGCGTTCTTCGACCCCTCCACCCACACCGTGACCTATGTGGTGTTCGATCATCCCGGAGGCCACTGCGCCATCCTTGATTCCGTCCTTGACTATGACCCCAAATCGGGCCGCACCAGCACCGCGGCGGCGAGCGAGGTGATGGCCTTCGTGACGGCGCAGCAACTCACGGTCCAGTGGATTCTGGAAACCCATGCCCATGCAGACCACCTGTCGGCCGCGCACCACCTGCGGGAAGCGCTGGGCGGCAAGATCGCCATCGGCGCCGCCATCACCAAGGTGCAAAACACCTTCAAAGGCATCTTCAACCTGGAGCCCGGTTTCCGGGCCGACGGCAGCCAATTCGATCATCTGTTCGCCGACGGGGAGGCATTCGCCATTGGCACCCTGCAGGCCCGGGCCCTGTCGGTACCGGGCCACACACCCGCCTGCATGGCCTTTCAGGTAGGCAACGCGGTATTCGTGGGCGACACCTTGTTCATGCCCGACGTGGGCACGGCACGGTGCGACTTCCCGGGCGGCGACGCACACATGCTGTACCAGTCGGTGCGCAAGCTGCTGGGCCTGCCACCCGAAACCCGGCTGTTCATGTGCCACGACTACCCGCCCGCAGGCCGCGAGCCCGCGTGGGAAACCACCGTCGCCGAGCAGCGGGAGCGAAACATCCACGTCCACGACGGCATCACCGAGGCTGGCTTCGTGGCCATGCGCACCCGCCGCGACGCGACACTGGACGTGCCCGTGCTGATCCTGCCGGCAGTACAGATCAACATCCGCGCGGGGGAGCCTCCGCCAGCGGAAAGCAACGGGATCTCCTACCTCAAGATTCCGCTCAATGCGCTGTGACGCCACGCCCGACTGACGCGGCCTTGTCCGACACGGCGGGAATTGCGTTCGTTTTACGATGCCCTCGTCGCTATCCTCTGGCGACACCCTCCCCTCTTGCCTTGAGCAAGTTCAAGCCCGCTTCGTGCGGGCTTTTTTTCGAACGCCCTTGCGCCCAGGCTCCCGGCGCGCGCCCGCTGATAGATCAAGCGGCGCTGGTCCTACAGGCGAAGGGATGGCGTCCGGAGCACCATGAAGCTGCCGGTGTGTCAGGCATCGGTAGATGAAGCGTTTGGGCCCGCCTCGTGCGGGCCCCTTTTTAAGCCAGCTACTTCCTCGCCGTGCCACCCGGGGCGGCCCCTGGAAACAGCCCATTTTCTCCATAGGAACTCCGCACCTTCTTTCGAGCCCAATACGGGTAACTTATCGAGAGGAAGATGGAGGGGTTGCGCCGTCCTGCCGGTACTCGACCCGGTGTTTCATGAACCGGTGGTAGGACATGCGCAGATGCAGCTGCATGACCTGCCGGGCCAGCTCACCATCCCTGGCGCGCACGGCAATCGCCATATCGCGGTGGTGGTGGAGGCTTTGCACCAGTTCTTCGGGCGTGTAGATGTAGAACGAGCGCTTGATGATCGGCATGTCGATCATGGTCGCCAGCATGGTCTTGAGGCGCGGCGAGCCCGACGCCTCGATCAGCGCGTGGTGGAAATCCCGGTTGGCGGACTGCACCTCGGCGATGCCATCGTGGCCAGCGGCAATGCCGGCCTCCATGCGCTGGTTGCTGGCCTCCAGCTCATCGGCCAACCCCTCGCCGCCGCGCGTGGCCGCGAGGAACGAGGCATACGGCTCCAGCAGCATGCGCAACTGGAAGGTCTCCTCCACATCCCAGTCGCTCCACTCCGACACCCGGATGCCCTGGCCCGCGCCATCGGTCGCCAGGCCGTCTTCCACCAGGCGGTGCAGCGCATTGCGCACTGGTGTGCGGCTCAGCCCCAGGTCGCGGGCGATGGGCTCTTCCTTGAGCTGCTCACCCGGGCGGTAGTGCCCGCCGATGAGCCGCTGCCGCAGAACCTCGTACGCCTTGTCTTTCACGTTTTGCACTGTTTTTGCACCAAGGGGATGGGATGGAGTGCGCTCATTCTAGGTGAGCGGTGCAGTCAATGCCGCCTCTGTAGGCGACTTTAGGAAAATACAAAATAAGTGCAAATTTGCCTTGATCTACGGGAAACCCCTATGAAACCATTCCAGTCGCGCTCAATAAGATGGCATAAATGTTTTAAATTTGTACTTTCATGAAAATCGCAATCCTGGGTGGTGGAATGGTCGGCGCCTGCTACATGCAGGCCTTCCTGGAGCAGGGGCACAGCCTGGCGGGCCTGTGCGACCTGCAGCCAGGCGCAGCGGTGGCTGCCGCCGTGCAGGCCGCCGGTGCACAGGTGCATACCGCGCCCGGGGCCTGGCTGGCCGGAGCCGACGTGGTGGTGAGCGCCGTGTTCGGCACTGTGGCGCGCAGCCTGTTCGAGGCCTGTCTGCCCCATCTGCAGGATGGGGCGCTGTATGTGGACATGACCACGGCCGACCCCGGCGAGATGCGCGAATGCGGCGAGCTGGCCCAACGCGGCGCACACGGCACGGCGGTCCACTTCGTGGACGTGGCCATCACAGGGGCCGTCAACCTGGGCGGCAAGAAGACGCCGCTGCTCGTGGCCGGCGGCAAGGCCGGTTTTGTACAGGAATTGTTCTCGCCCTTCGGTGGATCGGTCCGCGTGGTGGGCGATCAGCCGGGCGATGCCGCCTCGCTCAAGCTCTTGCGCAGCATCTACACCAAGGGAGTCGAGGCGCTCGCGGTGGAATGCCTGGTCACTGCCCAGCAAATGGGCCTGCGCGAGCAGTTGTATGCCGTGCTGCAGGATATCGACGAGACACCGCTGCGCACGCTGATGGAATCCATGGTGCGCACGCATATCCCGCACGCGGGGCGCCGCCGCAACGAGGTGGCCGAGGCGCAGCAGCAGATGGCCCGCCACGGCCTGGCGCCGGTCGTCTCGCCCGCCGTCGAATCGTTGTTTGCCGCCACCGCACAGGCCCATGCGGCACAGCCTTTCACCGGCACCTCCACCGACGAAGCCATCGCCTGGCTGGGCCGCCACGTGCTCGCCAGCCACCCTTGATCAGCGCGCACCCCGCGCCCACCGACCGACATCACTACAGGAGACATTCGCAATGACCTTGACTCGACGCACACTGGCCCTCGGCGGCCTGCTGGCCATGGCGGCCGCCACGGCAACCATCGCCCCGGCCCATGCCCAGGGCAACTACCCGCAACGGCCCATCAAGTTCATCGTGCCCTTCCCGGCGGGCGGCGGCACCGACACCCTGACCCGGCTGGTCGGCACCAAGCTGACCGATGCCTACGGCTGGGCCATCGTGGTGGAGAACAAGCCCGGCGCCGGCGGCAACCTGGCGCTGGACCAGACGGCCAAGGCCCCCGCCGACGGGCTGACCCTGGTGATGGCGCAGACCGACAACGTGGTGCTCAACCCGCTGCTGTACACCAAGCTCACCTACAACCCCGACAAGGACCTGCGCGCCGTGGCCCTGGTGGCCGCCGGCCCGGCCGTGCTGGTGGTGAACGCCGACTCGCCCTACAAGACCCTGGACGACATCATCCAGGCCGCGAAGAAGGACCCCGGGCGCCTGAGCTTTGCCACGCCGGGCACCGGCACCATCTCGCACATCATCAGCGAGGCCTGGCAGAAAAGCTCCAACGTGAAGTTCACGCACGTGCCGTTTCGCGGCATGGCCCAGGCCATGCCCGACCTGCTGGGCGGGCGCATCGACATGTACATGGGCTCCATCCCCACGCTGCTCTCGCACATCCAGTCGGGCAAGGTACGCGCCATCGGCGTGACCACCGCGCGCCGCTCCAAGCTGCTGCCCGACGTGCCCACCTACACCGAGTCCGGCATCAAGGGCGTGGAGCTGGCCAGCGTGTGGGGCGTGATGGCCCCGGCCGGCACGCCGGACGCCATCGTCAGGCAGCTCAACGAGGCCATCAACAAGGTGGTGAACGCACCCGATACCGCCAAGAAGATCGCGGACTCCGGCGCCGAGCTCATCACCGGCACGCCCGACGACATGGCCAGGCTCTATGCCAGCGACCGCGCGCGCCTGGCGCCCATCGTCAAGAGCTCGGGCACCACGCTCGACTGATCACTCCACCCATCACTTATCCACCATCCCAGTGAGAACCACACCATGATCGGCTGCCAAATCTTGAAACGCCAACGCGCCGTGAGCCTGGAACTGGCCCGGCAATTCCTCGACGTGCCCGTGGCCAACGTCAGCGACTGCATGTCGCGCATGACGGCCGGCGGCCCACGCCTGCGCCCCATGCACGACGGTACCGCCATGGCCGGCCCGGCCCTCACCATCAAGACCCGCCCTGGCGACAACCTGCTGATCCACAAGGCCTTGAAAATCGCGCAACCCGGCGACGTGATCGTGGTGGACGCGGGCGGCGACCTCACCAACGCACTCATCGGCGAGATCATGGTGGGCGAAGCCAAGCTCAAGGGCTTTGCGGGCATCGTCATCAACGGCGCCATCCGCGACAGCGCCGTGCTGCGAAAGGACAGCTTCCCCGTGTTCGCCGCCGGCGTCACGCACCGCGGCCCCTACAAGGATGGCCCCGGCGAGATCAACGTGCCCATCGCCATCGACGGCATGGTCATCGAACCCGGCGACCTGGTCATCGGCGACGACGACGGTCTGCTCTGCGTGCCCTACGGCCAGGCCGAGCAGTTGCTAGCCGCTGCGCACAAGAAGCAGGAGATCGAGGCCGTGATGGTGGCGGAGATCGCGGACGGCTCCCAGGACAACGCCTGGATAGATGCTGCGCTCAAGCGGGCCAATTGCGCGACGGAGGAATAGGTCGGGCGTATTTGCCCCATCCATGGCTCAGCAGCGCCCGGCAGACGGATTGCGCGTTGAGCATGGCCGGGGCAGCCCACCGGTCAATCCTGGCGGGATTGAATTCGATGCCGGAGCATTCACCAGCGCGAGGGGCTGGCCGGGTGGGGCTCCGCATCGTGCGATGCAACGGCGTCGCGCATTTCCTTCAGACCACGTTCCGCGCATGACCGCAGCTCCTGCAGCGGGATGGCAAAGGAGTGTTCGCCTGCAGCTTCCAGCGAGGCCAACGAATGCAGCGTCTGAGCCAGTTCACCAAGTCGATTGAGGCCAAAGCTCCCTGCCGTGCCCGCAAGATCGTGCGCTTCCTTGCACAACCGAGCCCGGTCGTTGTCCGTGGCGGCCTGCTCCAGGCGCCGCAGACGCTGGGTGCAGTCCTGCGCGAATTTCGCCGTCAAGGCGCTGAGCTCTGCGGGGGACAAGCCTGCGCGCATTTCCTCCAACGCGGCGGGATCAAAGTCCACGCCATATCTTTCCCTGGCCTGCAATGCAATCGTGGCAGGAACATGGCGCGCCCTGGCTTGCATGTCGCCCGGCAGAATCCAGCGGTGGAGCGTGCCCCAGAGATTGCTTTCCAGGACAGGCTTGATGAGATGGTCGTTCATGCCCGCTTGGCGGGACCGCTCGATGTCCCGGGCCGTGGCGTTGGCCGTCATGGCCACGATGGGCAGCGCAGCGAATCTCGGCTGTGCGCGCAGCTCGCGCGTGGCCGTAAGCCCGTCCATGATGGGCATCTGCATATCCATCAGCACGGCGGCGTAGGTGCCATCGGGGGCGGACTGCAGTTTGTCCAGTGCGGCCGCCCCGTCCTCGGCCAGGTCAACACGCATGCCCCCGGCTTCCAGCAGGCCGCGCGCCACAAGACGATTGAGTTCGTTGTCGTCCACGACCAGCACGCGCAGGCCGCTCAGTCCTGCGATATCGGGCGCTGCCTGAAGGATGTGCGCGGTGTGTTCCCCGGAGGCCGGCGTGGTCCTCTGAACCAGCGCGGTAAACCAGAAGGTGCTGCCGACTCCCGGCGTGCTCGCCACCCCCACGGCGCCGCCCATCAAGTCGGCCAGGCGGCGGGAGATCGCCAGCCCCAAGCCCGTGCCGCCGAAGCGGCGGGTGATGGAGGCATCGGCCTGGTGAAACGCCTGGAACAGCCCGGCCTCCTGGTCGGGCGAGAGGCCGATCCCCGTGTCCCGCACGGCGCAGCGCAGCAACAGGCCTTGGCTGTGTTCGTTCGCCAGCTGCAGGTGGATGGAGACAGTACCCCGTTCCGTAAACTTGATGGCATTGTTGACATAGTTGATGAGGATCTGCCCCATCCGGTGCGAATCGCCAAACACTGCCGTGGGCACGTCGCTGTCCACGTCAATCTGCAGCTCGAGCCCCTTTCCATCGGCCTTGTCGATGAACATGCCAGCGACATCACCAACCATCTGGCGCGGCTGAAAAAGCGCATGCTCCAGAACCATGTGGCCACCGTCGATCTTCGAGAAATCAAGAATGTCGTCGACGATGCCCAGCAGATGCCGGCCAGCCCGCTGCATCTTCTCGATCCGCTCGCGCTGCGGGCTGTCCAGCCGGTCTTTGAGCGCAAGCTGGGTCAATCCCAGGATGGCGTTCAGCGGCGTGCGGATCTCGTGGCTCATCATCGCCAGGAACTCGGCCCTTTCTTCCGCCGTGCGTTCGGCCTCCTCCTTGGCTTTCGATAGCGCATGGGCCTGCAACTGGGCCTGCGTCACATCCAGCCATACACCGTTGAACAAGGCGCCTCCGTCAGGGGTTCGCCGCGCTGTCGCCAGCGTCTCGAGCCAGACGATCTGGCCACCCCGCTCCATTTGCACCGCGAAGTGAACCGGCTCCAATGTGCCCAGGCTTTTCATGAACCGGTCGCGCGCCGTATCGCCCGCGTTTCCGTACTCAACGCCGATCCGGCCCTCGTCCCCCAGCAGTTCCTTTGCAGTGCGGCTGTGCAGATCCTCCGCCTTGTCGCTCACATACAGATAGCGGCGGGTGCCATCCGGCTGCACATGGAGCTGAAACACCGCGCCGGGAATCGCGCTGGTCAGGTCTACGAGTTGCTCCGACAGGCGCCTCGCCTCGGCGCTGGCGGCGACTTCGATGGCCAGGCGGTCTGCGCGTTGCATGCTGTCCTTGAAAACCTGCATCGCCTTCGCCATGGTACCCACCTCGTCCCGGCGGTCGGTGCCCAGCACCGGGGTGTCGTATTGGCGCAAGGTGAGCTGATGCATGCCTTGCGTCAGACGCGCGATGGGTCTTGATATCTGATGAACCCCCACCCACCCGGAAAGCGCCATCACGGACAGCAGGCCCAGGCCCACGCCGAGCAACGTAGTCGCCACCGTGGTGCGCGTCGCTTCGCCCAGTTGCTGGCTCGCTTGCTGGAAGCCCGCGACAGATCTGCTGCGCAGCTGCGCCATGTCCCGCTGCAGGGACCGCAGCACCGGCTCGAACTCATCGTGGATGATCTGCAAGGCGCGGTCGCCGCGCCAGCGGGCGGCGGATTCAACGATGCGGTTGGCCTGTGCAAAGGACAAGTCGGCCTGCTGGCCGATGGCCTGCAGGGCAGCTGCTTCATCCGGCATCAGCGACAGCACCGAAGCAACCTTGGCGTTGAACCCCCCATGCAACCGCTTGAGCGATTCGAGCTCCGCCAGCATCGTTGCTTCCTCCTGCGCGGTCAGGACGGCATACACGATGCGGTTGGATTCCGACAGCAATAGCGCAGCATCGCTCAGCTCCAGGGCACCTTGTGCCTCCTTTGCGATGAGGTGCGTGTATCGCTGGTCGATGCTGCGCATCTGGGTGGTGGCGTAAACCGTGATCGCCACGGAAATCAGGCCCATCAAGGCGACCAGGAAAACGATCTTTGCCGCCAGGCGCCAATGTGAAATGTGTCTTGCGAGAAACATGGTCAGAGGTACGGTGGATGGGCGACGGCTTATCGGCTGGCCTGTGCGATGGCGCCGCGAAGGGCTTTGACTGCGTCGGGCGTGTTCAACTCCCCCTTGAAGTGCCGGGACACGACCTCGTAGATGGCGGTCTTGACCGCCGGAGGGTTGGCGTTGCCCATTGCGATGGAGCCCATCATCGCCCGGCGCATGTTGGCGTTGCGCATGTCGGTGATGTTGCGGCGCCCGCAGCTGTTGAAGCGCTGGTTGGACACATCCACCCGCGCCGGCGCGGCGCCAGTTCGCAGGTTCACGTCTTCCTGGAGCGCCGGGCCCATGACGACCGTGGCGAACGCGGCCTGGGCGGGTTGCCGGCCTTGAGGCTGGCGCAGAAAGACGAACTGATCGCTATTGAACAGGTAGACCCCCTGGGTATCGGGAAACCTCCAGCAGACGTATTCCCGCCCGGGCGCCAGGCCCATTGCCGTGAATTCGCCGTCCACCCAGGAGCCCTGCACCTGCAAGAGGGCTTCCCCCCGGCTGACCAATGTCGTTGCCTCGTCCCAGCGCCGTGTCGGAAAACGGGGCCCCAGGTAGCCCGCCAGCTGTTTCATGCGGTCAAAGATCAGCGTCAGCCGGGCCTCATCGAGCACGCCGGGATCCAGGTCGATGAATGCCTTGCGGTAGAACTGCGCGCCCCCGACCCCCACGGCCACGGACTCGAACAGCAACGTGTGCTCCCACGCTTCGTGGCCAATGGCCAGCGGCAACACGCCGCTGGCCTTGGCCTTGTCCAGCAGGGCAATGAGATCCGCCCAACCGTCTGGCGCCTGCGCTGCCCCAAGCTGCTGTGCCAGTGCCTTGTTGACCCACAGCCAGTTGGTGGAATGGGCGTTGAAAGGGGTCGCCACCCATGAACCGTTCCATTTGGACAAGCGTTGAATGTCCATGGGAACGACCTCGTCCCATTCTTCGCGCATTGCAATGTCGTCCAGGTTCTCCAGCAAGCCCTTGCGGGCCCAGGCATGGATTTCAAATCCGATCATCTGCGCGACCGTGGGAGCTTCGGGGCCCAGCCGGCGCTTGGCGAGCGCTTCGGTATAGCGGGCCGTCCCACTGCCGGCAGACGAGTGCTCGGCCCATCCCACGCCATTCAGCAGGGCATGGTCACGAACCGCATTCATGCTGGCACGCTCTCCGCCCGCGACCCACCAGTGCATGACCTTGACACCCCCCTGCGGTGCCTTCGGCGTTGCGCCCCATCCGGGCAGGGCGATGGCCGCGAGCCACAAGGCAAGGCAATGAAGCGAAAAGCGATGGGACATGGTCAGAGGGGAAGAAAAACGAGAGACCGCGGGAAGATGGGAGACCGTGGACATGCAGCCTATGGCGCAGGCAGGTGCAACCGGAAGACCAAGGCTGCGCCTGCGAATCTACGGGCCTGCAAGGCTGCAGCCACCCCAGCCCATCATCACCCGGATTGGTGAATCTTGTCGAGCCGGTAGCCGATCCCGTAGACGGCGGAAAGTGCATAGCCGCTGTCCGGGGTCAGGAGCAATTGGGTCCGAATCCGTGAGGCGTGTGTGTCAAGCGTGCGGGTGTGGACATCCCTGGCGTCTGCCCATACCTTCTCGCGCAGATGGTCCCGCGACATCAAGCGCCCGAGGTTCTGAAAGAGGCACAACGCGAGTTCGTATTCCTTGTTCTTCAGCTCGATGCTTTTGCCGTCGAGCACGACCGTCCGCGTGCTGGGTTCAAACCGGTACCGACCGAAGTCCAGCACATCCGCCATGACGGTCGGGTGCGCCCTGCGTAGCAACGCTTGAATACGCGCCAGCAACTCACCCATGCGGACGGGCTTGGTCATGAAGTCATCGCCGCCAGAGGTCAGCCCCTCGATGACATCCTGCTCGCCGTTGCGCCGGGTGAGGAACAGAATCGGCATCGCATCGGGCCTGACCTTGCGGACGGCCTGGGCAACCTCCGGCCCGTCCATATCCGGCAGGTGCCAGTCCAGTATCAAGAGGTCAAACGTCTGATGGCGCAAATCCTTGAGGAGGGATTCGCTTGTCATGTACGCATGGCACACGTGCCCCGCACCTTGGGTCGCGGCGCGAAGGACATCTTGCAGAAGGGCATCGTCTTCTAGAACGGCGATACGCATGGCACCTGGAGCATTGAAACAATGGCCCAAGCTTACTGTGTTTGCCCTGACGGGGCATTGCCACCCGAACCAAGGACTCCTGAGGTAGCCTCAGGGGCAGAGTCCACTGAATTCGACAAAGGGCCACATGGCGAAAGTAAATATCCTGCATCTCCAGACGCTGTGCCAGATTGCACAGCTAGGTGTGATGTCTCAATAGGTTGTTCATCCGTCTCGGATTTGGGAAGCTGTGGTTACCAGGCCAAGCCACTCAAGTCAGG
>NZ_JBXAKN010000014.1:0-147869 GCF_058798375.1 Acidovorax sp. GW823-FHT01C06
CTTTGCTTACTCATGGCACCTCCTATTGGGCCTCAGGTTTGAGGCTCAGAGGTGTCTAGAAAACCCGGGGCGATTCAGCAGGCGATTCTGGAAGACCGGCAGGATGTCCCGGTAGATGATGTGCATGTGCATGTGCATCTGCGCGGCGCGGGTGCTGTCGGCCGACCTCGTATGGGCGAGGAACGTCTCCATCGCCGCGCCGAAGGTCTTGATGGCACGGACACGGCGCTTGTCGCGTTGCTTTTCCAGCACGGGCGAGATGCCCTGGAGAACGGCTTTGCGCGCCTCCAGGAGCAGTTCGCGCGCCATTGCCAGCGAAATACCACCTGGCCCGTAGCGGCCGATGGTCAAGGTCTCGCGGCGTCCGTTGAGACGGTAGTCGTAGCGGAAGGTGAAGGTATTTGCGGGCGATCCCGTCATTTCTGCTGGCAGGCGATAGCTACCGATAGATGCCGAGACGTATTTCCTTCTAAATCAACATGTTACGGCAGCTTTGTCGATAGCTGGCGATAGTCCTGGAACAACCTAAATTCACTCCCACTCGATCGTCGCCGGCGGCTTGCTCGACACGTCGTAGGTCACGCGGTTGATGCCGCGCACCTCGTTGATGATGCGCCCCGACACCTTCTTGAGCAGGGCGTACGGCAGTTCGGCCCAGTCGGCGGTCATGAAGTCGCTGGTCTGCACGGCGCGCAGGGCGACCACGTAGTCATAAGTGCGGCCATCGCCCATCACGCCCACGCTCTTCACTGGCAGGAAGACGGTGAAGGCCTGGCTGGTGAGGTCGTACCAGGTCTTGCCGGTGGCTTCGTCGGTGAAGTTGCGCAGCTCTTCTATGAAGATGGCGTCGGCGCGGCGCAACAGGTCGGCGTACTCTTTTTTCACCTCGCCCAAAATGCGCACGCCCAGGCCGGGGCCGGGGAAGGGGTGGCGGTAGACCATTTCGGGCGGCAGGCCCAGGGCCACGCCGAGTTCGCGCACTTCGTCCTTGAACAAATCGCGCAGGGGCTCCAGGAGCTTGAGGCCCAGCTGCTCGGGCAGGCCGCCCACGTTGTGGTGGCTCTTGATAGTGACGGCCTTCTTGCTCTTGGCGCCGCCGGATTCGATCACGTCGGGGTAGATGGTGCCCTGGGCCAGGAAGGTGGCGCCTTTGTGGCCTCCATCGCCAGCCTTCAGTTTCGCGGCTTCGGCCTTGAACACGTCGACGAACAGGCCGCCGATGATCTTGCGCTTGGCTTCGGGTTCGCTCACGCCTGCCAGCCTGCCGAGGAACAGGTCGCTCGCGTCCACGCGGATGACCTTGGCGTGCAGCTTGCCGACGAACATGTCCATGACCATGTCGCCTTCGTTCAGGCGCAGCAGGCCATGGTCGACGAACACGCAAGTGAGCTGGTCGCCGATGGCGCGGTGGATGAGAGCCGCGGCCACGGACGAATCCACACCGCCGGAGAGGCCCAGGATGACTTCTTCATCACCCACCTGCTGGCGGATCTGCTCCACGGCCTCGGCGATGTGGTCGCGCATGACCCAGTCGGGGTTGGTGCTGCAGATGCCGAGCACGAAGCGCTCCAGCAGCGCCCTGCCCTGCACGGTGTGCGTGACTTCGGGGTGGAACTGCACGGCGTAGTAGCGGCGCTCTTCGTCGGCCATGCCGGCGATGGGGCAGCTGTCGGTGCTGGCCATGAGCTTGAAGCCCGGGGGCAGCTCGGTGACCTTGTCGCCGTGGCTCATCCAGACGTTGAGCATGCCGTGGCCTTCGGGGGTGGTGAAGTCGGCGATGTCCTTGAGCAGCGCGGTGTGGCCGCGGGCGCGCACGGCGGCAAAGCCGAACTCGCGCTTGTGGCCGGTTTCGACCTTGCCACCGAGTTGCTGCGCCATCGTTTGCATGCCGTAGCAGATGCCCAGCACGGGCAGACCCAACTCGAACACGGCCTGGGGAGCGCGGTCGGTGGTGTCCTCGGTCACGCTGGCGTGGCTGCCGGAGAGGATGATGCCCTTGAGCGAGCCGTCCTTCGCGTAGTTACGCACCCACTCGTCCGTCACATCGCAGGGGTGCACTTCGCAGTACACGTTGGCTTCGCGCACGCGGCGCGCGATGAGCTGGGTGACTTGCGAGCCGAAATCGAGGATGAGGATTTTCTGGTGTTGCATGGCGGTGGGTGGTCGAGGGGATGACAAGAAACGGGGCGCCTGATCAAAGGCTGGAGAGGTCGAGAAGTGGTACGCCGCTGCGCTGGGCGGCGGCGGCCTGCGCGGCATCGAAGGTGGCCAGGGGCAGGCGCAGGGAGCGGGCCAGCCAGAGGTAGGCGGCGTCGAAGGTGGGCAGGCCGGTGTCGAGCGCCACGTCTAGCACGGCCTTGTGCTGGGCGGGGGCCAGTTCGTGCAGCTCCACACGGTGGCGAATGGCTTCGAGCACGCCCCACAGGCCTTCGACCGATGCGGGCGGGATGCGGCCGCTGTGAACGCCGCTGGAGATGAGGTTGCTGCACTCCCACTGCCAGAGGTTGGGGGCCTGGGGCTCGACTTCGTCGCGGCGGATCAGGGTGTAGAGGCGGCGCGTGTGCTCGCTGGCCGCATCGGGTAGCAGCCAGGCGGCGGTGACGGAGGCGTCGAGGACGAAGGCAGTCATGCTGCAGCCCTGCCCTTGCGGCGCAAGGTGTCGGGAGTGGCCACTTCGCCTGCGGGCCGGATGCTGGCGTGCAAAGCATCCATCTGGCCCAGCTCGCGAGCGATCTGCTCGTCGGTGATGACGGGGCGGCGGCGCACGGGCAGCAGGCGCACGACCTCTTTGCCGTGGCGGGTGATGCGCACTTCCTCGCCCTGCTCGACCAGCTCGATCAGGGCGGAGAACCTGCTTTTGGCTTCGTAGATGCCGACGGACTGCATGGATGCGCGGACCCCAAAAAGAAAAAGTCTGGCCTGAATGGTGAATTCAGACCAGACTATATCATTCTGACCAGATATTTTCAATCAGGCCAGATTGGATCGGCAGTGCTCAGTCAGCCCTGTAGTTAGGGGCCTCCTTCGTAATTTGAACGTCGTGCACGTGGCTTTCGCGGATACCGGCGGTGGTGATCTCGACGAACTCGGCCTTATTGTTCATGTCGTCGATGGTGGCGCAACCGCAGTAGCCCATGGCGGCGCGCACGCCACCGGCCATCTGGAACACGATGGAGACCATGGAGCCCTTGTAGGGCACGCGGCCTTCGATGCCCTCGGGCACGAGCTTGTCGGCGTTGGGATTGCCGGTGGTGGATTCCTGGAAGTAGCGGTCGGCGCTGCCCTGCTGCATGGCACCGATGCTGCCCATGCCGCGGTAGCTCTTGTAGCTGCGGCCCTGGAACAGGATGACTTCGCCGGGCGCTTCTTCGGTGCCCGCGAACATGCCGCCCATCATGATGGTGCTGGCGCCTGCAGCCAGCGCCTTGGCGATGTCACCGCTGTAGCGCACGCCGCCGTCCGCGATCAGCGGCACGCCCGTGCCCTTGAGGGCGGTGGCCACGCTGTCGATGGCCATGATCTGGGGCACGCCCACACCGGCCACGATGCGCGTGGTGCAGATGGAGCCCGGGCCGATACCGACCTTGACCGCGTCGGCGCCCGCCTCGACCAGCGCCAGCGCGGCCGCGCCGGTGGCGATGTTGCCGCCGATCACGTCGACCTGCGGGTAGTTCTGCTTGACCCAGCGCACGCGCTCGATCACGCCCTTGCTGTGGCCATGGGCGGTGTCGACCACGATGGCGTCCACACCGGCCTTGACCAGGGCTTCCACGCGCTCTTCGGTGCCTTCACCCACGCCGACAGCGGCGCCCACGCGCAGGCGGCCCGAGGGATCGCGGGCGGCGTTGGGGAAGCTGGTTTGCTTGGTGATGTCCTTGACGGTGATCAGGCCCTTGAGCTCGAACGCGTCGTTCACGACCAGGATGCGCTCGAGCTTGTGCTTGTTGAGCAGCGCCTTGGCTTCGGCAGGCGAGGTGCCTTCCTTTTCGTTGACGGTGATGAGCTTCTCGCGCGGGGTCATGATCTGGTGGACCTTGACGTCGTAGCGCGTTTCAAAGCGCAGGTCGCGGCCCGTGACGATGCCCACCACCTTGCCGCCGTCGCACACCGGAAAGCCCGAGATGCCGAGCTGTTCGGACAGCTGCAGCACCTGCAGCACGGTGTGCTCGGGGGTGATGACGACCGGGTCGCGCAGCACGCCGGATTCATAGCGCTTGACCTTGGCCACCTGGGCGGCCTGCTCCTGCGCCGTGAGGTTCTTGTGCACGATGCCGATGCCGCCCTCCTGGGCAATGGCAATGGCCAGGCGCGCCTCGGTCACGGTGTCCATGGCAGCGGACACGAGCGGCAAGTTCAGTTGGATATTGCGGGAGAGTTTCGTCGCGAGGGACGTGTCCTTGGGCAGGACCTGGGAGTACGCTGGCACCAGCAACACATCGTCGAAGGTGAGCGCTTTTCCAAGAAGGCGCATGAGAAAGCTCCAAAAAACGGATTGTACCCGCGTCCGCGGGGCGCCGCAGGGCTCGCGCTCCTTTGCGCACGCACTGGCGGCTGCGTTGCTGCACGGCTAAACTTGCCTGCATGAAATTGCACAAGCTTGTTTTGCTGGCCGTTGCCTGCACCTGGGCCCTGGGTGCCGCTGCCCAATGGCAGTGGATCGACAAGGACGGCCGCAAGGTCTTCAGCGACCGCCCGCCGCCACAGGACATCCCGGAAAAGAGCATCCTCAAGCAGCCAAGCTACGCGGCTGCACGCGTGCCCGCGGCTGCGGCAGCCGCCAGTGCGCCGGAAGCGGCCGATGCCCCCGCCTCGGCTGCTGCGCCTGCGGCCGCATCCCCCCGCGCTCCCGCCAGCGCCGCCGGCAAGGACAAGGAGCTGGAAAAGCGCAAGGCTGAGGCAGAGGCCGCCGAAGCCGCCAAGAAGAAAGCCGAAGACGACAGGATCGCCAAGGCCAAGGCTGAAAACTGCACCCGTGCGCGCGCGGCCAAGGCCACTTTCGAGACCGGCGCGCCGATCAGGCAGAGCAATGCACAGGGCGAGCGCGTCTTCCTGGACGAGGCCCAGCGCAATGCAGAGGTCAAGCGCATCGACACGATCATCGCCTCCGACTGCAAACGCTGAGCGGTCATCCGTGGCAAAAAAACGGCGCCTGGGGCGCCGTTTTTGTTTCAATTGGTATCCCGATCAGTAGCCTGACTTGCCGCCCGGCCGCTGCCGCGCGAAGAGGCCCGTGGAACGCGCGCCCTGCCGGGCAAACCGCTCGCGGCGTGCCACCTTGGGGTCCACCTTGAGCTCCCGGTACAACTCCACGCGGTCCCCGTCCTTGAGCAGCGTCGTCTCGGGCATGGCACGGCCCCAGATGCCGCACGCCATGCCCTCGCGCCGCGCAGCCATCTGCCCGGCGGCTTGCAGGGCGTCGGCGAGCGTGCTTCCAGGGTGCAATTGCACAGTGCATTCGCTGACCTGCCGGGGCGCCAGCGAGACCAGCACGGTGATCCGCATCAGAGCGGGTGCGCGCGGGGTTGCGATGTCCGCACCAGCCGGCTCCTCAGCCATACACCTGTTCCGCGCGCTTCACGAAGGCATCGACCATGCTGCCCGCGATGCGGTCGAACACAGGGCCTACCAGCGCCGCCAGGGCCGCGTTGTCAAAACCGTAATTCAGGCTCAACTCCACGCGGCAGGCCCGCTGGCTGCCATCGCCCACGGGGTGAAAAAGCCAGTCGCCGTCGAGCTGCGAGAAAGGCCCCTTGACCAGCCGCATCCGCACGCGCCGGCCTGCCTCATGGGTGTTGTGCGTCACGAAGGTCTGGCGGATGCCGCCAAATGAAATGCCTACCTCGGCGGTCATGCCCTCTGCGGTCTGCTCGAGCACGGCGGCATGGTCGCACCATGGCAGGAACTGGGGGTAGTGCTCCACCCCGGTGACCAGGGCAAACATTTCTTCGGGGCTATACCAGATGAGGACGGACTTGTGGACGGTTTTCATGCAGACGGCGCCTGCACCGGTGCGCGCAAGCCAGAGGAAATTAGAATCGCGGGTGCGAGACGACGACAATTGTAGGGAGGCCTTTTATCTCCCGGTTTGCGCCGCATCTTTTAAAGCGTGTTCTGCGCCTCAAGTACCGCGTGCGGGTCCAACCTTTCGGGAAAGCCGGGGAAAGGCCCGGCCACGTTGTCGCAGTCCGCTTGCAGTATCGATACTTCGGCGCGTCCTGCGCCCATCTGCCGGGCCTTTCTCCGGTTTTCGCGGGCACGTAAAAGTGCAAACACGCTCTCACCCCATGGCCAAAAAACCAGATCCTACGTCCCGCATTGCCGACAACAAAAAAGCGGCCTTCAACTATTTCTTCGAGGAGCGCCACGAGGCGGGCATGGTGTTGCACGGCTGGGAGGTCAAGGCGCTGCGCGAGGGCAAGGTGCAATTGACCGACGGCTATGTGCTGATACGTGATGGAGAGCTGTACCTGCTCGGTTGCCTGATCAACCCGCTCAAGACGGCCTCGACCCACGTCAACCCCGAATCCGCGCGCACCAAGAAACTGCTGCTCAAGAAGGACGACATCAAGCGCCTGATCGGCAAGGTCGAGCAAAAGGGCTACACGCTGGTGCCATTGAACCTGCACTGGAAGAACGGATTCGTGAAATGCGAGATCGCCCTGGCCAAGGGCAAGGCCGAGCACGACAAGCGCGACACCATCAAGGACCGCGAAGGCAAGCGCGAGGTCGAGCGCGCCATGAAGAGCAGAAACCGCTAGCCTGCGCGCCATCGGGCCGGGAAGCGCCACATTGATGCCAGCCCGGCGGGTTTTTTTGCGGCGGCGTGGAATAAACCACGGTGCCCATGTGTTTGTCCCGGTGCAAGGCCGCATTCGCGCCGCCTGCACCCACTCTGGAGAAACCCATGAAGAAATTTGTCTCGATGGCGGCAGCATTCATCGCCGTTGCCGGTATGGCGGGCTGCGCCTCCATGGCCGACTCGCCCGTGAAAACCGTGGACGGCGTGCTCGTCGGCGCGGGCGGCATGACGCTCTACACCTTTGACCGCGACGCGGCAGGCAGCGGCAAATCAGTCTGCAACGGGCCCTGCGCCACCAACTGGCCCCCGCTCATGGCCAGCACGGCGCCGGGCGGCGACTACAGCATCGTGACCCGTGATGACGGCAAGACCCAGCTGGCCTACAAGGGCAAGCCGCTGTACTACTGGGTCAAGGACACCAAACCCGGCGACAGGACCGGCGACGGCGTGAACCAGGTCTGGCGCACTGCCCGCCCCTGAGGGCGAGCGCGCCCATCCCACCGCGCCATGAACCGCACCCAGGTTGTCGAGCAGTTGCCAGGCCTGCGCCGCTATGCGCGGGTGCTGACAGGTGACGCCTGGGCGGCCGACGACCTCGTGCAGGACACGCTGGAGCGCGCCTGCAGCAAATGGCTGCTGTGGCGCACCGGCAGCGATCTGCGCGCATGGCTTTTCACGCTCATGCACAACCTCTATCTCAACCAGCGCCGCGCGATGCCCGCGCTGGCGCCGCTGGACATCGAGGATGTCCGCGACCAGTTGCCCGGCGCGCCGGTGCCCTCGGACGACGCGCTGGACCTGGAACGCTGCCTGCAGCGCCTGCCCGCGGACCAGCGGGCCGTGCTGCTGCTGGTGGCCATGGAGGACATGAGCTACGAGGACACGGCCCGCATCCTGGCCGTCCCCGTGGGCACGGTGATGTCACGGCTGTCGCGCGCCCGCGCCCGGCTGCGGGTACTGATGGAGCGCACATCGGTGCCTGCGCCATCCCCCTCACCAGCCACGGTGGCAGCCGCCCCACAGACCCAGTCCCAGCCCCCGGCGCTGCGCCGCCTGAAATGACGACGACCCGCGACACTGCCATGGAACCGCGCTCCCACGCCCCGCCCCTCCCCGAAGACGATCCCGCCTGGCACGCCCTGGCGGACGGCCGCCTCCCGGCCGCGCAGGCCGCAGCCTTGCGCCAGCAACTGGAAGGCAACGAGGCCGCGCGCGATGCCATCGCCCATTGGCAACAGGGGCGCGATCAGCTGCAGGCACTGCACCAGGATCTGCTCCATGCCGCCGTGCCCGATACGTTGCTGGCCGCTGCGTTGCGCGCCGCGGGACACCAGGAACGGCAGGCACAGTGGTGGCGCTGGGGCGGCCTGGCCGCGTCGGTGCTGCTGGCCTTCGCGCTGGGGTGGGCGGGGCGTGGCCAGTGGGCAGGCGGCCCGGCCCCGGGCCACCAGCCTCTGGCGGGCGATGCGGCAGCGCTGCTGGCCACGGCGCCGGTGCAGCGCTTTGCCCAGCAGGCCGCCGTGGCCCATGCGGTCTACCAGCCGGAGGTCCGCCATCCGGTGGAAGTCACCGCGTCGCAGCAGGAGCATCTGGTGCAGTGGCTCTCCAAGCGGCTGGGCAAGCCGCTGAAGGTGCCCGTGCTCGCCCCGCAAGGCTATGAGCTGGTGGGAGGCCGCCTGCTGCCGGGCGACACCGGGGCGCGTGCGCAGTTCATGTACCAGAATGCTGCGGGCCAGCGCATCACGCTGTACCTGGGCGCACTCGCCCCCACGGCCACCACGGCGCTTTCTCGCCACGGTGCGCCGCCGCCGTACGACAATCCGCCCGCCACCACGGCCACGGCGGCAGCGGCCTTCCAGTTCACGCAGGAAGGCCCCGTGCCCGGTTTCTACTGGACCGAGGGAAGCTTTGGCTACGCGCTCAGCGGACAGCTATCGCGCGCGGAATTGCTCGCGCTGGCCACGGCGGTATACCGGCAACTGCAGCTCTAGTGTCCCGAGTTAGAAATTCGTTTCACAAAGACGTCGAGAATCGCCGCCATGCTGCGTTGCAAATCCTCGCGATAGCTACGGCTATCGCTGTGGTTTGCGCCTTGCCTGACGACGATTTCGACATCTTTATTTCATCAACTCACTTCCAACTCGGGACACTAGCGTTCGCACCGGCCTGGGTTCAGGTCAGTTCAATCCAGGTCAGGCCAGGGCCGCCAGCGGGTGCGCGTGCGCGGGCCAGGGGCTGGCGAAGAACGGTGCCACCATCGCGGGCGCCACGTCCTCGATACGGCCAGGGTTCCACTTCGGCGCATGGTCCTTGTCCACGGCCAGGGCGCGGATGCCCTCCACCGTCTCGCTCTGGCCAGGGCGCAGGAAGAAGCAGTGGCGCACCATGTCGCGCTCCATGCGCAGGTCGTCGGCCAGGCCCATGCCTCGCGCACGCCGGATCTGCTCGAGCACCACGTGCAGCATCAGCGGCGAGCGCTTGCGCAGCGTGGCCGCCGTGGCACGCGCCCAGTCGGTATCGGCCGCCTCGAGCGCAGCGACGATCTCACCCACGCTGGGCAACGAGAAATATTGGTCAATCTGGGATCTAGCGCTTGACTGGTGTGCGCTGACAGCTATGAATTTGGAAGCAACGTAGTCACGGACCGCAGGGCCATCCGCAAAACCCCCGGCCCCCAGCGCCTCCCACACGGCGGATTGCTGGTCCGAGGGCAGGCAGCCATCCGCTAACTGGTTTTCGATGGCATCACCCGCGCCGATGGTGTCGCCCGTGAGGGCCAGCCACTCGCCCACGCGGCCGGGGCAGCGCGAGAGGAAGTAGCCGCCACCCACGTCAGGGAACAGGCCGATGGCCGTCTCGGGCATCGCCATCTTGGTGCGCTCGGTCACCACCCGCAGCGCTGCCCCCTGGCTGATGCCCATGCCGCCGCCCATCACGATGCCGTCCATGAACGCGATGTAGGGCTTGCCGTAGTTGTGGATCAGGTGGTTGAGCGCGTATTCCTCGGTGAAGAAGTCTTCCAGCAGGGGGTTACCCTGGCTGCCCGCCTGGTGCAGGAAGCGGATGTCGCCGCCCGCGCAGAAGGCACCGAACGGGCCCTCCTTGTTGCTGCCGCGAATCGCCACCGCCAGCACCCGCGCATCGTTCTGCCAGGCCAGCAGGATGCCCATCAGGTCACGCACCATGCCCAACGACAACGCGTTGAGCGCACGCGGGCGGTTCAGGGTAATGAAGCCAACCTGGCCACGCACTTCGCTCAACACTTCAGACACTACCGTCTCCGTCATTTTTGTTCCTTCCAACCCAACAGTTCATTGAAAACCAGCGCACCGATCACCAGTGCGCCCCCCGTCAGCACTGCCGTGCCGGGCTTTTCGCCCGCGCCCAGCCATGCCAGCAAGATGCCAAAGATCACTTCGAGCAAACCGAGCAGCGCCATCTCGGGCGCCTTGAGCACACGCCCACAGCGCACGGCCAGCACACAAGGAATGGCCAATTGCACCACGCCCAGCAGCGCCAGCAGGGCCAGGTCATGGGCCGACGCCTGAAAAGGCAGCGCCAGCGGCAGCGTGGCCACCACCGAGATCACCGCGCCGACCAGCACCGCGGGCACCAGGTCCACCGCGTGGCCGTGGCGCTGCGAGTGTTGCACCACCGTCCAGTTGATGGCTGCCGCCACGGGCACGCACAGCGCCACCAGCGTACCCGCCAAGGGCAGGCCCGCCATCTGCGAACCATACATCCACGCAATGCCCAGCCCCGCCACGGCAATCGCAGCCCATGTGCGCGGGGCGATATGGTGGCCGATGAACACCCGTGCGAACAGCGCGGTGAGCAGCGGCCCCACGGCCATCGTGACCAGCACGTTGGCCACCGGCATGAGCACCAGGGCCACCATGAACGCCGTGAACATCACGCTCCAGCACACGCCTGAGATCCACAGCGCATGGCCACCATGGCGCATGGAGGCAAACACCGCCCTGCCCTGCAGCGCCGGCAGGATGACCAGCAGGGACAGCAGCGTGAAAAAGCTGCGCCAGAAGGTCACCTCAAAGCTCGCCGCATGTTCCAGGTGGCGCGTGACCACGCCAGCGATGGACCACATCAGGGTCACCGCCACCATCAGCACCACCGCGCGGGAATGTGTGAGTTTCAACATGGGTTTCGGGTTGCAGACGGAAAAAAGGCCACTGCGCAGCAGTGGCCCTTCCGGGGAAGCTCAGCCTATCAGGACCGGGAAGCGCGCTTGCGCTCGTTCTCGGTCAGGTGGCGCTTGCGCAGGCGCACGGACTTGGGCGTGATCTCGACCAGTTCGTCGTCCTCGATGAATTCCACGCCGTATTCCAGCGTGAGGTCGATCGGGGGCGTGATCTTGATCGCGTCTTCCTTGCCGCTCACGCGGAAGTTGGTCAGCTGCTTGGTGCGCGTGGCGTTCACCACCAGGTCGTTGTCGCGGCTGTGGATGCCGACGATCATGCCTTCGTACACGGGGTCGTTCGCCTTCACGAACATGCGGCCACGGTCGTCCAGCTTGCCCAGGGCGTAGGTGAAGATCTCGCCGTCGTCCATCGAGATCAGCACGCCGTTCTTGCGGCCGCCGATGTCGCCCTTGTGCGGCTCATAGCTGTCGAAAATGTTGCTGATGAGGCCGGAGCCGCGCGTCAGGTTCAGGAATTCGTTCGTGAAGCCGATCAGGCCACGCGCCGGAATGCGGTACTCCAGGCGCACACGGCCACGGCCGTCCGGCTCCATGTTCACCAGCTCGCCCTTGCGCTCACCCAGGGCCTGCATCACACCGCCCTGGTGGCCTTCTTCGATGTCAGCCGTCACCAGCTCAATAGGCTCGCACTTCTCGCCGTTGATTTCCTTGAACACCACGCGCGGCTTGGACACGGCCAGCTCGTAGCCTTCACGGCGCATGTTTTCCAAGAGGATGGTCAGGTGCAGTTCGCCCCGGCCCATCACTTCGAAGATGCCTTCCTCGTCGGTCTCGCTCACGCGCAGGGCCACGTTGTGCTGCAGTTCCTTTTGCAGGCGGTCCCAGATCTGGCGGCTGGTCACGAACTTGCCTTCGCGGCCGGCCAGCGGGCTGGTGTTCACGCAGAAATTCATGGTCAGCGTGGGCTCGTCCACCTTGAGCATGGGCAGCGGTGCGGGATTGGCGGGGTCGGTCACGGTCACGCCGATGCCGATGTCTTCAATGCCGTTGATCAGCACGATGTCGCCGGGGCCGGCCATGGGCGTCTGCATGCGGTCCAGGCCCTGGAAGGTCAGCACCTGGTTCACACGGCCCTTGACGGCCTTGCCGTCGGGGCCTTCCATGACGACCACGTCCATCATGGGCTTCAAGGTGCCTTGGCTGATGCGGCCCACGCCGATGCGGCCCACGAAGCTGGAGAAGTCCAGCGCCGAGATCTGCAGTTGCAGCGGGGCAGCCGGGTCGCCCGTGTTCGGGGGCACGTGGCTGAGGATGGTGTCGAACAGGGCCGACATGTCGGGGCCCCACTGCTCACCGGGCGCGCCTTCTTCGAGCGACGACCAGCCGTTGATGCCCGAGGCGTACACCACGGGGAAGTCGAGCTGCTCGTCGGTGGCGCCAAGCTTGTCAAACAGGTCGAACGCTGCGTTCACGACCTTGTCGGGGTTGGCACCCGGCTTGTCCACCTTGTTCACGACCAGAATGGGGCGCAGGCCCAGGGCCAGGGCCTTCTTGGTCACGAAACGCGTCTGGGGCATGGGGCCCTCCTGCGCGTCGATCAGCAGCACCACGCTGTCCACCATGGACAGGGCGCGTTCCACTTCGCCGCCGAAGTCCGCGTGGCCGGGGGTGTCCACGATGTTGATGTGCGTGCCCTTCCAGCTCACGGCGCAGTTCTTGGCCAGGATGGTGATGCCGCGCTCTTTTTCGATGGCGTTGTTGTCCATCACGGTATCGACGACCTTTTCGTGGTCGGCGAAGGTGCCGGACTGGCGCAGCAGCTGGTCGACCATGGTGGTTTTGCCATGGTCAACGTGGGCAATGATGGCGATATTGCGGATTTGTTTAGTCATAGTTTTTCCAATATGCCGCTGTGCGCCATGGACGCGGAATGCGGCGTGCTTTCCAAAATTTGTTGAATTTCCAGCGGACTCAGGAGCCTGTCCGGCACCAGCTCCCCGCCCACGATGTGGCCCACCCCCAGCAGCGCCGGGGGATTCTCGCCAAACACCGCCACGGCACTGGCATCGGGCCAGTTGCCACGGCGACGCACGCCCGACAGGAATCGGGCTGCATTCTCACCGTCCAGCGTGACACGCACGTGTTGCGCCAGCAGCGACTCGGGAGCTTCCAGGCTGGCCAGCCGTTCGGCCTCGGGCATGGCTTCCAGCTGTGCCAGCGTGACGCAGCGCTCCACGCCGATCCCGCCGGTATCGATGCGGCGCAGAAAGGTCAGGTGCGCCCCGCAGCCCAGGGCGGCGCCAATGTCTTCCCCCAGGGTACGGATGTAGGTGCCTTTGCTGCAGGTCACTACTATTTTGATAGCGCTTTGCGCTTGATTTGTCTGGATCAGCGTCAATTTCAGTGCGTGAATGACCACGTCGCGCGCCTCGCGCTCCACGGTGATGCCCGCACGGGCGTATTCATACAGCGCCTTGCCATCCTTCTTGAGCGCGCTGTGCATGGGCGGCACCTGGCGGATGGGGCCGGTGAACTGCTGCTGCACCGCCGCCAGACGCTCAGGGGTGAGCTGGGCAGGGTCGACATCGCAGCGCTGCACCACATCGCCCTCGGCATCGCCGGTCGTCGTCGTCGCTCCCAGCAGCGCCAGGGCCTCATAGGTCTTGGGTGCGTCGAGCTGCAGCTGGCTGAACTTGGTGGCCGCGCCAAAACACAGGGGCAGCACGCCGGTGGCCAACGGGTCGAGCGTGCCGGTATGGCCCGCCTTTTCGGCGCGCAGGAGCCATTTCGCCTTTTGCAAGGCGTCGTTGCTCGAAAGGCCGAGCGGTTTGTCGAGCAGCAACACCCCATGCACAGGGCGCCGCTGCACCCTGGTGCGTGGCGCTGGCTGCATGGCTAATCCTCTTTTGCGCGGGAAGAGACAGCCTTGGCAATCAAGGCATTCATGTCGGCCGCCCGCTCGGAGGTGCGGTCGAACACGAAGTGCAGCGTGGGCACCGTGTGGATGTGCAGGCGCTTAAACAAGCCGTTGCGCAGGAAACCCGCAGCCTGGTTGAGCGCCGCCTGTGTCTCCACAGGGTCGCCCGTCAGCAGGCTGAAGAACACCTTGGCATGGGCGTAGTCCGGAGTCACCTCCACGCCCTGCAGCGTCACCATGCCCACGCGCGGGTCTTTCAACTCGCGCGCGATCAGCTCCGTCAGATCGCGCTGGATCTGGTCGGCGACCTTGAAGGCGCGGTTGGGGGTGGAAGATTTCTTCGCAGCCATGTCGTCGTCACCGATGCCTTACAGCGTCCGCGCGATTTCCTTGATGTCAAAGAATTCGAGTTGATCGCCTTCCTTGATGTCGTTGTAGTTCTTGAGCTTGATACCGCACTCGAAGCCTTCCTTGACATCCTTGACATCGTCCTTGAGGCGCTTGATCGAATCGACTTCGCCCGTGTAGACCACCACGTTGTCGCGCAGCAGGCGGAAGCGTGCGTTGCGATGGACCATGCCCGAGGTGATGTACGAACCGGCAATCGTGCCGATCTTGGTGGCCACGAACACCGTGCGGATCTCGGCCGTGCCGATGATCTCCTCGCGCTGCTCGGGGGCCAGCATGCCGGACATGGCCACGCGCAGCTCGTCCACAGCGTCGTAAATGATGCTGTAGTAGTGCAGATCGACGCCATTGCCCTCGGCCAGCTTGCGCGCACCGGCATCGGCCCGCACGTTGAAGCCGATCACGATGGCCTTGGAGGCGATCGCCAGGTTGATGTCCGACTCGCTGATGGCGCCCACTGCGGCGTACACCAGTTGCACCTTGACTTCGTCGGTCGACAGCTTGAGCAGCGACTGCGCCAGCGCTTCCTGCGAACCCTGCACATCGGCCTTGACGATGATGGGCAGCATCTTCACTTCGCCTGCCGTCATGTCGGCGAACATGTTCTCCAGCTTCGCAGCCTGCTGCTTGGCCAGCTTGGTGTTGCGGAACTTGCCGGCACGGTAGGTGGCGATTTCGCGGGCACGGCGTTCGTCCGTGAGCACCATGAATTCGTCGCCGGCCTGCGGCACTTCCGTCAGGCCCTGGATTTCCACCGGGATCGACGGACCCGCCGTCTTGGCCACCTTGCCGTTTTCGTCCAGCATGGCGCGCACGCGGCCATAGGTCTGGCCTGCCAGCACGATGTCGCCCACCTTGAGGGTACCAGACTGCACCAGCACGGTCGCCACGGGGCCGCGGCCCTTGTCGAGCTGCGCTTCGATCACAAGGCCCTTGGCCAGCGAGTCGACCGGTGCCTTGAGTTCCAGCACTTCGGCCTGCAGCAGCACCTGCTCGAGCAGCGTGTCGATGCCCATGCCGGTCTTGGAAGACACGGGCACGAACGGCGAATCGCCACCGTATTCTTCCGGCACCACCTCTTCGACCACCAGCTCCTGCTTGACGCGGTCTGGGTTGGCATCGGGCTTGTCGGCCTTGGTGATGGCCACCACGATAGGAACACCAGCCGCCTTGGCGTGCTTGATGGCTTCCTTGGTCTGGGGCATGACGCCGTCATCGGCCGCCACCACCAGGATCACGATGTCCGTGGCCTGGGCACCGCGGGCACGCATGGCCGTGAAGGCCTCGTGACCCGGGGTGTCGAGGAACGACACCATGCCGCGCGGTGTTTCCACGTGGTAGGCACCAATGTGCTGCGTGATGCCGCCGGCTTCGCCCGCAGCGACCTTGGCGCGGCGGATGTAGTCCAGCAGCGAGGTCTTGCCGTGGTCGACGTGGCCCATGACGGTCACGACCGGGGCGCGCGGCAACAACTCTGCGTTCTGCTGCGTCGAATCGTCGTCAGTGAAGGCTTCCGGATCGTCCAGCGCCGCCACCACCGCCTTGTGGCCCAGCTCTTCCACCACGATCATGGCGGTGTCCTGGTCCAGCGGCTGGTTGATGGTGACCATCTGGCCCATCTTCATCAGCGCCTTGATCACTTCGGACGCCTTGATCGACATCTTGTGGGCCAGTTCTGCCACCGTGATGGTCTCGGGCACATGCACTTCAATGATGCGCGCCTCGACCGGTGCGGACTGCTGGTGGTCGTCGCGATGGTCGCGGTTGTCACCACGGCGGCCACGCGGGCCACCACGCCAGTTGTTGCGGCCGACACCGCCGCTGCTGTCGCCGCGGGTCTTGATTTCCTTCTTCTTGGCGGTGTCATTGGCCCAGCTGGAGGACAGCTTGGCCGACTTCACTTCCTTGCCGGCGCCGGGCGCGCCTGCGCCGGCGGCGGCCGGAGCCCCCGCACGCGCCACACCCGTGCCCACGGCCGGCTTGTGCAGCGTGCCCTTCTTGGCATCGCCCACCGCGGCGGGCTTGGCCACGGGCTTGGGTTCCTCGGGCTTCTTGGCCACCATGACCGCCTTCTTGGGCGTGGCCATCATGGAGCGAATGGCCGCGGCCTCGGCTTCGGCCTTGCGGCGGCGGGCATCCAGATCGGCCGCACGCGCGGCTTCCTCGTCGGAGCGGGCCTTGGACTCGGCAGCAGCCTTTTCGCGCGCTTCGGCCTGGGCGGCGCTGCGCGCAGCGGTTTCAGCGGCCTGCTCGCGGGTCGCTTCCTGCTTGACGGCAGAGGCCTGGGCCTTCTTTTCGGCTTCCTGCGCAGCGTAGGCGGCAGCACGCTCCTCGGCTTCGCGTTCGCGCTTTTCACGGGCTTCGCGTTCAGCGCGCTTCTCGGCCAGCTCCGCCTCCTGGCGGCGGATCAGCTCGGCCTGACGGCGCGCTTCTTCCTCGCGGCGGGACAGCTCGAGATCCTCGCTGGAAACAGCGGCCTCCTGCGCCGCCACGGGCGCATGGGATTCGGCAGATGCCTCGGCACCTTCATCGCGCTGGATGAACGTGCGCTTCTTGCGCACTTCCACCTGGATCGTGCGGGCCTTGCCCGTGGCATCGGCCTGCTTGATCTCGCTGGTGGACTTCTTCACCAGCGTGATCTTCTTGCGGTCGGCCGAAGCCGTGCCATGGCTGGCCTGCAGATAGGCAAGCAGCTTTTGCTTGTCCGACTCGGTCAACGCGTCGGAGGGGGCAGCCTTGCCCACGCCGGCAGCCTTGAGCTGGTCGAGCAGGGTTTCAGGCGATTTTTTGAGTTCGGTTGCAAACTCGGCGACAGTATTACTGGACATATGTGGTTCGTGCCTCCCTGACCTTTACTCTTGCCCCGCGAACCAGTGTTCGCGCGCCTTCATGATCAAGGCTTTGGCTTCTTCTTCAGACTGTCCGGTCAGGTCGGTCAGTTCATCAATGGCCAGATCGGCCAGGTCGTCACGTGTATGCACACCGCCTTCAGCCAACTTGGCAATCAGCTCGGGGGTGAGGCCTTCGAGGTCGCGCAGGTCCTGGGAGACCTCTTCCACGCTTTCCTCGCGGGCGATTTCCATCGTGAGCAGCGCATCCTTGGCGCGGGCGCGCAGCTCGTTGACGGTGTCTTCGTCGAAGCTTTCGATCTCCAGCATTTCCTGCAGCGGCACATAGGCCACTTCTTCGAGGCTGTTGAAGCCTTCGGAGATCAGGATGTCGGCGATTTCCTCGTCCACATCCAGCTTTTCCATGAACAGCTTGCGGGCCGTGTCGGTCTCGTTGGCCTGCTTCTGCGCGCTTTCGGCGGCGTCCATGATGTTGATCTTCCAGCCGGTCAGATCGGACGCCAGGCGCACGTTCTGGCCGCCGCGGCCGATGGCGATGGCGAGGTTTTCCTCGTCCACCACGACGTCCATGGCGTGCTTTTCCTCATCGACGACGATGGAGGACACGTTGGCCGGTGCCAGCGCGCCGATCACGAACTGGGCGGGGTCTTCGGACCACAGCACGATGTCCACGCGCTCGCCGGCGAGTTCGTTGGTCACCGCGTTCACACGGGTGCCGCGCACGCCGACGCAGGTGCCGATGGGGTCCACGCGCTTGTCGTGCGACAGCACGGCGATCTTGGCACGCGAGCCGGGGTCGCGGGCGCAGGACTTGATCTCCAGCAGGCCCTGCTCGATCTCGGGCACTTCCTGGCGGAAGAGCTCGATCATGAACTCGGGGGCCGAGCGCGACAGGATGATGGGCGCGCCGCGCAGGGTCAGGTCCACTTCCATGATCATGGCCCGCACGCGGTCGCCGCTGCGCAGGTTTTCCTTGGGGATCATCTCGCTGCGGCGCAGGCGGCCTTCCACACGGCCGGACTCGACAATGATGTCGCCCTTGTCCATGCGCTTGACGGTGCCGGTGAAGATGCGCTCGCCGCGCGACATGAAGTCGTTGAGCAGCATTTCGCGCTCGGCGTCACGGATCTTCTGCAGGATGACCTGCTTGGCGGCCATGGCGCCGATGCGGCCGATCGGCACGGACTCGACACCCTCTTCGATGTACTCGCCGACTTCGATGTCGGGAATGCGGTCCTTCGCATCCATCAGCAGCTCTTCGGCTTCGGGATTCTGCAGGCCCGCGTCATCGGGCACGACCAGCCAGCGGCGGAAAGTCTCATAGTTGCCGCTGTCGCGATCGACGGACACGCGAATGTCCACCTCGCCCTGGTACAGCTTCTTGGTAGCCTGGGCCAAGGCCGACTCCACGGCGCCCAAGACCACATCACGCTCAACGTTCTTTTCGCGCGAAATGGCCTCAACCAACATCAACAATTCGCGATTCATGCGACGACTCTCCTGTTTCAATCACCCGAGGGCAGGGTCCGCGCGCTGCGGCCACCCACCCCAATTCATTCAGCCACTCAGGCGGACGCCGGCCCGGCCTTGCCTCCACGCCCCTTGAAATCCACGATGGGCGCCAGACGGACGTCCCGCACCTCATCCAGGGTAAAACCCAGCGCCTGCAGCGGCGCCGGAACGCGTTTCTTGCTCACCTTCTGGCCCGGCTTGACCGGCGGCTCGTCGCTCCAGACGATCTGCCAGCCTCCAGCTTCGGCCCGCTCCAGCGTGCCGCGAAATTTCTTGCGGGTGGCATTGACCTGCCCCGCCGCTGCGGCGCCGATGGGCGCCTTCAGGGTGATGTCGATGACCGAGCCCTCGAAGCGCACGAAGTCCTGCTCGTGGCGCAAGGGGCGGTCGATACCGGGGGAAGACACTTCCAGGCGCTTGTACTCGACGCCATCGACCTCCAGCGCAAATTGCAGCTGGCGCGTGACCTTTTCGCAGTCTTCGACGGTGACAAACTGATCCAGCGCCGGGACCGGCGCGTCGGCGGGCGGCTGCACCCAGGGCAAGTCAATGGTGATGCGCAGCAGACCACCGGCAGAGCGTTCGATCTCCACCAGGTCATATCCCAGGCCCGTCACAATTTGTTCAACGACTTGCTGTAATGCCACGTGTTCAGTTCAATCCCGGAAAACAACACGACTGACGCAAATCGGGATCCGGCGAGTCGCCGACCCCATGGTGGGAGCACTTCCTGTGCGCCCTTGTTTGCGTAAGTCCAAAACAAAAAACCCGATAACCCCCGGAGACCTTCCCCGACAGCTTCGAGCTCCAAAAGCATTCGACCAAAAAAAACGGGCGGTTGGTACCCGCCCGTTTGGTCGTGAGATTCATATTGTAGCGCGTAACGCCTTGATTTGCAAAGATGGACTGTGGTCAAACTGCCTTCTGAGCCCGCCGGCAGGGGCCCCGCCGGCACAAAAATCCGGCGCCTGCGCGGCCAGCGGCGTTTCCGGCAGAAAGGTGCGCTGCTGCGCCCCGCCTGCCCAGCCGATTTGTCCTCGTCGTCCTAGTCGTCCTAGTCGTCCTGGGCGCCGCGCGCCGCGCGCACGCGCTCGAACACGCCCTGCGCCTCGCCCCCGGCCGCCGAGGCATTGCGCGCGCCCGCCTGCAGGCTGCCCAGCAACCGGGCCAGCACTGGCGCCTGCGGCAGCAGCGGCCCCAGAAAAAGCGCGCTGGTGCCGCGGCCGATCAGCAGTGTGGGAAAAGTCTCCACATCCAGGTCCCCCGCGATCTCGGACTCGTCCTCGATGTCCACCCATTCGAACCGCACCCCGGGGTTCGCCCGGGCCAGTTCGTCGAACAGGGGGCGGTAGTCGCGGCAGGTGCCGCACCAGCCCGCGCACAGGCATACAGCCCACCAGCCGCCAGCGGCGGCCTGCGGGGGCGCCCCTGAGGCGGGATCGGGCAACACGGCCGGACTTTCCATCAGCGTAACTCCTGGGTCATTCCGGCCGGGGAACCCCTGCGGCCGTACGCAGAGGCCCTCCCGGAGCCGGGTCTGGGTCTACATGCCGCGCCGCTCGCGGGCGCGGTAGACCTCGATGGTACCCACACCGGGCGCCTGGTTGCCCCAGCTGTTGCGCACGAAGGTGGCGACCGCCGCCACTTCCTCGTCCGACAGGGTCTGCTGGAACGGGGGCATGCCGTGCGGACGCGGGTTGCCGGCGGTGGCGGGCAGGTAGCCGCCCTGCAGCACCACGCGCACCAGGTTGGTGGGATCGGCCAGCGTGACCGCGCGGTTGCCGGCCAGCGCGGGGAACGCCCCAGGCTCGCCCTGCCCCGCGTCGCCATGGCATTGAGCGCACTGCTGCTCATACACCTTCGCGCCCCGGGCCATGGCCGCGGAGGGCGGCGCGGGCGGCGTTGCGGGCGCGGGGCCGCCCTGCTGCGGCAAGGCCTGCAGGTACACCGCCATGGCGCGCGCGTCGGCATCGGTCAGGTACTGCGTGCTGCGGAACACCACCTCGGCCATGGGGCCCAGCACCGAGCCGTGCGGGGCCACCCCGGTTTGGAGCAAGGCCACCACGTCCTCGGCGGGCCATTCCTTGACGCCCGCCTCGGCCGCCGCGTTGAGCGCGGGGGCATACCAGTTCTGCACGGGAATCAGCCCGCCGGTGAAGGCCTTGGCATCCGTGGTGGCGCCCAGCGCGTTGCGTGGCGTGTGGCAGGCGGTGCAATGGCCTAGGCCGTTGACCAGGTAGGCGCCCCGGTTGTACTCGGCCGTCTGTGCGGGCTCGGGCCGGGGTGTGCCCGGGGTGAAAAACAGCGCGCGCCACACGCCCAGCGCCGCCTGCGTGTTGTACGGGAAACGCAGCGCATGCGCCCGGTTGGCTTCGGCGGCGGCGGGCACGCTTTGCAGATAGGCAAAGATGGCATCGGAATCCTCGCGCGTGACCTGGGTGTAGTTGGGGTACGGGAAGGCGGGGTACAGCAGGCGCCCGTCCTTGCTGCGGCCATGGTGCATGGCGCGCCAGAACTCGGCCGAGGTCCAGCTGCCGATGCCCTGCGCCTTGTCGGGCGTGAGGTTGGAGCTGTGCACCACGCCGAACGGCGTCTCGATGCCGCGCCCGCCCGCGAACGGCGCGCCGCCCTGGGTGGTGTGGCAGGCCATGCAGTTGCCGACACGGGCCAGGTACTCGCCGCGCGCCACCAGCGCGGGCGTGCCCTGCAGCGTCTCGGCGCCGGGCAGCGGCTCTTCGCCGCGCAGGTTCAGGGTGACCAGCGCGGCGGCCGTGATGCCCAGGGCGGCCAGCACGGAGGAAATCGTCCAGAGGATGCGTTTCATGGATGACATCCCTCTCAGCGCGCCGCGCCGGAAGCGGCCGCCACGGGCACCTCGGCCACGCCGCCGCAGCGGGCGGGCATGGCGGCCGGCAGGGTGCGCGCGGGCTTGCCACCCCCGGCCACAGGCTGGGCGGCCAGCCAGGCGGACACGGCGCTCACGTCGTCGGGCGTGAGCTGGCGGGCGATGTCGGCCATGCAGTCGGGCGTATGCGCGCGGCGCTGGCCGGTCTTCCAGGCGCCCAGCTGGCTGTTGAGGTAGTCGCGCGGCAGGCCCAGCAGGCCCGGGATGGACGGCGCCACGCCCGTCATGGCGCTGCCGTGGCACGACACGCAGGCCGGAATGCGGCGCGCGGTATCGCCCTGCTGCACCAGCTGGCGCCCCTGCTCCAGCGCGGCGGCCGGCGCCTGGGGTGCGGGCGGCGGCGGGTACGGCAGGTCCTGCGCGGCAAAGTGATCGGCCATTTCACGCAGGTAGTCGTCCGTCAGGTGCTCGATGAGGTAGGTCATCTGCGGATAGCTGCGCCGCCCGTCGCGGAAGTTGAGCAGCTGGTTGGCCAGGTAGCCGGCCGGCTTGCCGGCGATGCGCGGAAAGTAGCCGTCGGGCGTGGCGCGGCCTTCCTTGCCGTGGCAGGCCGTGCAGGCCAGCACGCGCGAGGACATCGACGAGGCGGACACCGTGGCGGACAGGGCCGCCGCAGCCGCCGCAGGGCGAGGCACGGGCTGGGCCCAGGCGCCAGCGCTCCACGCCAGCGCCATCGCGGCAGAAGCGCCGGCCAGGCGGAAAACAGGGCGCAGCAGGCTGCGCAGGCAATCGATCATGGGGTTTTATCAGTAGGGAAGTGGCAGGCCCGCACACATCGCGACGGACACCAGCACATGCCGCCACTCTACGCCCCGCCCCAAAAACAGTACAGATTCAGTTTCTAGTTAAAAATACAGATCAGTTTGCCCTGGATCAACCCCAGCCTCCATGAAACGCTACGAACGCCACGCCGACGCCATTGCCCAGCTCATCCACAGCGGCGCGCTGCGCCCGGGCGACCGCGTGCCCTCGGTGCGCGAGGCCAGCCGCACGCGCGGCATCAGCCCGTCCACCGTGTTCGAGGCGTACTACCTGCTGGAGGCCCAGGGCCTGATCCATGCGCGCCCGCGCTCGGGCTACTACGTGAGCGCCCGGCTGCCGGCCGCCGAGTCCCGGCCCGCCGAGCCCCTGCCCTCGCAGCCGGCGCACACCTCCACCGGCGTGGCCATCAGCGACCTGGTGTTCGAGGTGCTGGGCCTGGCGCGCGACCGCGACCTGGTGCCCCTGGGCTCAGCCTTCCCGGGGCTGGAGCTGTTTCCGCTGGAGCGCCTGGCGCGCTGCCTGGGCAGCGGCATGCGCAAGCTCGACCCCTGGAGCATCGTGCAAAGCCTGCCGCCCGGCGACGAGCGCCTGCGCCAGCAGATCGCGCTGCGCTACGGCCTGCACGGCATGGCCGTGGACGCGCAGGAGATCATCATCACCAACGGCGCGATGGAGGCGCTCAACCTCTGCCTGGAGGCCGTCACCCGCCCCGGCGACGTCGTGGTGGTCGAATCGCCCACCTTCTACGCCGCGCTGCAGGCGCTGGAGCGGCTGAACCTGCAGGCGCTGGAGGTGGCCACCCACCCGCGCGACGGCATCGACCTGACCGCGCTGGCCGAAGCCCTGGCGCGCCAGCCCCCGCACCAGCCCGTCAAGGCCTGCTGGCTGATGCCCAGCTTCCAGAACCCGCTGGGCAGCCTGATGCCCGAGGACAAGAAGCGCGAACTCGTGGCCCTGCTCGCGCGCCACCAGATCCCGCTGATCGAGGACGACGTGTATGGCGAACTGCACTTCGCCCCCCACCGCCCGCCCCCAGCCAAGGCCTTTGACGGCGAAGGCCTGGTGATGCACTGCAGCTCGTTCAGCAAAAGCCTGGCACCCGGCTACCGCGTGGGCTGGGTGGCGGCGGGCCGCTTTGCCACGGCAGTGCAGCGCCTCAAACTCATGACCACGCTCTCGGCCGCCACGCCGTCGCAGCAGGCGTTGTCCGAGTACCTGGCCCAGGGCGGCTACGACCGGCACCTGCGCCAGCTGCGCCGCAGCCTGGCGCAGCAGCAGGCGACGGCGCTGGCGGCGGTGGCCCGGCATTTCCCACCGGGTACGCGGGTCGCGCAGCCCGAGGGCGGGTACTTCCTGTGGGTGGAGCTGCCCCCGCAGATCGATGCCCTGCAACTGCACCGCCAGGCACTGCAGCAGGGCATCAGCCTGGCACCAGGACAGATCTTTTCGGCGGACCGGCGCTTTGCGAACTGTGTGCGCATCAACTACGGGCACCCCGCGCAAAGCCGCTTTGAAGCCGCCCTGGCCACCGTGGGCGCCCTGGCCTCGGTGATGGCACGAGAGGCGTCCGCTCCCAAGAAGCTATCAAAACAGTAGCTTCCAGCGCTTACACATCAAGCGCTTTCGGCCAGTTTTACCCAACCCCCCCTTCCCCGGGGTTCCCTGGCCTCCAGGGCACCCGCCTTGCGGCGCATGCCCTTGCTTGCAGCAAACTGACAGGCCGCCGCCCCGTTGGAAAGGCCCAACCTCGGGTTCTCCCGCCCTCGGCACAGCTCTTGCAACGGCATACTGGCGGCCGTCCGCAGCCGGGGCAGCGCTACCAGCCTGGCCCCGCGAGGCCTTTTCCACCCCACCCGACGCCCACCATGGCAGCACCCCAGCATGTCCCGTTCCTGACCGTGGAAGATGAAGACGACTGGGTCGTCTCGTTCGCGCTGGGCCCCGTGGGAGCCAGCCGCCTCACGCTCACGCGCACGCCCCACCTGGAATTCATGCTGCGGCCCGAACAGCGCGGCGTCTCCGTGGGCGGCGTGGAGGCGGGCCAGCGCGCCACCCTGCTGGTGGCCGTGCAATGGGGGCACAAGTGCGTGGACGTGGTGTCCACCGCCAGGCGCTACAGCCTGGACATCAGCAAGGTCGATGCCGCCACGCGCACCGCCGCGCTGCGCGTGCTGGGCAAGATGAACTTCGACCAGCGGTTCCAGCTGGCCAACGCCCAGTAAGTCGCCGTGCGGGCGACCGCACGGGTTCGCCGGGTCGCCTCAGGCCACCAGCGGGTCGAGCGGCCGCACTACCCGGCACGGGTTGCCCGCCGCCAGCACCCGCGCCGGCACGTCGCGGGTGACCACGCTGCCCGCGCCGATCACCGCACCATCGCCAATCGTCACGCCGGGGCAGATGATGGCGCCGCCGCCAATCCACACGTCCTCGCCGATGGTCACGGGCAGGCACAGCTCGACGCCGGTCGCGCGCTCTTCGGGCGACAAGGGGTGCGAGGCGGTGTAGATCTGCACGCCCGGCGCGCACAGCGTGCGGGCCCCGATGCGCACCGGCGCGCCGTCGAGCACCACGCAGTTGAAGTTGAAGTACACGCCTTCACCCAGAAAAATGTTGTAGCCGTAGTCGCAATGAAACGGTGGCGTGATCTGCACGCTGCCGGGCTGGCCCGGCAGCAGCTGCGCCTGCAGGGCTTGCAGCGCGGCAGCATCCGCCGCAGGCGCGTGGTGGATGGCGTGGCACAACTGGCGGGCGCGCAGGCGGTCGGCCACCAGCTGCGGGTCGGCGGCCATGTACGGCGCGCCGGAGATCATCTTGTCTTTCTCGGAGGTCATCGGGTGATTCTGCCCTGTGCCATCCCCCTCCACCGGCCCGCCTGCCCGCCCGCCTACCCAGCCAGCGCCGTCCACTTGCGCTCGCTCGCGGCAGACTCCACCACCTTCTCGATGAAGCGCACGCCCTCGGCCCCGTCTTCCACGCGCGGGTAGTCGGCCTCCAGCGCGCTGGCGGTTCTGCCTGACGCCCGGGCGCGGATGTCGGCCGCCACGCCCAGGTAGACGTTGGCAAACGCTTCGATGAAAGCCTCGGGGTGCCCGGCCGGAATGCGCCCCGCGCGCAGCGCCGATTCGCTCAGCCAGGGCGAGCCGCGCGTGAGGATGCGGCGCGGCCCGTCCACCGGCGAATGCACCAGGTGGTTCGGGTCCTCCTGCCGCCACACCAGCGTGCCCAGCGTGCCGGACACCTGCAGGCGCACATCGTTCTCCAGCCCCGCCGCCACCTGCGACGCGACGATGACGCCGCGTGCGCCGCCCGCATAGCGCAGCAGCAGCTGTGCATCGTCGTCCAGCCGGCGGCCGGCGCCGAAGGTGGTGAGGTCGGCGCACAGCGCCTCCGGCCGCTGGCCGGTGACGGTGGCGGCCAGGTTCTCGGCGTGCGATCCGATGTCGCCCATGGTGCCCACGGCGCCGCTGCGCGCGGGGTCCAGCCGCCAGTCGGCCTGCTTGTTGCCGCCGCCCTGCTCCACCGCCGTGGCCAGCCAGCCCTGGTTGTATTCCACGGTGACCTTGCGCAGCGTGCCCAGGGCGCCGCTCTGCACCAGATGGCGCGCCTCGCGCACCATCGGGTAGCCGGTGTAGTTGTAGGTCACGCCGAACACGGTGCCAGCCTTCTTCACCGCCGCCACCAGCTCATCGGCCTGCGCGCTGGTGTGCACCAGCGGCTTGTCGCACACCACATGAAAGCCCGCCTGCACAAAGGCCAGGGCCACCGGGTGGTGCACATGGTTGGGGGTGACGATGCTCACCAGGTCGATGCGCTCCTGCGCGGGGCGGCGCAGCTCGTCGGCCAGCAGGTCTTGCCAGGTGCCGTGGTTCCGCTCGGTCGCCAGTCCCAGCTCGGCGCCGGATGCGCGGGCGCGCTCGGGCGATGACGACAGCGCGCCCGCCACCAGTTCAAACTGGCCGTCGAGCGCCATCGCCTTGCGGTGCACCGCGCCGATGAAGGCGCCGTGGCCGCCGCCCACCATGGCGTAGCGGAGCTTTCTTTCACTGGACATACAAAAAGCCTTTGCTCGCTGTGTGTTGTTGTCGGTTTGAGGAGCGCGGCTAGGCCTGCTTGTCCCGTGCAAAGACGGCATCGAATGCGCCCGCCGCGGGCTTGAAGTCGAGCCGCTTGCAGAACGCCGCGCTCTCCGTGGCGCCATGGACGCGGTCCATGCGGCTGTCTTCCCACTCCACCGAGAGCGGGCCCTGGTAGCCGATGTCGTTGAGCGCGACGATGATGGATTCGAAGTCGATCATCCCGCGCCCCACGCTGCGAAAGTCCCAGTGGCGCCGGGCATCGCCAAAGCTGGTGTGCCCGCCGAAGGTGCCCACCGTGCCGTCGCCCTTGCCCCACCACACGTCCTTCATGTGGGCGTTGTAGATGCGGTCGGCGAACTGGCGGATGAACTTGATGTAGTCCACGCCCTGGTAGGCCAGGTGGCTGGGGTCGTAGTTGAAGCCGAAGCGCTTGTTGCCGCCCACCGCAGCAATCGCCCGCTCGGCCGAGGCGATGTCGAAGGCGATTTCGGTGGGGTGCACCTCCAGCGCAAAGTTGATGTCGTGCGCTTCGAACACATCGAGGATGGGGCCGAAGCGCTTGGCGAAGTCGGCAAAGCCCTTTTCCCAATACGCCTGCGTGGTGGGCGGAAAGGCATAGATCGAATGCCACACTGACGAGCCCGTGAAGCCCGTGACCGTCTTCACGCCAAACCTGGCGGCAGCGCGCGCCGTGTCGGCCAGCTCGGCGGCGGCGCGCTGGCGCACGCCCTCGGGATCGCCGTCGCCCCACACATAGGGCGGCAGGATGGACTGGTGGCGCTCGTCGATCAGGTCGCACACGGCCTGGCCCACCAGGTGGTTGCCGATGGCAAAACACTGCAGGCCGTGCTGGGCCAGCAGTGCGTGTTTGTCCTTGACGTACTGGGGCGTCGACAGCGCCTCCTGCACGTTGAAATGGTCGCCCCAGCAGGCCAGCTCCAGGCCGTCATAGCCCATGCTGCGTGCCAGCGGCGCGAGTTCTGCCAGCGGCAAGTCGGCCCATTGGCCGGTGAAAAGGGTGACGGGTCTTGGCATGGCGGCTCCCAAGGGGCGTGGGGTTGCAGGTGCGAAGCGGCAAGCAGCTATATTTTCGATAGCTGCTTGCGCTTGATGGATAAGCGCTAGAGGCCTATTTGACTCAAGAACACCATCAGAATGGCGAGTCCGGGAAGTAGAAGCTCTTGGCGTTTTCCTTGGTGATCAGCACCGACGGAATGATCGTCGTCGCAGGCAGCTTCTCGCCCTTGATGCGCGCCTCGGCCGTGAGCTTGATCGAGTCGTAAATGAACTTGGGGCTGTACGACACGTTGGCCTGGATCAGCGGGTTGCTGCCATCGGCCAGCGTCTTGATCATGCCCTTGGCACCCGCGCCGCCGAACACCAGCTTGATGTCCTTGCGCTTGGCCTGCTCGATGGCCTTGAGCACGCCCACAGCCATGTCGTCGTCGGCCGCCCACACCGCGTCGATCTGCGGAAAGCGCGTCAGGTAGTCCTGCATCACCTTGAAGGCATCGTCACGATTCCAGTTGGCGTACTTGGCGTCCAGCAGCTTGATGTCGGGGTGGTTCTTGAGCACCGCGTTGAACGCGTCCATGCGCTCGTTGTCCAGCGTGGTCGCAATGCCGCGCATGGCCACCACGTTGCCCTTGCCGTTCAGCGCCTTGGCGATGTACTCGGCGGGGATCTTGCCAAACGCGGTGTTGTCACCGGCCACATAAGCGTCCTGCGCGCTGGTGTCGGTCAGGCCGCGGTCCACCACCGTCACGTAGACGCCCTTGGCCTTGACCTGGGCCACGGGCTTGGTCAGCGCTGCCGATTCGAACGGGAAGATGACCAGGGCGTTGATCTTGTTGACCGTGACCAGGTCCTGCAGCTGGTTGGCCTGCTCGGGCGCGCCGCCTGCGGTCTTGACGATGACCTGCAGGCCGGGGTGGGCCTTCTCCAGGTCCTTCTTGGCCTGGTTGGCCCAGTACACGATGCCACCGGTGAAGCCGTGCGTGGCCGACGGAATGGCCACGCCCACCACCGTCTTGTTGGCCTGCGCCATCGCCGGGCCTGCCAGCGTCAAGGCGGCTGCGGCAGCCACGGCCGAGAGGGCCAGGCGGCGGGTGAAGGAAGAAGTTGTCTTGCTGTTCATGATGCGTTGTCTCCTGTTGCTATTGCTTTGCTGAAAAATGGCCATGAAAGCCTGGCCGACTGGGGAACACCTTGGAAAAATAAATACGCGCAAAGAGTGGGTGGAAAACTCGAAGTTGTTCCGACCCCTGCGTCACCTCTTGCCGCGCTGCATAAAGGCCACGGCAATGATCACGAAGCCCTGCACCGCCGCATTCAGGTACACGCTGATGATGCTGGTCAGGTTCAAGATATTGCTGATCACCGACAGCAGGATCGCCCCCACCACCGTGCCGGTGATGCTGCCCGCCCCGCCCTTCAATACCGTGCCGCCCACGATCACCGCGGCGATCGCCTCCAGCTCCCACAGCAACCCCGTGGTGGGCGATGCGGACCCCAGGCGCGGCACATACAGCAGCGTGGCGATGCCCACGCACACCCCGAGCAGCATGTATGTGAGGATCTTGATCTTGTGCACGTCCACCGCCGCGTACTGCGCCACCTGCTCGTTGGAGCCGATGGCCTGCACATAGCGGCCATAGGCCGTGCGGTTCAGGATGACGCCGCCCACCACCGCAACCAGCAGGAAGATCCACACAGGGATGGGCACACCCAGCAGGTTGGCGTAATACACCGGGCTGTAGATGTCCGACAGGTCGTTCTCGAGCGTGATGGCCCCGCCGTTCGAAAAATACGTGAGGTACGCGCGGAAGATGCCCAGCGTGCCCAGCGTGACGATGAAAGGCTCGATGCGGCCCTTGGTGATCAAGAGGCCGTGCACCAGCCCGAACACCGCGCCCAGCACCACCGCCAGCAGCATGCCCACCACCACGGCCGCCATGGGCGAGCCCAGCACGGGCGCCATCGCGTTCATGAACAAAATCACCGAGCCCGCGATCAGCGCCGCCATCGACCCCACCGACAGGTCGATGCCGCCCGAGATGATCACAAAGCACATGCCCACCGCGATGATGCCGATGAAGGCCGTGCGCGTGAGCACGTTCATCACGTTGTCGTAAGTGGCAAAGTTGCTGTTGAGCAGCGTGCCGGCAATGCACAGCAGCACCAGCCCGATGACCGGGCCCAGCCCGTGCAGCTTGCCCCACCAGGCCGTGGCGCCGCCGTGGCGGCCCGCGGCGGTGGTGGCGTTTTCAGCGGGTACCTGTGGCATGTGCGATCAACTCCTCTTCGGTCAAATGTGGTTCTTGCAGCGTGGTCTGCAGCCGCCCGGCGCGCATCACCGCCACGCGGTGGCACAGGCCGATCAGCTCCATCAGTTCGGACGAAATCACCACCACCGCCAGCCCCTGCTCTGCCAGGCGCTGCACCAGGTGGTAGATCTCGCGCTTGGCGCCCACGTCCACGCCGCGCGTGGGCTCGTCCAGCACCACCACGCTGGGGCCGGGGTGCAGCACCTTGGCCAGCGCCAGCTTTTGCTGGTTGCCGCCTGACAGCGACGATGCGCGCACCTCCAGCGAGCCGGTGCGGATGCCGAACTCCTGCACCGCATCGCGCAGCGCAGCCTGCTCGGCCGCCGGGTCGAGCCAGGGCTTGGCATAGCGCTCCAGCGCCATCAGCGTCAGGTTGGGCCGCAGGCTGAAGTGCACGTGCAGGCCCTTGCCTTTGCGGTCTTCGCTCAGGTACGTCAGGCCATGGCGCGCCGCATCGCGCGGGCTTTTCAAATTCACCGGCTTGCCCGCCAGCTCCACCGTGCCCGCCGAGCGCGGGCGCAGGCCCAGCAGGCCCTCGAACAGCTCCGTGCGGCCAGCGCCCACCAGCCCGGCAAAGCCCAGAATCTCGCCGCGCCGCACGTCAAAGTCCACGCTCTCGGCCCAGCCCGGCACCGTGAGGCCGCGCACCTTCATGGCCGGGTCTCCACCCGCAGGCGCGGGCAGCTTGGGCGGGAACAAATCCGCCAGCTCGCGGCCCACCATCAGGTTGGCCATCTGCCGCCGCGTCACACTGGCCGTGGGCTCGCGCGCTACCAGCAGGCCGTCGCGCATCACCACCACCTCGTCGGTGGTGCGCTCCACTTCGTCGAGTTTGTGCGATATGTAGATGATGGTCACGCCCGCGGCCTTCAGCCCGGCCATCAGCGCGAACAGGCGCTCCGTCTCGCCCGGGGTCAGCGTGGCGGTGGGCTCGTCCATGATGAGCAGGCGCGCATTGCGGGCCAGCGCGCGGGCAATCTCCACCAGCTGCTTTTCGGCCACGATGAGCTTCTTGACCCGCGTGTCCGGGTCTAGCGGCAAACCTACCTGTGCCAAGGCAGCGCGCGTCTTCTCGCGCATCGCCTTGTCATCCAGGAAGGGGCCGCGCTTGATTTCGTGCCCCAGAAAGATGTTCTGCGCAATCGTCAGGTCGTCCGCCAGGTTGAACTCCTGGTGGATCAGCACAATGCCCTGCGCCTCGGCCGCACGCGATCCACCGCCGGGGGCGCGCACCGCGCCGTCCACCACCACCTCGCCGGTGGTGGGGCTCTCGTACCCCGCCAGAATCTTCATCAGCGTGGACTTGCCCGCGCCGTTCTCGCCCAGCAGGCCATACACCCGGCCCGGCTGCAGCGCAAAGCCCACGCCGTGCAGCACGCGCACCGGGCCGAACTCCTTGGTCACATTGCGAAACTCGACAGCAACGCTCATCGTGTGGCCCCCACGGCATTGGCCTTAGTCGCCGAAGAAGACGAACGCGGCGACAGCGCCAGGCTCTGCTGCATGGCCAGCACGCCCGCGCCAACCACGCCCGCATCGTCGGCCAGCGGCGCGTACTGAATCTCGAGGTGCCGCGTGGACAGCGCCAGCGACCGGTGGTACACGCTCTGCCGCACCGACGCGAGGAACAGCGGCCCCATGTCCGTCACCCGCCCGGCAATGAACACGTGCGACGGGTTGAAGAAATTCACGATGGACGCCAGCATCTGCCCCACCAGGCTGCCCGCGCGCTGAATGATCGCGTTGGCCGCCACATCGCCCGCCCGGCTGGCCTGGGCCACGTCTTCGGTGGTCAGCGTGCCGGTGGCTTGCAGGCGCTCGGCCAGCATCGCGCTCTCGCCGCGCTCCACGGCCTCCATCGCCATGCGCGCCATGGCGGGCGCTGCCGCCATCGCCTCCACACAACCCTGGTTGCCGCAGTGGCAGCGCGGTCCGCCCTGGTCCACGCAGATGTGGCCCACGTCACCGGCCGACCCATTGGCGCCCCGGTACACCTGCCCGTGGCAGACGATGCCGCATCCAATGCCCGTGCCGACCTTGATCACGAGGAAGTTGGGCAGATTGCGCTGCAGCCGCCACAGCTCGCCCAGCGCCATCAGGTTCACGTCGTTGTCGACAAACACCGGCGCGGCAAATGCCTCGCGCAGGTAGTCGCGGATGGAAAAGCCGTCCCAGTCGGGCATCAGCGGCGGGTTGACGAGTTGGCCGCTTTCAAAATCCACCGGCCCCGGCACGCCCATGCCGATAGCGATGACCTGCGAAGCCTGCATGCCGCAGCGCGCCAGCAACTCGCGCATCAGCCCCCGCACCCGCGCCAGGATCACGCCCGGCCCCTGGCGCACATCGATGGGCTCGCGGTGCCGCGCCAGCACCGTCATGTCGGGGCGCATCACCGCAATCTGCATGCTGGTCGCGCCCAGGTCGGCGCCAATCACCACGCCCAGGGTTTCGCTTAAACGGAGGGTTTCGGCACGCCGGCCGCCAGAAGATTCCTGCAGGCCCACCTCGTCGAGCAAGCCTTCGTCCAGCAGCGCCGCCACCATGGCGTTGGCCTTGCTCTTGGAATAAGCCAGGCGCTGCGCCAGCGCATTGCGCGACGCGCCGGCGGACCAGAAGATGGTCTGCAGAACGCTCAGGTCTTCAGTGCCGCAGTGACTCCAGCGGGTGGATGGCAAGGTTTGTCTCCTGTCATGTTTTGTGCAGCACCTCATGGGGGTGGATGCTTGACAGGGATGCTATGCGGTCTACTTTGGCCTGGCAAGACTGAACTTTGACCAATTTTTGGTCAATCTGCATATAAACAGCAGAGTTTGCCGCCCAACCTGCCGCCACTACATAGCGACATCGGAAGCAGGCAAGTGGCTATGCTAGGTGTTTTGTGAGGACAAACAAGATGAGTGAGCAACCGGTACAGACGCCTTATTCAGACGGAGAATTTGCCGATAAATTAGTAAAAGTGGGTGGAGCAGCAATATTCTTCGCGCTTGGAGTTGCGATTGTTTATTTAATGTGGTTTCACGGTCACCAAATTTCTAAAGATCCAGCAGACTGGGGAGCATTCGGCGATTATATTGGAGGACTCGTGAATCCAGCTGTTGGCCTTGCAACTGTGATTTTAGTCATTTTCTCTATAAACATTCAACGCCGAGAACTAAAAGCCTCACTTAACGAAATGAAAGCTGCAAACGAAGCTGCAGCGCGTATGAGCTTAGAGCAATCACTATTCGCCTGGCTCGAAAATTACCACTCCCAGATTCGCGAAATTGAGGCAGGGAAATACAGGGGTCGAAAAGTCCTCTTGCATCTCTACGAACAATCTCTTTCCCCGTCCAAATCTATCCGATTTGCAAACCAAAATTCCTACCAGCCCCCCGCAGACGATTTCCAAGCAAATCAACTGTATATGCTCATAAACCCCAAGAGCGAAGTTAGCGATGAGCTCGCCAACATCCAGTTTCGCATCACTTTAATTTACACAAGCCTCTATATAGACCACAAAACCGATCTTGACGCCCCTTTCCGCACACTATATCGCCTAATTCGGTGGATCGATAATAGTGCCATGTCGATTTCGGAGAAATGGCATTACTGCACACTAGTGCGATCACAAATCTCTTGGCCAGAACTTGTTTTTCTCTACTACAACGGATTAATTAGAGAGGGCGAGAAACTCGCCGTATACGCCAATAAATATGCCTTATTTGACAATCTCGTCACTTCGGATGAGCTAATAAGATTCGCAACGCAGGAGCTCACTCGTTGTCCTGCAGAAAAGCGGCCGCGAACGCGCGACGGAGATGCACCGTGGCCGTACTCGGAGAGCGCCTTCGACTCATCCAAAGCCAAACTTAATCTTGGTTTATTTGCAGATGCTTAAAACGGACTGAGTGCATTCCATATCCAGTCCGACACTTGGTTGCTTGGGCGATCACCTTACCCCCGCAAACCCCATATAAAACAGCCGCACATCGCTGAACCCGACCTCCTCAAGAATCGCCTCCTCCTTCTGAGTCAGCACTGCCTGTTCGGCGGCAACCTTGGCCCGCCCCCTGTCCGCCAACTCCGGCGCCATGCCAAAGGTCACGGTCCCGTGCCCAGCCCGCACCGCCACACCACCATCGGCCACGCCCAGATGCACCGCGACGAACGGCGCTCCGTGCTTTAACCGCCGCCGGATCCTGCCGCCATGGGCACGCGCTCCTCACGCGGCACAAAGTGAAAGTTGCGCCATGAAACGGCCCGGCCGGTGCGCTCTGCATGGTGCCGTGATGCAGCGCCACGCGGTCTGACATGCCAGCGCTCTGCAGCCGCTGCGCGGCCAGGTCCAGCATGGGCTCTGGCTCGGGTCCACACCGTCGAACCGCCAGCCGGAGTGCGTGCGGGCCATGTCTTCCAGCTCCAGCCCACCGCCACCACCCGTCGGTCGGTAGGAAAGTTTGCTCCATTTTTAATAGCTTTTAGCGCTTTACCAGAGAGCGCTGGAGTCTGTTTTCATTCAGATTTCTGTTGCAGCCCGCCCCGGTCCGCAGCGCACACGCGATCGCGATGCGTGAAGCACACCCTCAGCGCAAATCTCGCGGCGTCAGGCCCACCGTTTCGCACCACCGGCGATAGTCCACCCGCCGATCCGCCGTGGTAATCCGCTGCAGCACCGTGTGGTGTGGCCCCAGGTACTCCACGCAGCCCTTGACCACCACATGCACCAGCAGCTCCTCGGTGCCCGTCGCCTCCCACCAATCCACATTCCCAGCGGGTTCGTGGATGTAGTCGCCCGGCCGCACCACGCGGCCATCGTTCAAGCGGCGCTCGCCCGCCAGCGTCAGGGCGTGCACTTCGCCCGTGTGGCGGTGCAGGCCCAGGCGCGTGCCGGGGGACAGGCGCATCAGCTCCACCCAACCAGCATCGTCGGGCAAAAACTGAATGGGCAGGGACCACTTGCCTTCGCCTTCAGGAATCCAGTCCGCCAGGCCCGCGCGCTCCAGCGTCTGGGCCACGATCACGTCGGCGAGGTGGTTGTTCGTTGTCGTCGTCATCGTCATGTCGGTGCTCCTGGGTAGCTATTGGTTGATGGTTTGCTTGATGGCTTGATTGCTTATTGCTCTGGGTGCTGGTGGCGGTATTCCTGCGTGCGGCCGCCAAAGCCGTACGCGGCGGCGCGCACGTCCTGCACGTAGACGTAGCTCTCGGGGTGCAGCGCGCCCAGCAGGCCTTCAAAGGCTGCGAACGCCTCGGCGATGTAGCGCGCCTTCTCGGCCTTGGTGTTGGTCTCGTCCACCACCTTGACGTCGAAGTAGAAGCTCGATTGCTTGAGGTCGACCAGCGAACGGCCGGCGACGTACCAGTCGGCCGGGTCCACAAAGGTGATGACCACGGCGGTGAGGTCGCGCCGTTTGCCGAGCACGCGGGTGGTCAGGTCCAGCAGGGTTTCTGCAATGCGGGCAGACAGTTCGGGCGTGCGTTGGGCAGACACTTTGACGTTGAGGATGGGCATGGAGGGCTCCTGTTGAAAGCATTGGGTTGAACGAGCCTTCACTGTAGAAATTGCGCCCCGCCACGGAAACCGCCCGTGGCGATAATGGCTTTTGCTCCGCACGCAAAGGCGCGCACGATGAAACAAGAACCCCGCTCCTTCCTCCCCGATCCGGCCGACCTGCGGTGGCTGGTGCGGTCGCTCGACCTGCGCTCGTTTTCTGCGGCGGCGCGCGAGATGGATGTGGCGGTGTCGGTGGTCGCGCGCGGCGTGGACCGGCTGGAGGCCGGCTACGGCGTGCGCTTGCTGCGCCGGTCCACGCACGGCCTGTCGGCCACGCCCGAGGGCGCGGAGCTGGCGCAGGAAGCGCGTGCCTTGCTGGCGCAGTTGGAGGACATCGGGGCATCGCTGTCGGACCAGCGCAGCCGCGTGGCGGGCACCTTGCGCCTGGCCTCCAGCCAGGAGATTTGCGAGGCGCTGGTGTTGCCCCACCTGGCGGACCTGCAGGCGCGCTACCCCGCGCTGCGGGTGGAGCTGCTGGCCGATGACCGCGTGGCCGACCTGGTGACGGAGGGCATCGACGTGGCGCTGCGCACCACCGTGGGCCACAGCGACCTGGTGGTGGCGCGCGCGCTCGGCCGGTTCGAGCGGCGCCTGTACGCGGCCCCTGCGTACTTGGAACAGCACGGCACGCCCGCCGACCCCAGCGAGCTGCCGCAGCACCACACCGTCACGCACACCGCACAGGGGCCTGCCGTGACCTGGGCTTTTCGCAATGCACAAGGCAAGCCGCTGGAGGTGACCGTGCGCTCGCGCCTGGCGGCCAGCAGTTCGGCCCTGGTGCACCACGCACTGGTGAGCGGCGCGGGCATCGGCATGCTGTCCAGCCCACTCGCGGCGGCCGACGTGGCGCAAGGCCGGTTGGTGGAGGTGTTGGCGCCTTTTGCGTCCCGCACGGTGCACACGCTGTACGCGGTGTCGTCACCGGGCCGGCGCAATGCGGCCAGGGTGAAGGCGGTGATTGATTTTCTGGCGAAGGCGGCCAAGGACCGATGGGCGCTGGCGCCTGTGCGTTGAGGTTTTTTGGGACAACCGTTCGGGCTGAGCCTGTCGAAGCCTCGCGCGGCGCTTCGACAAGCCTGTCCTGAGCCTGTCGAAGGGCTCAGCGTGAACGGATTTTGGCGGTGCTGATTTTGAACCGCCCGTGCCGTGCGGGCTGAGCACTACACAGGCAGGCCCAAACCTCAACCCACCGTTCGGGCTGAGCCTGTCGAAGCCTTGCGCAGCGCTTCGACAAGCCTGTCCTGAGCCTGTCGAAGGGCTCAGCGTGAACGGTGTCCGGGTCATTGGGCGCCGCCTTGACGAGCGGCCGTTGCCACCCAACCCCGGAACGCAAAGCCCATGTAAAACATCCGCACGTCGCCGAACCCGGCCTCGTGCAGGATCGCCTCGTCTTCCTGCGGCGTCAGCACAGCCAGCTCCGCAGCCACCTTGTCACGCGCCCTGGCCGCATGCTCCGGCGCCACGCCGGACGCCATCTGAAACGCTGCATAGCGCGACAGCCACAGGTCGCGCTCCCCTGCCCCGTCTTCGCCGCCAGAGCCAGCGCCAGCATCTCCGTCTTCCACGCTCAGGTGCATCGCGACGAACGGCGCCCCGGGCTTCAACCGCCGCCGGATTTCTGTAGCCATGGCCACGCGCTCCTCACGCGGCACAAAGTGAAAAGTCAGCAGACACGTCGCGCCATCGAACGGCCCGGCCGGTGCGCTCTGCACATAGCCGTGGTGCAGCGCCACGCGGTCGCCCGACACGCCCGCGCTTTGCAGCCGCTGCGCGGCCAGGTCCAGCATGGGCTGGCTCGGGTCCACGCCGTCGAAGCGCCAGCCGGGGTGCGCGCGCGCCATGTCCTCCAGCTCCAGCCCGCCGCCCGCACCCACCACCAGCACCCGGCCGTCGGCGGGCACGCGCTCGGCCAGCAGGATGCGCACCATGGGCAGCAGGCTGTCGTAGCCGGGCACGTTGCGGCGGGGGCCTTCGGCGTAGCGGGCGACGGCGGCGGGGTCGGTGAAGGGGGACGTGGTGGTGGGATGGGGCATGGTGTGGTGTGCGGGGGGTACGGCGTTTTGCGGTAGAGGTTGAGCCGAGGGTTGGCCGGGTTGGCGCAGGGTTTCGACAGGCTCAACCCGAACGGGTAGGGGTATGCGACAGGGGGCAAAAAATACAAGACGAATTGGCCCTTACCGCTTTTCTAGCAAGCGCTAGCAGCTATCAATTCAGTAGTGAACCGTGAGCCCTCCAGCGCTCCTTCTGAGCCCATGCTAACATCACGCAACTTTGAATGTTGCATGAAACGAGATAGCCGCCTTTCCAACGTCCTCCACGCGCTGCTGCACATGGCAGAGATGGATGGCCCCGCCACGTCCGAGTCGCTGGCGCAGGCCATGCAGACCCACCCTGTGGTGGTCCGCCGCCTGATGGCGGGGCTGCGGTATGCGGGTTTTGTCTCGTCGGCCAAGGGGCATGGCGGAGGGTGGGTGCTGTCGTGCCCGCTGTCCGAAGTGACCCTGCGCGACATCCACGAAGCGCTGGGCGCGCCCACGCTGCTGGCGGTGGGCAACAGGGTGGAGAGCCCGGGCTGCATCGTCGAGCAGGCCGTCAACCGCGCGCTGACGGACGCCTACCAGGCCGCCGAAGAGGTGCTGCTGGCCCGCCTGGGCGAGGTGACGCTGGCGCAGTTGTCGGCCGAGTTTCATCAACGCATGGTGGCAGGGTGCCACGGTCACAAGGAGATTTCTCATGGCGGCAGCAGCAATGACCACCACCCAGGCGTATGAGGTGATCGTGATAGGCGGCAGCTTTGCCGGCCTGTCGGCCGCGATGCAGCTGGCGCGGGCCCGGCGGCGCGTGTGCGTGGTGGATGCGGGCCAGCCGCGCAACCGGTTTGCCGCCGCGTCGCACGGCTTCTTCGGGCAGGACGGCGAGCCGCCGCTGGCGATGATCGAGCAGGCGCGCCGCAAGCTGCTGGCCTACCCCACGGTGGCGCTGCGCCAGGGCACGGCCGTGTCCGCCACGGCGCAGCAAAGCGCGGGGTCGCCGGAGAGCGGCTTTGCCGTGTTGCTGGACGATGGCACGCACCTGGAGGCTCACAAGCTGGTACTGGCCTTTGGCGTGCAGGACGGCCTGCCCGACATCGCTGGCCTGCGCGAGCGCTGGGGCACCAGCGTGCTGCACTGCCCCTATTGCCACGGCTACGAGTTTGCGGGCCAGCGGCTGGGCGTGCTGTACCACTCGCCGCAGTCGGGGATGCACGCGCAGCTGATCGCCGACTGGGGCCCGACCACCCTCTTCCTGAACGGCGACACCACGCTGGAGGACAGCGAACACACGCGGCTGTTGGCGCTGGGCATTGCGGTGGAGCCTGCGCGCATTGCCGCGTTGGAGGGGCCGGGGCAGGCGCTGCACGGCGTGCGCCTGCAGGCCCATGGCGGCAGCGACGCGCGCCTGGTGCCGCTGGACGCCCTGTATGTAGCGGCTACCACCCGCCCCGCCAGCCCGCTGGCCGAGCAACTGGGCTGCGCAATGGACGACGGCCCCATGGGCCCGTGCATCCGCACCGATGCCAACAAGATGACCACGGTGCCCGGCGTGTACGCCGCGGGCGACGCCACGCTGATGCGGCACAACGCCACGCTGGCGTCGGCCGAAGGCGTGCTGGCGGGTGTGGGGGCGCACCAGGCGATGGTGTTCGGGCAGTGAGTAGCTCAGCCTTGCTGCGGCACCAGGCCACAAAGTAGCAAGATCGGCTAAGTACGGCGCGCAAGCTGCGGCACACTCTGCGGCCATGAGCCTGGACCAGAGCGCCGATCAGCACTACCGCAACCGCGTGGCCCGCGTGATCGCCCACATCGTGGCGCACCCGCTGGCAGCGCATCGGCTGGAGGACCTGGCCGCCATTGCCCACTTTTCCCCTTTCCACTTCCACCGCGTCTACAGCAGCATTGCGGGCGAAACCGTGGCCACCACGGTGCGCCGCGTGCGCCTGGCGTTGGCCACGCGGCTGCTGGAGCAAGGCGGGCAGAGCATCACCCAGGTGGCGATGGAGGTGGGCTACGACAGCCCGCAGGCCTTCACCCGTGCGTTCAGCCAGTTCACCGGGCAATCGCCACGGGCATTCCAGCGGGATATGCACCGCCTCATCCTTGATCCAGGCGCCGCAGACGCGCATGCAAACGCGCATGCAAAGGCCGAGCAAACGCTGGCCGTGCAGATCGTTGAGCGCCCGGCGCAGCGCCTGCATGCATTGCGCCACCAGGGGCCGCCATCCACCATCCCCCACACGCAGCGGCGGCTGTACCTGCAGTGCGGCCAGCGCGCGACCCACCGGCTGGGCGCATCTTGCGGTGACCCGCAGGACGTGGAGGGCGGCGGGTTTCGCTACTATGCGGCGGTGGTGCTGCCAGAGCAGACCTCGGTGGCAGATGGCGGGCTGGAACTGCTGGACATCCCGGCAGGCCTGTATGCACGCCACACGCTCACCGGCCCCTACACGCGCATCAATGCGGCACTGGCGGCCATCCACACACGCTGGCTCCCCGCCAGCGGCTATGAGCCGGACGACCGCCCCACGCTGGAGCACTACCTCAACTCCCCCCGCAACGCCGCGCAGGCGGACCTGCGCACCGACCTGCTGATTCCCATCCGCCCCACCACATCCGTATGACCCGTTTTCGCTGGCTCTTTCGTTCCCTTTTGCCCGCAGCGCTGTGCAGCGCCGCCACCCTGGCCCACGCTGCGGGCTTTGCCTTCATTGAGGTGCCTGCAGACAAGGACGGTCCCGCGCTGCGCGGCGCCGTGTGGTCGCCCTGCAGCGCGCCGCCGGGCCGCATCGACCTGTCGCCGCTGGTGCTGCAAGGCACGCGGGACTGCCCACTCACCGGCCAAGGCCTGCCGTTGATCGTCATGTCGCACGGCGCGGGCGGTTCGGCCCTGGGGCACCACGACACGGCGGCCACGCTGGCCGAGGCGGGCTATGTGGTGGCCGCTATCAATCACCCGGGCGACAACTTTCAGGACCTGAGCCGCCAGGGTCACCTGTCGGCCTTTGCCACGCGGCCCGTGGACATGAAGCGGCTGACGGACTACATGCTGGGCGCGTGGCCCCAGCGCGCGCAGCTGGACGCGGGCAAGGTCGGTTTCTTCGGCTTTTCACGCGGCGGCTACACGGGCCTGGTGGCCATCGGCGCCGTGCCGGACTGGACGTCACGGCAGGACCTGTGCTCGCCGCTATCCACCCGCCCCTTGTGCGGCGAGATCCGGCGCAAAGAAATCCCCACCACGCCCGCGCCGGACCCGCGCATTCGGGCGGCAGTCATCGTCGACCCCTTGAGCGTGTTCGATGCCAAAGGCCTGGGGCAAGTCAAAACCCCCGTCCAGCTGTGGGCCTCGGCACTGGGCGGCGATGGCGTCACGCTGCAAAGCGTGGAGACCGTGCGCCAGGGCCTGCCCAGCGCGCCCGAGTGGCATCTGGCCGCCAACGCGGGGCACTTCGCCTTTCTGGCGCCCTGCTCGCCAGCGCTGGCCGAGGCAGTGCCGGGCATCTGCCGCGATGGCGCGGGGTTTGACCGCGTGGCCTTTCACCAGGTTTTCAATGCGCAGGTGCTGGCGTTCTTTCGGCGGCACATCGCGGCAGCCAAAACGCCCTGACGGCAGGCTGGAATTCGTCGCACCCACACGGCCCGTGGGTTGACGCAGCGAGCGCCAGCCACCTACACTGCCAACCTCGCATCTGATCTTTGGAATCGGAGCGAACCGCAAAGCCCTCCACCACCGTCGAGGGCTTTTTTTCGTCCGCCCTATGGAAAGCTCTCCCTGCTTGCAGAGAGGGCTTTTTGCATTTCTGGAGCCTTTCTCATCATGCACACCGCTTCGACACACGCCGCTCCCGCAGCCGTTGCAGGCACCGTCCCCCGCATTCACCTGGTCATTGGGCCGGTGGGCGCGGGCAAGTCCACCTTCGTCCGCCAATTGGTGCAGCAGCACCGCGCCGTGCCGCTGAACCTGGACGACTGGATGGCCACGCTGTTTTCGCCGGACCGGCCCGATACCGCCGATGTGATGGCCTGGTACGTGCCCCGCACCCTGCGCTGCCTGGAGCAGATCTGGAAAACCGCAGAAGCCGTGCTGGCCGCGGGCAACGATGTGGTGCTGGAGGCGGGCCTGATCCAGCAGCACCAGCGCGACGCCTTTTATGCGCGCATGGGGCCGTGGGCTGACGCGATGACGGTGTACGTGCTGGACGCACCGCGCGAGGTGCGGCGCGAGCGCGTGTTGCGGCGCAATGCCGAGCAGGGAGAGACGTTCTCGATGGTGGTGCCCCCGCACATCTTTGAGCTGGCCAGCGACCTGTGGCAGCCGCCCAGTGACGCGGAGTGCGCCGAGCGGTCGGTGGTTTTTGTGCCGATGACAGAGCGGCTGCGCTGAGCTTTCGGGCCATCAGCCCGATTGGGCAACAGCAGCCCGGCCCGGCCGCCGAATCGTCCACAGCGCCGCCGCCATCAGCCCCACGCCCGCCAGTTGCACGGGACTGAGCGTGCGGCCATACACCGCCCAGTCCACCAGCACCGCCGTGAGCGGGTACACGAACTGCAGCACCGCGATGCGCCCCAGCACCAGGCGCGCCATGCCGGCAAACAGCACCACGTAGGCCAGGCCGGTGTGCAGCACCCCCAGGCCCAGCAGCCAGCCCCAGGCTGCACCCTGCTGCGGCCAGCCCAGCACGAAGGGGGCCCAGGCCAGCGCCACCGCGCCCACCAGGCACTGCCACAGCGCCATGGCAAAGGGGCTGATGGTTTTTTGCGTGTTGGCAAGCAGCGTGACGCCGGCGTAGCACAGCGAGCCGCCCAGGCACATCAGTACCCCGGCCATGTAGCCGCCACTGCTGCTGGCCGCAGCAGCCGCTGTGGTGCCGTCCAGCAGGCCGGTGGTCAGCACCAGGCCCCCCAGCGCGGCCAGGGTGGCCAGCCACTGCATGGGCGAGACGGCTTCGCGCAGGAACAGCGCGCCGAACACGATGACCCAGATGGGCTGGATGTGAAAGATCACCGTGGCCACGGCGATGGAGGTGCGCGGGATGGCCGCGAAGAACAGCGCCCAGTTCAGCACCATGAGCACGCCCGTGGCGCAGGCCACCCAGCGGGCGCGGCCGCTCAAGAGCAGCTCACGCCCCCGGCCCGTGGCCAGGCACCAGGCCAGCAGCGCCAGCGCGCCGAACGCGCAGCGAAACCACACGGTGACCAACGGGTGCTGGCCCGCCTCTTCCACGAACACGCCGATGGTGCCCAGCAGCACGCCACCGGCGATGAGCAGCCACTGGCCGTCCCGCTCGCGCGCGTTGCCGGGCGTGGGGGCGTTGGCAACAGTGGACGGCGCGGCGATGCTGGCTTTGTGGTTCATGCGGTCGATGCTCGAAGATTGCCGCTTTGGTGTAAAGCGCATAGTTCGAAGAGATACCATTCGATAAACGAATCACCGCAAAGCCATGGTCTGGCTTGGCTGCATGCCCCACCCACAAGGACACGCCCCATGAACCACCCGGATTTCCAGATCGACTGGCTGCGCGCCTTCGTGGCGGTGGTCGATGCAGGCTCGCTCTCGGGCGCGGCGCCGCTGGTGCACCGGTCGCAGTCGGCGGTCAGCATGCAGATCAAGAAGCTGGAGGCCGCGCTGGGCCGCCCGGTGCTGCTGCGCGGGCCGCGCCACCTGGAGGTGACCCCCGCCGGGGCCGAGCTGCTGTCGTACGCGCGCCGCGTGCTCGACCTGCAGGCCGAGGCGCATGCGGCGCTGTTCGGCCCGCAGCTGGCCGGGCGGGTGCGGCTGGGCGTGCCGGACGACTATGCATCGACCTACCTCACGCCGGTGCTGCGCAGCTTTGCGCACCGCTACCATGGGGTGGAGATCGAGCTGACGTGCGAGCAGTCCACCTCGCTGATCCCGCGCGTGGGGCGGGGCGAGCTGGACCTGGCCCTGGTCTCGCGCGACAAGCCGCAGCGCGGGCGCTTCTTGTTCCACGAGCCGCTGGTGTGGGTGGGCTCGCCGCAGCTGGAAGTGTGGCGGCGCGACCCCTTGCCGATTGCGGTGTATGAATCGGCCAGCCTGGCCCGCATGGCGACGATGAAGGCCCTGGCCGCGCGGCGGCGGGCGCACCGCATCGTGTACCACAGCTCCAGCCTGGCGGGGCAGCTGGCCGCCGTGGAAAGCGGCCTGGCCGTGGCGGTGCTCACGCGCTGCAGCGTGCCCGCGCATCTGCAGATACTGCAGGACCTGCCGGCGGAGTTCGACCTGCCGCCGCTCGATTCGATGGACGTGGCGGTGCTGCGCAGCAAGGTGTCGCTGCGCTCGCCGGCGGTGGATGCGATGTACGAGCAGATGGTGCGCACGCTGGGGGGTTGACGGCGCGTGGAGGGACGCGGCCTGCGTGCCGGACTGCACGGCGGTACCCAGAGCAACCCTGCCGCCGCAAGGCACTTGCGCGACCGTGGCCGCGGCGCAATCCAGTTCTAATGTTCGGCACCGGGCCGCGCCTTTGGACGAAGGGCGCGCCCTCCTTCCTTCCCACCGAAAGCCACCCATGACCACCACCGCCACCATCCCCACCACCGCGCTGCAACTGCGCTCGCTCGTCCAGCCCGACGGCGCCTTGCAGATCAGCCTGGAGCCCACGCCCGTGCCCACGCCGGGGCCCGACGAGGTGCTGATCCAGGTGCAGGCCACGCCCATCAACCCGTCGGACATCGGCCTGCTGCTCGGTCCCGCCGACCTGGCTACCGTCCAGGTATCCGGCAGCCCTGACCGGCCGGTGGCGACCGCCCGCATCCCCGAACGCGCCATGCCCGGCATGGCCGCTCGCATCGGCCAGAGCATGCCGGTGGGCAACGAGGGCGCGGGCCTGGTGGTGGCCGCCGGCGCGTCACCCGCCGCGCAGGCGCTGCTGGGCCGCACGGTGGCGGTGATCGGCGGCGCCATGTACGCGCAGTACCGCGCCATGCCAGTGGCGCAGTGCCTGCCGCTGCCCGAAGGCACCACGGCGGCCGAAGGCGCATCGTGCTTCGTCAACCCGCTGACCGCGCTGAGCATGGTCGAGGCCATGAAGCGCGAAGGCCATACCGCGCTGGTGCACACCGCCGCGGCCAGCAACCTGGGCCAGATGCTGCTCAGGATCTGCCAGAAGGACGGCATCGGGTTGGTCAACATCGTGCGCAAGCCCGAGCAGGCAGAGATGCTCAAGGGCATGGGCGCGCAATATGTGTGCGACAGCAGTGCGCCCACTTTCATGGCCGACCTGACCGACGCTCTCGCGGCCACGGGCGCCACCATCGCGTTCGACGCCACGGGCGGCGGCACGCTGGCCGGGCAGATCCTGCAGTGCATGGAAGCGGCCATCAACCGCAAGGCGCAGGAGTACAGCCGCTATGGCTCGGCGGTGCACAAGCAGGTGTACCTGTACGGCCAACTGGACACGCGCCCCACCGAGATCCAGCGCACCTTTGGCATGGCCTGGGGCGTGGGCGGCTGGCTGCTGTTTCCCTTCCTGCAGAAAATCGGTGACGCGGCGGCCCAGGCGCTGCGCGCGCGCGTGGCGGCCGAGCTGAAAACCACGTTCGCCAGCCACTACGCGCGCACGGTGTCGCTGGCGGGGGCGCTCAGCGCCGATGCCATCGCCTTCTACGGCGCGCGCAACACGGGCGCCAAGGTGCTGATCGATCCGTCGATGGAGTAAACCGGGGCGCCGTGCGCACGGGGCTGCCCGCCAGCATCAGGCGGGGGGCGGCCATCAGGCCGCGGCAGCCGCCCGCACCAGCTCAACCAGCCGCTCACGCGGCCCCAGCAGCGCATCGCCACCGAGCAGGCGCAGCGCACCGCCCTGCCCCGCGACCACCAGTTGCGGCACACCCCGCGCGCCCACGGCGCGCAGCATGGACTGGGCCTGGGCCACGCGCTCGGCCAGCAGCTTGCGCAGTGCCGCCGCATCGGGCCCCCGTGTGAGCGCGGCGGCGTCGCTCAGGCCCAGGGCGGTGAGCACATCGACCAGCACCCCGGGTTCGGCGGTATCGCGGCCGTCCACGTAGCGGGCGTGCTGCAGCGCGTGCAGTGCCTCCAGCTCGCGCCCGGGCGCGGTCCGGGCCACGGCGGTCAGCGCCAGCGTGGCGGGGCCCGAATCGAAGCGGCCATCCGCCGCGCCCAGAATGTGGTCGCGATAGGCCTGCGTGAAAGGCTGCCCTGTGAGCTGCTGGATGCGCTGGTCGTTACTCCATGCGTAGGCGGCAAATTCCGCGTCCATGGGTCGTGCGCCGGCGCCTGCAAACAGGCCCGTGGGCGCGAGCGAGACCTGGACGCCGTCCACGCCCTGCAGGTGTTTCAGCGCGGGAGCGGCGGCGTAGCACCAGCCGCACAGGGGATCGAACAGATAGGTCACGGAGATGGCGGACATGGATCAGAGGCTTTCAGGGTGGGTGGGGGGATGTGCGGAGGTGGCGAGCGCGGCCTCGAAAAGCGCCAGCTCTTCAGCCAGCGTGCCCCGGCTGCGGAAATGGCGGCCAGCCCGGTCGTACCAGTTCTCGGCGTCTTCCAGGTCGCCTTCCTGCAGATGCAGGATGCCGTGCAGCCAGGCCGCCAGCATCGAGCCGTCGTGCTGCACCAGGTCGTGCGCCGCGTTCCAGCGGCCGGCGTGCAGGTGCTGCAGGATGGGCTGGAGGGGGTGTGATGTCACGATCTGGTTCCTTTCAAACAAACAGTGGCTGCCTGCATGCCCCCTCAGAGGGTTGCAGGCCAGCCGGTGGGGTGGCTTACCACTTCATCTCGCCCTTGTTGACCTTGGCGCCAATGTCCAGCGACAGGCCCATGGGCGCGGCGGGGTAGGCCTTCTTCATCGCGTCGATGAGTTCGGCGCTGGTCTTGGTGGCCGCGGCATGCTTCTCGAAGGCCTGCAGGTAGCCCTTGGTGTAGGTGATGTTGGCAGCATCGAGCGTGCCGCCGGCGGGCATGTGGCCGGGCACGACCACGGTGGGCTGCAGTGCGGCCATTTCGTCGAGCTGGGCCACCCAGGCGCTGCGCTCGGCCACGGTTTGCGTATCGGCCGTCCACACATGGGTGTTGGAGCCCGACACCGCGATGTTGCCCACGACGGCCTTGATGGACGGGATCCACGCATACGGGCGGTGCGCCAGCAGGCCCGTGGTGCCACGGATCTCGACCGCCTTGCCGTCCACGTTCAGCGTGTTGCCCGCAAGGGCCTTGGGCAGTACGGGCGTGCGCGGTGCGTTGGCGCCCATCTTGGGGCCCCAGAACGAGAGCTTGGTGGCCAGCTTGGCGTTGATCTTCTCCAGCACGGCGGGCGTGGTCACCACGTCGGCCCTGGGGAAGATTTCCTTCAGCGTTTCCACGCCGAAGTAGTAGTCGGGGTCGGCCTGGCTCACGTAGATGGTTTTCAGCTCCTTGCCGGTGTCGAGCACGTTGGCGGCAATGCGCAGCGCGTCGGCGCGGGTGAAGCCGGCGTCGATGACCATGGCTTCCTTCTCGCCATAGACCAGGGTGGAGTTGACGTTGAAGCTGTTGCCGTCGGCGTTGTAGACCTTGACTTGCAGAGGCTGGGCAGCCTGGGCGCCAGTGAAGGCGACGGCGAGGGTGGCGGCAATGAGGGTGGTGCGGAACATGGTGGTTTCTCCAGTGTGTTGAAGGGGTTGTGAGGGGTTGGCGTTGATGTCGAAGCGAAGTTTATTTGCGCCAATCGATCCAATAAACCCCATAAAATGCTCATATTTGTTGCACCAATAGAGCAAATATGGACCGCCTGACCGCCATGCGGGTGTTTGTGGAAGTGGCCACCAGCGGCAGCTTCAGCGCCACGGCCGACCGGCTGGAGATGTCGCGCGCCATGGTCACGCGCTATGTGGGCGAGATGGAGCAGTGGCTGCAGGCGCGGCTGTTGCAGCGCACCACCCGCAGCGTGACGCTGACCGACGCCGGCGAACACTGCCTGCGCCGTTGCCAGCAGATGCTGGCGCTGTCGCAGGACCTGGAAGAAGAAACCGCCACCACCACCGAGGGCGCGCTGCGCGGGCAGCTGCGCATCACCTGCAGCGTGTCGTTCGCGTTCGCGCAGATGGGCGCGGCGATTGCGGATTTTCTGACCCAGCACCCGCTGCTCAAGATTGATCTGGACGCGAGCGAGGGCTCGTTGAACCTGGTGGAAAAACGCATCGACCTGGCCATCCGCATCAGCGCCGAGCCCGACCCGCTGCTCATCGGTCGCCCCCTGGCGCGCTGCGATTCGGTGCTGGTGGCATCGCCCACGTACCTGGCCGCGCATGGCACACCGCAGGTGCCCGCCGACCTGGCGCAGCACCGCTGCCTGAGCTATGCCAACTTTGGCAAGAGCGTATGGGCGCTGACCCGCGATGGAGAGACGGAGCGCGTGGGCGTCTCAGGCCACTTCAGCGCCAACGAGGCCACCACGCTCATGCGCGCCGCGCTGGCGGGCGGCGGCATCGCGCTGCAGCCCACCTACCTGGTCAACCCCTACCTGCACCGCGGCGAGCTGCAGGCGGTGCTGCCTGCGTGGAGCTTGCCGGTGATGACGATCCATGCGCTGTACCCGTCGCGCAGGCACCTGTCGCCCGCGGTGCGGGCGCTGCTGGATTTTTTGGTGCTGCGGTTTGAAGGTGTGCCGTGGCAGCAGTGCGCCGGCTAGATAAAACGCTACTTTTTTGATAGCTATTGACGCTGGCGGATCAAGCGCTGCAGGCTATTTTTGCTTGATTTTCGCGTGGAGCTCGAACGCACGGCGGCATTCTTGCCCCTCGCCCCTCGCCCCTCGCCCCTCGCCCTTCGCTCTTCGCTCTTGCGGGAGAGGGGCTGGGGAGAGGGGGCCATCGCCCAGCAGCATGGCAGCACCAGACCTACCGCCCGCCCCCGCTCCCCGGCCTCATCACCTCACGGCAGCACTGCAGCCGCCTTCGCACGCGCAATCTGCAGGTCCGCATCGCGCTGCAGCAGCAGGCGCTGCGCGACCAGTGTGTTGGCGGCCTCGGTCACGGCCGTCACGTAGCCGTCTTGTGTGCCGTACAGCTCTTCCAGCGACGGCCGCGCATCGCCCGCCGCCAGCCGCGCGGCCCGCGTCTTGTGAAAGGGAATGAAGCTGCCCGTGAGGTTGGCCAGGTCGGTGATGCCGGGCGTGGCGACGTAGTTGAACTCGATGCTAGTACCCAAGGGTGCACGCGCTTCCACGCTGCGGATACCAGCGCGGGTGAGGCCCGTGGACGCATCGACCTGCGGCACCAGGATGGCGTAGTCGCGGCCCAGGTTGCGCGGGGGCAGGATGGTGGCGATGCCCGATTCGTCCTGCGGGATGTACTGCGGGCCGAAGTCGAACAGCGGGAAGTTGTTGTACACGCCCCGGTAGCTGAAGTCAGGAATGGCGGTCTGCACGCCGCCCACCGCCCAGGTCAATCCCTTCATGGCCGGGAAGGCCAGCACTTCGGGCCGCACCAGCGTGCCGTCGGCCAGCTTGGGCACTTGGCTGGCGGGCGGCTGCGTGCCGCGCACCAGCCAGTCTTCCAGGTTGAGGAACAGCGCACGGAAGGTGTCGTTGAACTGCACCACCGTGCCCGTGGGGTACGTGGCGCGCGTGGGTGCATAGGCAATGCTGGCCGTGCCCCCTGCCCCGCCGTGCTGGGTGCTGGCGTAGTAGTAAATGCGCGCGTTCTCGGGCTGGACCAGGTCCTTGGTGCCGTTGGCGTCGGTCAGCACGGGCGAGCCCTGCAGCTGCCAGAACTCGGTGCCCGACAGGCCCAGGAAGAACCTGGGACAGGTGTTGGTGGCCGCGCAGCGCTTCATCACCCCGCCCTGGCGGCCGCTGATGTCGTCCATGTAGTCCTTGTCCAGCCCGCGCGGTGCCGTCTGGCCGAAGGCGGTGTGGTCGGTGCGCAAGCCGCCGCCGCCACCGGGCACGGCAAAGCGGGTGTTGATGTGCGTCTGGCGCGCAGCCACGTGGGCGAACATGCCGTCGAACACCTTGCCGCCATCGAGCGCCTGGTTGAAGCCCAGGTGCAGAAAGGTCTTCATAGCGTTGCCCGACTGCGAGGTGCCCTGCCCCAGCGTGTGCGTGATGCGGCCAGCCAGCGGGTTGGGGGTGCCCGCAGAATCGGCCGCCTTGCCGCGAAAGAAGCTCACGGTGTCGCGCAACGCGGCCAGGCCCACGCCCATGACCTTGGGGTCCTTGGCGACGTAGACCAGCTCGTACAGGTAGGCTGGGTCGAACCCGCCCTTCAGGCACACGCTGGTGGGGCTGGGCGTGCCAGGGAAGGCGTTGGTGCCTGTGTCGCAGGTGGCGAACTTCCAGTCGCTCGCGGGCACGGACACGCGCGCATCGGTCTCGTTGGCGCGGCGGGTGAGCGAGTAGCCGGGCTGGGTGTTGTCCAGGCTGGCGGGCTCGTACGGGATCATGGTGCCGTTGAAGACGCCCCCGGGCAGCGTCATCGCGGGGCTGGCAGCGGTGGGCACCAGCTCGGCACGGTAGGGGCCGGTGATGCTGCTGCCGTCCTTGTTCTTGGCCACGGGCACCGTCACCGTGAGGCGCGCGGCGGTGCTCTTGGGCACATCGCCCTGCCAGGCCGAATACAGCATCACGTAGCCACGCTCCAGGTACACCGCATCGCTGGGCGTGGCCGTGGGGTTGAGCATCGTGAGGATGTTGCCGCGGTTGGGTGCGTCGTAGCGCAGCACGCCGCTGGCCTAGGAACCTGTTCAGTGTCTTTTTGGGGTTGCATTGGAGTGCAATCGGGATGAGTGGATGCTTCGGATGCGCCGTATGGGCTCATGCCCATGCAAGCAGCCGGGGCGTCCAATCGCCCGATTTCACTCCAACCCTTCGGGCAAGTGTCTTTTCGGGCGGTCTGCGGCGTTGCGGCGCTTGCCAATAGCCGAGCTATTGGCTGCACGCCGCGCCTAGCATCCCATCCCGAAAAGAGACTTGTGCAACTTCAAAAAGACACTGAACAGGTTCCATCCATGTTCCTGGGCTTGAGCATGACGAAGTCGGCCTTGTACTCGACCATGCCGTTGGCATTGGTGGGCGCAAGCGCCAGGTCCTGGATGGTGGCGTTCTTGGGGTCCTTGGGGTCTACCTCGCCGCTGATGGTGCCGGTCACGCGCTCGTATTCGCCCACGGCGCCATAGGTGCCCGGAAAGGCCTCGGTGGCGGTGATGGCCAGCTTGAGCGCGGGGCCCTTGGGCGCATCGTTGCTGGACCCCCCGCAGGCCGTGATGGCGGCTGCAGCGGCGGCCGTGAGCGCGAGTTTTCCGAATGCACGAAAAGGTTTCATGGTGTCTGTCTCCTTGGATGGATGGTGGTGCGGGCCGCTGGAACGGCTCTGGAACAAAACGGCAGCGTCTGTTGCGCCGCGCGCGGGCAAGGCTTCGCCCAGACCTGCCGGCAAAGGCAGGCTGCGAGAAGCAAAAAAGGAATGAAACGGCCCGGTGGGTGGGCCTGTGGGTGGGCCGGTGGCTTATTCGGCCTCGATACCGGCGGCCTTGATCACCTTGCCCCACTTCTGGGTTTCGGCGGCCTGGAACTTGGCGAGTTCATCCGGCGTGGTCGTCCAGGCTTCGGAGCCGGCGTTGTCATAGAAGCTCTTGGCCGCGGCGCTCTTGGTGGCGGCGGTCAGCAGCTCGTTGAGGCGCGCCACCACCGGCGCGGGCGTGCCCGCCGGTACGTAGGCAGCAAACCAGTAGCCCATGTCGTAGCCCTTCACACCGGCTTCGTCCAGCGTGGGCACATCGGGCAATTGGGCGCTGCGCTTTTGGGTGGAGTAGCCCAGGGCCCGCAGCTTGCCCGCCTTGACCTGGGGCACGCCGGTGGAGGTGTCGGTGATCATCAGGTCGATCTGCCCGCCCAGCAGGTCAGTGATGGCCAGCGGATTGCTCTTGTAGGGCACGTGCAGGATGTCCACCGCCGCCAGTTGCTTGAGCATTTCGCCGGCCATGCGGCTCGACGAACTGCCGCTGCCGAAGCTGAGCTTGCCGGGGTTCTTCTTGGCAAAGGCCAGCAGCTCGCCCACGTTCTTGTACGGCGCGCTGGCGTTGACCACCAGCACCTGCCCGCCCTTGCCCAGGCCCGTCACGGGCGCGAAGTCCTTCACCGGGTCGTACGAGAGTTTTTTGTACAGGTGCTCGTTGGCCGCATGCGTGGTGTTGGTGGTGATGAGCACGCTGTAGCCGTCCGCCGCGGCCTTGGCCACTGCCGACGCGGCGATCATGCCGCTGGCGCCGGCCTTGTTGTCGATGACCACCGGCTGCTTGGTGTCGGTGGTGATGGACTGGCCCAGCGCGCGCGCCAGCTGGTCGGTGGCGCTGCCGGCCGCGAATGGCACGACGAAGGTGATGGGCTTGGCGGGGTAGGCACCGGCCGCCTGGGCCAGCGCAGCAGGGGCGTGCAATGCGCACAGCGCCATTACGGCGGCAGTGGCGAGCAGAGCGCGGCGGGGGGATGAATGGGTCATCTTGTCTCCTGGTGTTGGTATGGATGAAAAAGCGAAACGGGAGGTCTAGGGCCTGTTCACACTATTTTTGCCAGTGCGAAGGCAGCCCCAGCCACGCCAATCTAGGCGCGTGACGACGCCAAGGCCGGGGCCTTGGCTAGGAACGCAACGACGAGGGGCGTGGCTGGGGTTGCCTTCCCTTCGGGTTGCGAAGCAAACAGGCCATCCGCTGTGTTGCCAATCCTCGCTGGGGCCGCACCCCAGCTTCGTTTGGCGCCTAGCGCCTGGCCTGTTTGCTTCGCAACGCATCTGGCAAAAATAGTGTGAACAGGCCCTAGGCCGTGGGACCGCCAAAGTGCGGCGACAGGTGCGCGGGCACGGTGACGGGCATATCGAGCAGCAGGTAGCTCAGTGCCTTGCCGTGGCTGTCGAGGTTGAGCGCGTCGTTCACGCCACCGTCGAGCACGTCGTCCAGCACGAGGTTCATGGCCTGCAGCTGGGGCAGCAGGTAGCGCGTGACCTGGCGCGGGCGGCGCTGCGCAAACTGCTGTGCCACGGCGGCCTCGGTGACTTGTTCGACCAGCACATCCCACAGCGCGGGGTGCCAGGCGATGACGCTGAAGTTGGAGCGGTTGCCTTTGTCGCCGGTGCGGCTATGAGCAACTCGATAAAGCGGAACGGTGATGGTGGTTGTCATGGTGTGTGTACTCCTCAATCCACCATCTCAAAACGCACGGCCACCGCGTCGCGCGGCACCAGGCACGACACCGTGCCCAGGCGGGGCCGCATGGCGGTGCGCACCCCGCCGCCACCCGCAGGCCCGCAGGTGTAGAGCGCGGTCACCTCGCGCACAAGGCGCTGGGCGCTGGCGTGATCGCGGTGCTGCAGGGCCAGGCGCAGGCGCACATCGCGGGCGTGGGCACCTGCGTCTGCAGGGGCGTCCAGCCACCGGCTGGTGTCGTCGCCGAAGATGCTGGTCACGCCGATCAGGTCGATGCGCAGCGGGCCCAGGCCGCTCAATCGCTCGCGCAGCACCTCGCCCGCCAGGCGCGCGCGGGCTTCGGCGCGCGGGCCAGCGTAGGAGATTTCGCCCTCGGCGAACCAGCCGGATTCAAAGCACACGTTGACCTTGAGCGTGGCGGGCCGGGCATGGCCCTGCACGCCTTCCAGCCCCACGGCGTCGGTGCCCACGGCCTGCACGCGGGCCTGGGTGATATCGGCCACCACGTCGGGCGTGAGATACGCCGCAGGGTCGTGCAGCTCGTACAGCAGCTGCTCCTTGACGGTGCGCTCGTCGATGCGCCCGCCGGTGCCGGGCGGCTTGGTGATGGTGCAGTGGCCGTCGGCATCGATCTCGGCGATGGGGTAGCCCAGTTGCGCCAAGCCTTGTACATCCTTGTAGCCGGGGTCGGCAAAGTAGCCGCCCGTGACCTGCGCGCCGCATTCGAGCAGGTGCCCGGCCATGGTGGCGCGGGCCAGGCGGTCCCAGTCGTCAGTGGCCCAGCCGTAGTGCGCAAGCGCCGGGCCCAGCACGAGCGACGGGTCGGCCACGCGGCCGCAGACCACGATGTCGGCCCCGGCGCGCAGTGCATCGGCAATGGCCTGTGCACCGATGTAGGCGTTGGCGCTCACGATGGGCTCGGTGGGCATGGCGCTGCCCAAGGCGCCTTGCAGCAGCGCGCGGTGCTCGGGTCCGCTCAGGTCGTCGCCCTGCAGTACGGCAATGCGCGGGGAGGCCAGGCCCAGCTCGGCCGCCAGGGCGTGGATGCGGCGCGCGGCGCCGTGCGGGTTGGCGGCGCCAAAGTTGCTGACGATGCGCACGCCGTGCGCCAGGCACTGCGCCAGCACGGGGCGCAGCAGGTCCACCAGCAGGGGTTCATAACCTGCATCCGGGTCAGTGCGGCGCGCCAGTTGCGCCAGGGCCAGTGTGCGCTCGGCGAGGGTCTCGAAGATGAGCACCGCAGGCTGGCCGCTGGCGATAAGCGCCTGCACCACGGGCAAGGCCGCGTCGGTGCGGTCACCCGAGAAGCCGGCGGCGCAGCCCACCAGCAGTTTGGTTTTTTGGTCGTTCGGCATGAATCCGTTGTCTCCTGACCATGAATGTAGGAACATGGCTGTATTCTGTGAAATCGATTGTTCTGATGAATCCATCTGATATGCAGATGAATCATTCAGCCCCACCATGAGCGCCCCTCACCTCTCCAGCCGCCAGCTAGACGCCTTCCTTGCGCTGGCCGAGCAGCGCAGCTTCACCCGCGCCGCCACGTTGTGCCACTTGTCGCAGCCTGCGTTCAGCGCCCTCATCCGCGCACTGGAGGACGACCTGGGCCTGCGCCTGTTCGACCGCAGCACACGGCATGTGGACCTCACGCCCGAGGGGCAGAACTTCCTGGAGTCGGCCCGCCGCATCCGCGCCGAAATCACCAGCGCCCTGGCCGCCGTGCGCGACACGGCCACGCTGCAGCGCGGGCGCGTGGCCGTGGCGCTGCTGCCATCGCTGGCCGCGGGCTGGCTGCCGGGCGTGCTGGCGCAGTACCGCGCGGCGCACCCGGGCATCGAGATCGACATTGCCGACGTACTGTCCGAACCCTGCATCGAGCGCGTGGCCAGCGGCCATGCCGACTTTGCACTGGCCGCCATCCGCGCCGACACCCCCGCGCTGCAGGCCGAGCCGTTCTGCAGCGATGACTTCTATCTGGTGTGCCCCGCCGGCCACCCGCTGGCGCGCAGGCGCAAGGCCATCACCACGCAGGACCTGGCCGCCTGGCCCTTCATCCACCTGGCGCGCACCAGCAGCGTGCGCCAGTACCTCGAGGCCGCCCTGCACCCGCAGGCCATGCACACGCTGATGGAGGTGGAGCAACTGGCCACCGTGATGGGCATGGTGCGCGCGGGGCTGGGCATCAGCGTGGTGCCGGCGCTCACGCTGTTCCATTTCGAGCAGCCGGGGCTGGTCACGCGGCCGCTGTCGCTGCCCGGGCTCACGCGGCAGATTTATCTGGTGCGGCGGCGCGACGAAAGCCTGTCGGTGGCGGCGCAGGCGCTGTATGCGCTGGTGATGGTGCAGCGGCCGTGATGGAAGCCAGATATTTTTGCTACTCTATTGATAGCTTTCAGCGCTTACGGGTAAAGCCCCAAATCTGGATTTCGATCAAAATCAGGCCGCGAGCAGCTTCTGGGCCGTCTTATTGCGCTTGGACACGGCCAGTTGCAGCGGTGTGCGGCCCTGGCGGTCGCACTGGGTACGGTCCGCCCCCGCTTGCAACAGCAATGGGATGCAATCGGTCGCCTTGTACAGCACCGCCTCATGCAGGGCATTGCCACCGTGGTACAGCGCCCTGTTGGGGTTGGCACCGTGGGCCAACAGCAGCGCGACCTTGGCTTCAGACAGGCCGTGGATGGCCCACTCCAGGGGGGTGTGCTGCGCATCGGCGGGTGGCTCGGCGGGCAGGCCGAGCGCCAGCACCATCTCCAGCAATGCCACAGGCCGGTCCACGATGCGGCTGGTGAAATCGTGCATGCAGCTGTTGGCGGCATCCAGCCAGGCGGCGTCGCGCGTGGGGAATGCCTCGGGTGCGCTGCGCTGCACCAGGTATTGCATCGTGGCCACGTCCGTGCCTTCGTGCTTCGTGAGGGATTCCGCCAGCAAACGGGGCTGTGGGATTTTGTCGATGCACATCAGCGCATGGTCTTGCGGCCGCCACAGCCGGTCCAGCGCGTGGCCATTTCCTCCATCCACTGCACTGCTCAGCAACTGCTGCCGGTAGGCCTCGTCCGGTGGGGCCTGTGCCAGCAGTTCATCGAGGCGCGCATGGTCGTGGTACCAGATCGCGCTGCGTTGCTGCTCCGGGGTGTCGTACTCCAGCGCGTGTTGCGGCCAGATCACCCGGCCACCGTGCGCCACCAGAAGATCGCGCAGCGCCTGGTGCACGCCCCCGGCCAGGGCCGAATCCCCGTGCTGGCTCACGGCGTTGACCTCTGCGCCCCGCTCCAGCAGCCATTGCGCGGCCTGCACGGCCATGGAGGCTGGCTTGCTCAAATAGTGCGTTGCATCGGCCAGTTGCATCAAGGGCGTGTGCCCCTCGTCGTCCACAGCGTTCACATCCAAGCCAGCGTCCACCAGCGCCTGCATCAGTGCAATGTCAAACGCATACGCCGCGCAATGCAGCGGAAACACGGGCAAGGTGAAGCTGGGCATGAGCGTGACCAGCGCCAGTGGGTCGGGTCGCGCCCCGGCTTGCAGCAGGGCGATGATGGCGTCGGTGGGCAACACGCCGCTGGCCTTGCCTGCCTGCGGCGTGAGCAAGTGCACGATGAGCGGCCGGTGGTACAGCACCGTGTTGGGGTCCAGGCCATGGTGGTGCACCAGGTTCAAAACCTCGCCATATTGTTCTTTGGAGAGCCACTGGTGCACTTCTTCCAGCGGGTCCAACTTGCGCACAGCAGCCTCAAACTGCTTGCGCGTGACGGATTTGGGGCCGTTGAACCACAGGCCTTCCGCCTTGGGGCCGTTGTGCCATTCGCAGCTGAACAGCTTGGCGCCCCGCTCCATCAGGCCCGGTGGCCACTCGTTGGCGGCCAGCAGGTTCCACGGCCCGAGGATGGCCAGCTCGGCACACAACTCGGCAGCCCCCGCGAACTCGAAAGAGGCACCCGCATCGCCGCCCAGGCCCAGCATGGCGCCCAGCACGGGGGCCTGTTCCTCCAGCGGCAGATCAGCGGTCGCCTGCGCTTCGGCGGCCCAGGCCGCGGCCTGGGCGCGGGATGAGAAATAAACGGTGTAGTGAAGACGAGACTCAGACATCAGGAAACCTCAGGGTTGGGAGGAGACGCAAGAGCGCACAGCCGCACGCGCCGCCACGGGTTCGGCCTTTTTCTTTTCGAGCTTTTCAAGGTGGCCAAGCAGGACTCGGCCACATCGGGCCGCGCTTCGGCCGCGACGTCAAATCGGCTGGTCAGCAGGGCCGCGTCTGCCCGGGTGCCCAGCTGCCCAATGGCCTTGAAGGTCTTTTTCATGAACGCCGCATCGCCCCCCAGGATGCGCTCTTCAAGGCGCAGCAGGTCGATGAGTGGCTCCACCAGCGCGGGCGACTGCGTCTTGCCCACTACGTCGAGCAGCCATTTGTAAAGGTCCAGGTGGAGTTGCGAAAAGCTCTCGCGTTGTGCGAAGAAGGCCTGGAACAGGCCGGCAAATACCGGGCTGGCCACCTGCTGCAGGATGCGCGCCAGCGTGAAGTGCTCTTGCTTGAACTTACCAGCGTAGAACTCCGGGTCGTGCACGTAGCCCTGGGCCAGCAGAGCATCAAATGCACGGGCCAGCGGCAGCACTAGCCGCTCGCCGTGGGCGCTGACCACATCCACCAACTGCTCCCGCACGGACACGTAGTGCGGCCTCAGTCCGTGAGCCACCATGGCCTCGAAAGCGCCCGGCGCGGGATGCTCCAGCGCGCCACGCATCATCTCGGCATCTGCGTGCCCGTGAACCAGATTCGAAAACGCCCTGCCCAGCAGCACTGGCGAGGTGATGGCATACAGCTGCGGCCAGTCCTTGGCCTCCATCAGCCGCGCCACACGCCAGGACTCGGCGCTCTCGGCGTCTTGCTCGAAAGGGGTCTCGGGCAGCTCCAGCTTCAGTGACTCACACTCGCAGGCCAGCGCATTGTCCACATGCAAGCGCTGAAAGCGGCGCCCCGCCAGCGGCGCCAGGGTGCTCAGGCGGTTGTCGTCCGCCCACAGCCGCTCCAGCGCCGTACAGGCGGCGAGGGGCGAGAGGTCGGCCACCTGGTTGCCATTGATGTGCAGTTCCTTGAGCGTGGCGTAGCTGGCGGCAAATCCCACCTCGGCGATGCGGTTGTGCGACAGGTACAGGCTTTCCAGCTTCGGCAGATCCAGGCCCGCTGGAAAGGCCCTGAGCTTGTTGTTCCACAGGAACAGAGTTTCGATCTGCAGGCCGTTCAACGCCTCGAAGTCCTGGAAGTCGCAGTGCGCGATGAGTAGCGACTGCAGGCGTGGCAGAGCCCCCAGCGCCTGCAGGTTGCTGAACCGCACGTGCTCCAGTCTCAGGCGCCGCAGCCCCGCGATATGCGCCAGGCGCGACAGGTCCACCGGCTGCGGGGTGCGGTTGCTGCGCAGGTCGATCTCCAGCACATCGTCACAGCCCGCGATCTGGTCGAGATCGGCGTCGGTGAATTTTTCCAGATGCAGGCCGTCCGCATGGTTCAGCACACGGATGGGGCCGTAGAGGCGGTTGGTCCACTTGAGTTTGGTGGTCATAGGCTTGTGTAGCAAAGGCGGTGGCGATGTGCACGGCGGAAGCGGCCGTCACCCACGCGCCAGCACGGCCAGCTCCTGGCGCAGCAACAGCTCCACCTCCGTGGGCTCGAACTGGTCTTTCAGCAGCGGGATGGCAAAGCGGTACGCGGCATCCTGCCTGCGCAGCACATAGGCCAGCTGCAGGCGTGCCAGCGACTGGCGCAGCGCCTGCGCGTCGGCCGTGATGCCGTGGCCTTGCAGCAGCTGGGCCAGGGCCACCAGGCTGGTCTGCCCGGCCTGGGCCGTGTGGTAGACCACCACGCGGTCCAGGCGGCAGGCGGCCTCGTCCTGGCTCAGGCGCCCCCAGCCGGCCAGTGCGTCCTGCACGGGCTGCGAGGCCAGGGCCTGCGCGAGGTGGCGCGCCTCGATGGCGCGCTCGCCGGGTTGCAGGGCCTCCAGGCATTCCTGGCACAGGATGGCCACGAGGTTGGCGCGCTGGCCGCTGGCGTCCACGAGCTTTTCCACCAGCGTGTCGCTGCCAAAACCCAGGCGCAGGCGGCGCAGCGGCTCGGTGGCCAGCTCGCGGCAGGCGGCGCGCTCCAGCCCGCCGATGGCCAGCACCTCGCCAAAGTTGCGCAGGGGGCTCTGGTAGTCGAGCACGGCGGTGGCGTACAGGTCCCAGAAGCCCGCCAGCATGAACCAGCAGCGCCCCTCCTCGCTGAGCGCGCGCAGCGTGGACAACTGGGCATAGCCGCTGTTCGACTCGTCGCGGAAAAAGAGGTCGGCTTCGTCGATCAGCAAATACAGGCGCTTGCCCGCGTACTGCGCCTGCAGGTGGTCCACGATGGCTTCGAGCGGCGTGTCCGCCGGCAGGCCGAACTGCAGCGCCATGCGCGGCGCCAGGCGGTGGTCGCGCAGCGAGACGTAGTGGCACACGGTGTGCGGGTGGCCCTGCAGGCGGCGCTGCACGGCCTTGAGCAGGCTGCTCTTGCCCAGCTGGCGCCCGCCCACCACCAGGTAGTTGGCGGGTTCGCGGTTGACCACGCGGGCCAGCAGCTGGGCGCGGCCGAAGAAGGAGCCCTCTCGCGTCACGCCGCCGCGCGTCTGGTACGGTGAGATGCGGGTGATGCGCAGCTGCGCGGCCAGCAGGCGCAGCAGCACCTGCAGGGCCTCGCCGCCCACCAGCCATTCGGTCTGGCTGGCGCTGTCCACCATCACGTGCAGGTTGGCGCGGTCATCGGCATGGGCTTGCAGCAGGGGCATCGGCGCGTCCACGCTGTGCCCGCTCAGGATCAGCAGCACGTCGCTGCCGGTCTGCGCGGCGCGCAGCTGGCGCAGCACGGTGGCCTCGTCCACGCCGGGCGTGGGCACGAAGACCAGGCAGCGGTCCAGCGACACGGGCAGGTCCGGCGGGAACTGCCACTCGAACACCAGCCCCGGCAGCGCCCAGTCGGTGCTGGGCTGGCTGCGGGCGGAAACCCGCTCGGCCATCGCGCGCACGAGGCCCCCCGCACCCTCTGCCGCGCCGGGCTGCGCGCACAGCACCGCGCGGCGCCAGTCCACCGGGCGGATGTCGGCCGCGAGCAGCGTGGACTCCCGCCGCCCGGTCCAGCCCAGCAGCCGGTCCAGACGGGGCAGCCGCGCAAGCGGGGTGCGGCGAAGGCGCGCGGGCTGCAGCTGCGAAGGCCCGAGCAGGGGGTGGCGCGCGACCCAGACCACCGCTCCCACGGCGAAGATGGCGGCGCACCAGTAGATGAGCTTGCGCAGGCCTTCGAACGGGTCGCGCTCGGACGGCGGCACGGGCGTGAAGTCGTCGGCCTGCCCCTCCAGGCAGTTGATGGGCAGATAGCCCAGGGGAATGGGCGGGCGCCCGGGGCGGCAGCTCCAGGTGGTCGTGCCGGGCTTGAGCTCCACCACCACCTGGGTGCCCGCGAGCTTGCCCAGTTCGGGGTTGTGGGCGATGTCGGCCTGCAGTACGTAGGGCCGGGGCGACGTGACGCGCAGCTGCGGGTTGCCGATGCGCGGCGCATGTGTGCGGATGTCCTCGGGCCAGGCGTCCAGCTCGTTGTGCGCCTGCATCATCGCCACGCGCCACTGCACCAGCTCACCCCAGACGATCCCCGCGTTCTCGGCCCCCAGCACGGAGCCGCGCGTGGCCGGGTTGAGCTTGGGCGTGAGCAGCGCGCTGCCCACGAACAGCGTGATGGCCGCGATCACCACCGCGCGGACCACGGACCTGGACAGCAGCGGGCTCATGCGGCCGACGAACACGAGTCCAGCACCATGAGGCCCGCGTCGCGGATGGTGGGGCTGCGCCAGTGCAGCCGCGCGGCCTCGCCCGTGCCGCGCACATGGATGAGGTTGCCCCAGAACAGGCGGCGCAGCTCGTCGTCCTGCAGGTAGGGGCGCGCGCGGCCCAGCTCATCGGCCTGCAGCAGCTGCGCCAGCCGTTGCCGGGTGGCCGGTGCCTGCGCGAGGGGCAGCAGGGTCTGCCACAGGCGCGGGCTGCTGGCCAGGTGGGTGCGCAGCGCGGCGCGGTCTGCCTGCGCGCCCTGCAGGCCGCCGCCCGCTCCCTGGTCCACCAGCCACTGCAGGCCTTCCTCGAACAGCGCGGGGTGTCCACCGCTGATCTCCTGCAGGGCCGCCAGCACCGGCTGGGGCCAGGCCTGCTCGGGCCAGCGGTGGCGCGCCAGCTGGGTGAGGTCTTCCAGCGATGGATCGGGCCAGTGGTTGACCTGCGCGATGTTGAGCAGCGACAGGTCGCCGCTGCGGTATTTGAGGTCGGCCAGCGCCTCGCCGCCGCACAGCAGCAGGTGCAGCCGTCCGCTGTGCATCTCGCTCAGGCTGCGCAGGATGCCCGCCAGGGTTTCGCGCAGTTCGGGGGTGCCCTGCTCGAAACGGCTGACCAGGCAGAACAGGCGCTCGCCCGCCAGCAGGCGGCGCTCCAGCGCGGATTCGAATTCGTAGTCGGACGCCACATCGCCGAGCCCGCACTGGCGGCCAATGGCGGCGAAGTACTCGGCCGGCACGGTGCTCACGCTGTAGGGCGGCTGGATGTGCAGCACCGCGCCTTCGCCGTACTGCGCCTTGGCGCGCTGCAGCAGCTCTTGCCTGAACGGCGGCTGGCCCCAGTGGGCGGGCGACAGCAGCAGCGAGATGGGATACGGCACGGCCTGCGCCAGCTGGGCAAACAGCCGGTCCTGGAAGGCAGCGAAGGGCTGCGCCGCGCCCGCCGACTCGGCCTGCAGCGGAAACTCGGGCTCGAAGCCGGCGGCGCTGAGCAGGCGGTTGGCCTCGGTTTCCGTCAGGCGCAGGTAGCGGGTGCAGGCCACCAGTTTTTCTCGCGAGCGGGGGTTGGGCGCCGACAGGCCGTTGCGCCAGTTGTTCACGGCCTCGCGGCTCAGGCCGATCTCGGTGGCCACGCCGGAGGCGCTGGCGCGAATGCGCCGCATGTAGAGCGAGAGAAGCTCCGGAAAGGAATCGTGGGCCATGGCTGTGGGGGTGGGCACTCTGCGCGCCGCGCGGTGAGAGGGCTTTGGAAAGAACACAAACGAAAAGAAGTCGGTGGCTGGCTGGCACGGATTGTGATGCGTGCCGGTGCCGTCCAGCACCCGGCACCTTCCGGCGTTGCCCGCGCAGGCCGCGCTACCAGAGCGCCTGCACCAGGGGCCAGGCCTTGTAGCAACCCAGGCCACAAGCCGCGAGCACCGGGCTGTAGAGCACCAGGGCCCCCAGCACCGCCGTCAGCCAGCCGGTTTCATCCTCCTCGTTTTCGGTCTGCTTTTTCTTTTCCTCTCCCCCCTCCCCCTTGACTGTGTCGAGCGTGGCGGCCTTCTCCGCATAATCCCCGGGTGCGTCGCCCGTGATCTCCTGCACCAGCATCACCAGCACCACCAGCAGCGAGACACCCAGCACGCCCAGGTAGCCGTACCGCAGCCACGGGCTGTCCAGCGGATAGAAATACGCGGCCAGCACCACGGCGGGCAGCAGGAAGAAGGCGTGCATCTGAAGCCGGTACCAATGGATGCCATCGTCCTTCTTTTCCAGCGCGCCCATCACGAGCTTGTAGGTGATCGCGCCCAGCACGAAGATCAGCCCGCCCCACCATTCGATCTGTGTCAGCATTTTGTGTGTCTCCCTCGGATTCAATGGCTGGACTTGCTGGCGTTGCCGCCCTGCGGCGCTTCGCCACCACGGCCCTCGCTCTCGCCGCCATCTTCGCTGTCGTCGTCGGCGTCTTTGTCCGGGTCGCCGTCCTCGTCGCCATCCCCGTGGAGGTCCTTGTACTCGCTCAGCATGTAGTACAGCGGCAGCACGATGGCCAGCACCAGGCCCAGCCCCAGCCAGAGCCACAGGCCCTTGAATAGCAGCACGGTGACCACCGTGAACGCGATGGCCTGCAGCAGCCCCTTGAAGCCGGCGCGCAGCAGCAGCACCGCGATCAGTCCCTGAACGGGAGAGGTGCCGGTCTTGTGCATTTCCTTGGCCATGTCGATGAAGGCCTGCGCGGCTTCCTCGCCCTTCTTCCTGCGCTCGGCCTCCTGCTTGCGCAGCTTGGACACTGAGACCGGCTTGCCCGGGTCCTTGGAGTGGGCGTGGGCATCTTCCTCGTCGGGCCCTTCGCCAGCCTCACCGGCAGCCACGGGTTCGTCCACGGGCTCCACCACCGCGCGCCACTGCGGGTTGGCCTCGAAGAACGCCTTGCGCGAGACCCACTGGCCCTTGTCGAAGTGCATGCGCTCGGTTTCGCCCACCTGGTCGTAGAACACCTCCAGCACCGCCGACTGCAGGCCGTGGGCAAACAGTGTTTCGAGCGCCCGCAAGGGAAGGTCGTCGTGCGTGCCGGTGTCAAAGCGCAGCAGCAGGTGGGTGCGTTGGGCCAGGACCTCCTGGTTGAACCACTGTTCGTCCCACAGCGCCGCCAGATCCGCGCCCCCCAGTTTCTGGGCCCAGCGCTGCGCCTGTTCGGTATTGCCGGCGGCCAGGTACTGGTAGACCAGCTGGCCGGTCTTGAGCTTGATCGCGTCTTCGAAGAACAGGTGCAGGGTGTGTGCGTTTTGCGACATGGTGCGGCGGTAGGGAGAGTGGGTTCGCGGTGGAAGTACACGAATTGTTACCGGCTTCGCGGGCACCGTCCCTCTCGGCGTTGTCCATCGTCCGGGCCCTGGCACTTGACGCCATGTCAACCACCGTCCTTCAGCGGCACGGCCGTTGGACGGATGCGGTGGGCGCCACGCGCCTCCACGGTTCCAGCACCCGCCGCTTGCCTTGGCGCGCGGGTGCTTCATGCATACTCGACGGCCAGCCCGCCGCGCGGCCGGGCAGCGCCGCGCGGCACGCCACCGGCAGGCCCGCAACCCGTGCGTGGCCCCGCCAGGTTGGCCTGCGGGCCACCACCATCACAAAACCCCGAGGGAGATTCACCATGCGTTCTCACGCACGCTCTGGCGCGCTTTTGCTCTGCGCCACCTTCACGCTCGGCCCCGTTGCCGCCCAGACGGACACCGCCGCCACACCCCAGGCCCGCGCCGCCGCTGTCCGCGCCGCAGCCACGGCCCCATCCCCCGCCTTCAGCGGGACGCGCGAGAAGCTGGTGGTGGCCATGCCCAAGACCTACGCCAAGAGCGAAACCATGCTGCTGTGGGGCGACTACTTCAATCATCTGGCGCGCTGCGGCAACATCGACCTGCAGAACCTGCAGGGCGAGTCGCTGGAACGCAGCACCAACATCGACGTGCTGGGGGAGAAGGACCTCATCGACAGCCTGGTCGCCGGCAAGGCCCAGCTGGCCCAGGTGAACCCCGGCCTGGTGCCGCAGCTGGTGGCCGCCGGCCAGCCCGCGCCGTTTGGCGTGCCGGGCAACAAGGCCAGCGGGCAGCGCAACTCGTACAAGCTGATCCTGATTGCGCGCGTGGACAGCCCGTTCACCAAGCCGCAGGACCTGGTGGGCAAGAAGATCGCGCACACCACGCCCACATCCAACTCCGGCAACCTGGCGCCGCGCGCGCTGTTCCCGGCCATTGGCCTGGTGCCGGACCAGAACTACGAGGTGGTGTTCTCCAACGGCCACGAGCGCTCGGTGACGGGTGTGATGCACGGCTTCTACCCCGCCGCCGCCGTGGCCAGCGACCTGTACCAGCGCATGGTGGTCAAGGGCGATGTGAAGGGTTCGAGCATCCGCACGCTGTGGGAAAGCCCGCCGTTCATGACCGAAACCTGGACCCTGGGCAAGGACGTGTCGCCCGAGGTGCAGGCGCGCGTGAAGAAATGCTCGTACAGCTACAGCTTCTCGCCCAAGCTGCGCCAGCTGCTGCCGGGCAACGACACCTTCTTGCCCATCAACTTCGAGCGCGACTTCGCCACGGTGATGGAGGTCTACAACAAGACCGCGAAGGCGGCGCAGGCCGGCAAGCCCGCCGCCAAGTAGGTGCCCCGCAGCGCCAAGGCGCTGGCGGTTCAGGCCTGCGCGGAGGCGGCCCCAAGCCGCTCGCGCGTGCGCCGCGCGACATCCTTCACCCAGGGCTGCGCGGCCCAGTGCCGCTGGGCAAAGGCATCGATCTGCGCCTGGTAGGTGAGCGAAGCTCCAATCACATCCAGCCCGTCGAGGAACATGCGCCGGTGCCGCTCGGAGATGGTGAACGGTGCGCTGTGCCCTGCCGTGCGCACCTGGCGCTGTTCCACATCGATCTCCATGGCCAAGGGACCGGTAGCGGCGCGCGCCTCGTGCATGAAGGCCTGGGCATCGGCCTCGGTCACCATGGCCAGCAGCAGGCGGTTGTTCATGGCGTTGGAGTAGAAGATCTCGCCGAAGCTCGATGCCACCACGGCCTGGAAGCCGTACTGCTGCATGCCCCACACGGCATGCTCGCGGCTGGAGCCGCAGCCGTAATTGCTGCCGGCCAGCAGCACATCGGTGCCGGCAAACGCCGGCTGGTTGAGCACGAAATCCGGCCTCGGCTGGCCCGCGCCGTCAAAGCGCAGGTCGTACAGCAGGCCCGGCGCCAGGCCCGCCTTGTCGATGCCGCGCAGGAACTGCTTGGGCATGATCTGGTCGGTGTCGAGGTTGGCGATGTCGAGCAGGGCCGCCTGGCCGCGCACGGTGGTGTGGTTGTGGTCGGCGCTCATGCGGTCACCTCCAGGGTTCTTACGTCGGTGATGCAGCCCGTGACGGCGGCGGCGGCGGCCATGGCCGGGCTCATCAGGTGGGTGATGGCGCCGCGGCCCTGGCGGCCCTCGAAATTGCGGTTGGTGGTGGAGGCGCAGCGCTGGCCGGGGGCCAGCACATCGTCGTTCATGGCCAGGCACATGGAGCAGCCGGGCTGGCGCCACTCGAAGCCCGCGGCCACCAGGCGCGCGGCGATGCCCTCGGCCTCGGCCTGGGCCTTCACGGCGCCCGAGCCGGGCACGACCATGGCGCGCACGCCATGGGCCACGTGGCGACTGCCGACGATGCGGTCCACCTCGCGCAGGTCTTCGATGCGCGCATTGGTGCACGAGCCGATGAACACATGCTGCACCGGCACGCCCGCCAGCGGCTGCCCTGCCGCCAGGGCCGTGTAGCGCAGGGCCTGCTCGGCGCTGCTGCGCTGCACGGCGTCGGTGATGTCCTCGGGTCGGGGCACGGTGGCGTTGATGGCCATGGCCTGGTCGGGGCTGGTGCCCCAGGTGACGAAGGGGGCCACGCCGCTGGCGTCGAACACATGCTCCACGTCGAACACGGCGCCCGCGTCACTGCCCAGCGTGGCCCAGTGGGCCAGGGCCTGCGCGCGGACCTCGCCGGTGATGTCGGGGGCCTTGGCCAGCACGTAGTCGATGGCCGTGGCGTCGGGCGCGATCAGCGCGCCGCGCGCACCCGCCTCCACCGCCATGTTGCACAGCGTGAAGCGCGCCTCCACCGACAGGGCTTCGATGGCGCTGCCGCAGAACTCCACCACATAGCCGCGTGCGCCCTGCGCGCCGATGCGGCTGATGACCATGAGAATCAGGTCCTTGGCCGTGGTGCCGGTGGGCAGCGTGCCGTCCACGCGGATGCGCATGTCCTTGGCGAGGCGGTAGACCAGGGTCTGGGTGGCCAGCACGTGCTCGACCTCGGACGTGCCGATGCCGAAACCCAGCGCGCCCAGGGCACCGTACGTGGTGGTGTGGCTGTCGCCGCAGATGATGACCATGCCCGGGCGCACCATGCCGTGCTCGGGCGCGATCACATGCTCGATGCCCTGCAGCGGGTCGTTGGTGTCGAACAGCGGGATGCCGTGGCGGTCGCAGTTGGCCTTGAGGTTGCTGGCCTGCAGGGCCGAGGGCGGGTCCTGGATGGTGCGCCAGCGCACCGGGTGCGTGGGGATGATGTGGCTGACCACCGCCACGTTCTGCCCCGGCACGGGCACGCCGCGCCCGGCCTCGTGCAGGCCGGCGAAGGCCTGGGGGCTGGTGTATTCGTTCATCAGGTGCAGGTCGCAAAAGAGCAGCACGTTCTGTTCATCGAGAACGGCCACGGTGTGCGATGCGACCAGCTTCTGGTAGAGCGTGGTGGGGGTGGTCATGGTCATCGTGGTGAGTGTGAGTGTGGGTGTGGGTCTGCGGATGCGCGTGCGGACTATCGTCCGGCCAGCAGGAAAGGCAGCGCCGCGTCGAGCAGCGCATCGGGGGCCTCTTCGGCGATGTAGTGGCCGCAGGGCAGCGCATGGCCGCGCACATCGGCCGCCACGCGCTGCCACTCCTTTAGCGGCTCGAAGCACTGGTGCACCACGCCCTGCGCGCCCCACAGGGCCAGCAGCGGCACGGCCAGCTGGCGGCCCGCGTCGCGATCGGCGCGGTCATGCACCAGGTCGATGCCGGCGGCGGCGCGGTAGTCCTCGCAGATGCCGTGGGCCGTACCGGGCAGGCCCAGGCAGCGCACGTACTCGGCCAGGGCCCGCGGGTCGAACGGGGCCAGGCCGGCGCTGCGCCGGCCCATCACGTCGCGCACATAGGCGGCGGGGTCGGCCTCGATCAGGCGCTCGGGCAGCGGCGCGGGCTGGATCAAAAAGAACCAGTGCCAGTAGGCACGCGCAAAGGCGTTGCTGGTCTGTTCGTACATGGCCAGCGTGGGGGCGATGTCCAGCAGCACCATGCGCAACACGGCGGCCGGGTGGTCGGCCGCCAGGCGGTGCGCCACGCGGGCGCCCCGGTCGTGGGCCAGCACGGTGAAGCGTGGGTGGCCCAGGTGCTGCATCACGGCCAGCATGTCGGCGGCCATGGTGCGCTTGCTGTAGAGGGCATGCTCGGCATCCCCAGCAGGTTTTGCGGAATCGCCATAGCCCCGCAAATCCGCCAGCACCAGCGTGAAGTGCCGGGCCAGCACCGGCGCCACCTTGTGCCAGATGGCCGAGGTCTGCGGGTGGCCGTGCAGCAGCAGCAGGGCCGGGCCCGTGCCGCCCACCAGCGCGTGGATGTGCTGGCCGTCGGGCGTGGGCACACGGTGGGGGGTGAAGCCGGGGAAAAGCGGGGTCGTCGTGGTCATGGTGTCGTTGAAATTGCGGCAGTGCCTATTCGGCGGTGATGCCCCGCTCCCTGATCAATTTGGCCCACTGCGGCATCTCTTTTTCGAGCCGTGCGCGGGCCTGCTCGGGCGTCGATGGAATGGGGTCGAAACCGTCCTTGGCCATGCGCTCCTTGAGCGCCGGGGTGTTGAGCGCCTGGTTCAGGGTGGTGTTGAGTTTGTCGACGACCGGCTTGGGCGTGCCGGCCGGCGCGAACACGATGAACCAGGTTTCAAACGCGTAGCCAGGCAGGCCCGCCTCGGCAATGGTGGGCACGTCGGGCATGAGCGCCGAGCGCTTGGTACCGGTGACGCCCAGCGCCCTGAGCTTGCCCGCCTGCACGTGCGGCTGCGCGGCCGACAGCACCGGAAAGCTCAGCGCCACCTGGCCCGACATGGTGTCGATCATGGCCGGGCCGCCGCCGCGGTAGGGTATGTGCACGATGGGCGTGCCCGCCACGGCCTTGAACAACTCGGCCGACATGTGGAAGGTGCTGCCCGCGCCGGCCGAGCCATACGAGTACTTGCCCGGCTGCGCCTTGAGCAGCGCCACCAGTTCCTTGATGTTCTTGGCGGGCAAGGCGTTGTTGACCACCAGCACATGCTGCGAACTGGCCACCATGCCGATGGGCGCCAGATCCTTCAGGGTGTCGTAGGGCATCTTGGCCGAGAGGCTGGGGTTGATGGCCAGCGAGACGGTCTGCAGGCCGATGGTGTAGCCGTCCGGTGCGGCCTTGGCCACCATGTCCACGCCGATGTTGCCGCCCGCGCCGCCCTTGTTCTCGATGAACAGCGAGCCGCCCAGCGCCTTGCCCCATTCATCGGTGATGAGCCGCGCGGCGATGTCGGCGCTGCCGCCCGGCGCATAGGGAACCACGAGCTTGATGGCCTTGTTGGGATAAGCCGCTGGCTGGGCCAGGGCCGCAGCGGGCGACAGCAGTGCCAGCGTGGCGGCGGCCGTTGCCGCCACAGCCAGCCGGCGGGGAAACAGGGACGGTGTCGGGAGGGTGGAATCGGTCATGGGTTGTCTCCTGAGGGTATTTGTTGTGGCTGGATCTTATGAGTGATGTTCAACGCCATAAATACCGTCAAAATCATTTCATTCATAAATTCAACGCATGAATGAGGTACCCATGGACGGCTTTTCGGACCTGCGCTTCTTTGCCTTGCTCATGAAGGAAGGCAGCCTGGCCGCCGCCGCGCAGCAGATGGGCATCACCCCGCCCGCGGTCAGCCGGCGCCTGGCCCAGCTGGAGCACCGGCTGGGCGTGCGCCTTCTGCACCGCACCACGCGGCGCATCCACCTCACGCCCGAGGGCGAGACCTACCTGCTGGATGGTGCCCGCATCCTGGGCGACCTGGAGGCGCTGGAGCGCACGGTGGCCGGCGCGCGCAGCTCGCCGCGCGGGCTCATCAAGCTGGCGGCCACGCTGGGCTTTGGCCGCGTTCACATCGCGCCGGCCCTGTCGGCCTTCTCGCGCGCCTACCCCGAAGTGGAGGTGCAACTGCACCTGACCGACCGGCCCGTGAACCTGGTGGAACAGGGCCTGGATGCCGCCGTGCGCTTTGGCGACCTGCCCGACTCGCGCCTCACGGCCCGCAGGCTGATGGCCAACCGGCGCGTGCTGTGCGCGTCGCCGGCCTACCTGGCCCACGCGGGCGAGCCCGCCCAGCCCGCCGACCTGCTGGCCCACCTGTGCATCGTGATCCGCGAAAGCGATGAAACCTATGGCACCTGGCACCTGCACCAGGGCGGGCGGCAGGAAACGGTGAAGGTGCGCGGCATGCTCAGCACCAACGATGGCGCGGCCGCCACCACCTGGGCCCTGGAAGGCCACGGCGTGCTGATGCGCTCCGAGTGGGACGTGGCAGCCCACCTGGCCGCTGGCCGCCTGCGGCGCGTTCTGCCCGCCTGGGCCTTGCCCGCGGCGGACGTGACGCTGGTGTACCCCACCCGCAGCGACCTGTCGGCCAAGACGCGGGCGCTGGCGGATTTCCTGGCGGCCTGGTTTTCCGGCGACCGGAAGGACCTCGTGGCGCGGCCGGCCGGAGAGCCCTGACATCACCGCCCTGGCCGACAGGCGCCGAGACGCGCCCCCCGTCCTGAAAGGCCGCCCCGCTGCCATTCATCGCAGGCGGGGCGGTGCCCTCCGCCCGCGGTGTCAGGGGAAGGTGAAATCCGTGGTTTGCACGGCACCCTCCGTCAGGACAGGCAGTGCCTGCGTCTTGTCGGCAAAACCACCCAGGCGGGCCTGAACAGCGTAGCGCCCCGTCGCCGCGGAGTCCGCGGCAAACACCAGGCTGGTGCCCGGTGCGGCATAGGGGGCGACCCGCGGCGCGAGGGTAGGCACCGTGAAGCCGTAGGCCCCTGTCACCCCGTCAACGCCCCGGCCGGCCACTTCGATCGTGCCCCCCACCGACAAGGGCTGGAGCACCCGCACCATGGTGTCCACCGGGGCGGTGCCCTTCACCGTCGCGACCGGAGATGGCGGCAGGCTCAAAGGCGCGGCGCCCGCGCCCACAGAAGTCACTGTCTCGGCGGCCACCGGTACCCCCGTGACCACCGTGGTGGTGCGCCCCGCACCCACGACGACCAGCGTGTAGTTGCCCGGAGCCACCGGCTGGAGCAGGAACCTGCCCGCGCTGTCGGGGGTGGTGGCGCGCACCAGCTCACCGTTGAACTGCAGGGAGACGCTGGTGCCCGTGCCGGGTTCCACATAGCCCTGCACACCGGAAACGAAGCGCGGGATCACCGACACCACGGGTTTGAGAAGATACTGGCCCGAGGCGCCAGCGGCCACCACCGACTTGCAGGCATCGAAGTCCAGAACGAAGTCGGCCATCTGATTGGCGCCCACGTCGATATTCACATTCGTCTTGACGCCCGATTGCTGCCCGCTCGGCGTTTTCAGCGCGACTTCCGATGCGCCGGTGGGGACCACCGAATTGGCCAGCGGCTGGGCCCCTGTGTTGCTGGCCAGCACGAGCCGCAACTGCGTGTACTTTCCCGCGGGCAGCGGCACCTGCCCCAGCTCCATGAGCACACCGTTCGTCAGCGTCAGCAGGTCCACCCGGCGTGCCGGGTTCAGCACGATCTCGGACCAGCCCGCATCGTTGTCCGAGGCATTGCTGCTCTGGTGGACGCGCACTTTCTCGACCGTGACATTCACGGCGGAATAGCCGCAGCTGGGGGCATCCGTCATCGCCAAGCGCAACGTGCCATTTCCGCTGGTTTCGCCACCTCCACCTCCACCACCGCCCCCGCAGGCGGCAAGGCTGGCGATGGACAGTGCACACAGGACGGTGCGCAGACAAGGATGTGTTTTCATGGGGTGGCCTCTTTGGTGAGATGTTGGCGGCTGCGGGACCAGGGGAGCATCCCGAAGAATGTGAAAAATTCACACAAACAACCTTAGAGGCATCCCGGCGCGTGTCTGTAGGACAACACCCAGACTTGGCGACGAGCGGCGCACGCTCTCCGCGCCGCTTTCCACCACATGCCCGCACCGTCCAGCGTTGGGCCACCCATCGGCCCCCGGCCCCTCAGGCACCGTCCATCAGCGTGAGCGACCCGAACGGCATGTGGTGCATCAGCTCGCGCAGCACCAGCAGGGTGGCCGCGAATGCAGCGCGGGCGGGCAACCCCTCCTGCGAAGCCGGACGCCCCTGGGATACGGAGACAAGCCGGTTGAACACATGCTCCAGGGCATCGAGAGTGAGCATGCGCCGCGGCCCTGGCGCAATGCCCGCCAGGGTGGCGATCTCGTGCAGCGCCGGGTCTGCGGAACAAGGCGCGACCACCGCACCCTGCGGCACCCAGGGGCGATGGCGGACATGGGCGGCGTAGACCTCGTCCTCCACCCGCGCAATGGCGGTCTCCAGCTCGAAGGGGGTGGGAAGCGCCCCGCGGAAAAAATCGCGCGCCGTCTTCTGGCTGCCCAGCGCCAGGGTCAGCACGACGGAGGGCAGCTGAGGATCCAGCCCCGTCGCCACCACGGTGTGCTCCGCCCCCATGTGCAGGGCGGTGGCCAGCTGCCCTGGCACGGCAAGGCCATGGACCCGGCGGTACAGCGACGCGATATCGACGTCCGCATCACCCCCCTGGGGCGACGGCGATGAAGCCACCAGCGGGGACGGAGGGGACGAAGGAGATGGCGGGGACGGAGGGGACGAAGGAGATGGCGGGGACGGAGGGGACGAAGGAGATGGCGGGGATGGTGGGGGCATGGACATTCCGCGGTGTGGTGGGCAAGGAGCAGGAGGGCATGGCCCGGGCCCGCGTGGATGGCGGGAAGTCGTTCGTGGATCCATCCCGTCAAGGCCGCGCGGCCTGCGTGACAAATCGCTGGTGGATCTCCACAGTCAGTGCTTCGACGCGCAGCGTGAGCTGGCGCGTCTGTTCGGTCAACAAGGTGTTTTGCTGCAGCAGCTCCAGCACCTGCGCGGCATTCTGCGCGGCAATGGCTTGGCGTTGTTCGCTGGCGATGGCCAGCGCCTCGCGGTGCTGCGCATCCGCGTCGGCGTGGTGCTTGTCGCGCGCGGCCTGCCGCGTCTGGGCGAGCAGGATGAGCGGCGCGGCGTAGGCCGCCTGCAGGCTGAACGCAAGGTTGAGCAGGATGAACGGATAGGGATCGAACCTGGCGGCACCCAGCACGTTGATCAAGATCCACGCCGCCACGATCAGCGTCTGCGCACCGAGAAACAGCGGCGTGCCAAAGAACCGCGCAAAGGCCTCGGCCTGCAACGCAAACCGGTCCGTGCCGAAGGTAGGGGCCAGGTGCTCATGGTGCCGGTGAAAGCGCAAGGGGTCCACCCGGGGCGGGCCGTCTTCCAGGGGTGGGGCGTTGTGCGCAGGGTGGGGGTGGGCGGTCATGGGTGTTCCTCTCCGATCGGGGCGCATTCGCCAACAGGCAGCAAACAGGCAGAAGGCGCCTGGCCCCACTCTACGCCTGGACGACTGCCGCCGGTCCGTCAACGCCGCGCTACCGGGCGTTGAGCCCCGCACACAACCCCTGCGCCGCGCCGACAGGCGCTGCCAGCCTGCGCCTACACGCCGGGGCAGCCGCCGTGCCTACAGTCGAATGCACAGACAACCGCCGCGCAGCGCATGCCCACAAAGCCCTGCAAGGCACCCTCGAAAGCCGCCACCGCAGGAGCAATCTCATGCGCATCCACGCCATGCCTCGCCGCCACTCCCCCTGGTCCCTGGTGATCGGAGCCACCGCACTGATGGCGCTGCTGGCGCTCACGGCCTGCTCCACGCCACGCACGCCCGAAGGCATCCAGGCCGTGACCGGCTTCGATGTGGACCGCTACACCGGCCACTGGCACGAGGTGGCGCGCATCGACCACTCGTTCGAGCGCGGCCTCACCCAGACCAGCGCCACCTACAGCCGCAACCCCGACGACACCGTGAAGGTGGTGAACCGGGGATACGACCCGGTGCGCAAGGAATGGAAGGAGGCCGAGGGCACGGCAAGCTTCGTCAATGCGCCCACGCGCGCGGCGTTGAAGGTGTCGTTCTTCGGGCCGTTCTACGGCGGCTACAACGTGGTGGCGCTGGATGAGAACTACCAGTGGGCCATGGTGGTGGGCTCCAGCAAGGACTACCTGTGGATCCTGTCGCGCACCCCCACCCTGCCCTGGCATGTGCGCGAACACCTGATCGAGCGTGCGCAGTCCATGGGCATCGACGTGGGCCGCATCCTGTGGGCGCCGCCCGCCAGTGAACAGCACGCCAGGCGCGCAGTGATGACCTGAGGCAAGGCCAGGCGCTGCAGGCGTGGAGCCCGGGCGCCGGATGCCAGCACCGTGCCGCGGCGAAGCACCGCGATGCGATGTGGTGCGCCGCACCCAACCGGCATAAAGCCTCTTTTTGCTACCAATTAAATAGCGCTCCGCGCTTTCACCACAAGCGCCAGCGGCCATTTCGGCCAGAAACTAGTCCGCCCCGGGCACGGTGGCGGCGGCCACCAGGCGCTGGGTGTAGGGGTGCCGGGGTGCGTCCAGCACCTCGTCCACGCTGCCGCTTTCCAGCACGGAGCCATCCTTCATCACCAGCACCTGGTGCGCCATGGCCCGGATCACGTCCACGTCGTGGGTGATGAGCAGGTAGCTCAGGCCCTTTTCTTTCTGCAGGCGCTGCAGCAGGCCCAGCACCTGCTGCTGGATGGTGACGTCGAGCGCGCTGGTGGGCTCGTCGAGCACGAGCACCTGCGGTTGCACGATGAGGGCGCGCGCGATGGCCAGGCGCTGGCGCTGCCCACCGGAGAATTCATGCGGGTAGCGCTCAAGCAGCCGCGGGTACTGGGCCTCGGCCAGGCCCACCTCGGCCAGCGCGGCCTCGACCCGGGCGCGCCGCTGGGCCACGCCCAGCGCGGGCTCATGCACCTTGAGGCCCTCGCCCACGATCTCTTCGACCGTCAGGCGCGGAGAGAGCGACGAGAACGGGTCCTGGAACACCACCTGCACGCGGCGGCGCAGCTGCTGGTTGGCGGGCGTGTTGCGCGTGGCGGGCTGCTGCCACGCCTGCCCGCCGACCTTCAGCTGGCCGGTGCAGGGCAGCAGGCCCAGGATGGCCTGCGCCAGCGTGGATTTGCCCGACCCGGATTCGCCCACCACGCCCAGCGTCTCTCCGGGCGGCAGCGCGAGCGTGGCGGCCTGCACGGCCACGAACTCGCCTTTCTGGAACCATCCCCGCAGGCCGGGGAGCGGCGTGGGGTACACCACGCGCAGGTCCCGCGTCTGGACCACCGGCGGCGTGCCCGCGGGGGAATCGGCGGGTGCCACGTCACGGCGCGGCTGGCTGGCGATCAGGCGGCGGGTGTAGGCATGCTGCGGCGCGCCGAACACCTCGGCCACGGGCCCCTGCTCCACCAGCACGCCCTGCTCCATCACGGCCACGCGGTCCGCGAAGCGGCGCACCAGGTTGAGGTCGTGCGTGATCAGCAGCACCGCCATGCCGTTCTGCCGCTGCAGATCGGACAGCAGGTCCAGGATCTGGCCGCGCAGCGTGACGTCGAGCGCGGTGGTGGGTTCGTCGGCCAGCAGCAGCTGCGGCTCGCTGGCCAGGGCCATGGCGATCATGGCGCGCTGGCGCTGGCCGCCCGAGAGCTGGTGGGGAAAGCTGTTGGCGCGGCGCGCGGGCTCGGGAATGCCGGTCTTGGCCAGCAGCGCAACGGCGGCCTGCGCGCATTGCTCGCCCATCAGGCCTTTCTTGAGCTGCAGGATCTCGGCGATCTGCGTGCCAATGGTCATCAGCGGGTTGAGCGCGGTCATCGGCTCCTGGAAGACCATGGCGATCTCGCCGCCGCGCACGCCCCGCATCTCGCGCTCCGTGAGCGCCAGCAGATCGCGCTGCCCCCGCAGCATGGCCTGGCCGGTGATGGCGGCATTGCCCGCCAGCCGCAGCAGGCTGAGCGCGGTGATGGTCTTGCCGGAGCCGGACTCGCCCACCAGCGCGAGTTTTTCGCCGGCTGCGATGGTGAAGCTGGCCCCGCGCACCACTTCCTTGGCGCCGAAGCGCACGTGCAGATCCCGCACGTCGAGCAGCGGAGCGGCGGGAGCGCCCCCGGGGGGCAGCGAGGACATGCCGGTGCCAGGCGTGGGGGCCATCATTGATCGGCCTTTCGGGGGTCGAGGGCGTCCCGCAGCGCATCGCCCATGAAGGTCAGCAGCAGCAAGGTGGTGACCAGCACGGCGAAGGTGGACAAGGAAATCCACCACGCGTCGATGCTGTTCTTGCCCTGGCTCAGCAGCTCGCCCAGCGACGGCGTGCCGGGCGGCACGCCCAGGCCCAGGAAGTCAAGCGAAGTGAGCGCGAGGATGGCCGCGCTCATGCGAAACGGCAGGAAGGTCACCACCGGGGTGAGGCTGTTGGGCAGGATGTGGCGCCAGATGATCTGCGCATTGCCCACGCCCAGGGCCCGCGCCGCCTTCACGTAGTCGAGCTGGCGGTTGCGCAGGAACTCGGCGCGCACGTAGTCCGACAGGCCCATCCAGCCAAACAGGGAGAGAAGGATGAGCAGCAGCGAGATGCTCGGGGCGAACACGGCGCTGAAGATGATGAGCAGGTACAGCTCGGGCATGGAGCCCCAGATTTCCATGAAGCGCTGGAACGCCAGATCGGTCTTGCCCCCAAAGAACCCCTGGATCGCCCCCGTGACCACGCCCAGCAGCACGCCCGTCACCGTGAGCGCCAGGCCGAACAGCACGCTCACGCGAAAGCCGTAGAGCAGCTGGGCCAGCAGGTCACGCCCCCGGTCGTCGGTGCCCAGCCAGTTGTCGCCGGTGGGCGCCGACGGGTTGGGCGACTTGGCGAAGTAGTTGAGCGTGTTGGGCCCGTACGGATTGAGGGTGTACAGCGCCCAGTTGCTGCCCTGGCTCAGCCGGTTCTTGATGAAGGGGTCCAGGTAGTCGGTGGGGGTCTCGAAGTCTCCGCCGAACGTGGTCTCGGGGTAGTCCTTGAGCATCGGAAAGTAGGTGTGCCCCTCGTAGCGCACGATGAGCGGCCTGTCGTTGCTGACCAGTTCGGCGCACAGGCTCAGCAGCACCAGGGCACTGAAGATCAACAGGCTCCAGTAGCCCAGGCGGTTGCGCCGAAAGCGCAGCCACGCGCGGCGCGCGGGAGAGAGCGAAGGCGATGGAGAGGCAGGGCTCATCAGGGCTGGCTGTTCGTTTGGTTCAAGCTGGCTGGGCGGGCTGGCGGGCTAGTCAAACTTCACGCGGGGGTCCACCCACACGTAGCACAGGTCGCTGACCAGCTTGGTCACCAGGCCGATCAGCGTGAACAGGTACAGCGTGCCCAGCACCACGGGGTAGTCGCGGCGGATGACGCTGTCGTAGCTGAGCAGGCCCAGCCCGTCGAGGGAGAACAGTGTCTCGATCAGGAGCGAGCCCGTGAAGAACGCACCGACGAACGCGGCCGGAAACCCGGTGATGATGGGGATGAGCGCGTTGCGAAACACGTGCTTCCACAGCACCTGCCGCTCCGACAGGCCCTTGGCGCGGGCCGTGAGGACGTACTGCTTGCGAATCTCTTCCAGGAACGCGTTCTTGGTGAGCATGGCCGTCACCGCGAAGCTGCCCAGCACCATGGCCGTGACGGGCAGCGTGATGTGCCACAGGTAGTCCACGATGCGCGCGCCCCAGGAAAGCTCGTCCCAGTTGGCCGAGGTCAGGCCCCTGAGCGGGAACCACTGCAGCTGCCCGCCAAAGATCACCAGCAGCGCCACGCCCAGCACGAAGCCCGGAATGGCATAGCCCACGAGGATGATCAGCGTGGTCACGAGGTCGAACCGCGAGCCTGCCCGCACCGCCTTGGCCACACCCAGCGGCACGGCCACCAGGTAGCTGATGAAGAAGGTCCACAGGCCCAGACTGATGGAGACGGGGAGCTTTTCCTTCACCAGATCCCAGACGGCCTTGTTCTGGAAAAAGCTCTGGCCCAGGTCGAAGCGCGCAAACTGCCCCAGCATCTGCAGGAAACGCTCGTGCGCGGGCTTGTCGAAGCCGTACAGCGCCTTGATCTGCGCAAGCCGCTTGGGGTCCACGCCCTGGTCGCCCCGGTAGGCCATGCCGCCCGATTCCACGCCGCTCTTGCCCGCGGCCGTGCGCGCTTCGGCCAGGTACTGCTCCACCGGCCCCCCCGGCACGAACTGGATCACCGCGAAAGTCACGAGCAGCACCCCCAGCAGGGTGGGCAGCATCAGCAGCAGGCGTTTGGCGATGTAGGCGAGCATGGGATGGAAAGGGTGACTCTCAGGGCTGCGGCGGCTTCGGGGTCATGGCTTGAGGCTCCACCATGAGTACATGAGCCATTCCTCCGCCTTGGCATAGGGCGGCATCGGCTCCTTGTAGGCCAGGCGCTGCTGGTTGTACACCACGCGGTGCGAGGCCAGCGTCCACTGCGGTATGAGGTAGTGGCTGTGCATGATCACGCGGTCCAGCGCGCGGCAGGCGGGCAGCATCTCCGACTGGCTGCGCGCACGGGTCAGCGCCGTCACCAGGGCATCCACCGCAGGGCTCTTCACGCCCGCGTGGTTGCTGGAGCCTTCCACATCGGCCCCCTTGCTGCCGAACAGCTCCTTCATGGCCTGCCCCGGGTTGTAGGTGCCGGGGTAGTTCAGGCTGACCATGTCGTAGTCGAACTTGTCCATGCGCTGCAGGTACAGCGCAAAGTCCACCGACGAGAACCGCAGCGTGATGCCGAGCTTTTCCAGATTGCGCATCCAGGGGGTGACGGTCCGGGCCCCCGCTTCCTTGCTGTCCAGGTATTCGATCTCCATGGGATCGCCCTTGGCGTTGCGCAGGGCGCCGTCGCGGTACGTCCACCCCGCATCGGCCAGCAGCTGGCGGGCGCGGCGCAGGTTGTCGCGCAGCGAATGGCCATCTCCCTCCGTCACGGGCGGCGTGTACATGGGGCCGAACACGGCGTCGGGCACCTTGCCGCGCCAGGGCTCCAGCAGGGCCAGCTCCTCAGGCCCCGGCGTACCCGTGGCTTCGCAGCTGGTGTTTCCGAACAGGTCCTTCACGCGCGGGTAGCCGCCATAGAACATCTGGCGGTTCATCCACTCGTAGTCGATGGCCAGGCCCAGCGCCTCGCGCACGCGGACGTCCTGGAGGATGGGGCGGCGCGTGTTGAGCACGTAGCTCTGGAACCCCGCGGGCAGCCTGTGCGCCATGTCCTTCTTGACCAGCACGCCCTGCTTGAAGAGCTTGCCATCGATGCGGCGGGCCCAGTCGCCCGCCGAATAGATGGTCATGAAATCGAACTCGCCGGCCTTCATGGCCTCCAGCCGCGCGGTGTTGTCCTTGTAGATCTTGACCGTGATGCGGTCGAAATTGAAGGCGCCGCGGTTGACGTTGAGGTTGCGGCCCCAGTACTGGGGATCGCGCTCGTAGGTGATGTCGCGGCCGAACTTCATCGGCCCGATGCGGTAGGGGCCGCTGCCAATGGGAATGTCGGTCACGATCTCGTCAAAGCGCTTGGCCTTGCCATCGGGCTGGCGCCCCCAGGCGCGGCTGAAGACCGGGATGCCCCCGGCGGTCAACGGCAGTTCGCGGTTGGGCTGCTTGAATCGAAAACGCACGGTGCGCGTGTCCAGCACGTCGACGCCCGCCACCTCCTGCAGCAGCGTGGCGTAGCTGGGCGACGCGTAGGGGCCGATCAGCGTGTCGTAGCTGTACTTGACGTCCGCGGCCTCGACGGGATCGCCGTTGTGAAAGCGCGCCTCGGGGCGCAGGCGGAACGTGGCGCTCAACCGGTCGTCGGCCACCTGCACATCCTCGGCCAGCAGGCCATAGGCAGAGGCCGTCTCGTCCATGGAGCCGGTCAGCAAGGTCTCGAACAACAGGTCGCTCAGGTACGCGGGCACCGAGCCCTTCATGGTGAACGGGTTGTACTTGTCGAACGTGGAATAGCGCAGGTTGCTCACCATGCGCAGCTCGCCGCCCTTGGGGGCCGCGGGGTTCACATAGTCGAAATGCGCAAAACCCGCCGGGTACTTGAGGTCGCCCCACAGCGCGTACCCATGCGCGGCCCACGCCGGGACGGCACACCCCATCAGCAGAAAAGTCAGCCAGAACCGCATGCGACAATTCTGCACTACGCCGAAGGTGCCGCCGCGCAGGCTGTGGAGATTCCCCCGCAGGCCGCCAGGGCGCCACGGCCCACGCCAATTTCCGCATTCCACAGGAGAACAACAATGGGTTTTCTGACCGGCAAGAAGCTGCTCATCACAGGTGTGCTGTCCAACCGTTCCATCGCCTACGGCATCGCCAAGGCCTGCCACGCGCAGGGCGCCGAGCTGGCCTTCAGCTACGTGGGCGACCGCTTCAAGGACCGCATCACCGACTTTGCCGCCGAGTTCGACTCCAAGCTGATCTTTGACTGCGACGTGGGCAGCGACGAGCAGATCGAGCGCATGTTCGCGGACCTGGCCCAGGTGTGGCCCAAGTTCGACGGTTTCGTGCACAGCATCGGCTTCGCCCCCCGCGAGGCGATCGCCGGCAACTTCCTCGAGGGCCTCTCGCGCGAGGGCTTCCGCATCGCCCACGACATCAGCGCCTACAGCTTCCCGGCCATGGCCAAGGCCGCCCTGCCCTACCTGAACGACAAGTCGTCGCTGCTCACATTGAGCTACCTGGGCGCGCTGCGCACCATTCCCAACTACAACACCATGGGCCTGGCCAAGGCCAGCCTGGAAGCCTCCGTGCGCTACCTGGCCGAAGCCGTGGGCCGCACCGAGGACGGCCGCGCCATCCGCGCTAACGGCATCAGCGCCGGCCCCATCAAGACGCTGGCCGCCAGCGGCATCAAGGACTTCGGCAAGCTGCTCAGCCGCGTGGCCGACGCCTCGCCGCTGCGCCGCAATGTGACGATCGAAGACGTGGGCAATGTGGCGGCGTTCCTGCTGTCCGACCTGGCTTCGGGCATGACCGCCGAAATCACCTACGTGGACGGAGGCTTCAGCCAGACGGCCGGGCTGAGCGCCGACCAGGTCTGACCCGCCAGGAAATACGAACCAGAATTCGCGCCAGCGCTTGATGACAAAGCGCAAGCCGCTACACATTCAATAGCATATGCGCCGCAGAAGCTGCCTGGCATGGCTGGCGTGGGCCACGGCCCTGCCCCACGCCCGTGCGGCGGATGCACCCGCGCTGCTGCTGGCCAATGTGTACCGGCCTGGCATGCCGTTGGCGGACTACTGGGTCAGCGAAAAATACGACGGTGTGCGCGGCTACTGGGACGGCCAGATCTTGCGCACACGCGGCGGCGAGACGATTGCCGCCCCGGCCTGGTTCACCGCCGGGTGGCCTGATACCCCCATGGACGGTGAACTGTGGGCCGGGCGTGGCCGATTCAGCCAGGCGCAGTCCACCGCGCGGCAGCAGCAGCCCGATGACGCCGCCTGGCGCCAGATGCGGCTCATGGTGTTCGACCTGCCCCGGCACGGCGGCACATTCGATGAACGGCTCGCCGCGCTCAACGCCCTGGTCGCGGGCATCGGCCAGCCCTGGGTGCAGGCCGTGCCGCAACAGCGCGTGGCCAGCGACGCCGCCCTGCAGTCGCTGCTGCAGCGCACGGTGCGTGCGGGGGGCGAAGGCCTGATGCTGCACCGGGGCGCCTCGCTGTACCGGTCAGGACGCAGCGACGATCTGGTCAAGGTCAAGACCCACGAAGACACCGAGGCCCGCGTGGTCGCCCACCTGCCCGGCAAGGGCCGTCATGCCGGGCGCATGGGCGCGCTGCTGGTGGAGATGCCTTCGGGCCAGCGCTTCCGGCTGGGCGCAGGATTCACCGAAGCCGACCGCAGCCATCCACCGCCGGTGGGCAGCTGGGTGACCTACCGCTATCGCGGCACGCACGGGGGCGGGCTGCCCCGGTTTGCCAGCTTCGTGCGCGTACGCGAGGACATGCCCGCGCGCTGAGCAGGCACGTCTTGCGCGCATTTGCTATTAAAAATATAGCAATGAGCGCTTGTCATTCAAGCGCTCCTGCCATCTTTATGCCCTAACCAAGAGTCCGCGCGGGCCTTCAGACAATGCGCCCGTAAGGGCCGTCGTCCCCCACCTGCACCAGGTTCTTGGCGGTGGCCAGCGGCTTGGGGTTCTTGCCGGGGGCCTTGTTCGCATCGGCCACGCAATCGGCGTAGTACCGCACCTGGCCGTTCTCGTCCTCCACCTCCACCAGGCCGTGGATGTCGGTCTCGAAGCCCGGGCACAGCTTGGCGAATTCGCGGGCGAACTTGAGGTAGTCCACGATCTTCTTGTTGAACACCTCGCCGGGGATCAAGAGCGGAATGCCCGGCGGGTACGGCGTGACCAGGCCCACGGTGATGCGGCCTTCCAGGTGGTCGATCTCCACCCGCTCGGTCTGGCGGTGCGCGATGTGCGCGTACGCGTCCGAGGGCTTCATGGCGGGCGTGAGGTCCGACAGGTACATCTCAGTCGTCAGGCGCGCGATGTCGTACTTGGCATACATCTCGTGCACGTGCTGGCACAGGTCCTTGAGGCCCATGCGCTCGTAGCGCTTGTGCTGCTGGCAGAACTCGGGAAGGATGCGCCACATGGGCTGGTTCTTCTCGTAGTCGTCCTTGAACTGCTGCAGCGCCGTGAGCAGCGTGTTCCAGCGGCCCTTGGTGATGCCGATGGTGAACATGATGAAGAAGCTGTACAGGCCGGTCTTCTCCACCACCACGCCGTGCTCGGCAAGGTACTTGGTCACGATGGACGCGGGAATCCCGGTCTTGTCGAACTTGCCGTCCAGGTTCAGGCCCGGCGTGACGATGGTGGACTTGATCGGGTCCAGCATGTTGAAGCCGTCGGCCAGCTGGCCGAAACCGTGCCACTTGCTGCCGTTCTTCTTGCCCTTACCATCGCTGCGGATGATCCAGTCCTCGGCCCGGCCCAGCCCTTCGTCCACGAGCTTGTCCGGCCCCCAGACCTTGAACCACCAGTCGTTCTTGCCGAAGTCATCTTCCACCTGGCGCATGGCGCGGCGGAAGTCCAGCGCTTCGAGCAGGCTTTCTTCCACCAGGGCCGTGCCGCCGGGCGGCTCCATCATCGCGGCGGCCACGTCGCAGCTGGCGATGATGCTGTACTGCGGGCTGGTGCTGGTGTGCATCAGGTAGGCCTCATTGAAGAGGTGCCTGTCGAGTTTCGTGGTCTGCGAATCCTGCACCAGCACATGGCTGGCCTGGCTGATGCCCGCCAGCAGCTTGTGGATGGACTGCGTGGCGTAGGTCACCGAATACTTGGGGCGCGTGCGCTTCTTGCCCATGGCATGGTAGCTGCCATAGAACGGGTGGAAGGCCGCGTGCGGCAGCCAGGCCTCGTCGAAGTGCAGGTTGTCCACATAGCCGTCGAGCATGCCCTTGATGGTCTCGGTGTTGTACAGCACGCCGTCGTAGGTGGACTGAGTGAGCGTGAGCACGCGCGGCTTGACCTTCTTGGCATCCACGCCCTTGAGCAGCGGATTGGACTTGATCTTGGCCTCGATGGCCTTGGGCTCGAACTCGCTTTGCGGGATGGGCCCGATGATGCCGAAGTGGTTGCGCGTGGGCTTCATGAACACGGGGATGGCCCCGGTCATGATGATGCTGTGCAGGATGGACTTGTGGCAATTGCGGTCCACCACCACCACGTCGCCCGGGGCCACCGTGTGGTGCCACACCATCTTGTTGGACGTGCTGGTGCCGTTGGTCACGAAGAAGCAGTGGTCGGCATTGAAGATGCGCGCGGCATTGCGCTCGCTCTCGCCGATGGCGCCGTTGTGGTCCAGCAGCTGCCCGAGCTCTTCCACCGCGTTGCAGACATCGGCGCGCAGCATGTTCTCGCCGTAGAACTGGTGGTACATCTGGCCCACAGGGCTTTTCAGGAACGCCACGCCGCCCGAATGGCCGGGGCAGTGCCAGCTGTACGAGCCGTCTTCGGCGTAGTCCAGCAGCGCCTTGAAGAACGGCGGCTGCACGCTCTCCAGGTAGCTCTTGGCTTCGCGGATGATGTGGCGCGCCACGAACTCGGGCGTGTCCTCGAACATATGGATGAAGCCGTGCAGCTCGCGCAGGATGTCGTTGGGCAGGTGGCGGCTGGTCTTGGTCTCGCCGTGCACGTAGATCGGCACCTCGGTATTCTTGCGCCGCACCTCGCCGATGAAGTTGCGCAGGCTCAGCACGATGGGGTCGAGCCCCTCGCCCACGGTGAATTCTTCATCGTCGATGGACAGGATGAAGGCGCTGGCACGGCTTTGCTGCTGCGCGAACTGCGACAGATCGCCGTAGCTGGTGACCCCCACAACCTCGAAACCCTCGGACTCGATGGCCTGCGCCAGCGCGCGGATACCGAGGCCCGAAGTGTTCTCGGAACGATAGTCTTCATCGATGATGATGATGGGAAAGCGAAACTTCATGCGCAGCCTCCGTGCAACCGTGCCCTGCCCGGCCAAAAAACGAAATAGGCGCGAAGTGTAAGGAATAACGTTGACGCGCCTTTGAACTGCCATGCTTTTGACCCAGAATGTGGTGCACTAAACACAAACAACGAGGAGTCGGCTATGGAGGAATCCACCATCTGGTGGCTGGCCGCGGGCGCTGTGGTCGTCGCGGAATTGCTCACGGGCACTTTCTATCTGCTCATGGTGGCGGTGGGCCTGGTGGCAGCCGCCCTGGCCGCGCACCTGGGCCTGCCGGTCACGGTGCAGATCGTTGCCGCCGCCATCGTGGGCGGTGGGGCGGTGGTGGGCTGGTACTACCTCAAGAAAAAACGTCCCGGAGACCCGTCCGCCCGCGCCGACCGCAGCGTGAACATGGACGTTGGCGAGACCATCCTCATCGAAGGCTGGAACCCGGACGGAACCACCACGGTGAAATACCGCGGCGCCACCTGGACAGCCATTCACCGCCCGGGCGTCACGCCCTCCACGGGCATGCACCGCGTGGCCGAACTGGTGGGCAACCGCCTGCTGGTCGATCCGCTGTAGGTAGCGGCCGCCAACGCTTCACTCCCAGAAAAGAAAAGAGAGGTCCTTCATGGAAATTGCCATCGTCATTCTCGTCATTGCCGTGATCTTCATCGCGCGCTCGGTCAAGGTCGTCCCCCAGCAGAACGCCTGGGTCAAGGAACGCCTGGGCAAATATGCTGGCACCCTCACACCGGGACTGAACTTCCTGGTGCCCTTTGTCGACAAGGTCGCCTACAAGCACAGCCTGAAGGAAATCCCGCTCGACGTTCCCAGCCAGATCTGCATCACGCGCGACAACACCCAGCTGCAGGTGGACGGCATCCTCTACTTCCAGGTCACCGACCCCATGCGGGCAAGCTATGGCTCCAGCAACTACATCATGGCGGTGACGCAGCTGGCGCAGACCTCGCTGCGATCGGTCATCGGCAAGCTGGAACTGGACAAGACCTTTGAAGAGCGCGACATCATCAACGCCCAGGTCGTGCAAGCCATCGACGAAGCCGCGTTGAACTGGGGCGTGAAGGTGCTGCGCTACGAAATCAAGGACCTGACCCCCCCGAAGGAAATCCTGCACGCCATGCAGGCCCAGATCACGGCCGAGCGTGAAAAGCGCGCCCTCATCGCCGCCTCCGAAGGCCGCCGCCAGGAGCAGATCAACATCGCCACCGGCGAGCGCGAGGCCTTCATCGCGCGATCCGAGGGCGAAAAGCAGGCCGTCATCAACAAGGCCCAGGGCGAGGCCGAATCCATCAAGGCCGTGGCCGAAGCCAATGCCCAGGCCATCGAACGCGTGGCATCGGCCATCCGCCAGCCGGGTGGCGAGCAAGCCGTCCAGCTCAAGGTCGCGGAAAAGGCGGTGGAGGCATACAGCCAGGTGGCTGCGGACTCGAACACCACGCTCATCGTGCCCAGCAACATGACCGAGGTGTCGGCACTGATTGGCTCGGCAATGAAGATGGTTCAGGCTCAGAAGGTGAACTGAGCGGCACTTGTCCCTGGTCTTGAGGAACGGAATTCTCCGCATTGGCCTGACATGAGAAGAAGCGGGCCGCACCTGCAGGGCAGCGGCTGACACGCAGTGCGCCTGAAAGCGCGTGATTGCTTGCCTGCTGCCCCCTGCAGGCGCTTGCTCAGATCACACGGCGTACAACAGTGCAATGGCCCGTGCCTCCATCGCCAGGCTTTGCCCCACGGGCCCCAGGCGCTCGGCGGTCTTGGCTTTCACGTTGACCTGGCCGGAGTCGACCCCCAGGGCCTTCGCAATGCACTGGCACATGCCGGGAATGTGGGCCGCCAGGCGAGGCGCCTGGGCCACCACCGTGCTGTCCACATTGCCGATGGCGTAGCCCGCGGCGCGCACGCGGCGCGCGGCCTCGGCCAGCAGCACGGCCGAATCGGCGCCCCGGAACTGCGCATCGGTATCGGGAAAATGGCGGCCGATGTCCCCCAGGCCCGCGGCCCCCAGGATCGCATCGGTAATGGCGTGCAGCAGCACGTCGGCATCGGAATGGCCCAGCAGGCCCAGGGTGTGCTCGATGGTCACCCCGCCAATCACCAGCGGCCGCCCGGGCACCAGTGCGTGCACATCCCAGCCTTCTCCAATCCTGAAGTTCATCCGTTCGTTCGCCTTCTGCCCGCCAGGGGCTCATGGTCCTCCTGCCCTTGCGCGGGCAGGCTCAGAAAATCGTCTTGCGCCCCGTCTCGGTCGCCCCCTGCCCGCGTTCGCCACCAAAGCGGGCCAGCGTGGTGCCATGGCCGCGCTGCGCCAGCACGGCCTCGGCCAGCGCGAAATCGTCGGGGTAGGTGACCTTGAAGTTCTGCGCGCCGCCGGGCACCAGGCGCGGGTGCAGGCCCATGGCTTCCATGGCGCTGGCCTCGTCGGTCACGTTCGATCCCACCTTGTCGAGCGCGTCCATCAGGGGGCCTATGCGGAACATCTGCGGCGTCTGCGCCAGCCACTTGTTGCTGCGGTCCACGGTGGAGGCCACGCGCACGCCCCCGGGGCCGTCGATCGAGGTCTTGAGCGTGTCGGCCAGCTGGTGTGCGAGCAGGCCGCCCACGCTGTCCTGCGCGCACACATCGATCAGGTGGTCGATCTGCGCCGTGGTGACCAGGCAGCGCGCCGCATCGTGCACCAGCACCCAGTCATCCCGCTGCGCGCCCCGCGCGAGCAGCGCCCGCAGGCCGCCCAGCACCGTATCGGCGCGCGTGGGGCCGCCGCATTCGACCGCGAAGTACGCCGGGTGCGCATGCGCATCCAGGAAACGGTCGCCCGGCGCCACGGCCACCAGCGTGCCCAGCAGCCGGCCCACCCCGGCAAAGGCCGCCAGCGTGTGCAGCACCATGGGATGCCCCGCCACCAGGTGGTATTGCTTGGGCAACGCAGCGACGGGTGGTGCCGCCGCCTCGGACGCGGAAAAGACCCCCAGCGTGGACCCGGCAGACAGGCCCGGGGCCGGCACCATTGCCGCAGGCGGGGCCGCCACGGCGCGCGACCCCGTTCCCGCGCAGGGCACCAGCGCCCAGAAACGTCCGTGGGCGGACAAGGGAACGAGGGGTGTTGGCAACAGCACAGCAGTCATGGCCCGCCCATTCTAGAATCTCCGGTTGCCCACCCGTGCGGCCTGCGTGCGTTTTGTGCGCCAGGGGATGCCGTGGGCCCAGACGACACAGCGCGCATGGAACTGCCCAAACTCTCCCCCGGAAAACGCTTCACCCTGCCCCGCCCCGTGGGCAGCGCCGATTCGCTGCTGCTGGCCCGCCTGGCCGAGCGCGACAAGGCCGCCGGCCGCACCACCGCCATCGTCACGGCCGATGCCACCGATGCGCAGCGCCTCATCGAGGAAATGGCGTTCTTCGCGCCCACGCTGCGCTGCGCGCTGTTCCCGGACTGGGAGACGCTGCCCTACGACACCTTCTCGCCGCACCAGGACCTGATCAGCGAGCGGCTGGCCACCCTCTGGCGCATCAGCCAGAAGGACAAGGACACCGGGGCCGACGTGGTGCTGGTGCCCGCCACCACGGCGCTGTACCGCCTGGCGCCGCCGTCCTTCCTGGCGGGCTACACCTTCCATTTCAAGGTCAAGCAAAAGCTCGACGAGGCAAAGTTCAAGGCCCAGCTCACGCTGGCGGGCTACAGCCACGTCTCGCAGGTGGTGAGCCCGGGCGAGTACGCGGTGCGCGGCGGGCTGATCGACCTGTTCCCCATGGGCTCGCTGGTGCCGTACCGGGTGGACCTGTTCGACGATGAGATCGACAGCATCCGCACCTTCGACCCCGACAGCCAGCGCAGCCTGTACCCCGTGCCCGAGGTGCGCCTCTTGCCCGGCCGCGAGTTCCCCATGGACGATGAGGCGCGCGCCAAGTTCCGCAGCCGCTGGCGCGAGATGCTCGAGGGCGACCCGACCAAGAGCCGCATCTACAAGGACATGGGCGCGGGCGTGGCCACGGCCGGCATCGAGTACTACCTGCCGCTGTTCTTCGACGAGACGGCCACGGTGTTCGACTACCTGGGCGGCGAGGCCACCGTGGTGCTGCACGGCGACTTGGAGCCCGCCTTCCAGCGCTTCTGGCAGGACACGAAAGACCGCTTCCGACTGGTGCAGGGCGATCCCGAGCGCCCGGTGCTGCCGCCCGAGGAGCTGTTCCTCTCGGCCGACCAGTTCTACACGCGCGCCAAGGAGCATGCGCAGCTGTCCATCCGCCCCGGCGTGGAGGACGTGGATGACAACCCGCACTTCCACAAGCTCGGCGACCTGTCGGTGGTGCGCGGTGCCGAGGACCCGCTGGCCCGCCTGCACGCGCACATCCGCAACACGCAACACCGCGTGCTGCTGCTGGCCGAAAGCGCCGGCCGGCGCGAGAGCCTGCTCGACTTTCTGCGCGCCAGCGGGGTGAACCCGCCGGCCTTCGACTCGCTGGCCGAGTTCCAGGGCACGGCCGACGAAAAGGTGGGCATTGCCACCGCAGGCCTCACGGTGGGCTTCAGCTGGGTCGAGGACGGCATCGACTTCGTCACCGAGACCGAGCTGTTTGCCGCCGGCCCCACCACGCGCCGGCGCAAGAAGCAGGAGCAGGTGAGCGACGTCGAGGCGCTGATCAAGGACCTGGCCGAGCTCAACGTGGGCGACCCCGTGGTACACAGCGCGCACGGCATCGGCCGCTACCGCGGCCTGGTCAACATGGACGTGGGCAACAAGAACCCCGACGGCACGCCCGCCATGCAGGAGTTCCTGCACCTGGAATACGCCGACAAGGCCGTGCTCTACGTGCCCGTGAGCCAATTGCAACTGATCAGCCGCTACACCGGCGTGAGCGCCGACGAGGCGCCGCTGCACAAGCTCGGCAGCGGCCAGTGGGAAAAGGCCAAGCGCAAGGCCGCCGAGCAGGTGCGCGACAGCGCGGCCGAGCTGCTCAACATCTACGCCCGCCGCGCCGCGCGCGAAGGCCATGCCTTCCGCTACAGCCCGCAGGACTACGAGACCTTCGCCAACGACTTCGGCTTCGAGGAGACGGCCGACCAGAACGCCGCCATCCACGCGGTGATCCAGGACATGATCAGCCCCCGCCCCATGGACCGCCTGGTCTGCGGCGACGTGGGTTTTGGCAAGACCGAGGTCGCCCTGCGCGCGGCCTTCGTCGCCGTCACGGGCGGCAAGCAGGTAGCCTTCCTGGCGCCCACCACGCTCTTGGCCGAGCAGCACTACCAGACGCTGGTGGATCGCTTTTCCAAGTGGCCGGTGAAGGTGGCCGAGGTGTCGCGCTTTCGCTCGGGCAAGGAGATCACCGCGGCCATCAAGGGCATCGGCGATGGCACGGTGGACATCGTGGTGGGCACGCACAAGCTGCTCTCCGAATCCACCAAGTTCCACAACCTGGGCCTCTTGATCATCGACGAGGAGCACCGCTTCGGCGTGCGCCACAAGGAGCAGATGAAGGCCCTGCGCGCCGAGGTGGACGTGCTGACGCTGACGGCCACACCCATACCGCGCACGCTGGGCATGGCGCTCGAAGGCCTGCGCGACCTGTCGGTCATCGCCACCGCGCCGCAGCGGCGCCTGGCGATCAAGACCTTTGTGCGCAACGAGGGCACGGGCGTGATCCGCGAGGCGGTGCTGCGCGAATTGAAGCGCGGCGGGCAGGTCTACTTCCTGCACAACGAGGTGGAGACCATCGAGAACCGCCGCCAGAAGCTCGAAGAGATACTGCCCGAAGCCCGCATCGCCGTGGCCCACGGCCAGATGCCCGAGCGCGAGCTCGAACGCGTGATGCGCGACTTCGTGGCCCAGCGCTACAACATCCTCTTGTGCTCGACCATCATCGAGACCGGGATCGACGTCCCCACGGCCAACACCATCATCATGAGCCGCGCCGACAAGTTCGGCCTGGCGCAGCTGCACCAGCTGCGCGGCCGCGTGGGCCGCAGCCACCACCAGGCGTATGCCTACCTCATGGTGCCCGACACCGAGGGCCTGACCAAGCACGCCGCGCAGCGCCTGGACGCCATCCAGCAGATGGAGGAACTGGGCAGCGGCTTCTACCTGGCCATGCACGACCTGGAGATCCGCGGCGCGGGCGAGGTGCTGGGCGAGAACCAGAGCGGCAACATGCTGGAGGTGGGTTTCCAGCTGTACAACGAGATGCTGAACGAAGCCGTCAAGGCGCTCAAGGCCGGCAAGGAGCCGGACCTGCTCAGCCCGCTGAGCGTGACCACCGACATCAACCTGCACGCCCCCGCCCTGCTGCCCGACGACTACTGCGGCGACGTGCACCTGCGCCTGTCGTTCTACAAGAAGCTGGCCACCGCCAAGAACCCCGACCAGATCGACGGCCTGCTCGAAGAGATCGTGGACCGCTTCGGCAAGCTGCCGCCGCAGGCCCAGACCCTGATCGACGTGCACCGCCTGCGCGTGCTGAGCCAGCCCTACGGCGTGGTGAAGGTCGATGCCGCCCCGGGTGTGATCCACATCACCTTCAAGCCCCAGCCGCCCATCGACCCGATGCGCATCATCGAGCTGATCCAGAAGAACAAGCACATCAAGCTGGCGGGCAACGAGAAGCTGCGCATCGAGCGCGAGCTCAAGGACCCCAAGGACCGCGCGCAGATGGTGCGGGACATCCTGCGCTCGCTGGGGCAGCCGGTGGTGGCCTAGCGCGTGCAGACATGATTCGAATGGGCCTCCAGCGCTTATCCATCAAGCGCCAGAAGCTATCAAAACAATAGTAATTTAGAAATGGACGCCGCCCTGGCCCTGATCGCCCTGGTTGCCGCGCTGGCCGCCCGGCCCTGGCGGCTGCTGGCCAGCCGAAAGCCCCTGGCGCATGAGGCAGGGCACGGCGCCCCCGCCCCGCTGTGGACGCCGCTGCTGGCCACGCTCGTCCTGCTGCCCTGGGTCTGGGCCCTGCCCACGCTGCACCAGATGCCGCTGCAACTGCAGTGGTCGGGCGCGTGCCTGGTACTGCTCATGCTGGGTTGGCCGCTGGCCGTGCCGACGCTGCTGGCGGTGGGCGCCATCGCTGCGTGGGTCTCGCCCGGCCTGGGCGGATGGGATGCGCTGGGCATCGCCGTGTGGCAGGGCGTGGTGCCCGCCACGCTGGCGCTGCTGCTGGGCGTGGCGCTGCGCCGCCTGGCGGGGGCCCGATCGCTCGCGGGCGTGCGCGCCTTCGTCTATGTGCTGGGCCGGGGGTTTCTGGGCACTGCGCTGTGCCTGTTCGTGGCGGGCACCCTGTCGCAATGGAGCGGCCACACGCTGCCCGGTGTGGGCGACCAGCTCTCGCTCGTGGCGCGCTGGCTGATGGCCTGGGGCGACGCGGTGGTCACCGGCATGCTGTGCGCGGTGTTCGTGGCGTTCAAGCCCGAATGGCTGGCCACCTGGTCGGACGATCTGTACCTGCATCAGAAAAAGGGCTGAAGCGCTTTTTCATTCAGCGCAAGCAGCTATCAAAAAAAGAGCAAACGGGCGCTTCGAGGGGCCTCTTCCTGGCGTGCAGGGAGGTCTGGTGCAGGAATTGCTTGAGAACGGAACACGCGGTATACCTGCGAAAAGGCAATGCCCACCCGCGCCCGCGGGGGCTCGCCTGGCGTGCTGTCCGTCCACCCTTGGGAGCTGTTCCATGCAATTTCGACGTCTTGCCCCGGTCCTGGCCTGTACCGTTCTTTCGCTGTATTGCGCAGCCTCTGCCTGGGCCCAGGGCACCTACCCCGACCGCCCCGTCAAGGTCATCGTGGCGCTTCCCGCGGGCGGCAGCGCCGACATGATCGCGCGCGTGGTCACGCAGAAGATGGCGGCCGAGCTGGGCCAGCCCTTCGTGGTGGACAACAAGGCCGGCGCATCCGGGCAGATCGGCACGCCGCTGGTCTCGCGCGCCGCGCCCGATGGCTACACGCTGATGGTCTCGCCGGCGTCCTTCCTCACCACCAACAAGAGCATCTTCAAGACCCTGCCCTACGACCCCGAAGCCGACTTCGTGCCCGTCACCAAGTTCGTGAACCAGCCCATGGTGCTGGTGGTCAAGGACAAGCAGAAATTCCCCACCGTGGCCGCCGTGCTGGCCGCCGCCAAGGCCGCGCCGGGCAAGCTGACCTACGCCTCGTCGGGCGACGGCAGCCCGCAGCACCTGGCGGGGCTGATGTTCACCACCCGCACCAAAACCGACCTGCTGCACGTGCCCTACAAGGGCGGCGCCCCGGCCATCAACGACGCCCTGGCCGGCACGGTCGACATGCTGTTCGCGGTGCTGCCCGAGGCGCTGCCGCACATCCAGTCGGGCAAGCTGCATGCGCTGGGCCTGATGGCTTCGCAGCGCACCGCCACCCTGCCGCAGACGCCCACCATGGCCGAAGCGGGCGCGCCGGAGATGAACCTCTCGGCCTGGGTGGGCCTGCTGGCACCGGCCAAGACGCCCCAGCCCGTCATCGACCGGCTGCAGCGCGCCGCCCACGCCGCCCTGGCCGACCCTGACACCAAGGCCAAACTGGCCGCCAGCGGCATGGAAGTGGCGCCGGGCACCAGCCAGCAGCTCAAGGACGCGATCACGCAGGAGATCAGGATCCATGCCGAGCTGGTGAAGGCGGCGGGGCTGGTGCCGCAGTAGGCCGCCGCCCTGGCGGACCTCCCTCCCCGAAAGGCCTGCACCATCCCCGAAGAATCTACCCACTCCCATGGATCTGGCACTCTGCGGGCCTGCCGGGCTTCGGCAACCCCGTCAGCGCGGTGGGGCGGTCAGGGCTCGCGCAGCAACCGGGCATAGCGCCACAGCCCCCAGGCCACGCCCACGGCCAGGCCGATGGCCACGCTCCAGCCCACCGGGACACCGACTGCGAAGGCCAGCAGCAGCATCAGGCCCGCACTCACCAGCGAGATCAGCACCAGCGTCACGAAGTCGAAGTGCGCCACCGCCAGCGTGTCCTCGGCCACGCTGCGCTCCCGGCTTCCGCGCCTGTCGCGCTGGGACCGGAACAGCAGCACGTCGACCACGAACTCGAAAAAGCCAACAACAATATCGACCAGGAAACTGAACATCGGAATGCTCCGTGCTTGCAGGGGCTGCCATCGTAGCGCCGGGCATCGCCGGCAAAGGCCCCACTCCGGGCCGGTGAATCAAGGCGCCAGCGCCACACCGTGTGAGCGTGGCGGGGCAACGGCATCCGCCCGCTGCTTCGGCGAGAATCAGCACACCGACGATCCTCCCACCCCCTTGCGTGCCTTCTGCCTGCCCGTGGCCTCCATCCCCATGAAGGGCTTCATCCTCACGCGCCACTGGCGGGACACACCGGCGGGCACCGAGATCGAGTACTGGCTGGCGACGGATGCCGGGCCGCTGAAGGTGCTGCTGACCAGCCAGACCTCGGTGGCCTTCGTCGAGGCGCGGCACCGGGGCACGGTGGACGCGCAGCTCCTGGCCCTGCCGGGTGTGGAACTGCGCGGGCTTGAGCTCAGGAGCTTTCAGCAAGAGCCCGTGATCGGGGTCTACGCCAGGCACTATCGCCAGCTGGGGCGCCTGGCGCGCTCGCTGCAGCAGCTGGGCATCTCCCTGCTCGAAGCCGATGTGCGCCCGCACGAGCGCTACCTGATGGAACGCTTCATCACCGCCGGTGTGCAAGTGGAAGGCGGGCGCACCGAGAACGGCGCCCGCGTGGACTGCAGGCTGGCGCCCGCGCCCGGCTACCGGCCCGCGCTGAAGGTCGTGTCGCTGGACATCGAGACCAGCCAGCACCAGGCGCTGTACTCCATCGCGCTCGACGGCATGGCCGAGCGCGTGGTGTACATGCTGGGCGAGCCGCCCTCCGCACCCACGGAGCCCCCGGGCTTTGCGCTCATCTACTGCCCCACCCGCCAAGCGATGATCGAGCAGCTCAACGACTGGTTCGAGCGCAACGACCCGGACGTGGTCATCGGCTGGAACGTGATCCAGTTCGACCTGCATGTGCTGCAAAAGACCGCCGACGAGTGCGCCACGCCGCTGCTGCCGGGCCGCGAGCGCCGGCCCATTGCCTGGCGCACGCACCCGGGCAAGCAGGGCTACCTCTTCGCGCCCATGCCCGGGCGGGTGGTCATCGACGGCATCGAGGCGCTGCGTGCGGCCGTGTGGAGCTTTGCGTCGTTCAGCCTCGAAAACGTCTCGCAGCAACTGCTCGGCGAGGGCAAGGAGATCGGGGACGAGTACGACAAGATGGCCGAGATCGAGCGGCGCTACCAGCACGACAAGCCCGCGCTGGCCACCTACAACATCCGCGACTGCGAGCTGGTGCTGCGCATCTTCGACAAGGCCCGGCTGCTGCAGTTCGTGATGGAGCGGGCCCACACCACCGGCCTGCAGATGGACCACTTCGGCGGCTCCATCGCCGCGTTCAGCCACCACTACCTGCCGCGCATGCACCGCCTGGGGTACGTGGCCCCGAATGTGGGCGAGATCCAGGGCAAGTCCTCGCCCGGCGGCTACGTGATGGACTCCCGGCCCGGCTTCTACGACTCCGTGGTGGTGCTGGACTACAAGAGCCTGTACCCCTCGATCATCCGCACCTTCCTCGTCGACCCGGTGGGCTACGTGGAGGGCCTGCACGCCAGCGACGCGGCGCCGCTGATCCGGGGCCCGCTGGGCACGCGCTTCTCGCGCGACAGGCACTGCTTGCCGGAGATCGTCACCACCCTCTGGCGCGCGCGCGACGAGGCCAAGCGCGCGAAGAACGAGCCCCTGTCCCAGGCGCTGAAGCTGGTGATGAACTCGTTCGCCGGCGTGCTCGGTGCGTCGGAATGCCGCTTCTTCAACCCGCAGGTGATCTCGGCGATCACCCTGCGCGGCCATGCGATGGTGAAAGCCACCCGCGACTTCGTGGAGCAGCGCGGCTACGAGGCCATCTACGGCGATACCGACTCCATCTTCATCTGGCTCAGGCGCACCCACACCAACGCCGAGGCGCACGCCGTGGCCGCGGGGCTGGTCAAGGACATCAACGCCTGGTGGACGCGCACCCTGCGCGAAGAGCAGGGCCTTGAGAACTACCTCGAGATCGAGTTCGACACGCACTACAGGAAGTTCTTCATGCCCACCATCCGCGGATCGGACGTGGGCAGCAAGAAGCGCTACGCCGGCCTGAGCGTGGACGTGGAGGGCAAGGAGGAGATGGTCTACCGCGGCCTGGAGATGGCCCGCAGCGACTGGACGCCCCTGGCCCGGCAGTTCCAGGAAGGGCTGCTCTCGCGCGTGTTCCAGGGCATGCCCTACCGGGACTTCGTGGCCGGCTACGCGCAGGCCACCCTGGCCGGCGGCAAGGACGACCTGCTCGTCTACCGCAAGCGCCTGCGCCACCGCCTGGACGCCTACGTGGCCAACGTCCCGCCACAGGTGCGTGCCGCCCGCATGGCCGACGAATACAACGCCCGCAGGGGCCGGCCCCAGCAGTACCAGAGCGGCGGCTGGATCCGCTACGTCATGACCCGCAACGGGCCTGAGCCGCTGGAGGCGCGCCGTTCCCCCATCGACTACGGGCACTACCTCACCAAGCAGATCCAGCCGATCGCGGACGCCATCCTGCAGCCGCTGGGCGAGAGTTTCTCCCACCTGACCTCGGCCCAGCAGGACCTGTTCTAGCGCCAGCCACCTGGCTCGGCAAGGCGGGCCCAGGGCAAGGCACAAACCGCCGGGCGCACCGCGGCTACCGGCGCGGTGCGGTTGCGGTGCAGGTGAAGACGCTCATCTCAGGCCCGCTTCCACGCCGCATGGAAGCCGAACGGCACCACCTGCGGCAGGTGCAGCGCGGCCAGGCAGTGCATGCTGGCCGGGTCGACCACGCCGATCACCGTGCCGGTGTCGTCCTCGGCCAGCGTGGGCACCAGCAGCACGCCGTCGTCCTCGGCGCTGGAGCCGGGGCGGTCCACGAACAGGGGTTCCATCTGCACGGCGGCCTCGCGCTGCCAGATGCCGGCGATGCGGCCGCCGTCCAGGTCCAGCTTCACGGTACGGTCGAACATGGGCGCCTTGCCTTCGGGGTCGAAGCCCGCGAACCAGGCGTGGCGGGACTGCTTCCGGCCCCAGTAGGCGCCATGCACGGCGGGCAGCTCCACGCTGGCGCCTTCCACCAGCGTCCGGGGCTGCGCATCGCTGCGGCCGGGCTCCAGCCGGTAGCGCTGCACGCGGTGCTGCACGCCCACCGGCACCCCGGCGCGCAGGCGCTCCAGACGCAGGGCGCTGAAGATCTCGGGGCCATCGGTGGTGCACAGGTCCAGCACCAGCACGGGTGCGCCACGGCCGTCGGGGCTGGGCTCGTCCCAGGCCTGCACGGCATGAAAACCGGTCATCGCCGGCACGGCCCAGCTGCGCACGCTGCCGTCGATGAGCGAGATGGCGTCGATGCGCGAGCCCAGGGACTGGTTCCACGCAAAGCTGTCGATGAAACCCCTGCCCGACAACGCCAGCTTGATCGCGTTGAGCCGCATGGCCGGCTGCCACACGATGGCATGGGTGGGCGTCATCGCAAACGCATGCAGGTAGCCGGCCTGGCGCACGGACCAGCGCGCCAGCACCTCGCGCCGCCGGCTGCCCTGGACGATCTTGAACAGCTTGTAGGTGCACTGGGGGCCCACCTCCAGCCCCACGTTCCAGTAGGCGCCCTGCGCGTCCGTCATGCCATGGGCCGACATCACGTGGATCACCTCGGCATCGTCGTACACGATGCGCCCCGTGGTGGCCAGCGTGTCGGGATCGAAGCTGGTGAGCAGCGGCGTCTCGGTCTGCGCCACCCATTGCGAGCCGATGCGCGCCATCACCACCGCCCCGTTGTCCGACACCTTAGGGTGGCGCAGGTGGCGCAAGCGTGTGAAGAAGCCCGCCGGGTCCGGCGTGCCAAAGGCCGCACGCGCCGGCTTGCGCGCCGCCAGGCTTTCGCGCAGGTCGTCGGTCTGCAGGTAGCGGCTGCGGTAGGTGGCACTGGCCCCGCCCATGTCCCCCGGGGCCAGCCGTACCCGGTGCAGCATGGCCAGGCCATCGAACCAGTGTTCGTAGCTGCCGTGCGGCAGGTCCCACAGCGCCGGGCCGTTGAGCAGCAGGCTGCCGCCGATGAGCCATGGGGGAATCTGGCCGCGGATCTCGACCGGGGCGTCGGACATTTCACGGGCGATGGATTGGAGGCCGCGCAGGCGGCCCAGGGGGCTGGATGGCGCTGGTGCTGCGGACTGGGCGAGGGTCATGGGCTTCTGGTCAAAATGGCTGTTCAGGCGTCTTGGCACGGGTGTGCGTCCATCATGTCCCAAACCGGGCCAAGGCTGCAGTGGAAATTTGCCCAGGGAACTCGCACATGCCGCCCCTACCCGGCAGCCCGCCCCCGCACCTGCCCCCTGACCCCCCAGTTGTTCTCCAGCCCCACGTTCACCGCCCTCCCGCCATCCTCGAATTTCAGCGTGATGACGGTGACCTCCCCATCGGCCACCGAGCGCGAGATGAGCTGGAAGCTCTGCGCATCGAGCCAGTGGCCCTTGATGGCGATGACCCTGTCGGGGCCCTGCGGGGCGGTGCGGTACAGGCCGTCCAGGCCCAGGGGGCCGGCCACGGGCTCGCGCGGCAGCTCCGGACGGCCGGGATCGAACGTGACTTCATAGCGCGGATTGGCGGGGGTCAGGTCCAGCACCAGGCGCTGGATGCCCAGGGGGTTGCGCTCCAGCACCCAGGCCTTGCGCGAGACGGTGGCGGCCAGCTCGGGGGTGGTGGCCGGGCTGGCGCTGGGCTTTTCCACCCCGGCGTCGCGGATGCGCGCGGCCAGCTGCTCCTGCGCGGCGCTGTCGGCGGGCAGCGGCTCGTGCGAGCGGGCCGCCGCAATGATCTGGTCGAGGAACGGAGGCAGCGGGTAGTTGCGCCGGCCCGTGACCGCCACGACCACGTCCAGGTCGGGCAGCACCACGATGAGCTGGCGGTTGAAGCCGGCCGTGAAGTAGGCGCGCCTGGACGGGATGCTCCACCAGCCGTTGGCGTACCTGAAGGCAGGCGCGGCGCTGCCGAAACCCATGTCCACCACCGGATTGAAGACCTGCTCCACCCAGGCGGCGGGCAGCAGCTGGCGGCCGTTCCACTGGCCCCGGCGCAGGTAGAGGTACCCGATGCGCGCCATGTCGCGCGGGTGCAGGTACAGGCCCCAGCCGCCCATTTCGATGCCCTGCGGGTCCTTGCGCCAGCGCACGTCGGTGATGCCCAGGGGGCCGAACAGGCGCTTTTGCGCATAGGCCAGGGTGCTGCCGCCGGTCTTGTGCGCGAGGATGGCCGAGAGCAGGTGGGTGTTGCCGCTGTTGTAGTTGAAGCCCGCGCCAGGCGCCTGGGCCATGGGCCGGTCAAGCACGAAGCCCTGCCAGTCGCGCGCGCGGGCCAGCTGCAGCATGGTCTCGGGCACGGCGTCGCTCAGCGGCTCGATCCAGTGCAGGCCCGAGGTCATGTCCAGCAGGTGGCCCAGGGTCATGGCCTTCTTGGCGGCATCGGCGCTGGCGACCTGGCGGCCTTCGAAGAAGTCGAGCACGGGCACGTCGCGCGAGGCGATCAGCCCGTCCTGGATGGCCATGCCGGTGAGCGTGGCGACGATGCCCTTGGTGGTGGAGTTGACGGCGTGCTGGAGCTCCTCGCGGTAGGGGGCGTAGAAGGCTTCGGCCACGAGGGTGCCGTGGCGCGTGACGAGCAGGCTGTCCATGCCCTGCGCGGCGCCGTAGCCGATGAGCCTGGCCAGCGCCGCGGAGTCCATGCCCTGGGCCTCGGGCGTGCTTTCGGCCCAGTCGTCGCCCGGCCATGGGGCCACGGCGGGGGCGGCCTGTGGTGCGGGCGCCGCGGCATCTTGCGCGGCCGCCACCGCGAAGGGTGCGGCGGCACCGGCCAGCAGCACGGCCGTGGCCTGCCTGCGGTTGATCGGTGCGGCGCCGGCCTGCCCAGCCGCCCTGCGTCCCCTGTGCATCGCCATCGCCTGCCTCCCTCCGTTGCATGTTGTGCGGGAATCATATGCGCCCGGCCGTGCGCGCTCCGGCCCGCTGTGCGGGGACCGTTGCCGTTTTTCCACGCCGGCATCGCCAGCAGGCGCCGGGCCGATGCGGCCCTGCCCGCCTCCGCCCGAGCCCCGGGGCGCGGGCGATACCATTGCGGGTTCCGATCTCCGCATTTGCCAAGAGCGCCCCGCCATGAAAAACGCCACCGAATTCGCCCCCGGCCTTGTTGTCCAGGGCATCGAACCCCCGCTGTCCCTGTCCGCCTACAAACTCATCGCGTTCGACATGGACTCCACCCTCATCAACATCGAGTGCGTGGACGAGATCGCCGATGCCGCCGGCCGCAAGGCCGAGGTGGCCGCCATCACCGAAGCCGCCATGCAGGGCATCATCACCGACTACAAGGAAAGCCTGCGCCAGCGCGTGGCCCTGCTCAAAGGCGTGACGGTGCAGCACATGGAGCAGGTGTTCAGCGAGCGCCTGCGCTTCAACCCCGGCGCCCAGGAGCTGATCACCGCCGCCAAGGCCGCGGGCCTGACCACGCTGCTGGTCTCGGGCGGCTTCACCTTCTTTGCCGACCGTGTGAAGGCCGGGCTGGGCATCGACTTCGCCCGCTCCAACATGCTGGAGGTGGACAACGGCCAGCTCACCGGCCGCATGGTGGACCAGGCCTGGGGCGACATCTGCGACGGCGCGGAAAAGCGCCGCACGCTGCTGGAAGTGGCCTCGCTCATGGGCATTGCGCCATCCCAGGCCATCGCCGTGGGCGACGGCGCCAACGACCTGCCCATGATGGATGCCGCGGGCCTGTCGGTGGCCTACCACGCCAAGCCCGCCGTGCGTGCGCAGGCCAAGGTGGCCATCAACCAGGGCGGGCTGGACCGCCTGCTGGAAGTGCTGCGCTGATCCACAGTCCTTCGCCCGCGCATCGCCCCGCCATGCTCCGGTCCTTCTTCGCCCGCACATGGTTCTCACTGCGCACTGGCTGGAAGCAGCACCTGGCCACCCTCGCGCTGGCGTGGATCGCCGTCGTGGCGGTGGACACCTGGCGCACGCGCGATCTGCCCCGGGGGCCCGCGCCCGATGCATTGCTGGTGATGGCGTCCACCCCCACCGGCGCCACCACCACCCCGCCCGCCGGCACCACCCTGGCGCAATGGCGCGCGCAGCACCCCGGCCAGGCCGTGGCCGTGCATTTCTGGGCCGAATGGTGTGCGGTCTGCAAGCTGGAAGAGCCCGGCATCGCCAGCCTGTCCACCGACTGGCCCCTGCTGGGCGTGGCCATGCAATCGGGCAATGCCGAGCGGGTCGCGCAGGTGCAGCGCCAACGCGGCATGGCCTGGCCCACGGCGGTGGACCCGCAGGGCACGCTCTCGCGCAGCTGGGGCGTGCGCGCCGTGCCCGCGCTGGTGGTCATTGACGCCCAGGGCCAGGTGCGGTTCGCCACCTCGGGCTATACGCCGCAATGGGCGATGCGCCTGCGCCTGTGGTGGGCGCAGACCATGCCGCAGTGGAATGCAATGCTCCCGAAATAATAGCTACCAGCGCTTGAAGAATAAGCGCTAGCGGCCATTTTCATTCATATCCCTGGTGTGGCGAGCCCCTTGCCGCACCGGTCCGTCTGGCGCAGATCTTCAAGACCTGCCGCCCCTGCCTTTGCACACTGGCCTCCATACCACCACCGGAGGCCCGCATGCACATCACCCTGAACCAGCAACACCAGCCCGTGCCGCCCGGCTGGGAGGACGAGCCCCTGCTCTGGCTGCTGCGCGAGCCGCTGGGCCTGGTCGGCACCCGCTTTGGCTGCGGCGTGGGCCAATGTGGCGCCTGCACGGTGCTCATTGACGGGATGGCGCAGCGCGCCTGCCTGCACACCGCACGCGGGCTGCAGGGGCACGCCGTCACCACCGTCGAAGGGCTGGCTGCGGGCGATGGCACGCTGCACCCCGTGCAACAGGCCTGGCTGGACCTGCGCGTGCCCCAGTGCGGCTACTGCCAGAGCGGCCAGATCATGGGCGCGGTGGCCCTGCTGCGCGCCACGCCCCGCCCCACCGATGCGCAGATCGACGCCGCCATGTCGGCCCACCTGTGCCGCTGCGGCACCCAGCACCGGGTGCGGGCGGCCATCCACCAGGCCGCCCAGGGCACCGCGCCATGAAGCGCCGCCAGTTTCTGTCCACCGCTGGCGCCGGGGCGCTCACGGTCACGCTGGCGGGCTGCTCGCTGGTGCCGGTGATCCCCCAGCGCCCCACCTCCACCGCCGATGACGCCCTGGGCTGGATACGCCACGAAGGCGGCCGCTACACGCTGTGGCTGCCCAGCACCGAGATGGGCCAGCAGATCAGTGCCGCGCTGCAGGGCCTGGCGGCCCAGGAGCTGGGCGTGCCGCCCGCGCAGGTGCACCTGCGGCTGCCCGCCACCACCGACATCGCCCGCATGCGCGCCACCGTGGGCAGCGCCAGCGTGCAGGACTTCGCCCTGCCGCTGGCACGCGCCTGCGCCACCCTGCGCGAGGCGCTGGCCCAGGGGCGGACCACGGGCACGCTCGGCGCGCGCGACATCCCTGCCAGCGCCCTGCGCAGCCTGCAGCCGCGCGCAGGCGCCCGGCCGCCCGCCGCCCCGGCCCCCGGCCAGCTGCACGCCATCGTCACGGGCCAGCCCCTGTTCGCGGGCGACACGCGCCTGCCCGGGCTGCTGTACGGACGCGTGCTGCGCGCACCGGTGTCGGCCGAGCTGCCCTCGCACCCCCGGTCCTTCGACGAGGCCGCCGCGCGCGCCGACCCCGCCTGCGTGGCCGTGCTGCAAAGCCCCCGCCTGCGGCAGATGGGCAGCCGGGGCCTGGGCATCGTGGCGCGCACGCCCGCCGCGCTCGACCGCATCGAGGCCGCACTGGCCGTGCAGTGGGAGGTGGACGGCGCCTTCGGGCAGCCGGCCATCGACGAGCGCATCGACATCGACCAGCACCTGCGCCGTGGCCGCCTGCAGCATGCCGTGCGCCAGGACGACGTGCCCGGGGACACCCTGTGGACGCTGGACCTGCGCATGGACATCCCGCTGGCCGCCCACGCTCCCATCGAGCCCCGCAGCGCCACCGCGCAGTGGATGCCGCAGGAAGGCGAAGGCCCTGCGCTGCGCGTCTGGGCCGGGACGCAGGACTTGTTCTACATCCGCGACGTGCTCGCCCGCCAGCTCGGCCTGGAGGCGGGGCGCATCGCGGTGCAGGCCTGCCGCGTGGGTGGCGGCTTTGGCGGGCGCACGCTGTGCACGGTGGAGCTGGAAGCCGCCGTGCTCGCCCAGGCGGCGGGCGCGCCGGTCAAGGTGCAATGGAGCCGCGCGCAGGAATTTGCCCAGGGCTTCCAGCGCCCGCCGTCGAGCCACCGCATCCGCGCCCGCGTGCACCAGGGGCGCCTGACCCACTGGTGGCATGCCTTCGCCAGCAGCCACATCCTGTTCACGCCCGCCGCCATGCCGGTGTGGATGCAACGCCTGGCCGACCTGGCGGGCGACAGCGGCGTGGCGCGCGGCGCGCAGTTGCCGTATGGCGTGCCCCGGCAGCGCATCGAATTCACCGCCGCCCGGCTGCCCGTGCACACGGGCCCCTGGCGCGGCCTGGGCGCGGGGCCCAACACCCTGGCCGTGGAAAGCGCCATGGACGAATGCGCGCGCCTCGCGGGGGCCGACCCGCTGGACTGGCGCCTGCGCCACACCTCGGACACGCGCCTTGGCGCCGTGCTGGCGCAAGCCGCCAGCCACGCGCGCTGGGGCGAACGCCCCCGCAGCGACGCCACCACGCTGCGCGGCCGCGGCATCGCGGGCGGTATCTACAAGGGCGTGAGCTACGCCGCCGCCGTGGCCGATGTGGAGGTGCACCGGGGCACGGGCGAGGTGCGCGTGACCGCGATCTGGTGCGCCCACGACTGCGGCCTCGTCCTGCAGCCCGATGGCGTGCGCGCCCAGACCGAGGGCAACCTCGTCTGGTGCCTGGGCATGGTGCTGCTGGAGCAAGTCCCCGTGGCGCGTTCGGGCGTGGCGGCGGCCACCTTCGCCGACTACCCGCTGCCGCGCATGGGCGACGTGCCGCCGCTGCACGTGCACCTGGTGGACAGCCGCGAGCCCCCGACGGGCGCCGGCGAGACCGCCATGGTCGCGGGGGCGGGGGCCATCGCCAACGCGCTGCGCGACGCCACCGGCGTGCGGTTCACCCGCCTGCCCGTGCGCCGCGCGGACGTGCAACACGCGCTGGCCCCGCGCTAGGCCGCGCGGGCACAATCCGGCCCCATGCAAGACTTCGCCAGCGCCGCCATGGTCCGCGTGCTGGTGCGCGCCATGCACGCGCACGGCCTGGCGCCGCCGCCCGCGCCCCATGGCCTGCACGGCGGTCCCCAGGGCAGCCGCGTGCCCCTGGCCTGCAAGCGCGCGGTGGTGGAAGCCATCCTGCGGCAGGGCGGGCCCGCGATGCTGCTGCGGCTGGCCCAGCGGGTGGACCTGCTGCAAGGCGACCCCGTGCACCGGGCCTTGATGGGCGCCGCCGACATGGCCGCCCTGCTCGCCCGCTGGCAGCGCCTGGAGCGCTACGTCCACTCCCGCCATCAGGTCAGCATGCAGGCCCTGGGCCCAGGGCGCCTGCAGCTGCGCCACCACGCACGCGCTGGCGTGGCCCAGCCGCCCCTGCCCACCGAAAGCCTCGCCGTGCTGGGTGTGCTGCTGGGCGCCGGAAAGGCCCTGGGCGTGCGCGCACTGGGGGTGGAGATGGCTGCGTCCCGCCTGCGATGGGATGCCGATGACCGGCAGGGAGGGGGACTGGACGGGGACCTGGACGGACGGCTCGCGCAACTCATGGCGCACGGCAAGGTGGACCAGTGGGTGCTGCACTGGCAAGCCAGCGGCGCACGCGCCCCCGAGGCGCCGCCGCCGAGTGCCGCCACCGGCCTGTGCGATCCCCTGCCCTGGCCGCCCCTCGCGCATGCGCTTGCACGCCATGTGCTGCAAGACCCCGCCGCCCCGCACACCGTGGATGCGCTGGCGCGCCAGGCGGGGCTCGCGCGCCGCAGCCTGCAAAGGGCCTTGTCAGGCACCGGCCTGAGCTGCCGCAGCATCGTGGCGGAGGCCCGGGCCCGCGCCGCCGCGCAGTGGCTGCTGCAGGAGCGCCACGGCCTGGCGGAGATCGGTTTTGCCTGCGGCTTCGCGGACCAGCCGCATTTCACGCGCGAATTCGCGCGCCATGTGGGCCTGACCCCCGCCCGCTACCGGCAGGCGTTCGGGGAGCCGGGGTAACCCACCTCGATAACTATGTTTTTAATAGCAACTTGCGCTTGACAGTAAAGCGCCACAGCCCTTTTTCGTTCAGAATTCAACCCCATCCGGCGCGGCCCGCCGCGCGGCCCCGTTGCGAGGCACAGCCACGGTGGGCAGGGCGCCGAAGCCCAGGGCGGCGGCCTGTGGCGCCATCAGATCCTCCAGCGTCACGCCATCGAGCACCGCCAGGTAGGCCTGCATGGCCTGCCACAGCACGCCCTTGAGGCGGCAATGGCTGCTCAGGCGGCACTGGTTGGTGGCGGGGTCGAAACACTCCACCAGATTGAAATCCGTCTCGGTGGCCCGCACCACCGCGCCAATGTTGATGGTGCCCGCAGGCCGCATCAGCCGCATGCCGCCTCCCCGGCCGCGCGTCGTCTCCAGCAACCCCTGGGCGGACAGCTGCTGCACGATCTTCATCAGGTGGCTGCGCGAGATGCCGTAGCCCTGCGCCACCTCGGTGATGGTCACCGGCTGCTGGCGGCCTTCGGTGGCAGCGCAGTACATGAGCACCCGCAGCGTGTAGTCGGTCCATTGGGTCAGGCGCATGGGATTTGCCCCAGGTCAATTAAAAGATGCATCTACCGAGAATTTTATTGGATAAAATATTCACATCAAATGAATCTTTAAAGGATCGCCATGAACGCCCGCGTTGATCACCTGCAAACCGCCCACCCCGCACACGCGCCCCTCGGCGCGGATCAGCAGATCGGCCAGATTGCCGTGCAGCTGCCCGGCGCCACGGCGGTGTTCCGGCGGCTCAAGCTCGACTTCTGCTGCGGCGGGCAGGTCAGCCTGGCCCATGCCGCCGCCGAGAAGGGGCTGGACGCCCATGCCGTCCTGGCGGAACTGGCGGCCCTGCAGCGCAGCGACGCCTTGCCCGAAGCCGCCTCGCCCGGCGCGCTCATCGACCACATCCTGGCGCGCTACCATGAGGTGCACCGCGCCCAGTTGCCCGAACTGATCCGCATGGCCCGCCGCGTGGAAGCCGTGCACCGCGACAACCCCATGGTGCCTGCCGGGCTGGCCGACCTGCTGGAAGACATGCACGGTGAACTGCTTTCGCACATGGCCAAGGAAGAACAGGTGCTGTTTCCGATGCTCAAGGCCGGGGGCAACCCCTTCGTGGGCCAGCCCATCGGCATGATGCGTGCCGAGCACGTGGACCATGGCGCCGCGCTGGACAAGCTCAACGCCCTGACCAACGACGCCACGCCCCCCCAGGGCGCCTGCAACACCTGGCGCGCCCTGTATGCGGGCATCGCCCAGCTGGGTGACGACCTCATCAACCACATCCACCTCGAAAACAACGTGCTGTTCCCGCCGTTCGAGGCAGGTGCGGCGGCCCCCTCGCAGGGTTGCGGTTCGTCGGGCTGCGGGTGCAGCGGAGCGGGAGCCGCACGGCCATGAGCGATCCGGCGGCCACGCCCCCCGGGAAGGCCTCGGCACCCAGCGTGCAGAGCATCACGCAACTAGTGCATGGCTTTTACGCCGATGTGCGGGCCGACCCGCTCCTGGGGCCCGTTTTCGACAAGGCACTGCACGGCCAGTGGGAGAACCACCTGCAGCGGCTTGTCGATTTCTGGAGCACGGTGGCGCTGGGCACGCGCAGCTTCCGCGGCGATGTCTTCGGCAAGCACATGGCGCTGGACGGCGTCACGCCAGCCCACTTCGCCGCCTGGGTAAGGCTGTGGCAGCACCACACCGAGCGCCTGTTCACGCCCGAGGTGGCGGACAGCCTGCAGGTGGCGGCGCATGGCATCGCGCGCAACCTGTTCCGGGGCTATTTCGGCAGCGACCCGGCCTTTGTGCCGCCACGCGAAGACGACGGGCACGGCCCACGGCGGGCCGGCGGCTGATCCCGCGCGCGGGGCGATGGTCGGTGTTGCGGGTGCCCCGCGAACCCGGCCTTACTTGCCCTTGGTACCGGGCGTAAAGAACAGGGCCACGCCCACCGCGATCAGCGCGACCGGCCACCATACCCGCAGCAACTCGCGCAGGCTGATGCTGATCAGCCCCAGATTGGTCAGCAGAAAAAACACGCCCAGCACGACCAGGACGATCGCCGCAATATTGCCCTTCATGTGCATTCCCTCGGAGTTGTTGGCAGGTAGTGGCCTGATTATGGCGGCGTCCCATGGACCCGCGCCAGGGCATGCAGTGGCCGGGTCATCCGCAGGTCGCCGGCCCGGGAATCAGCGGCCTTGGCCCCGGCGCAACGGTTTGAGCAGGTCCGACAGGCCGTTGTGGTCGATCTCGTGCATCAGCGCCAGCAGCTGCCCCAGCTCGCCTTTGGGGAAACCCTCGCGCGCGAACCAGTTCAGGTAGTTGCCCGGCAGATCGGCCAGCACCGTTCCCTTGTACTTGCCATAGGGCATCTCCAGGGTGACCAGGCGCTGCAGTTTTTCGGGATCCATCGTGGTGCGGTGCCTTCTTTTCGTTTCAGGGGGCCTCAGCCTCCCGCGCGCTTGACCTTGTGGCCCAGCTTCTGGAGGGCGGCCATCACGCGCTCCACATGGTCACCCTGCACTTCGATCACACCGTCCTTCACCGTCCCGCCGCTGCCGCAGGCGGCCTTGAGCTGCTTGCCCAGCTGCTCCAGCGCGGCACCGTCCACGAGCACGCCCTTGACCAGCGTCACGGCCTTGCCGCCGCGCCCCTTGGTTTCGCGCGACACGCGCACGATGCCGTCCCCCGTGGGCAAGGGTCTGTTCTGCTGGCAGGTGCACTGCGCCACGGGCTGGCGGCAGCCCGGGCACATGCGGCCGGAGTCGGTGGAATACACCAGGCCGCCCAGGTCGGCAAACGACTTCATGGCTTTTTACCTTCCACCTCTTGCTGCAGCATGTGGAAGTTGAGCAACCGCGTGGCCAGCAGCGTCTCGGTCAGGAAACACACCAGCGCCAGCAAGAACGACGCGACTCCCGCCAGGAAGCCCGCCACCGCCAGCCGGTTGGACTGGAAATTGGTGGTCTCGCCCAGGAACAGCAGGATGATGGTGGTGCCGATCAGGAACGCGCAGAACGTGAGCAGCCCGATGCACCCGTTGGCCAGCCGCCCGCGCAGCCGCAGGTCTGCCAGCTCGCTGTAGGCGCGGGCCAGAAACTCGGGCTCGGTGTTGGCACGGGCGCGGTCTTCCACCACGCGGGCCCGGTCGATGATGCGGGCGAGCCGGCCCGCGACGGCGCCGATCATGCCGGACACGGCCGTGAGCAAAAACACGGGCGCCACCGCCAGCTGGATGCCGTGGGTGATGGCGGAGGAATCAAGGGTAAGGGCCATGGTGCGGGGAAAGACAAGGGAAAAACCGGCGAACCGCCGGTGCCTGATTATCAGGGCGGTGGCCACCCACGGGGCCCGCCGCCAGGCCCGGCACGCCAGCGCGCCGAGGCGGCGCACGGGCCCCGAGGGCAACTGCGGCGACAATCCCCCCATCTTTCCCCGTTCGCGCTGTCGTGCGTCCGCTTTCAACGCCGCTCCAGCGCTGCCTCCATGCCCTTTGCCTCCCTCGGTCTGTCCCCTGCCCTTGTCCACGCTGCCGAAAAGGCGGGTTTCGTGGGGCCCACGCCCATCCAGGCGGGCGCCATTCCAGCCGTCCTGCAAGGCGCTGACCTGCTGGGCGCCGCGCAGACGGGTTCGGGCAAGACGGCCGCTTTCGCCCTGCCCCTGCTGCAGCAGTTGCAACTGGGCGCCACCGGCGGCCCGCGCAGGGTGCGCGCCCTGGTGCTGGTGCCCACGCGCGAGCTGGCCGCCCAGGTGGGCGAGGTGCTGCGCAGCCTGGCCCAGCACCTGCAGCAGCCGCTGAAGATCGCCATCGTGTTCGGCGGCGTGTCGATCAACCCGCAGATGCTGGGGCTGCGCGGCGGCGCCGACATCGTGGTGGCCACGCCGGGCCGCCTGCTGGACCTGGTGGAGCACAACGCGCTGCGGCTGTCCGCCGTGGCGCACCTGGTGCTCGACGAGGCCGACCGCCTGCTGGACCTGGGCTTCGCCGAAGAGCTGGCGCGCGTGCTGGCCCTGCTGCCCGCCCAGCGGCAGAACCTGTTCTTTTCAGCCACCTTTCCCGCCGCCGTGCAGGCGCTGGCCGACGGCCTGCTGAAAAACCCGGTGCGCGTGGAAGTGCCCCACACCCCGGGCAACGAGCCCGCCATCGAGCAGCGCGCCATCGCGGTGGATGCCGCCCGCCGCACCCAGCTGCTGCGGCACCTGGTCAAGGAGCACGGCTGGCCGCGCGTGCTGGTGTTCGTGGCCACGCAGTACGCGGCCGAGCATGTGGCCGAAAAGCTGTACAAGGCCGGCATTTTCGCCAGTCCCTTTCACGGCGGCCTGAGCCAGGGCGCGCGCAAGCAGGTGCTGCAGGAGTTCAAGGACGAACGCTGGCAGGTGGTGGTGACCACCGACCTGGCCGCGCGCGGCATCGACATCGCGCAGCTGCCGGCCGTGGTGAACTACGACCTGCCCCGCTCGGCCGTGGACTATGTGCACCGCATCGGCCGCACGGGCCGCGCGGGCGAGAGCGGTGTGGCCGTGAGCTTCGTGACGGCCGATGCCGAAGCGCACTTCCGGCTCATCGAAAAACGCCAGCACCTGAGCCTGCCGCGCGAGCAGATTGCGGGCTTTGAGCCCACCGAGGCCCCCGCACCGGCCTCGGCCGCCGACCCCCAGGGCACCGGCGGCATCAAGGGAAAGCGGCCCAGCAAGAAGGACAAGCTGCGCGCTGCGGCGGCCGCAGACAAAAAAGGCTCCTAGAAGGAGCCTGTCGAACACCCGCGGGGGCTCCTGGCCGCCCGCTCGCCACGGCCCGGGGTCAAGCCCCTTCGCCGGCCTCGTCCATGCCGCCGCCGTCCTGGCCGGACGGGGCCCCGGGCTCGCCCGCGGGCCGGGGCGTGCGCTTGCCGGGCCTGGCGACGATCTCCACATGGAACTGCGGGCCGCCTTCTGCCGCCACTTCGTTGATGAGCCCGGTCAAGGCCGACAGGTGCGCCGCGGCGGCGTCTTCCCTGGTCCGGCCGAACTGGCAGTCAAAGTCCCAGAAGTCAGCGCCTTCGGGCAGCTCGCGGCGCCGTTCGCGCTTGATGTACTTGCGGATTTCGTGCTTGACGGCATCCAGAACGCGGTCGCGGTTCTTGCCTTCAACGTGGAGTTGGAAAGTTTTTCTCATGGGCGATGGTACCGCCTGTGACAAACATCGATTCCCACCGGCCCACCCCGGTGCCACAATGGGGCATTACCTTTTGTTACGTCACGCCGATGTTCAACGACCTCCGTCTGCTGCAACTGCTGCCAGCGGCTGTACTGGTCACCCAGGGGGGCATCATCCGCTTTGCCAACGCCGCCGGCCTGGATCTCCTGGAGGCACAGGGCCCGGACAGCCTCATCGGCAGGCCCTCGGACGACTTCGTGCATCCCATGGACCGCGTGCGCTCCAACCACCGTGTCCAGCAGGTCACCGTGCCCGGGCAGGGAGGACGGCCCAACAAGCCGTCGGAGTTCCGCATCCGCACGCTGCGGGGCAACCTGCGCATGGTGCTGATCAGCAGCGTGGCGGTGGAGTGGCAGGGCGCCCCCGCCGTGCTGATGTGCGGCCTGGACATGACGCACCAGAGCGAGATCGAGGACCAGCTGCGCGAAAGCGAACAGAACTTCCGCCGCCTGTTCGAGAACATGCAGGACGTGTACTACCGCACGGACGCCAAGGGTGTCGTGCAGCACGTGGGCCCGGGCGTGCGGCGCGTGCTGGGCTATGAGCCCCACGAGATCGAGGGCCGCACCGCCGAGTCGTACTACCCGCACAGCTCCGACCGCGACGCGTTCAAGGCCGCCATCGTGGAAAAAGGCGAGGTGTCGGACTTTCCCGGCCAGATGGTGCGGCGCGACGGGCAGGTGATCGACATCTCCATCAGCAGCCACGCGCTGTACGACCATGCGGGCAACTTCGCGGGCGTGGAGGGCATCTACCGCGACGTGACGCAGCGCAAGAACCTGGAGCGCGAGCTGCAGCGCCTGGCCACCACCGACATGCTGACGGGGATGGCCAACCGCCGCGCGTTCCTGGAATGCGCCGAATCGGTGTACGCGCGCTCGCGCAGCAACGGCGAGCCGCTCGCGCTGCTCATGCTGGACCTGGACCACTTCAAGTCCATCAACGACCGCTTTGGCCACCTGGAGGGCGACCGCGCGCTGGTGGCGTTTGCCCAGGCCGTCAAGAGCCAGCTGCGCGCCAGCGACACGGTGGGCCGGCTGGGGGGCGAGGAGTTTGGCGTGCTGCTGCCGCTGACCGCGCTGGCCGAGGGCATGGAAGTGGCCATGCGCATTCTCCAGAGCATCCGCGCGCTGCGCCTGGCCGACGAGGCGGGCCACGGCTATGGCATCACCGCCAGCCTGGGGCTGGGCGCCTTCCGGCAAAGCGACCGCAGCCTGCGCGACATGCTGGACCGTACCGACCAGGCGCTGTACCTGGCCAAGCACCAGGGGCGCAACCAGATCGCGTCCCTCGACGTGGCCGCCCCGCAAGAGCCGCCACCGGCCCCGCGCTGAGAAGGCGCACCGGGGCAGCGCCCGCCTCCCGGTGCTTCACAGGCGCAGCCGCTCCTGCTGCAGGTTCCACAGGCAGGCGGCGCTTTTGAGCAGCATCTCCATCGCCATCTCCGAACCACTGCTGGACAGCTCCAGGCCGTCGATGACCATGGCCAGCTGCGAAATGGAGTCCTCGGGGCTCGAAGCGCCTCCCGTGCGCGCCACCTCGGCAATGGCAATCAGTACATCGGTCCTGTTCATGGAAAGGGCTCCGTCCTAGCGCGGCACCGTGGCCAGGCGCTTGTGCGCCGCCTGGGGCCGTGGCGGTGCCGCCAGAAGCTGCCGCGCACCGCCCGATGGTTGCGGCGCCGTCCCGTCCACCGCCGCGGCGGCGCCGTCGGGGACCAGGCGGAATTGGTGGATCACTTCCAGCAGCCGCCGCACCTGGTGCTTCATGCCCGTGGACGCCGACGAGCTGTCATCCACCAGCGCCGCATTTTTCTGCGTCGCGGCGTCAAGCTGGCGCACGGCTTCACCGATCTGCGCGATGCCCCGGGACTGCTCCTGGCCGGCGTCCCGGATCTCGCTGATGAGCTCCACCACCTGATCGACATGCCGCACCGTATTGGCCACGCGCTCGCCCGCCTGGCCGACCAGCGCCGAGCCCCGCTCGACCCCATCCACGCTCGCCGTGATCAGCCCCCGGATTTCGCGCGCCGCCGTGCTGCTGCGCTGCGACAGCCCCCGCACTTCCCCGGCCACGACGGCGAAGCCCCGCCCCTGCTCCCCCGCGCGGGCGGCCTCGACGGCCGCATTGAGGGCCAGCAGGTTGGTCTGGAACGCGATGTCGTCGATCACCTTGATGATGTCCGTGATCTTTTGCGACTGGACATGGATCTCCTGCATGGTGGCGATGACATTGCGCATCACGCTGCCGCCTTCGTTCGCGACCTTGCTGGCCTCCTGCGCCAGGTGGGTGGCGCGGTGGGCGTTGTCGGTGTTGTGCTGCACCGTGATGGTGAGCTGCTCCATGGAGGCAGCCGTCTCCTGCAGATTGGAGGCCTGCGTCTCCGTGCGGCGGGCCAGGTCTTCGGTGCCCCCCGCGATCAGCACGGCCTCCTGCGCCACCGACTCGGTGCTCTCGCGCACTTCGGTGATGACGCGCACCAGCTGCTGGTTCATCTCGCGCAGCGCCCCCAGGAGCTCCGCCGTCTCGTCGGCACCGCGCACCTCGATCTGCGCGCTCAGGTCGCCTCCGGCCACCGTCCGCGCCAACGCCACGGCCTGCCGCAGCGGATGCGAGATCGACCGGGTGATGACCCATGCCATCGCCGTGCCCGCCAGCAGCGCCAGCACGGTGGCCGCCAGCATCCACACATGGATGGTTTCGCTCATCTGCCGGGCCGCGCCGAACTCCGCGTCCGCCAGGCTGATCTGCAACGCCACCAGCTGTTCCACGGCATCCTGCACCTTCGCGGCCTGGGGCCGGATCTGGCTGATGTAGAGCTCGGAGCCATCGTCGTACTTGCCCGCCACCAGCGCCGCGGCCGCGGGAATCAGCCCCTTGTCCAGGTACGCGGCATTGGCCTGCGCGAAGGCCCGGGCCAGCGCCTGCTCCTGCTCGCCGAGGGGTTTGGCGGTGTAGGACTTCCACAGGGCCCGGATCCGCTCCACGTTCGCGGACAGCGCCGCATGGCTTGCCTGCAGATTGCTGGTGCCGGGGTCCATCAGCATGTCCATCACGAGCACGCGGTTGCGCTGGGTCAGGTGGCTGATCTCGGCCAGCACGCCCATGGGCACCGTGCGGTCCCCATACAGCGCCGCGCTGCGCTCCGTCAGGCGCTTGGCGCCACTGATGCCGCCAGCCGCCAGCGCGGAGATCAGCAGCAGAAGCACTGCAAATGCCAGGGCCAGCCTGGTGCCAATTTTCATTTTCTGAAGCATCTGGAATCCTCTTGAATGGCCACCGGAGACGACCCCGGGCACCCAGAAGATACTAATTGTTTCAAATGACAGAACCGTGACCAATCGATAATCCAAGCCGAAAGGGAAGTATTGACACATCCTCCACCGAAGAACAGGGCAATTCGAACACGGATATTCATGGCCACCCTATAATCCGCCGAATCCCCGCCACATCCGGCAGCCAACCGGGAATTCGATGCAAGGCACGGGTACGCTTGATGCCACCGGGGTCATTCAATAAATTGTCATGATGATCATTCTTGGATATTTCCGATTATCTCCACGCATTATTCACCACTGCACTTTCTCTCTGCAAAAATAAAAACACTTCCACGCGCAGGCAAAATAAACCCCATGGAAATCGAATTCAAGTTCTGCATTCCTCCCGAGCGCCTGGCGGCCGTGCAGGCGGCCGCGCGCCGGGGCCCGTGCGCGTCCATCCGCATGGAGGCCCGCTACTTCGACACGCCCGATGGCGCGCTGGCGGCCCGCGGCATCGCGCTGCGGCTGCGCCGCGAAGGCGACCTGTGGGTGCAGACCGTCAAGGCCCTGGGTGACGGCCCCCTGGACCGGGAGGAGCACAACGTGGACCGGGGCCCGGCCCACGCCGCGGGCCCCGCCCCCGAGCCCCACCCCGCACTGCATGCCGGCACCCTGGCGGGCACCCGGCTGCTGCACGCGCTGCAGGGCGCCAGCGGCCCCCTGGCCGAAACCTATGGCACCGCCATGGACCGCGTGACGCGGGACATCGCCTTCAAGGGCGGCGTGGTGGAGCTGGCCCTGGACACCGGGCGGGTCATCGCCCACGGTGGCACGCCGCAGCAGAAAGAGGCGCGCATCTGCGAGCTGGAGCTGGAGCTCAAGACCGGGCCGGTATCAGGCCTGGCGGCCATCGCCGCCCGGTGGGCCACACGGCACGGGCTGTTTCTGAGCACGGTGTCCAAGGCGGAGCGCGGCGAGCGGCTGCTGGCCGCGCAATGGGCCCGGCCCGCCACCAAGGCCGCCCCCCTGCGTGCCAGCGGCCAGCGCAAGCACTTTTTGCAGGGGCGCGGCCTGCAGCGCGTGGTGGTGGCGCACTGCCTCCAGCAGGTCCTGGGCAATGCCAGCGAGATCGTGGAAGGCGGGGGCGACGAGGAACATGTGCACCAACTGCGCATCGGCATCCGCCGGCTGCGCACGGCCTTGCGCGAGTTGGCGCCGTTGGCCCCCGGCGCGTTCGACCCCGCCTGGGAGCCACCGCTGGTGGAGGTGTTCCAGCGCCTGGGCCAGCTGCGCGACCGGGGCCAGGCGCTGCAGGCCATCGTCGCCGACATGCGCGATGCGGGCGCGCCTGCGCTGGAGGTGCGTGCGGCGGCGGACCAGGCTCCCGGCCCCGCCGCCGCCGCGATCATCGTGCGCACGCCCGCGTTCCAGGCGGCACTCATCGCCCTCATGGCGTTCACGGCCCGGGGCCGCGATGACGCGTCGGCGGCCGGGGACCAAGGCCTGGAGGCCCGGGACACCCGCCGCCTGCTGCAAAAGCGATTGCACCGCCTGCACGCCAGGGTGCGCCAGGGGGCCCAGGGCTTTGCAGCCCTGCCGGTGGACGAGCAACACCGCCTGCGCAAGCGCCTCAAGCGCTTGCGCTATCTCACGGAGTTCGTGGCGCCTGCGCTGGACGCCGAAGGGGAATCTTTCCTCGACAGCCTGCAGCCCGCGCTGGCGGCCCTGGGCCGGCTGAACGATGAACGCGTGGCCAGCGTGCTGTATGGCGACATCGCCGCCACCGACCCGAAGGCCTGGTTTGGCGTGGGCTGGCTGGCTGCGCGGCAGGCACTGACCGTGGCGGCCTGCGAAGAGGCCCTGGGCCACATTGCAGGGACGCCCCGCCTGCACAGGGCGGGCAGGCACTGAATAGCGGAGTTGTGCTTCGGAACAATTGGGCCAAGGTTGCCCGGATAGGCACCGTCCATCCTCTGCCGGCAACATGGCAGGCACATTGCATGTCAAGTTGCCCGGCCTGCGGTGTGGCTGGCACGAGAGCAGCGATGGCATGCCCCGCACGCCCGGCAGCGCGGCCGCGCGTGCAGCAGCAGCAGCAGCAGCAGCAGCAGCAGTCGGCGATGTGGCCTCTCCAAGAAAGTTCATGGAACACCTCTGAGGGGACGTGCACACAGACTCTTAGAATCACCCCACCACTGAGGAGACCAATGAAATACCTCCTGTGGCTGCTCAAGGCAGCCATTTTTTTTACGCTGTTTGCCTTCGCGCTGAACAACCAGCAGGACGCCACCGTGCACTTCTTCTTTGGCACCCAATGGCGCGCACCCCTGGTGCTGGTGGTGCTGACCGCCTTCTCGGCAGGCCTGGCCGTCGGGGTGCTGGGCATGGTGCCGCGCTGGTGGAGGCACCGCGCCGCCGCGCGCCGCGCCCATGCCGCCGTGGCGTCCCCCGCGCCGGCATCGGCCCCCGCCGCCGCGGCCAGCACGGCCCCCCCTGCCCCGCCACCACCGCCCGACCTGCCCTCCGCCCATGGAATTTGACCTGACCTGGATTCTGCTGGGCCTGCCCGTGGCCTTCGTGCTGGGCTGGCTGGCATCGCGCTTCGACCTGCGCCAGCTGCGCGCAGAGAACCGCCGCGCGCCCAAGGCCTACTTCAAGGGCCTGAACTTCCTGCTCAACGAGCAGCAGGACCAGGCCATCGACGCCTTCATCGAGGCGGTGCAGAACGACCCCGACACCTCGGAGCTGCACTTTGCGCTGGGCAACCTGTTCCGCCGCCGGGGCGAATACGACCGTGCCGTGCGCGTGCACGAGCACCTGCTCTCGCGCGGCGACCTCTCCCGCACCGACCGCGAGCGTGCCCAGCACGCGCTGGCGCTCGACTTCCTCAAGGCCGGCCTGCTCGACCGCGCGGAAGAAGCCCTGCACCGCCTGGAGGGGACGCCCTTCGAGGCCCAGGCCCGCCTAGCGCTGCTGGCCATCTATGAACGTTCGCGCGACTGGCCCCATGCCGCCACCATCGCCCGCAAGATGCACGACGCCGATCAGGGCGACTTCAGCACCCGCCAGGCCCACTACCTGTGCGAGCAGGCCCTGGCGCTAAGCACCCAGGGGGACCTGCCCGGTGCCCAGGCCCTGCTGGAGCAGGCCGTGGCCGCCGCCCCGGAGGCCGCCCGCGCGCGCATCGAGCTGGCGCGCCTGCAGCGCCTCATGGGCCAGCCCGCCGCCGTGCTGGCCACCCTGAAAACACTGGGCGAGCGCAACCCCGCCGCTTTGCCCCTGGCCGCCGCGCTGCTCGTCGAGGCCGCCACCGCCACGGGGCGCACACCGGAAGCACAGGCGCTGCTGCAGGCGCACTACGCGCAGGCACCGTCCCTGGACGTGCTCGAAAGCATCGTGGCCATGGAAGCCGCCGACGACGCCACGCGCGGCACGGCACGGCAGCGCTATGTGCAGCACCTGGACAAGGAACGCTCGCTCGTGGCCGCCGCCAAATGGCTGGCCGCCGAGAAGCTGGAGCACGAGGAGTTCCACCCCCAGATCCAGCGTGCGCTGGAGCATGCCGTCAAGCCGCTCACCCGCTACCGCTGCGCGGCCTGCGGGTTCGAGGCACGCCAGCATTTCTGGCAGTGCCCCGGCTGCCAGACCTGGGACAGCTATCCGGCGCGCCGCGTCGAGGAACTCTGAAAGCCGCCGGGCCAGGCCGCGCCACCCCCACCAGGAGACCATTCGCCATGCTGAAGAAACTGCTTGCCCTCTTCGCCGCGCTGTGTGCCGCCGCGGCATTCGCCGCCGTGGACGTGAACACCGCCACCGAGGCTGAACTCGACGGCATCAAGGGCATCGGTCCCGGCCTGTCAGGCCGGATCCTGGAAGAGCGCAGGAACGCGCCTTTCAAGGACTGGGGCGACTTCATCGGCCGTGTCGGCGGCGTGGGACCCAAGAGCGCGGTGAATTTCTCCAGGGAAGGCCTGACGGTCGGCGGCAAAAAATACAGCGCCGCAGCGGCCGCCAGGGCCGAAGCGAAAAACCACCACGGCAGCAGGAAACAAGCCGTGGACCGCAAGCCCCACGGGGGCACGGGGAACGATGCGGCGCCTCCTGCCGCCACGGCGCCAGGGCCCGCTGCCGCCGCCAGCGCTAGCAAAAGCTAAGCACGCTCTTCAGGCTTCAGGCCCGCCTCGGCGGACTTGTCTTTTTGTACCCACCGGCTGCACAACGGCAAGGCCCGGGCAGGGGCTTTGGAGCGAACCCCTAAAATTGTTCGCGCATGCCCCTGATCACCCTCATTCTCCTTCCCTTCATCGGCAGCCTTCTGGCGGCCGTGCTGCCCGCCAATGCGCGCAACACCGAGTCCACGCTGGCGGGGCTGATCGCCGTGTTCTGCACCGTGCAGGTCGCGCTGTGTTTTCCCGAGATCGCCGACGGCGGCGTATTGCGGCAGGAGATCGAGTGGCTGCCCGCGCTGGGCCTGAACCTGGTCATCCGCATGGACGGCTTCGCGTGGATGTTCTGCATGCTGGTGCTGGGCGTAGGCAGCCTGGTGGTGCTGTATGCGCGCTACTACATGTCGGCGGCCGACCCGGTGCCGCGCTTTTTTGCGTTCTTCCTGGCGTTCATGGGTGCGATGGCGGGCGTGGTGCTGTCGGGCAACATTATCCAGATCGCGTTCTTCTGGGAGCTGACCAGCCTGTTCTCCTTCCTGCTGATCGGCTATTGGCACCACCGCAAGGATGCGCGGCGTGGGGCACGCATGGCGCTCACGGTCACGGGCACGGGCGGCCTGTGCATGCTGGCCGGCATGCTGGTGTTGGGCCACATCGTGGGCAGCTACGACCTCGACCACGTGCTGGCCGCCGGCGCACTGATCAAGGCGCACCCGCTGTACCTGACCGCGCTGGTGCTGATCCTGCTGGGTGCGCTGACCAAGAGCGCGCAGTTCCCGTTCCACTTCTGGCTGCCCCACGCCATGGCCGCGCCCACGCCTGTGTCGGCGTACCTGCACTCGGCCACCATGGTCAAGGCGGGCGTGTTCTTGCTGGCGCGGATGTGGCCCGCGCTCGCGGGCACCGAGGCATGGTTCTGGCTGGTGGGGGGAGCGGGCCTTTGCACGCTGCTGGTGGGTGGCTACGCGGCCATGTTCCAGAACGACCTCAAGGGCCTGCTGGCCTATTCGACCATCTCGCACCTCGGGCTCATCACCCTGCTGCTCGGCCTGAACAGCCCGCTGGCCGCCGTGGCCGCCGTGTTCCACATCATGAACCACGCCACCTTCAAGGCTTCGCTGTTCATGGCCGTGGGCATCGTGGACCATGAAAGTGGCACGCGCGACATCCGCCGCCTGTCGGGCCTGCGCACGATGATGCCCATCACCGCCACGCTGGCCATGGTGGCCAGCGCGGCGATGGCCGGCGTGCCGCTGCTCAACGGCTTCCTGTCCAAGGAAATGTTCTTTGCCGAAACGGTGTACGTGAACACCACGCCGATGCTGGAATGGCTGCTGCCCGTGGCCGCCACCGTGGCGGGCATGTTCAGCGTGGCGTATTCGCTGCGCTTCACGGTGGATGTGTTCTGGGGCCCGCCCGCCACCGACCTGCCGCGCCCACCCCACGAGCCGCCGCACTGGATGCGGGTGCCGGTGGAACTGCTCGTGCTGGCCTGCCTGGTGGTGGGCACGCTGCCTGCCTGGTCCGTGGGCGCCTACCTGGCCGCGGCCGCGCGGCCGGTAGTGGGGGGCGAGCTGCCCACCTACAGCCTGGCGGTCTGGCACGGGTTCAACACACCGTTCGTGATGAGCCTGGTGGCCCTGGGCGGGGGCATCGCGCTGTATGCCCTGCTGCGCTGGCAGCGCGAAAAAGGCGTGCTGGATGCGCCGCCGGTCATGCACCACATCAGCGGCCAGCGGCTGTTCGAAGGCACCCTGGCGGCCGTCACCCAGTGGGGCCGCCATGGCCGCCGGATGCTGGGCACCGGGCGGCTGCAGTGGCAGATGCTGTGGCTGGTGAGTGCCGCGCTGGTGGCCTGCGTGCTGCCCCTGTGGGCTCGTGGCCTGCCCATTGGCGACCGGGCGCAGCTGCCGCTGTCTCCGGCCTTCGCGCTGCTGTGGCTGCTGGGCGGGCTGTGCGCCATGGCGGCTGCCTGGCAGGCCAAGTACCACCGGCTGGCGGCACTCACGCTGCTGGGTGGCGCGGGGCTGTGCGTGTGCCTGACCTTCCTCTGGTTTTCAGCCCCCGACCTGGCGCTCACGCAGATCGTGGTGGAGGTCGTGACGACCATCCTCATCCTGCTGGGCCTGCGCTGGCTGCCGCGCCGCGACGAGGCCCTGCGCAAGCCCACGCTGGCCGAAGAGCGCCGCACCCAGCTGCGCCGCTACCGCGACATGGCGCTGGCGCTGACCACGGGTGCGGGCATGGCCCTGCTGTCGTTCGCGATGATGAGCCGGCCCTTCCCCGACAGCACCTCCACCTTCTTCCTGGAGCGCGCGCTCAGCGAAGGCGGGGGCACCAATGTCGTCAACGTGATGCTGGTGGACTTCCGGGGCTTCGACACCTTTGGCGAGATCGTGGTGCTGGGCATCGTGGCCCTGACGGTGTATGCGCTGCTGCGGCGCTTTCGGCCCGCGCGCGAGGTGATGGACCTGCCGCCCCAGCAGCGCGCGCTGCCCGCCGATGTGGACACCGACCTGTCCAACCCGCGCCAGACCGCCGACACCGCCGTGGGCTACCTCATGGTGCCCGCCGTGCTGGTGCGGCTGATGCTGCCGTTCGCGACCCTCGTGTCCACGTATCTGTTCATGCGCGGGCACAACGAGCCCGGCGGCGGCTTCGTGGCGGGGCTGGTGTTCTCGGTGGCGCTGCTGCTGCAGTACATCGTCTCGGGCACCTCGTGGGTCGAAGCCCACCTGCCCCTGTACCCGCGTCGCTGGATCGGCGTGGGCCTGCTGGCCGCGCTGGCCACCGGCCTGGGGGCCTGGGCCTGGGGCTACCCCTTCCTGACCAGCCACACGGCCCACCTGCACCTGCCCTGGGTGGGCGAGGTGCACGTGGCCAGCGCGCTGTTCTTCGACATCGGCGTGTTCACGCTGGTGGTGGGCTCGACCATGCTCATCCTCACCGGCATCGCCCACCAGTCGGTGCGCAGCCACCGCTACAACAACGCACGCACGGCCGATGAGGTGCAGGCCGCCGCGGCGACACAGGGAGAAGGCCCATGGAACTGATTCTGGCCCTGGCCATCGGCGTGCTCACCGGCTCGGGCGTGTGGCTGCTGCTGCGCCCCCGCACCTTCCAGATCATCATGGGCCTGTCGCTGCTGTCGTACGCCGTCAACCTCTTCATCTTCAGCATGGGCCGCCTGGGCCTGGCCATCGACAAGGAGCCCGTGCTGCAGCCCGGCCTGCCCCAGGACCTGGCCCACTACGCCGACCCCATGCCCCAGGCGCTCACGCTCACGGCCATCGTGATCGGCTTCGCCATGACCGCCCTCTTCCTCGTGGTGCTGCTGGCATCGCGCGGCATGGCGGGCACCGACCATGTGGACGGCACCAAGGGCAAAGACGTGCAGGAAATGCCATGATGAAGAACACCCCCCTGAGCGGCTTCGCCGCTTCCCCCCGATCTCGCAGCGCTGTGCGCTGCGGGCAGGGGGACGCAGCCCTCGCGGCGGGGCGGCCCTGGCTCGGCTGCCCTGGCCTGAGGCGCGCCCTTTTCATGCGCAGCGCCATGGAGTCCTGACATGACATCCGTGCACCTCCTACTGGAGCGGCTGATGCCACACCTGATCCTGGCGCCCATCGCGCTGCCCCTGCTCACGGCCGGGCTCATGCTGCTGCTGCGCGAGGAGCGCCAGCGCACCAAGGTCACGCTCAACATCGCCTCGACCTTCCTGGGCCTGGTGGTGGCCGTGCTGCTGCTCGTGCAGGCCAAGGACCCCGCCCTTCACAACAGCCTGGCGGTGTACCTGCCGGGCAACTGGCCGGCGCCGTTCGGCATCGTGCTCGGCATCGACCGGCTCTCCGCCATGATGCTGGTGCTCGCCAGCACCGTGGCGCTGGCCACCGTGCTGTTCTCGGCGGCGCGCTGGCACCGCGCGGGGGTGCACTTCCACCCGCTGTTCCAGTTCCAGCTCATGGGGCTGGCGGGCGCGTTCCTCACGGCCGACCTGTTCAACCTGTTCGTGTTCTTCGAGATCATGCTGGCCGCGTCCTACGGCCTGCTGCTGCACGGCTCGGGCCGCCCGCGCGTGTCGGCGGGGCTGCACTACATCGCCATCAACCTGGCGGCCTCGTCGCTGTTCCTGATCGGCGTGTCCATGCTCTACGGCATCACCGGCACCCTGAACATGGCCGACCTGGCGCAGAACATCGCCGCCGTCGCGCCAGCGGACCGCGGCCTGCTGCACGCCGCTGCGGCGGTCCTCGCGGTGGCCTTTCTCATCAAGGCGGCGGTATGGCCCCTCAACTTCTGGCTGGTACCCGCCTACAGCGCGGCCACGGCCCCCGTGGGGGCGCTGTTCGCGCTGATGACCAAGGTGGGCGTGTACAGCCTGCTGCGGCTGTGGACACTGCTGTTTGGCGCCGAGGCCGGCGAATCGGCCCAGTTCGGCGGCCAGTGGCTCATCGGCGGCGGCATGCTCACGATGGCCTTCGGCGCCATCGGCATGCTGGGCTCGCAGCGCCTGGGGCACCTGGCGGGCTTCAGCGCCATCCTGTCGTCGGGCACGCTGCTGGCGGCGGTCGGCTTCGGGCAGAACCTGCTCACGGCCGGGCTGCTGTACTACCTGCTCAGCTCCACGCTGGCCGTGAGCGCGCTGTTCCTGCTGGCCGACCTGATCGACCGCTGGCGCAACGACGGCTCCAACCTCGCCCCCTACGAGCAGACCGACGACGCCCCGTTCCTGTCCGCCGACCTGGTGCCCACCGAAGGCATGAACCTCGACGACCAGGAGGAGGCACTCATCGGCCAGGTCATCCCTGCGGCGGCGGCGTTCCTGGGGCTGGCGTTCATGGCCTGCACGCTGATCATCGCGGGCCTGCCGCCCCTGCCGGGCTTCGTGGGCAAGTTCGCCATGGTCCACGCGCTCTTCAATCCGCTGGGCCTGGGGGCATCCCACGGATTCCAACTGGGCGCCGCGGGCTGGATGCTGGTGGCGCTGCTGGTGGGGTCGGGCCTGCTCGCGCTGCTGGCGCTCACGCGCGCGGGCATCCGCCATTTCTGGGCGGCGCACGACCGCACATCCCCCAAGCTGCTGGTGCTGGAAGGCCTGCCCATCGCCCTGCTGCTGCTGGCCAGCGCGGCCCTGGTATGGCAGGCGGGGGCCGTGATGCGCTACACCCAGGCCACGGCCGACGCGCTGCATGCCCCGTCCACCTATGTGCGCGCCGTGATGACCGCCGCGCCGGTGCCCAACCCGCCCCACGCGGATGCGCCCGCACCCCAAGGAACCACGCCCCCATGAAGCCCCGCAACACCCCCGTGCAGCGGCCCTTCAAGCGCCTGGTGCCCGCCCCCGTGCTCTCGCTGGCGCTGCTGGCGCTGTGGCTGCTGCTCAACCGCAGCCTGAGCGCGGGCCACATCGTGCTGGGCACGGTGCTCGCTCTGGCCATCCCGCTGCTCACGGCCGGGCTGCGCCCGTTGCCCGTGCGCATCCGCAAACCCGGTGCCGTGCTGCGCCTGGCATTCACGGTGGTGGCGGACACCACCCGCTCCAACCTGGCCGTGGCGCGCCTGCTGCTCGCGCCGGGCCGCCGGCGGCACCCCTCGGGCTTCGTGCACATTCCGCTGGACGTGCGCGACCCCAATGCCCTGGCCGTGCTGGCCACGATCGTCTGCATCACCCCCGGCACCGCCTGGGCCGAACTCTCGCTGGACCGCAGCCTGCTGCTGCTGCACGTGCTGGAGCTGGACGACGCCGAAGCCATGGCCGCCAGCGTCAAGCAGCGCTACGAACGTCCCTTGATGGAGATCTTTGAATGACACCGATCCTGGATTGGGCCCTGCCCATCGCCCTGTTCATGTTGGCCCTGGCCATGGGCTGCGCGCTGATCCGCCTGCTCAAGGGCCCTTCCGCGCAGGACCGCGTGCTGGCGCTCGACTGCATGTACCTCAGCGGCATGCTGGTGATGCTGGTGCTGGGCCTGCTGTACGGCAGCAAGAACTACTTCGAGGCCGCCCTGCTGCTGGCGCTGTTCAGTTTTGTCGGCTCCATGGCCATGGCCAAGTTTTTGCTGCGTGGCGAGGTGATCGAATGACCGAAGCCGCCGCCATCGCCGTTCTTCCGCTGTGGCTCGAAATCATCGTGGCCGTGCTGGTGCTGTCGGGTGCGGGGCTGGCGCTGCTGGGCTCCACCGGCCTGCTGCGCCTGCCCACGTTCTTCGAGCGTGTGCATGCGCCCGCCATCATCGCCACGCTGGGCTGCTGGCTGATCATGCATGGCACGGTGCTGTACTTCTCGGTGGCCGACCGCAGCCTGGCTCTGCATGCGCTGCTGATCGCCGTGTTCGTGGCGATCACGGTGCCGATCATGTCGATCTTCTTGATGCGCGCGGCACTGTTCCGCGCGCGGCAGATGGGGCTGAATGTGCCGCCGAGCCTGAGCCAACCCAGGGCAGCACAGGAAACCGAAGACTCCTGAATTAATAGCTGCCAGCGCTTGATGGACAAGCGCCAGCGGCCATTTTCATCACTATTTTTGGCCTGAAGATCCGAATCCGCCGCCGCCCGGCGTGTGGATTTCAAACACGTCGCCCGGTTGCATCTCGGCCTGGCCGATGTGGTCCAGCAGCTCCACCCGGCCATCGCTGCGCACCACCTTGTTGATGCCCACGGCACCCGGCTGGCCGCCCGCCATGCCAAATGCGCCATGGTGGCGGCCGTTCGACAGGATGCTGGCCGTCATGGGCTCCAGGAAGCGCACGCGGCGGATGCCACCGTCACCGCCCTTCCACTGCCCGGCGCCGCCCGAGCCCTTGCGGATCTCGTAGCCCTCCAGCCGCACGGGGAAGCGGAACTCCAGCACCTCGGGGTCCGTCAGGCGCGAGTTGGTCATGTGGCACTGCACGACGCTGGTGCCTGCAAAGCCACCCGCCAGTTGCCCGTTGGCATCCCACACGCCCCCCGCGCCGCTGCCGCCCGAGATCGTCTCGTAATACTGGTAGCGCGTGCTGCCAAAGGTGAAGTTGTTCATGGTGCACTGCCCCGCCGCCATCAGGCCCAGGGCGCCGTACAGCGCATTGGTGATGCAGGTGGAGGTCTCCACATTGCCCGCCACCACCGAGGCCGGCGGGTTGGGGTTGAGCATGCTGCCAGGCGGGATGATGACATTGAGCGGCTTCAGGCACCCCGCGTTGAGCGGAATGTCGTCATCCACCAGCGTGCGGAACACATACAGCACCGCCGCCATGCACACCGCCGTGGGTGCATTGAAGTTGTTCGTCTGCTGCGCGCTGGTGCCGGTGAAGTCGATGGTGGCACTGCGGCTTTGTGCATCCACCTTCACGGCCACGCTGATCTGCGCGCCGTTGTCCAGCGGCAGCGTGAACGCGCCGTCCTTCAGGCGCGTGATGACGCGGCGCACGGATTCCTCGGCGTTGTCCTGCACGTGGCGCATGTAGGCCAGCACCACGTCCAGGCCGAACTCGCCGACCATGCGGCGCAGCTCCTGCTGGCCCTTTTCGTTGGCCGCGATCTGCGCGCGCAAATCGGCCATGTTCTGCTGCGGGTTGCGGCTGGGGTACTCGCCGCTTTCGAGCAGAGCGACCATCTCCGCCTCGCGCAGCACGCCGCGCTCGACCAGCTTCACGTTGTTGATCTGCACGCCCTCTTCCTCGATGCGCGTGGAGAACGGCGGCATGGAGCCCGGTGTGGTGCCGCCCACATCGGCGTGGTGGCCCCGGCTGCCCACGTAGAACGTGGGCGCGGCCTCGTCGGCAAGGTAGACCGGCGTGATGACGGTGATGTCTGGCAAGTGCGTGCCACCGTGGTACGGGTCGTTGAGCACATACACATCACCCGGCTGCATCTTGCCCGCGTTCTCGCGGATCACCGTCTTGATGCTCTCACCCATCGAGCCCAGATGCACCGGCATGTGCGGCGCGTTGGCGATCAGGTTGCCCGCCGTGTCGAACAGCGCGCAACTGAAGTCCAGCCGCTCCTTGATGTTCACCGAGTACGCCGTGTTCTGCAGCTGCAGCCCCATCTGCTCGGCGATGTTCATGAACAGGTTGTTGAACACTTCGAGCAGCACCGGGTCCACCGTGGTGCCCACCGCATGCTGCACGGCACGGGCCACGCGGCGGTCGAGCAGCAGATGGTCCAGCTCGGTCAGCCGGGCCTCCCAGCCGGGCTCGACGATGGTGGTGGCGTTCTTCTCGGCAATGATGGCCGGGCCGGGGATCACATCGCCAGGGCGCAAGTCTTCGCGCACCACGAGCGCGGCGTCATGCCACGCGGCCACGCCGTCGATGCCGCCGGTGTACATGCGCACGGTGCTGCGGCGCGGCACCTCGCGCGCGGGCTGCAGCGTGTGGCGCGGCTCCACGGGCGCGTCGCCGGGCAGCACGGCCTCCACCGACACGGCCTCCACCACCAGGCCCTTGCCCTGCATGAGGAACGCAAAGCGCTGGCGGTAGGCGTTCTCGAACGCGGCGGTGATTTCGGCCAGCGAGCCCAACGGGACGATGAGCGCGGAGTCGCTGCCCTCGTAGCGCACATGCACGCGGCGGTGCACCACGGCTGTGCCTGCACCCGCCTGCTGGCGCTCCAGCTCGGTGCGCGCGGTGGTGGCCAGTTGTTCCAGCGTGGCCTCAATGCCTGCCAGCGCCTCGGGCGCGAGCTTGGCCTCCACCGCCTGCTCGCGGATCACGTTCTGGTCCGCCAGGCCCATGCCGTAGGCACTGAGCACGCCCGCCAGCGGGTGCACGAACACCCGCGTCATGCCCAGGGCATCGGCCACCAGGCAGGCGTGCTGGCCGCCCGCGCCGCCAAAGCACTGCAGCGTGTAGCGCGTGACGTCGTAGCCGCGCGCCACGCTGATCTTCTTGATCGCGTTGGCCATCTGCTGCACGGCGATCTGGATGAAGCCGTGGGCGACATCCTCGGCCTTGCGCCCGGCCTGCGTGGCAAGGCCATCAAATTTCTGCACCACGGCATCGCCATCCAGCGCCTCGTTGGCGCCGTGGCCAAACACCTTGGGGAAGTGCGCGGGCTGGATCTTGCCCACCATCACGTTCGCATCCGTCACGGTCAGCGGGCCGCCCCGGCGGTAGCTGGCGGGGCCGGGGTTGGCGCCCGCGCTCTGGGGGCCCACGCGAAAGCGCGCGCCGTCGAACCCCAGGATGGAACCGCCACCGGCGGCCACGGTGTGAATGCTCATCATCGGGGCGCGCATGCGCACGCCGGCCACCTGGGTCTCGAACTCGCGCTCGAACTCCCCCGCGTAGTGGCTCACGTCGGTGGAGGTGCCGCCCATGTCGAAGCCGATCACCTTGGCGTGCCCCGCCAGCCCGGCGGTGCGCGCCATGCCCACGATGCCGCCCGCGGGGCCACTCAGGATCGCGTCCTTGCCCTGGAACACCTGCGCATCGGTCAGCCCGCCCGACGATTGCATGAAGAACAGCTTGACGCCCGGCATCTCGCTGGCGACCTGCTCCACATAGCGGCGCAGGATGGGCGAGAGGTAGGCGTCCACCACGGTGGTGTCGCCCCGGCTCACGAACTTCATCATGGGGCTGGTGGCGTGCGAGGCGCTCACCTGCGTGAAGCCCACCTCGCGCGCGATGCGCGCGGCGGCCTCTTCGTGCGCGGTGTAGCGGTAGCCGTGCATGAACACGACGGCTGCGCTGCGCAGGCCCGCGTCATAGGCGGCCCACAGGCGTTCCTTGAGGTGCGCCTCATCCAGCGGCTCGATCACCTCGCCGCGCGCGCCCACGCGCTCCTGGGCCTCGACCACGCGCTCGTACAGCAGCTCGGGCAGCACGATGCGCCGGTCGAACAAACGCGGACGGTTCTGGTACGCGATGCGCAGCGCATCCTTGAAGCCCTTGGTGGTGATGAGCAGCGTGGGCTCGCCCTTGCGCTCCAGCAGCGCGTTGGTGGCCACCGTGGTACCCATCTTCACGCACTCCACCAGTGCGGGTGTCACCGGCTCGCCAGGTGCAAGGCCCAGCAGGTGGCGGATGCCCGCCACGGCGGCGTCCTTGTACTGCTCGGGGTTCTCGGACAGCAGCTTGTGCGTGACCAGGCTGCCGTCGGGCCGCTTGCCCACCACGTCGGTGAAGGTGCCCCCCCGGTCGATCCAGAACTGCCAGCGGGACATGTGGGAAGGTTGGTTGGACATCTTTTGCTATGTTATTGATAGCTTTTTGCGCTTGTACACCAAGCGCAGGAGCATTGTTGGATTGAAATACCGTGCGTGCCGCGGGTCACAGGGAGGCGGCCGAGCGCGCCGCCTGGTCGTACATGCCGGAAAGCACACGCAGCAACCGGGCCAGCTCGCCAATGTCGCGGTTGAGCGAATCGTCCGCCTGCAGCGCATCGATCAGGCAGCTCTCGCGGATCTCGCGGTAGCGCTGCACGTAGGCGCGGCCGGATTCGGTGGCGGCATAGGTCACTTCCTTCCCATTCTTCTGCGATGCGACGACCCCCAGGTTCTGCAGCTTCTTGAGCGCGTAGTTCACCAGGTGCGTGTCTTCCACGTTCATGATGAAGCAGATGTCGGCCAGGCGTTTGTCGCGCGCGCGGTGCGTCACGTGGTGCAGCACCACCACATCCAGCGGGGTCAGGTCCTTCAGGCCGGCAGCCGACATGCAATGCACCACCCAGCGGTGAAAGGCATTGCCCGCGACGATGAGCCCGAACTCGAACTCGCTCATCTCCGCGCTCTGCGCCGACACCAGGTGCGCGGACGACACGATCGGACCGGAATCGCCCTTGGCCTTGGCCCCTGGTTTCATGAACACCGCCTCCACAACAGTCGAATCTGGCACGGGATATGCATAGGCCATTGTAGGCAACTCGACAATGATTTGTTGGCAATTTGTCAGCGTTTAGGCAAAACACCTATGCCACGGCCGATTGCTTTCTATACAGTGGCTTACCCCCACGATCCACCTTGCGGAGCACTCCATGAAGCGTCGAATCTTCTCCACCACTGCCCTGGGAATGGCCCTGGCACTGGGCATGTCTGCCACCTCGGCCCAGGCCCAGGCCAAATGGGACCTTGCGGCCGCCTACCCGGTGAGCAACTTCCACACGGAGAACCTGATGCAGTTCGCCAAGGACGTGGACACCGCCACCGCCGGCAAGCTCAAGATCACCGTGCATGCCAACGCCTCGCTGTTCAAGGCCAACGAAATCAAGCGCGCCGTGCAGGGCGGCCAGGCGCCGGCGGGCGAAATCCTGCTGGGCAACTTCGAGAACGAGAACCCGCTGTACGGCGTGGACGGCATTCCCTTCCTGGCCACCTCGTATGCCGACTCCAAGCGCCTGTACGACGCGCAGAAGGCCTCGCTGGACAAGCTGCTGGGCACGCAGGGCATGAAGCTGCTGTATGCCGTGGCCTGGCCGCCACAAGGCATCTACTCCAAGAAGGAACTGGCCTCGGTGGCTGACCTGCGCGGCATCAAGTGGCGCGCCTACAGCCCCGCCACCGCCAAGATCGCCGAGCTGATCGGCGCGCAGCCCGTGACCATCCAGGCGGCCGAACTCTCGCAGGCCCTGGCCACGGGCGTGGTGGAAGCCACCATGACCTCCGGCTCCACGGGCTACGACAGCAAGATCTATGAAAGCATCAAGCTCTTTCACGACACCCAGGCCTGGCTGCCCAAGAACGCGGTCATCGTGAACAAGAAGGCCTTCGACGCGCTCGACAAGCCCAGCCAGGACGCCCTGCTCAAGGCCTCGGCCGAGGCCGAGACTCGCGGCTGGAAGGTCAGCGCCGAAAAGACCGAGTGGTACAAGAAGGCCCTCGCTGAAAAGGGCATGAAGATCGTCACCCCCGCGCCCAAGCTCATGGCCGACATGCGCCAGGTGGGCGAGATCATGCTGGCCGACTGGCTCAAGAAAGCCGGCCCGGAAGGCGAAGCGATCATCGCGGCCTACCGCAAGGGTGGCCCGGCCACGGCCGCTGCGGCCAAGAAGTAAGCCGTGACCATGCTGCGCCGCTGGCTCGACCGCATCTACCTCGCCGCCGGCGCACTGGGCGCGGCATTCATCGCGCTCATCTGCGTGCTCATGATCGCGCAGAGCATCATGCGCGAGCTGGGCCTGCGCACCGGTGCCATCAACGACATCGTGGCCTGGTTCTGCGCGGCCGCCGCGTTCCTGGCCATGGCGCATGCCTTCAAGCACGGCGACTTCGTGCGCGTGACGCTGCTGCTGGAAAAGCTGTCCCCGCGCCGCTGCCGCCAGCTCGAGGTGGTGTCGCTGGCCATCGGGTCCGTGGCCGTGGGCTACCTCATGTGGGCGGCCTGCAGCTACACCTACGAGAGCTGGGAGTTCAACGACATCTCCCAGGGCCTCCTGCCCATGCCGCTGTGGATTCCGCAGCTGAGCTTCGCGCTCGGCTCCATCCTGCTGTGGGTGGCCGTGGTCGATGAATTCATCATCGTGCTGCGCGGCGGCGTGCCGACCTTCGTGCGCGCCGTCGAAGAGCGCCATGCCAAGGGCGACTTTTCTTCTGATATCTAGAGAAGCCCCCCTGAGGCGCTGCGCGCCTTCCCCCGAGGGGAATGCCACTGGTGGCCCGGCGAAGCCGGCTCCACGGTGGCACTGGCGTTTGGCAGCGCCAGTTTTTGCGGTGCGCTGGAAGCGCATTGCGGTGTGAGTACCGATAACAACAGGCTGCATCGGGCATAGCGCTCATCGGCCCAGAAAGTTCGATATGGATATCTTGATGGTGGGTGGCGTGTTGCTGCTGCTCATGCTGGTGCTGCTGTCCGGCGGTGTGTGGATCGCCATGACCCTGGCGATCTGCGGCTGGGTCGGGCAGGCGTTCTTCACCTCCACGCAGCCGGCCAAGAATTTGTTCTCGGCGTTCTGGGAGAGCAACGCGAGCTGGGAGCTGGCGGCGCTGCCGCTGTTCATCTGGATGGGCGAGATCCTGTTTCGCACCAAGCTCTCCGAGGAGATGTTCGAGGGGCTGCGCCCCTGGCTCAACCGCGTGCCCGGCCGGCTGATGCACACCACCATCCTGGGCTGCGGCATCTTCGGCTCGGTCTCGGGCTCGTCGGCGGCCACCTGCGCCACCATCAGCAAGGTGGCGCTGCCCGAGCTCATGAAGCGCGGCTACGACGAGAAGCTGGCGCTGGGCGCGCTGGCCACGGCCGGCACGCTGGGCATCCTGATCCCGCCCTCCATCACCATGGTGGTGTACGCCGTGGCCGCCGATGCCTCCATCATCCGCATCTTCCTGGCGGGCTTCCTGCCGGGCATCCTCCTGATGCTGCTGTTCTCGGGCTACATCGGCTGGTGGAGCCTGCGCAACCCCGACAAGGTGCCCGCCGCCGACCCGCCCTCCTCCCTGCGCGAGAAGATCCGCAAGTCGGGCAACCTGATCCCCGTGGGCGTGCTCATCGTGTTCATCGTGGCCGTGCTCGTCACGGGCTACGCCACCGCCACCGAGTGCGCGGCCTACGGCGTGGTGGGATCGCTGGGCCTGGCGCTGTGGAGCCGCTCGCTCACCTGGCAGAACTTCAAGGAAGGCCTGATGGGCACCACGCGCACCAGCTGCATGATCATGTTCATCCTGGCCGGCGCCGCCTTTCTCACCAAGACCATGGCCTTCACCGGCATTCCGCGCGAGCTGGCCCAATGGGTCAATGCCATGCACCTGTCGCCGTTCGCGCTCATCAGCGTGCTGGTGGTCGTGTACCTGGTGCTGGGCACCGCGCTCGACGGCATCAGCATGATCGTGCTCACCAGCGCCGTGGTGCTGCCCATGATCCAGCAGGCCGGGTTCGACCTGATCTGGTTCGGCATCTTCATCGTGCTGCTGGTGGAGATCGCCGAGGTCACGCCGCCCGTGGGTTTCAATCTCTTCGTGCTGCAGAACATGACCGGCAAGGACAGCAACACCATCGCGCGCGCCGCCATTCCTTTCTTCCTGTGCCTGGTGGTGTGCATCGCACTCATCACGATCTTCCCGCAGATCGTGACCATCCTTCCCGACCTGGTCATGGGCGTGGAGAAGTAGCCGCCCTCAGCCGGTCCACGCCGCCGCGCCCGGAAGGCTGCGGCGAGGCCGGCCCCACCGCGGGGCGCAGGCCGTGAACGGCCGGCGTGGGCCACAATAGCGCCCGCATCCAATTTACGGGGAGTGATCGCACCATGCTCGCAGTCGTGGCTATCTGCATCGGCGCCAGTCTGGGCGCGCTGGCGCGCTGGCGGCTGGGCATGTGGCTGAACACCGTGGGAGCGCTCATGCCCTGGGGCACGCTGGCCGCGAACCTCGTTGGGGGCTATCTGGTAGGCGTGTGCGTGGCCGTGTTCCAGGCCCTGCCCCAGCTGGACCCGGTCTGGCGGCTGGCCCTTGTCACAGGCTTTCTCGGCGGCCTCACCACGTTCTCCAGCTTTTCGGCCGAGGTCGTGGGCATGCTGCAGCAGCAGCGCTACCTGCTCGCGCTGGGCACCACCTCCGTGCACCTGCTCGGTTCGCTCACGCTGACCGTGCTGGGCATCCACACTGCTACTCTTTTGCTAGCAGGGCGCGCCTGATCGTGCGTGATAATCGGGCACAACGGCCGCCAACCACCCCCCATTCAACCCACTGCCGACCCGCGCTCGCGCACCGGCCGGCCGCGTTTTCCTGATCTGCCATGGATGCCAACACCCAACTGAATGAACGCCGCCTGGCCCATGCCTGGGCGGAGCTGCAAAGCCACGCCGCCAACGGCAATCCGCTGCACGCCGACGCCTACCGGCTCGCGTTTGCAGACCCCGAATTCCTGTTCCGCCGCGAAACGCGCGGCATCCGCTTCCAGCTGGAGATGCTCAAGCCCGACCTCGGCCAGATCGAGCAGGGCATCGAGAACACCATCGTGGTCTACGGCAGCGCCCGTTTCGTCGCGCCCGACGAGGCCGCGTCCCAGCTGGCCGAAGCCGAGGCCAGCGGCGACGAAGTGCGCCTGCAGCGCGCGCACCAGGCCGTGCGCAACGCCCGCTACTACGACCTGGCCCGCCAGTTCGCTCGCATCGTCGCGGAACACAGCGAGCTGCAGCCGCCCGCCGACCGCATCTACATCTGCACCGGTGGCGGCCCCGGCATCATGGAGGCCGCCAACCGCGGCGCGCATGACGTGGGCGCGCTCAACGTGGGGCTGAACATCGCCCTGCCCCATGAGCAAAGCGGCAACCGCTTCATCTCGCCGACCCTGAGCTTCAAGTTCCACTACTTCGCGCTGCGCAAGATGCATTTCATGATGCGCGCCAAGGCCCTGGTGGCCTTCCCGGGCGGCTTCGGCACGCTGGACGAGCTGTTCGAGGTGCTCACGCTGGTGCAGACGAAAAAGGCCAAGCCCGTGCCCATCGTGCTGTTCGGCACGGACTACTGGAAGCGCCTGATCAACTTCGAGGTGCTGGTCGAACAGGGCACGATCTCGGCACAGGATCTGGGCCTGTTCCACTACACCGACGACCCGCAGGAAGCCTGGGGCCTGATCAAGTCGTTCTACCAGCTGTGACTTGCACCCCGGTGAACCGATTCAACGGATCACTGGAGGGGGAGGAGGCACAGCAATCGGCGGCAGCACGAGAATGGGCCGCACGATGGGCGGCAGCGTGAAGATGGGCGGGCGCGTAGTAGGCGGCGGAGCTGGCGGCGTGGTGGACGCTGGCGGGGGACGCGTTGACGGCGGCTGGGTAGGTGTGCCCGTCGCAGGGGGTGGTGGCACATACGGCTCATAAGGATCCGGCGCAGGCACGGGCACCGACGGAGGGGAAGGAACCGGAGGTGGCGGCGGCACGGGGACAGGCCCCGGAGCGGGAGCAACCGGACCGGGTACAAGCTGCGTGCTGCCACCGACCTGTTCACCAACCACAAAAGGCAGGGGCGGGGGCGGCACTGGCAGTACCGCACGCGTATGCGTGTACAGCGGCAATTGGGTGCTGGAAACCACACGCACCGATTCACCAGCCTTCACCCCGACACAGCCCGCCTCGGTGCAGACCTCGATTTCGTCCTGCTCGCCCGATACCAGCAATTCCCCCTGGAGATTGAACGCAATCAGGAAAGCGGAGCCACGGATGCCCACCACCGCCGTAGGCGTCGTGACTTTGTAGTTGCGGGGGTCGCGTTTGCCGATAAAACCCGTAATGGCACGCATGCCGCCTCGCAGCAGGTTCACTGCGAAATGGTCTTCCGCCGCGTTTCCCGCGTCGGCATAGCGCGCCACCGTGAACTGCGACTCCGGATACAGCGCCACCAGTCCACCGTCGGAAAAACGGATCTGGGCACGGCCTGCGGTGCCCGTCACGATGACGTCGCCACTCTCGACCTCGACGCCCTTGCTTGCGGCTGAGGCGGCAGACCCTCTGCGCAACTGCACATCGCCTGTCGCGAACTGCACCATGCCAGCCGCGGCCAAACCCTGCAAAGGCCAGGCGGCCGCCACGGCCATCCACAGAGCCCATTGGGAAGAAGGGAAATTAGGCTGCATCACGGACTCCCTCAGAACTCGCGCCGCACGGCGACCGAAAATACCCTGCGGTCGTAATCAGTGATGGGCAGCGTGGACACATTGCGCGTCAAAGCCCATTGCGGCGTGATTCGCCAACCTGGTGCGGGCACCCACGACAATCCCGCCACCCAATGGCTCTGGCGGTCGCGCCGCGTCACGCCAAAGAACGGGTCCACCGCCTCGTGTCGGCGACGCTCATGGCTGAGGTGCGTAAACACCGCCCATTTGGCGTCGAACGCCCACTGCACACCAGCCCGCAGCCCCGCCAAGTGATGACCCAGATTGTCCACGCCCACGGCATGGGGCTCCTCCAGGCCTGCGTAGACCCCAGCGTAATAGAGGCTGCCGTTGCGCAGGACATGAATGTACGAGGTCCCCCCGATGGTCCGGCGGGAATTGCGCAGGGATTGGGTGGGATAGCGCACCCCCTGTACCTGCAGGAAGGTATCCCACTGCCGGAAGCCATCGATCCGGTAGACCCATTCACCCAGCACGCCGCCGGCATTGCGCAGGGTACTTCCATCTAGCAGGTAAGTGGCGCCTTGCGCACTCAGCATCCACTCGTGGCGCTCTACCCGGTAGGCCACACCGGCACTGGCATCGAATTGACTGCTGTCGTAGGCCTTTCCCGCATCGGAATAGCCGCGCATCTCCGCGGTGGCGGCGCCTATCAGGGACCACCGGGCATCCAGTACATGCCGCCCCCGGATATTGCCCGAGACTGCCGCATATGAAGCACGTTGCGCCTCGGCACCGGGGGCGAGAGTCCAGGCGGGTGTCCCGGGAGGCGACAACGCAGGCGCGTTCAGGTCCGGCCCTGCATTGAGGTTGGAATCATGGCCTCCCGCAAGTTCGACATGCCCTTTCCAGGTAGAGCGTCCTTCGTGGCCCATCCGGTCATATGACACCAGGAACTGATCAATGCTGAGCGCCGCATCCACGGGAATGCCTGCTGCGCGCACGCGCTCCAGCACAGCATGTGCTCCCCGCTTGTCTCCCACCGCATGCAGCGCCCGACCGAGTTCCAGCGCGGCATCCGCATTGTCCGGCTGTGCAGCCACCACGCGCTCCCAGGCCAGAACCGCACGGCTGTACTGACCAGCGGCTTGGGCGGCACGCCCCATCGCCGCGTCGAATGCGGGATCTCCGGCCCGTTGCGCCTCCTGGGCGTCCAGCACCTCGAAAGCGCGCCGAGCATCACCCTGGTGCAACAATGCCTGGGCCTGCTTCAGCACCTCGTCAGCGTGAAGAAAAGCCCCGGGGGCCCCCACCAGAAATGGCACCACGGCCAAGCGCCACGCACGCCGAGACCAGAACGGAACGATCATGTCAGCCCCCTCTGTCGAATGGAGCCAATCTACTCCCTTTTACCCGGTTTGCTCAGCCCCTCTAGCCCTGATTGCGCGCGCCCCTCATTCACTTGCGTGACCAAACCATCCAATCACCGAGAATGTGGGTCCTTCTTCCCGGGCTCCTGACTGTTTTTCTCCCCGCCGATGCGCCACGCCAGCCGGGCGCCGCCCAGCCCCGTGGCGCCCACGGCCCAGAACAGGCCGCTGACCCCGATCACCGCGCCGGCCGACCCGAACAGCAGCGGCATCAGCACGCTCGATGCGTTGATGGCCATCAGCCGCAGGCCCAGCGCCTCGCCCTGGCGGTGCGATGGCGTGATCTGGTGCAGCAGGCTCATCACCATGGGCTGCCCGGTGCCCAGCGCAAAACCCAGCAGCACCGAGCACACCCCCATGGCGAATGCGCTGTCCAGCAGCGGATAGGCCCCGAACAGCACCGCCGTCACCAGCATGGCCCCCGCCATCACGCCGCGCTCGCGCAGGCGCTCGGCGACAAAGGGCATGAGCACGCGGATCACCGTGGCGGCGATCGCAAACGCGCCGAAGATGGTGCCGATCACCGCGGCCGACAGCCCACGCTCGTGCCCCAGCAGCGGCACCGCAAAAGCGTGCACGTCCCAGCACGAGGAGATCAGCCAGTTCACGATCAGCAGGCGGCGAAACGGCGGGTCGTTCAGCAGGTCCCACGCCCGCTGGGGCGGGCCGCCCGTGGCGGCGGCGACGCTGGGCAGTTCCTGCGTGCCGCGCACACAGAACCAGCTGAGCAGCGGCAGCAGCGCAAGCAGCACGAAGGCCGCGCGGTAGCCCTCCAGGCTGCCCGCCGCGCCACCCGCGTGGTCGATGGCCAGGCCCGCGCAAAAAGGCCCGATGAAGTTGGACACCGCCGGGCCGATGGACAGCCAGCTGAACACCTGCTTGAGTTCGGTGGCGTCATGGACCGCGCGGCCGGCGTGGCGCTGCACCGCTATGGTGGCCAGGCCCGCCGCCGCACCGGTCATCAGCGCGGAGACACACAGCACGGGAAAGGTCGGAAACACCACCGCCAGCCCCGCGCCCACGCAGGCCACGGCCACCGAATAGCCCACGGGGCGCTTGAGGCCGCGGCGGTCCGTGTACCGGCCCGCGGGCAGGGCAAGGAACACCTGGGTGAGCGCGAACAGCGCCACCAGCAGCCCCACCGCCGCCGCGCTGTACCCTTCGCGCAGCGCCAGCAGCGGCGCGGCCAGGCGCATGCCGGCCATGCTGGCATGCACGCAGACCTGCCCTGCGATCAGACGGGCTAGTGCCCGGTTCACAGCGGGTCGTCCTCCGCGTCCAGTCCGGGCAGCGCCGCCGTGCCACCGCCCACGGGCAGCGGCAGGGTGGCGCCGGGGGGCGCCGGCAGGTCCTGCACATCACGCAGCTTGCGCTGGATGGCGCGGGTGCGCACCCCCACCTCGTCGAAACGCTTGGCCGCCGCGTCGATGGACTTCTTGGTGGCCTCCACCACGTCGCCAAACTTGGCGAATTCTGTCTTGACCATGCCCAGCAGGCTCCACACCTCGGACGAGCGTTTCTCGATGGCCAGTGTCTTGAAGCCCATCTGCAGGCTGTTGAGCATGGCGGCCAGGTTGGCGGGGCCGGTGATCATCACGCGGCAGTCGTTCTGGATGGCCTCGACCAGGCCGGGGCGGCGTATCACCTCGGCGAACAGGCCTTCGGTGGGCAGGTACAGCACGGCGAAGTCCGTGGTGTGCGGCGGCGAGACGTACTTGGCGAAGATCTTCTTGGCTTCGAGCTTGATCGAGGCCTCGAACGCGTTGCCGGCCGAGGCGATCAGCCCCTTGTCGGCCGCGTCCTGCGCGTCCATGAGCCGCTGGTACTGCTCCACGGGGTACTTGGAGTCGATGGGCAGCCACACCGGATGCTCGTCGCTCTTGCCCGGCAGGCGGATGGCGAACTCCACCAGCTCATCGCTGCCCGGCACGGTCTTGACGTTGCGCGCGAACTGGTCGGGCGTGAGCACGTTGTCGATGATGGCGCCCAGCTGCATTTCGCCCCAGGTGCCGCGCGACTTCACGTTGGTCATCACACGCTTCAAGTCCCCCACGCTGCCCGCCAGGGTCTGCATTTCGCCCAGGCCCTTGTGCACCTGTTCGAGCCGGTCGCTCACCAGCTTGAAAGATTCGCCCAGGCGCTGCTCCAGCGTGGCGTGGAGTTTTTCGTCCACCGTGCGGCGCATCTCCTCGAGCTTGGTGGAGTTGTCGGCCTGGATGGCCGCCAGCCGCTCGTTGAGCGCGTTGCGCAGCTGCTCCGCGTTTTGCTGGCTGCCCTGCACCAGCCCCGTGAGCTGCTGCGAGACCGCATCCTGCAGCACCGAGAACTGGTTCCTGATCTGGAAGCCATTGGCTTGCAGCTGGTCCTTGAGCGCGCTGGACATCGTGCCCAGCTGGGTCTGGATGTCGCCCTTGAGCGAATCGAGCGTGAGGCGCGTGGCCGCCTGCAGGGCCTCGAAACGCTCCTGGATGCGCTTTTCGAACAGCGCGGCGCTTTCGCCCATCGCCTCGCGCGACTTGACGCTTTCGGCCGCCAGCGCGGCCGTGGTGGCCGTGAGTTCGGTGCGAAAGCCCACCAGGGTGGCCGACAGCTCGGTGCGCGCGGTGGCGGCATCGGCCTGGCCCTGCGCCAGATGGGCCAGCAGGGCCTTGCTGCTTTCTTCCAGCCGCCCGGCCACGGCATTCTGCAAGGCATCGAAACGCTGGGCCAGGGCCGCATCCTGCGCGGCCTGGCGCTGCTCCAGCCGCCCTTCGAACACGCCGAACGCCGCCAGCAGTTCAGCGCGGCCGTTGCGGGACTCGGCCACGGCCTGGGCCAGGCGCTCGTCCACCGCGTGGCGCAGGGTCTCCAGCGTGGCCTGCGTGGTGTGCGTGAAGCCGCGCAGCTGCTGGCCCATGCCGTCCAGCGCGCCATCGTTCTTGGCCACGGCAATCTGCGTGGCCTGGGCGGTGTGTTCCAGCGCCTGCAGGCGGGCCAGCCACTCGGGCGGCAGATCGACGCGGGGGCGGCGCAGCATGAGCAGCACCAGCAAAACCAGCACGAGAGCCAGCGCGGCCAGCAGGATGAGGGTATCGGTAGTCAAGGCAGGAATACTATGTTTTTGATAGCTGCTTGCACATATGAATAAAGCGCCAGCGGCCCTTCTTGCTTAAATTCTCGATGTCACTGCCGGCCACGCGGGCCGGGCACCGGCTGGTTCACCGGCGTGAGCGGCCCACGCCCCCCCAGGAAGGCGATCAGGTTATCGGCCGCCAGGTTGGCCATGGCACGGCGCGTGGGCACGGTGGCGCTGGCAATGTGGGGCGTGAGCACCACGTTGGGCACGGTGAGCAGATCGGGGTGCACGCCGGGCTCGCCCTCGAACACATCGAGGCCCGCTGCCGCGATGCGGCCTTCCCGCAGCGCCGCGGCCAGCGCGGCATCGTCCACGATGCCGCCGCGCGCAATGTTGATGAGCGTGGCCGTAGGCTTCATGAGCGACAGCTCGGCGGCGCCGATGGTGTGGTGCGAGGCAGGCGTGTAAGGCACCACCAGCACCACATGGTCCGCGGTGCGCAGCAGCTCTTCCTTGCCCAGGTAGCTGGCCTTGCATTCGGCCTCCAGCGCGGGCGGCAGGCGCGAGCGGTTGTGGTAGACCACCTTCATGCCAAAGCCGTGCGCGCCGCGCCGGGCGATGCCCTGCCCGATGCGCCCCATGCCGATGATGCCCAGCGTGCTGCCGTGGATGTCGCTGCCGGCGAACATGTCGTAGCTCCACTTGGTCCACCGGCCGGCGCGCAGGTAATGCTCGCTCTCGGTCATGCGCCGGGCCGTGGCCATCAGCAGCGCGAAGCCGAAGTCGGCGGTGGTTTCGGTCAGCACGTCGGGCGTGTTGGTGCCCTGCACACCGGCCGCCGTCATGGCGTCCACGTCGAAGTTGTTGTAGCCCACGGCCATGTTGGCCGCGATCCTCAGGCGCGGCGCGGCGGCCAGCAGGGCCGCATCGATGCGCTGGCTGCCGGTGGTCAGCACGCCATCCTTGTCGGCCAGGCGCGCGGCCAGCTCGGCCGGGGTCCAGATCACGTCGTCCGGGTTGGCCTCGACCTCGAAGTGCGCGCGCAGGCGCTCCACGATGTCGGGGAAGATGGCGCGGGCGACCAGGATGCGGGGTTTGCTCATGAATCTTTAGTCTCCAATGTATCGATACGGTTGCCGTGCCTTGCAACTGGCGCGGCCCGCACCAGCGGCCACCGTGCAAGGGCCGCCCCGCTGCACTCTGGTGGCATCCCCCTTCCCATCGCGCAGCGATGAGAGAAGGGGGAAGCGGCGCAGCCGCTCAGGGGGATGGTCACTACCGGAACCAGATGAAGGTCATGACAATGAACAGCGGCACCAGAATGCCGCCCGACCACAGCATGTAGCCGAAGAAGCTGGGCATCTTCACGCCCCGGTCTTCCGCGATGGCCTTGACCATGAGGTTGGGGGCATTGCCGATGTAGGTGTTGGCGCCCATGAACACGGCACCCGCGGAAATGGCGGCCAGGGTGGGTGCCAGCGTGGTCATCAGCACCGCCGCGTCGCCACCCGCCGTGTTGAAGAACACGAGGTAGGTGGGCGCATTGTCGAGGAACGAACTCAGCAGGCCGGTGGCCCAGAAATACATGGCCGGGTCGGGCGCGCCGTCCGGCCGGGTCACCACCGAGATGATGGCGCCGAACGGCCCCTGGTTCCCCGCCTTGAGCATGGCGATGACCGGAATGATCGTGAGGAAGATGCCCGCGAACAGCTTGGCCACCTCCTGCATCGGCGCCCAGCCGAACTGGTTGTCGGCATGCACCTGCCGGGGGGTGAGCCACAGCGATGCGAGCGTCACCAGCACAAGCCCCGCATCGCGCACGATGCCCGGCAGCCCCACCAGGGTGCCCGCGACGTCGAACGCCACGCTCGACTTCCAGAAGCCGCTGAGCAGCACCAGCGCGACGACCGCGCCCAGCAAGGCGAAGTTGATCTTCCCATCGAAGCCGATGGAGCGGCTGTCGGGCGTCGGGTCGGCGGGCAGCACCTCCTCGCGGTGCCGGCAGTACCAGGTGTCCAGCAGGAAGAAGATCGCCAGCAGCGCACCGACCAGGAACAATGTTTCCGGAAAGATGTGGCCCACCGTCCAGAAGAAATCGACGCCCTTGAGAAAACCGAGGAACAGTGGCGGATCGCCCAGCGGGGTGAGCGAGCCCCCCGCGTTGGACACGATGAAGATGAAGAACACCACCACGTGCGCCACGTGCCGGCGGTTGTCGTTGGCGCGGATCAGCGGACGGATCAGCAGCATCGAGGCCCCCGTCGTGCCCATGAAGCTGGCCAGCAGCGCCCCGATCGCAAGCAGGGCGGTGTTGAGCCCCGGGCTGCCATGCAGGTTGCCGCGGATGTAGATGCCCCCCGCCACGGTGAACAGCGCCGTGAGCAGCACCACGAACGGGATGTACTCGGCCAGCAGCGCATGCACCAGGCTGGCCCCGGCCACGCCAGGGCCGAAGGCGATGGCGAACGGCAGCAGAAACGCCAGGCCCCACGCGGCCGCGACCTTGCCGAAATGGTGGTGCCAGAAAATGGGGGCCAGCAGCGGCATGAGCGCGATCGACAGCAGGATGCCCGCGAAGGGCACGCCCCACAGCACCGACAGGGTGCTGCCGTCCACATCCGCGGCCACGGCCAGGCCCGGCAACACGAGCAGGGTGATCAAGAGGCCCAGCGCGCGGGGCGCCGGCATCCGGGTGGCGCGGGCCATCATGCCACCGCGGGGATGTCGAACACCTGGCGCAGGTAGGCCAGGTATTTCTCGTCGTCGCACATGCCCTTGCCCGGCGTGTCGGACAGCTTGGCCACCGGCTGGTCGTTGCAGCGCGTCATCTTGATGACCACCTGCAAAGGCTCGTGTGCGGGCGGGCTGCCCAGGTCGTTGGTCAGGTTGGTGCCGATGCCGAACGCCAGCTGGCAGCGCCCCCGGAACTGCTGGTACAGCTCGATGGTGCGCGGAATGGTGAGCGCATCGCTGAAGATCAGCGTCTTGGTCAGGGGGTCCACCCGGTTCTTGCGGTAGTGGTCCAGGAGGCGCTCGCCCCAGGCGAACGGGTCGCCGCTGTCATGCCGCGCGCCGTCAAAGAGCTTGCAGAAGTACAGGTCGAAATCACGCAGGAAGGCACTCATGCCGTACACGTCGGACAGCGCGATGCCCAGGTCGCCGCGGTATTCCTTGGCCCACATCTCGAAGCCGAACACCTGGCTGTCGCGCAGGCGCGGCCCCAGGGCCTGGCAGGCCTGCAGGTATTCGTGCGCCATGGTTCCCAGCGGCGTCACGCCCAGCTTCATGGCATACAGCACGTTGCTGGTGCCCGCGAACTGGCCGGGGCCCGCGGGTGCGCCGGGGCGGCGGTCGCCCGTGCCCAGGCGGGCCACCAGCACCCGCAGCACCTCTTCGTGCCAGGCGCGGGAAAACCGCCGGCGCGTGCCGTAGTCGGCGATCTTGAGGTCCGACAGGCCCTCGCCCTGCAGCAGCGCGATCTTGGCATCCAGGCGCTTGCGGCCTTCCAGGAAGTCGGGCACCTTTTGCGTGTTGCGAAAGTAAACCTCGTTGACGATGGCCAGCACCGGGATCTCGAAGAGGATGGTGTGCAGCCAGGGCCCGCGGATGGAAATGTCGATCTCGCCGTTGTGCTGTGGCGTGACGGTGATGTACTTCTCGTTGAGCTTGAAGAGGCCCAGGAAGTCCACGAAGTCGCTCTTGATGAAGCGCATGGAACGCAGGTAGGCCAGTTCGGCATCCTGGAACTGCAGGCAACACAGCGAGCGGATCTCGTCGCGGATCTCAGTGACGAACGGCGCCAGCTGCACGCCAGGGTTGCGGCACTTGAAGCGGTATTCGACCTGAGCCCCCGGAAACTGGTGCAGCACCACCTGCATCATGGTGAACTTGTACAGGTCGGTGTCGAGCAGGCTGGTGATGATCATGGACAGGGCAGGCCTCAGACCGCGGGCTGGTCAGCAAAGCCTCAAAGTGTAGGCCATCGGGGCATCCCGCACCGTGCAGGGACTCTGCCCCCGTGCCACGGGCATGCGACGCCATGCGCTGGGGAAAAAGGCCCTTCGCGCCCTTGGGAGAAGCGCGAGAAGCTAACGGATCAATAGCAGGCCCGCCGGTGCTCAGCCGGCCACCACCAGCTCTTGCAGGACCTTGCGCAGGGCCTCTGGCACCGGCACGGGCCGGCGGGTCTCGCGGTCCACATACACATGGATGAAATGGCCGGCCGCAGCGGTCAGCGGCTCGCCCTGCGCAAACAGGCCCACCTCATACCGCACGCTGGAGCCACCCAGCCGTGCCACCCGGATGCCGGCCTCGATCGTCTGCGGGAAGGCCAGTGGCGCGAAGTAGTTGCACTGGGTTTCAATGACCAGGCCTATGGTCTCGCCCGCATGGATATCGAGCACGCCTTGGTCGATCAGGTGGGCATTCACCGCCGTGTCGAACCAGCTGTAGTACACGACGTTGTTCACATGGCCGTACACATCGTTGTCCGCCCAGCGCGTGGTGATGGGGCGAAAGGCCCGGTAGGCGCTGCGCGGCTGCGGGGACGGGCGGGCGGCCGGCGCGGGCGCAGCGGCAGTGGTGGTGCTGGCGGCAGAAGTCATGGCCGCACATTCTGCCAGCGCTGGTGGTAGTGCCAGGCCACGCGCCAGGTGTTCAGCTGCGCCAGCACCGTGTCTTCCAGATTGCGGCCATAGCCCCCCGCCATCGCGAAAGCCAGGGGGATGCGGCGCTGCCACGCCCAGTCGAACACGCGCCGGTCGCGCGCCTCCAGGCCATCGTGTGTCACGGCCAGCCGCCCCAGGCGGTCTCCTTCGTGCGGATCGGCACCGGCCAGATAGAAAACGAGCTGGGGCGCGAACCGCTGCTCCAGGGTCTCGAGCGCCTGCTCCAGGGCTTGCAGGTAGTCGGGGTCGGCGCAGCCGTCGGGCAGCTCGACATCCAGGTCGCCGGGCTCCTTGCGGAACGGAAAATTGCGCGCCCCGTGCAGTGACAGCGTGAACACGCTGTGGTCGCCCCGGAAGATGTGCGCCGTGCCGTTGCCCTGGTGCACGTCGAGGTCGATCACCGCCACCCGCAGCGGGCGGGCCACACGCCCCGCGCCCTCCGTGCGCGCCCATTCCACCTGCATGAGCCGCGCGGCCACCGCCACGTCATTGAACACGCAGAAGCCGCTGCCCTTGTCCGCATACGCATGGTGCGTGCCCCCTGCGAGGTTGCCCGCAATGCCCTCGCGCAGCGCCACGCGGGCGGCGGCCACCGTCGCGCCCACGGACCGCCGTGCGCGCTCGGCCATGGCCTCGCTCCAGGGGAAGCCGATCTCGCGCTGGGCGGGAGGTGCCAGCGTGCCGTCGGCAATCGCATCGACGTACTCCGGCGTGTGGGCCAGCGCGAGCTCGCTGTCCGACGCGGGCATGGCCACCTGCAGCGACACGCCGGGCAGGTGCTGCGTGATGCGGTCGCGCAGCAGCCGGTACTTGGCCATCGGGAACCGGTGGCCCTCGGGAAGCGGCAGCACGAAATGGTCTGCGTAATAGGCATGCATGACGCGATTGTGGCAAGCGGCGGATTTCTGGGGCGCCGTCCCTAATTTGCTGCAGCGCAACAAAAACCCCTTGCAATACCACGCCAAGTGCCTAAAATTCATCCCATGCTGCACTGCAACATGACTCACCAGGTCAGGGCCAGCGCAGATGTCCGCGAACCACCTTGGCCCCCGGGCCCCATTTTTAGGAGATATGACATGACGCTGACCGCTGAACAAATCCTGGCCTCGCACAAAGCCAACATCGAAACCCTGTTCGGTCTGACCACCAAGGCCTTCGAAGGCGTGGAAAAGCTGGTCGAACTGAACGTGACCGCTTCGCGCGCTGCCCTGTCGGAAGCCGCCAACCACACCCAGGCCGTCCTGGGCGTGAAGGATGCGCAAGAGCTGCTGGCCCTGCAAGCCGGCCTGTTCCAGCCACTGGCTGAGAAGACTGCCGCCTACAGCCGCCACCTGTACGACATCGCTTCGGGCACCGGCGCTGAATTCGGCAAGGCTTTCGAGAGCCAGGCCACCGACGCGCAAAAGGCATTCACCAACCTGGTGGACAGCGCCGCCAAGAACGCTCCCGCCGGTTCCGAAACCGCCGTGGCCGTGATGAAGAGCGCCGTCTCTGCCGCCAACAACGCTTTTGAATCGGTGCAGAAGGCCGTCAAGCAAGCGTCCGACGTGGCCGAAGCCAACTTCAACGCCGTGGCCAGCACCGCTGCCAACGCCGCCAAGACCGCTGCACCCCGCAAGCGCTAATGAGCCATCTGCGGTCTGGAGTGCAACCTCTAGGCCGCGTTCAGGGAATACCCTGATAATTCAACCACGCGCTGCGGAAGCCCTCCACAGCGCACCAGTTGTCTCCTTGGATCCTCTCGAAACCCCCGTTTCAGGGATCCTTTTAAAGCCCGGTTCATGACCGGGCTTTTTTTTGCCCGTGTCCTGGCAACACCCTTCCGGCTCTTGCGCTGAGTCAGGAATTCCCTCTGAATTCCTTGGCGCGCCCCAGACATTTATTAAGAATAATTCGCGTTTGTTTTATCATCGCCAGAGTTACAACCTTGAAAGACGCATCCATGTCGAAGACTGTGAAAGCCTTGTTGAGCGCGTGCACGCTGGCCGTTGCCGCCGGCGCCGTTTCCGCCCAGGACCAGGTGGTGAATCTCTACTCGGCCCGCCACTACTCCACCGACGAAGCGCTGTACAGCGGATTCACCAAGGCCACGGGCATCAAGATCAACCGCGTGGATGCGGACGACGCCGGCATCCTGGCACGCCTGAAGGCCGAAGGCACGGCATCGCCGGCGGACGTGATCCTGCTGGTGGATGCCGCCCGCCTCTACAAGGGGGAAGTCGACGGCCTGTTCCAGCCCATCCAGTCCAAGGTGCTCAGCGACGCCATTCCCGCCAATCTGCGCAGCGCGCCAGCGGCAGACGGGGGCATTTCCTGGTTCGGACTGTCCACGCGCGCACGCGTGATCGTCTACAGCAAGATCAAGGTGCAGAAGTCGGACGTCGACACCTATGAGGAGCTCGGCGACCCCAAGAACAAGGGCAAGCTGTGCATCCGCTCCGGCTCGCATCCCTATAACCTGAGCCTCTTCGGCGCCGTGACCGAGCATCTGGGCGAACAGAAGGCGGAGGCCTGGCTCAAGGGCATGGTGGCCAACCTGGCGCGCCCTCCCAAGGGCGGGGACACCGACCAGATCAAGGCCGTGGCCGCGGGCGAATGCAATATCGCCGTCACCAACAGCTACTACCTCGCGCGCATGATGCGCTCGACCAAGCCCGAGGACGTGGCCGTGGTCAACAAGGTCGGCGTGGTGTTCCCCAACCAGGATTCCTGGGGCACGCACCTGAACATTGCCGGCGGCGCGGTGGCCAAGCACGCCAAGAACCAGGCCAACGCCATCAAGTTCCTCGAGTATCTGGTCAGCCCTGAAGCGCAGAACTACTTTGCCAACGGCAACAACGAATGGCCCGCCGCCAAGGGCGTCAGCATCGACAACCCCGCGCTCAAGGCCATGACCGGCGGTGCGCCCTTCAAGAGCGAGACCATTCCGATCAGCGCGGTGGGCGCTAACACGACCAAGGTGCAGCAGATGCTGGACCGCGTGGGCTTCCAGTAACCCGCCCGTGCGGCCCCGCGGCGCGGGGTTTGCGCCAGGCCCGGCCTCGCCGGGCTTTTTTTCGCCTGTCGGAAACCAGGCGGATGCGCCATAATTGACGTTTACGTTAACGTCACTCACTGGAGACAGAACATGGACATCAAAGGCAAGGTTTTCATCGTGACCGGCGGCGCGTCCGGCCTGGGCGAAGGCACGGCGCGCATGCTGGCCGCCCAGGGCGGCAAGGTGGTCATTGCCGACATGCAGGCGGAAAAAGGCGAGGCCGTGGCCAAGGACATTGGCGGTGCCTTCGTGAAGTGCGATGTGAGCAGCGAGGCCGACGGCCAGGCCGTGGTGGCGAAGGCCGTTTCGATGGGCAAGCTGATGGGCCTGGTGAACTGCGCGGGCATCGCACCCGCGGAAAAGACGGTCGGCAAGAACGGTGCGCACGCGCTGGCCGTCTTCAGCAAGACCGTCACCGTGAACCTCATCGGCAGCTTCAACATGATCCGCCTGGCCGCCGAGGCGATGTGCAAGAACGACCCCGAGCCCACGGGCGAGCGCGGCGCGCTGATCTCCACCGCCAGCGTGGCCGCCTACGACGGCCAGATCGGCCAGGCGGCCTATTCGGCCTCCAAGGGCGGCGTGGTTGGCATGACCCTGCCCATCGCGCGCGACCTGGCCCGCAACGGCATCCGCAACATGACGATTGCGCCCGGCATCTTCGGCACGCCCATGCTCTTTGGCATGCCCCAGGAGGTGCAGGATGCGCTCGCGGCCGGAGTGCCCTTCCCCAGCCGCCTGGGAACGCCGCAGGACTATGCCAAGCTCGTGCAGCACATTTTCGAGAACGACATGCTCAACGGCGAAGTGATCCGCCTGGACGGCGCGATCCGGCTCGCACCCCGCTGATGCTATTCAATTTATAGCATCCAGCGCTTGTTGCGAAAGCGCTGGGACCATTTTCCCCCATGACTCCTGAGCCCTGGACTTGTCCGGGGCTTTTTCATGGAAGAACCAGGGCGGAGGCCGGGCGCTTCCCCCAGGCGCCATGGGGCGCGGCGGTGCGTCCGCCAGCCTAGGCCGCGTGCCGCTGCGGCGCCGGGCGCGGCGGCTGCGCGGCGGGCAGCACCGAATCCCCCGCACCCAGCGGCCGCTGCATCAAAACGGTGTCCAGCCAGCGGCCTTTCTTGAAGCCCACGGAGCGCAGTGCACCAATGCGCTCGAACCCCATGCGGGCATGCAATGCCATCGAGCCGGCGTTGTCATCGCCCTGCCCCACCACCGCGAGCATCTGGCGCCACGGCCCCGCCTCGCAATGCCGGATGAGTTCGCCCAGCAGCGCAGCCCCGAGGCCTCTCCCTGAAAGATCGGGCGCCACGTACACCGAGTCCTCCACCGTGTGGCGGTAGGCCACCCGGGCCCGGTACGGCGCGGCGTAGGCAAACCCGGCCACCATGCCGTCCAGTTCCGCCACCAGATAGGGCAGGCCGGCAGCCACCACGGCAGCGCGCCGTGCGCGCAGTTCATCAACCGTCGGAGGTATTTCCTCGAAAGAAGCCAGCCCGTGCAGCACGTGGTGGGCGTACAGCGCCTGGATGGCGGGCAGGTCGTTCTCGCTGGCGCCGCGCACCACGGGTGCGGAGCGCCCGGCGGCGGCTGCTGCGCGAGTCCGGTTCGGTGGCGCTGGCGGGGTGGATTTCAAGATGGGCAGGGGAATGGTCGTCGAGGTGTGCATGAACGACAGTGTGGCCAGCTTTCAGGCATAAAAGAAGCTTTCTCAAATTATGCAAAGTATGAGAAATTCTTTGCCATGGAACGCATCAATCTCGACCAGCTTCACGGCTTTGCCACGGCCCTTGAACTCGGCAGCTTCTCTGCCGCGGCGCAGCGCCTGGATCTCACCCAACCGGCCGTGAGCCTGCAGGTGCGCCAGCTCGAAAAGCGCCTGGGCACGCCTTTGATCGAGCGCGTCGGCCGGGTGCTGCGCCCCACGGCGGCGGGTGCCGAGTTGCTGGCCCATGTGGGCCGCATCGATGCGGTGGTGGCCGAGGCCCTGGAGGCCGTCTCCCGCCATGCCGACGGTGCCACCGGTCGCGTACGCCTGGGCACCGGCGCGACGGCCTGCATCTACCTGCTGCCACCGGTGCTGCGGTCGCTGCGGCAGTGCTTTCCCGGCCTCGACATCACCGTGCGCACCGGCAACACGGCCGACATTGTCCAGGCGGTGGAGGACAACACGCTGGACCTGGGACTGGTCACGCTGCCCGCCAGCGGGCGCATGCTGGAGGTGTCACCCCTGCTGGACGACCCGTTCGTCGCGATCGCCCCGCGAGGCACCGCGCTGCCGGCGCGGATTGGCGCCAAGGAACTGGCGCGGCATCCCGTGCTGCTGTACGAGCCCGGCGGCCACACCCGCCGGATCGCCGATGCCTGGTTCGCGCGGGCGGGGGTGGCACTGCAGCCGGCCATGTCGCTGGGCAGCGTGGAGGCGATCAAGGAGCTGGTCGCGGCCGGCCTGGGCTGCGCCGTGCTGCCGGGCATGGCCGTACGGGACGGGCACCAGGGCAACCTCGAAGTACGGCCACTGTCGCCACCCCTGCGCCGCACATTGGCCGTCGTCATGCGCCGGGACAAGCGCCTGCACCGGGGCCTGCGCGAAACAATGGCGGCCCTGCAGTCACTGGGATGAGGGAAGAGCAGGAGCCCGCCGCCATGCCGTCAATGCAGGGGTGGGTGGCAGTGACAAGACCGATATCCGCCATGAAACCCACAAAAACAACTGGAAATGGGCAAAGAAAAACGGACTGCAGCAATCAATACTGCAGTCCGTTTATTTGGACCACGACACAACCAGCGACGGGCTGTGCCATGTGAATCTGGCGGAGTGGACGGGACTCGAACCCGCGACCCCCGGCGTGACAGGCCGGTATTCTAACCAACTGAACTACCACTCC
>NZ_JBXAKN010000014.1:147964-175504 GCF_058798375.1 Acidovorax sp. GW823-FHT01C06
ACGGGACTCGAACCCGCGACCCCCGGCGTGACAGGCCGGTATTCTAACCAACTGAACTACCACTCCTGGCAGGCAGCTTTTCGCTTGCATCTCTCAATACAAGCCAAGCGCTACAACTTGGCGACCCTACGGGGATTCGAACCCCGGTACTCACCGTGAAAGGGTGATGTCCTAGGCCTCTAGACGATAGGGTCAAAACCTTGGAACTAACCGATAACAAACCTTGGTGGAGGTAAACGGGATCGAACCGATGACCTCTTGCATGCCATGCAAGCGCTCTCCCAGCTGAGCTATACCCCCACTGAATGACTCGAAACACACTGTGTTTGTTGTCATCATCTGAGCCTTGAATTATAGACAGATTTTTAGCGGTTTCGCAAACGCGCTACAACTTTTTCACGTCCGACCAATTCCAGCACGGCATCGACCGACGGAGTGTGGGCCGTGCCCACGGTCAGAACCCGCGCAGGCATGGCCAGTTGCGGCATTTTCAGTCCCTGGCTGGCAAGCACCTGCTTGAATGCAGCGCTGATGGAAGCCTTGTCCCATTCGCAGGCGGCCAGCGCATCGGCCAGCGCATCGAGCGCCGGGGCAATGGCTTCGGTGACGTGCTGTGCGCGCTCGGCATCCACCGGGGTCACGTCACCGTAAAACACCTGGGCCCAGTTGGCGAGCGCCACCGTCGTGTCGCACCGGTCCTTGAACAGCGCGCAGATCCGCGCGAGCCGGCCGTCGGCCAGTGCCTGGGCCGCAATACCGCGCTGCTGCAACTGCGGCGCCACCAGGGCGGCCAGCGCATCGTCGGCCATGGCCTTCAGGTGCTGGGCGTTCACCCAGCGCAGCTTGGCCTCGTCGAACTGGGCTGCGCTGCGGCCCAGGTGGTCCAGGTTGAACCATTCCAGGAACTGCGCGCGGCTGAATATCTCGTCGTCGCCGTGGCTCCAGCCCAGGCGCGCCAGGTAGTTGACCATGGCGTCGGGCAGGTAGCCCTCATCGCGGTACTGCGTGACGGGCTTGGCGCCATTGCGCTTGCTCATCTTCTCGCCCTGCTCGTTCAGCACGGTGGGCAGGTGGGCATACACCGGCGGTTCCTTGCCCAGGGCGCGGAAGATGTTGATCTGGCGCGGCGTGTTGTTCACATGGTCGTCGCCACGGATCACGTGGGTGATCTCCATGTCGATATCGTCCACCACGACGCAGAAGTTATAGGTAGGCGTGCCGTCGGGGCGCGCAATCACCAGGTCGTCGAGCTCGTCGTTGCTGATCTCGATGCGGCCCTTGACCTTGTCGTCCCATGCCACCACGCCGCCTTGCGGGTTCTTGAAGCGCAGCACGGGCTGGACGCCTTGCGGCACGGGCGGCAGGGTCTTGCCGGCCTCGGGGCGCCAGGTGCCGTCATACCGGGGTTTTTCCTTGGCGGCCATCTGCTTCTCGCGCAAGGCATCCAGCTCGGCCACGCTCATGTAGCAGGAGTACACATGGCCCGCCGCCTGCAGGTCGGCCAGCACCGCCTTGTAGCGGTCCATGCGCTGCATCTGATAGAACGGCCCCTCGTCGTGGTCCAGGCCCAGCCAGCGCATGCCCTCGATGATCACATCCACGGCGGCCTGGCTGGAACGCTCGAGGTCGGTGTCTTCAATGCGCAGGATGAAATCCCCTCCCGTCGCCCGCGCGAAGGCCCAGGGATAAAGGGCCGAACGGATGTTGCCCAGGTGGATGAAGCCCGTCGGTGACGGGGCGAAGCGGGTGCGCACGCGGCCCGTGCTGGAAGCAATGGTGGATGTTTCAGTCATGTCAATAAGTTCTGGCCCCTCTCGGGGCCAGTTTCAAGATTCAGTCCGTCCGAAGGCAGGGGCGCCAGGCCGCGCCCCTGCCCCGGTACCCGGCAATTCAGGGCAGGGCACGAGGCGCCCGCCCCCGGTCACGCCTCCTGCGCGTTCGGAAGCGCCAGGCGGGAAGTATCCTCCTCGCCCTCTTCCGTGCCCACGCGCCCCTCGTTCAGGCGGGCGATGTCGGCGGCGGTGATATCCCCCGTGACGTACACGCCGTCAAAGCACGATGCATCAAACCCCACGATGGACGCATTGAGCGAGCCCACGGCCTTCTTCATGCCATCCACATCCTGGTAGATCAGCGCATCGCAGCCGATGGCCTGGCGGATCTCTTCGACCGTGCGGCCGTGTGCCACGAGCTCGCTGCTGGTGGGCATGTCGATGCCGTACACGTTCGGGTAGCGCACCGGCGGGGCGGCGCTGGCCAGGTACACCTTGCGGGCGCCAGCGTCGCGCGCCATCTGCACGATTTCGCGGCTGGTGGTGCCGCGCACGATGGAATCATCCACCAGCAGCACATTGCGGCCCTTGAACTCGCTGGCGATCACATTGAGCTTCTGGCGCACGGACTTCTTGCGCACGCCCTGCCCCGGCATGATGAAGGTGCGGCCGACGTAGCGGTTCTTGACGAAACCTTCACGGTACGGAATACCCAAAAGGTGCGCCAGCTGTGTGGCGCTCGGACGGCTCGACTCGGGGATCGGGATGATCACGTCGATCTCATTGGGCGGCACGGTGGACACCACGCGCTTGGCCAGCGCTTCGCCGAGGTTCAGGCGGGCCTGGTAGACCGAAATCCCGTCGAGCACCGAGTCGGGACGCGCGAGGTACACGAACTCGAAGATGCACGGATTGAGCTGCGGGTTTTCCGCGCACTGGCTGGCATGCACCTTGCCATCGAGCGTGATGAAGATCGCTTCGCCAGGATCGATGTTGCGCTCGAACACATGCGAGGTGCCCTCCAGCGCCACCGACTCGCTGCCCACCATCACGGTGCCATCCTGGCTGCGCCCCATGGCCAGCGGGCGGATGCCATGCGGGTCACGAAAGGCCAGCAGGCCATGGCCGGCGATCAGCGCGATCACGGCGTAGGAGCCCTTGATGCGCTTGTGCACGGCTCGCACCGCCGTGAAGACGTCCTCGGGCTGCAGCGGCACGCCGCGGGTCGACCGCTCCAGCTCATGCGCGAACACGTTCAGCAGGACCTCGGAGTCGCTTTCAGTGTTCGTGTGCCGGTGGTCGGTCAGGAACAGTTCGGTGCGCAGCTCGCGGGCATTGGTCAGGTTGCCGTTGTGCACCAGCACGATGCCAAAGGGGGCGTTGACGTAGAACGGCTGGGCTTCTTCCTCGCTGTAGGCGTTGCCTGCGGTCGGATAGCGCACCTGGCCCAGGCCCACATTGCCCGGCAGCGCCCGCATGTTGCGGGTGCGAAACACATCGCGCACCATGCCCTTGGCCTTGTGCATGAAGAATTTGCGGCCCTGCTGGGTCACGATGCCCGCTGCGTCCTGGCCGCGGTGCTGCAGGAGCAGCAATGCGTCATAGATCAGCTGATTGACGGGCGCTGGACTGACGACGCCGACGATTCCACACATAGTTGTATTCCATCCGTTTGCGGGAACAGCCCCGCGGCAACCTCGCAGCAACAGCCTCTGGCCACTGCCGCATCGATATCAAGAAGGCAGATGCCTTCCAAATTCTTCCGGCAACGCCGGTTTCAAGCCCTTGAGCACTTCGGCCAGCAACGGTGCCCCCTGCGACTCCTGCCACCACGGCGCTTCTCGCAGGGGCGTGAGTCCGGCCACCACGGCCACCGCCAGCAGCAGCATCGCCCCCCGCAGCACCCCGAAAACGGCCCCCAGCGTGCGGTCCGCCGGACGCAGGCCGATGGAGTCCACCAGCTTCTTGATCAGCCAGGTCACGAACCCGCAGGCAAATACCGACGCGACAAACACCACCACGAAACCCGCCGCATAGCGCAGCGAGCCCGCCGATTCGCCCATGGGCAGCACCGCCGCCATGTCCTCGGCAAACCACTGCGCCACGAAGAACGACACCACCCACCCCAGCAGGGACAGCACCTCGAACACCAGACCGCGCCAGGCGCCAATCAGCATCGATGCCAGCAGCACCACCACGAAAATCCAGTCCAGGGCAGCCACGGATACGCTCAGCCTGCGCGCGCCTTACAGCGACAGCACGGACGCGGACAGGTCAAGAGCCTTGATCCGGGCTGCCGCCTTGTCGGCTTCGGCACGGTCGGCGAACGGCCCCACGCGAACCCGCGTGCGTTTTCCGTCCTTGGTATCCACCACCTGGGTATAGGTTTTCATGCCGGCGCGCTCCACCTTGGTGCGCGCTTCGCGGGCCTTGTCCGCGTCCGCGAAGGCACCGACCTGCACGATGAACCGGTTTTCATCGGCCTTGGCGGCAGCACCCGCGGATTCCGCCGGGCGGCCTTCCAGCAAGGCACGGGCGCGCGCAGCGTCGTCCGGACGCGGTACTGCGGGCTTGTGTTCAGGCACGGGTTTGGGCTCAGGCCTGGGTTCGGGCTTTGCTTCCGGCTTGGCAGGCGTGACCGCCGCGGCCGGCCTGGATGCCGCCGGGCGCGACCCCTGCACCAGTTCCTCGCCCTCCGTCAGGCCATTGCCGGCCACGTTGCCACGTGCGGGGGGGGCCGGACGCTGGGCAGGCGCCTCCGCAGCCGTGGGTGTCGCAGGCCTGGGCGCTGGCGCTTCGGCCACGGGCCCGGGCACCACCAGGGGAGCGACCTTGTTGCGGTCCGGAATTTCGATGGGAATGTCCACCGGAATCGGGCGGGGCTGCGTGTCGAACAGCATCGGAAATCCGATCACCCCGATCAACACCAGGACGGCCGCGCCGATCAGCCGGTGGCGCGCACGCCGGCGCATCACTTCGATGCTCTCGGCCTGCGGGGTGCGCGGACGCTTGGACGGCTTTTCGGCCTGAGGTTGCTCACTGTGACCGGGCCACCGAAACTTGAAAAATGCCATGGAGTAACGACTCGTGCGGACCTTATGCGCCCAGATGTTTGGCGTGCAGGCGAGGTGTTCCATTGATCAGCACACCGCCCACCGTGTAAAACGAGCCAAAGACCACGATTCTATCAGCGGGGTCCGCCGCGGCGACTGCCGCCTGCAGGGCATCCATGGGGTCCGGGTGCAAGGTCGAGGTGACGTCGCGGCGCCCGCCCGCCACCATCTGCACGGCATTCCATTTCTGCTGCAGCACGGCGGCCGTCTCGGCCCGGGGCGTGGGCAGATTGGTGAAGTACCAGCGGTCGATCAGCGGCCCTACCTTGGCCAGCATGGGGGCCAGGTCCTTGTCGGCCATGGCCCCGAAGACCGCGTGGGTCGTGGGAAAGAAGCCCATGGCGTCCAGATTGGCCGTGAGCGCGGCCACGGAGTGCGGGTTGTGCGCCACGTCCAGCACCAGCGTGGGCTGGCCAGGCACGATCTGGAACCGTCCCGGCAACTCCACCATGGCCAGGCCATTGCGCACCGCCTGGGCCGTCACCGGCAGGCGTTCGCGCAGGGCTTCCAGCGCGGCCAGCACGCCCGATGCATTGATCAGCTGGTTCGCGCCACGCAGCGATGGATAGGCCAGCCCCGCGTAGCGGCGGCCCCGGCCGGCCCAGTTCCACTGCAGCTTGTCGCCCGAGAAATTGAAATCCTTGCCGAACCGCCACAGATCAGCCCCGATTTCGAGGGCGTGGTCGGCGATGCTCTGCGGCGCCATCGGGTCGCTCACGATCACCGGGCGCCCCGTGCGCATGATGCCGGCCTTTTCCCGGCCGATGCTCTCGCGGTCCGGCCCGAGGAACTCGGTGTGGTCGATGTCGATGCTGGTGATGACGGCGCAATCGGCATCAATGATGTTGGTGGCATCCAGCCGCCCCCCGAGGCCCACTTCGAGGATGGCCACATCCAGCCGGGAATGGCTCATCAGGCGCAGGATGGCCAGCGTGGTGAACTCGAAGTAAGTAAGGGAGACTTCATCGCCATTTTGGGTCCTGGCGCTTTCCACAGCTTCGAAATGCGCTATCAGGTCCGAAGCAGGAATGATCTCGCCATGCACACGGCACCGTTCCTCGAAATGCACGAGGTGGGGCGATGTGTACACCCCCGTGCGGTAGCCCGCCTGCAGGGCCACGGCTTCCAGCATGGCGCAGGTGGAGCCTTTTCCATTGGTGCCCGCCACGGTGACCACGGGGCAGTCGAACCGCAAGGCCATCCGGCGCGCCACTTCACGGACGCGGTCCAGGCCCATCTCGATATTGCGGGGGTGAAGCTGTTCGCAGTGGCGAAGCCAGCCTTCCAGGGTGTGGATTTTGGTATGCATACAGGGCGGGATTGTCGCCCAGGCCGCAATTGGCGGATGATGCGCGGCATGACAACCTCACACATCACCGTCTACGGCATTCCCAACTGCGACACCGTCAAGAAATCCCGCGCCTGGTTCACGGAACAGGGGCTGGACTACGCGTTCCATGATTTCAAGAAACAGGGCGTTCCCGCCGCCCGCCTCCCCGGCTGGATGTTGGCCGTCGGCTGGGAGAAGCTGGTCAATCGCCAGGGAACCACCTGGCGCAAGCTGGACTCGAACGTCCAGGCAGCCGTGCAAGGCGAAGACAGCGCCAGTGCCCTGATGCAGGCCCAGCCCAGCGTGATCAAGCGCCCGGTGGTCGAGTGGCAGCAGGGCGGCAAGACCCACATCTCGGTGGGTTTTGCCCCCGATCAGTGGCAAACCTGGATGGAACGGCCTGCGGCCGCGTGAATCAAGCGCACAGACCGGGGAAATTGCACAAATCTTTACGCAGATTTACGGCGACCAGGCCCTGGATTGACCTTGCCGGCCTAAACTTTTCCACAGTCTGGTGCGTTATGTACCGACCCGAAAGGAGTTTCTCCATGAAAAAGATCGTCATTTTTTCCGCCATGGCGGCCATCGCCACCATGGCCAGCGCGCAGGAGCAGGGCCGCGTGCTCTCCGCCACCCCCGTCGTGCAGCAGGTCGCCACGCCGCAGCAGGTGTGCGGCAATGAAACGGTGTACAGCGGCAACCGCACCAGCGGCGCTGGCGCCGTGATGGGCGCCATTGCCGGTGGCGCCGCCGGCAATGCCATCGGCAAAGGCAGCGGCCGTGCCGCCGCCACCGCCATCGGCGTGCTGGGCGGTGCCGTGCTGGGCAACCAGATCGAAGGCGGACAGCCCCAGTACCAGAACGTGCAGCGTTGCACCACCGAGACGTACTACGAAAATCGCACGGTCGGCTACGACGTGGTCTATGAGTACGCCGGGCGCCAGTACACCACCCGCACCCAGACGGATCCGGGCCGCTGGATTCCCTTGAGCGTGCAGCCCGCGGGCCAGACCTACTCCACGCAGCCCGACCCGTACGCTTCGCAAGGCGTGTACAGCCAGCCTGGCGTGGTGACCTCCACCTATCCCGCGCAACCGGTGTACCAGCAGCCCACCTATGTGACGCCGCCCGTCACCGTGATCGAATACGGCTACGACAGCCGCCCGTACTACCCGCACCACCGCAATCCCTACTGGCGCTGAGCCCCTGGCGCCAGCCATCGCAAAGAGCCCTTCGGGGCTCTTTTGCTTGGGCGATCTGCGGGCGGGGGGTTTTTAGTGGGGCCCCGCCAGCCAGGCCGCCGCCCCCCTGCCCTAAAATCGCGGGTTTCCTCCAACCTTATCCAGCGCACCCATGACCACCGAAAAAATCGACGGCGTGTCCGTCACCACCCAGGCCAATGTGTACTTTGACGGCAAGTGCGTGAGCCACGGCATCACCTTCCCCGATGGCACGAAGAAGTCGGTGGGCGTGGTGCTGCCAGCGACACTCACTTTCAACACCGGCGCGCCGGAAATCATGGAATGCGTGGCGGGCTCGTGCGAGTACAAGCTGGCGGGCACCGACAACTGGGTGAAGTCCTCCGCTGGCGAGAAGTTCAGCGTGCCAGGCAACTCCAAGTTCGACATCCGCGTGACCGAGGCCTACCACTACATCTGCCATTTCGGCTGAACCGGCATTTCCATCGACAAGAACAACGGACGACCGCACATGGCCACCATTCTCCAAAACCTGCCCCTGGGGCAAAAAGTCGGCATCGCCTTCTCGGGCGGCCTGGACACCAGCGCAGCCCTGCACTGGATGAAGCTCAAGGGCGCCGTGCCCTACGCCTACACCGCCAACCTGGGCCAGCCCGACGAACCCGACTACGACGCCATCCCCCGCAAGGCGATGGAGTACGGCGCCGAGAAGGCCCGCCTGGTCGACTGCCGCACGCAGCTGGCCCACGAAGGCATCGCCGCGCTGCAGGCCGGCGCCTTCCACATCTCCACCGGTGGCCTGACCTACTTCAACACCACGCCGCTGGGCCGTGCCGTGACTGGCACCATGCTCGTGGCGGCGATGAAGGAAGACGACGTCAACATCTGGGGCGATGGCTCGACCTTCAAGGGCAACGACATCGAGCGCTTCTACCGCTACGGCCTGCTCACCAACCCCTCGCTCAAGATCTACAAGCCCTGGCTGGACCAGCTGTTCATCGACGAGCTGGGCGGCCGCGCCGAGATGTCGGCGTTCATGACCCAGGCCGGATTCGGCTACAAGATGAGCGCCGAGAAGGCCTACAGCACCGACAGCAACATGCTGGGCGCCACGCACGAGGCCAAGGACCTGGAGTTCCTGTCCAGCGGCATCCGCATCGTCAACCCCATCATGGGTGTGGCGTTCTGGAAGGACGAAGTGACCGTCAAAGCCGAGGAAGTCTCGGTGCGCTTTGAAGAAGGCCAGCCCGTGGCCCTCAACGGCGTGGAGTTCAACGACCCGGTGGAACTGATCCTCGAAGCCAACCGCATCGGCGGGCGCCACGGCCTGGGCATGAGCGACCAGATCGAGAACCGCATCATCGAAGCCAAGAGCCGCGGCATCTACGAGGCCCCGGGCCTGGCGCTGCTGCACATCGCCTACGAGCGCCTGGTGACCGGCATCCACAACGAAGACACCATCGAGCAGTACCGCATGAACGGCCTGAAGCTGGGCCGCCTGCTGTACCAGGGCCGCTGGTTCGACCCGCAGGCCATCATGCTGCGCGAGACCGCCCAGCGCTGGGTGGCGCGCGCCGTGACCGGCACCGTGACGCTGGAGCTGCGCCGTGGCAACGACTACTCGCTGCTCAACACCGAATCGCCCAACCTGACCTACGCACCCGAGCGCCTGTCGATGGAAAAGGTGGAAGACGCGCCGTTCAGCCCGCTGGACCGCATCGGCCAGCTGACCATGCGCAACCTGGACATCTCGGACACCCGCGACAAGCTGGGCGTGTACTCGCGCGCCGGCCTGCTGTCGCTGGGTGGCAATGCGGCACTGGCGCAGCTGGAAAACGACCGCAAGTGATGCTGGCAAGGGCGCGGGCGGCCGGGAGCACGCCCGCCTCCGCGCCCTGCCAAACAGGCACAAAAACATGCCCTGCCGCTGGACAGGCAAGCGCGAAAAGCTATCAAATAAATAGCAAAGCCACCGATCAGGTGGCTTTTTTTTATGCGGCTCCGGCTGCCGGTGTTCTGGCGGACTCCGGGTGCCTGTGCAGAAGGCTATACCACCACGGGCTCGGGCTCCAGCCGGATGCCGAAGCGCTCGTACACGCTGGTCTGGATGGCCTTGGCCAGGGTCATCACCTCGCCGCCGGTCACGCTGTCGGCACCCCGCCCCCGGTTGACCAGCACGAGGGCCTGCTTTTCATACACGCCGGCCTTGCCGATGGACTTGCCCTTCCAGCCGCAGGCATCGATCAGCCAGCCCGCGGCCAGCTTGATGCTGCCGTCGGGCATGGGGTAGTGCACGATGCGCGGCTCGCGCGCGATGATGTCGGCGCACTGGTCCGGCGACACCGTGGGGTTCTTGAAGAAACTGCCCGCATTGCCCACCACGGCCGGGTCGGGCAGCTTGGCGCGGCGGATGTCGCAGACCCAGCCGAAGATCTGCCGCGCCGTGGGATGCTCCACGCCCTCTTCCATGCGGCGGCGCTCCAGGTCGAGGTAGCCCAGCACCGGTTTCCAGGGCTTGGGCAGGCGAAACCGCACATGGGTGATCACCGCCCGGCCTTCCAGGCCCATGCCGCGCGGCAACCCGCCCGCATCCAGTGCCTCCGACGGCGCATGCTTGAACACCGAATCCCGGTAGCCAAAGCCGCACTGGGCGGCATCCAGCGTGAACGACCGGCCCGTGGCCAGGTCCATCGCGTCCAGCGACTCGAAGCGATCCTGCAGTTCCACGCCATACGCGCCGATGTTCTGCACGGGTGCAGCCCCCACGGTGCCCGGGATCAGCGCCAGATTCTCCAGGCCCGCATAGCCCTGCTCCAACGTCCAGGCCACGCAGTCGTGCCAGACCTCGCCCGCGCCCGCCTCCACGATCCAGGCCTTGGGCGTGTCCTCCACCAGGCGCAGGCCCTTGATCTCCATCTTGAGCACGACGGGTTTCACATCGCCCGTCAGGATGATGTTGCTGCCGCCGCCCAGGACGAATTTGGGCGCCGCGGCCAGATCGGAATCGTTCAGCACGGCCAGCACATCGGCCGCCGAGTGCACGCGCACCAGGGTTTGGGCACGCGCAGCGATGCCAAAGGTGTTCCAGGGCTGCAAAGGGGCGTTTTTCTCGACTACCATTGGCCCGATTGTCGCACCGGGCCCTTCCGGCCCCCTGCGAATTGCACCGTTTCCCCTGAGATTGAGAGCCACCATGCCATCTTTTGACACCGTCTGCGAAGCCAACCTCGTCGAAGTGAAAAACGCGGTCGAGAACACGGCCAAGGAAATCGCCACCCGCTTCGACTTCAAGGGCACTTCGGCCAGCATCGAGATCAAGGACAAGGACATCACGCTGATCGGCGACGCCGACTTCCAGCTCACCCAGATCGAGGACGTGCTGCGCAACAAGCTCACCAAGCGCAACGTCGATGTGCGCTTTCTCGACCTGGGCGATGTCCAGAAAATGGGTGGCGACAAGGTCAAGCAGGTCATCAAGGTGCGCAATGGCATCGAGAGCGAGCTGGCCAAGAAGATCCAGAAGCTGCTCAAGGAGAGCAAGCTCAAGGTGCAGGGCGCCATCCAGGAAGACAAGGTGCGCGTGACCGGCGCCAAGCGCGACGACCTGCAGGCGGCCATGGCGCTCATCCGCAAGGACGTGACCGACGTGCCCCTGTCCTTCGACAACTTCCGCGACTGAGATGGAGCACCCCCTGAGTCGCTTCGCGCCTTCCCCGTCCAGGGGGACGACGCCCTCGCTGCGGGGCGGCCCTGGCTTGGCGTCCCTCACCTGGGCCGCGCCAGTTCCGAGGTACGGGGGAGGCGCACAGCGCCATCAACGAATGACGATCCACTCCTTTGCCCTGGCCGCGCTGGTTGCTCTGTGCTTGGCCCCGTCCTGGGCTCATGCGCAGGCGGTGGCGCTGGCGGGCATGCTGGGCAGCAAGGCCTTGCTGGTGGTGGATGCCACCCCCCCCAAGGCGGTGGGTGCTGGGGATGAGTACCAGGGCGTCAAGGTCATTACCGTCACCAAAGAAGAAGCCACCGTCGAAGTCAAGGGAGCGCGCCGCACCCTGCGGCTGGGCGAGGCCCCCGTGAGCGTGGGCAGCCGGGGAGGCAGCGGCAAGCGCATTGTGCTGATGGCCGACAGCCGCGGGCATTTCGTCAACAGCGGCACGATCAACGGCCGCGTGATGCAGTACATGGTCGACACGGGCGCCTCCACTGTGGCCATCGGGCGGCCCGACGCGGAGCGGATGGGCCTGAACTACCAGAGCGGCCAGCCCGTGCGCATGAGCACCGCCAACGGGGTGGCGCAAGGGTGGCGCATGAAGCTCGACTCGGTGCGCATCGGCGACGTCGAGGTGTTCGGGGTCGAAGCCGTCATCACCTCGCAGGCCATGCCCTACGTGCTGCTGGGCAACAGCTTCCTGACCGAGTTCCAGATGACCCGCATCAATGACCAGATGGTGCTGGAAAAGCGCAACTGAGCCCCCGACGCGCACCGCCATGTCCGTCCACCATCACGCCGGCCACCACCACGCCGAAGGCGAATACGAGGACCTGCTGAGCCTGTGGGCGGACCTGGAGTCCGCGCTGTCCGTGCTGCTGTCCCGCCCGCTGCAGGTGCAGGACTTCGCCGCCAAGGTGCGCCAGTTCGATGGCTGGCTGCAAGACCTGGTGGCGCACGATATCGACGCCGCCCTGTACCTGATGTTCCAGCTGGCCTCCACGTCCACCGTGGGCTACAGCGCCTCCCACGCCCTGGTGTGCGGCACGCTGTGCCACATCATGGCGCATGAACTGGAGTTGCCCGCGCGCGAGCGCGACAGCCTGGTGCGCGCGGCCTTGACCATGAACATCGGCATGACCGCCCTGCAGGACGAACTGGCCGAGCAGCGCGAGCGCCCCACCACGGCCCAGCAGGAGGCCATCAAGAGCCACCCGCTGGAAAGCCAGGCACTGCTGGAGCGCCTGTTCATCAATGACGCGCTCTGGCTGGACGTGGTCGGGCAGCACCACGCCAGCATTGCCGACCGTGTGCCGCTGGCCCAGCAAGAGCCCGAAGACCGCCTCACCCGCGTCCTGAGCACCATTGACCGCTACGCGGCCATGATCAGCCCGCGCAAGTCGCGCGCAGGCCGCAGCGCGACCGATTCGGTGCGCGCCCTCGTGGGCCAGGAGGTGGACCAGCGCGATGAAGTGAGCTACACCCTGGTGCGCTCCATCGGGCTGTGCCCGCCAGGCACCTTCGTGAAGCTCGACAACGGCGAGACGGCCATCGTGCTGCGCCGCAGCGAAAAGGCCAACCACCCTTTGGTGGCAAGCCTGCTGGACCGCAGCGGCCACCACCACGCCCAGCCCAGCCTGTACCAGACAGCCAGCGGAAAACCCCGCATCCAGTCCGCGCTGGCCCGCTCCGCCGTGGGGCTGGAGCTCAACCACCGCACCATGGTGCGCCTGGGACTGTATGCCGCACAGCACAGCGCGGGGCTGCGGGGACTCATCACCGGGCCAGGGTCCCTCTGACCCCGATGAAAAACCGGGTGGGGCCATGCAAAAAAAAGGCGGCTCCCGGCCGCCTTGGTGCCCGGCAGCGGCCAGCGCCGCCCGGCCTCAGCGCTTGCCGGGTGCCGCCTCGGCCCCCGGCTTGGCCTTCTTGCTGCCCAGGCGCGACTCCTTGCCTTCGATGAGCCGCTGGATGTTCTCCTTGTGGCGCCATGCCAGCAGCACGCCCATCACGACGATGGACGCGGCAATCGTGCCTTCGGCGTACCACACCACGCCATCCACCAGCAGGTAGTACACCGGAGCGAATGCCGCGGCCACCAGCGAGGCAAGCGACGAATACCGGAAGAAGAAGGCGATGATGAGCCAGGTGACGGCCGTGGCCAGCCCCAGCCAGACGCTGATGCCCAGCAGCACGCCCAGCGCCGTGGCCACGCCCTTGCCGCCCTGGAAGCGGAAGAAAACCGGCCACAGGTGGCCCAGGAAGGCGGCCAGACCCACCATGGCCACGGTGCCGTCCTCCAGCCCGTAGGGGCGGCCGAACCACATCACCAGCGCCACGGGCAGCCAGCCCTTCAGGGCGTCGAGCAGCAGCGTGATGATGGCCGCGGCCTTGGAGCCCGAGCGCAGCACGTTGGTAGCGCCAGGGTTCTTGCTGCCGTAGGTGCGCGGGTCGCTCAGGCCCATGACGCGCGTCACGATGACGGCGAACGACAGCGAGCCCAGCAGGTAGGCGGCCACGGTGGCAAGCAGGGGGTAGACGGCGGTCAAAGCAATTCCTCGTTGGTCGGTGGATCAGCCTTCTGGCGGGCTGTGGTCGGGGCGGCCTATTCTGCCAGCGCGCAGTGCACGGGCTTGGCACCCAGCAACTGCACGCACACCTGCGGGTCCAGCTGCACCAGAAAGCCCCGCCGCCCGCCGTTGATGGCGATGCGCGGCAGTTCCAGAATGGTCTCTTCGATGTACACCGGCATGGCGCGCCGCGTGCCGAACGGCGAGGTGCCCCCCACCAGGTAGCCACTGTGCCGGTTGGCCACCTCGGGCGCGCACGGCTCCACCGATTTGGCGCCGATCTGGCGCGCCAGGTTCTTGGTGGAGACCTTGCGGTTGCCGTGCATCAGCACCAGGAGCGGCTTGGCGTCCTGGTCCTGCATCACCAGCGTCTTGACGACGGTGAAAGGATCGAGCCCCAGCACCTCGGCACTGTGCAGCGCGCCGCCGTGCTCCAGGTACTCGTACGGATGCTCGGTGAAGGCCACCTTGTTCGCCTTGAGCAACTGGGTGGCTTGGGTTTCGGAGACGTGTTCTTTCTTGGCCATGGTGCGGTCTGGGTAGGAAGCGAATGGTAGCCACTTGCAGAGGCGCCCGCCCGCTGCGTCACGGCCACGCGGCCTGCGCGGCGCCCCGTGCCTTGCGCCGGCCGACCTTGCGTTTGCCGTACTGCTCGATGGCCGCCACCAGCGCGTCGGTGAACTGCTGCACCAACGCCGACGGCACCCGCCCGTCGCCCGCCAGCACCTGCAGGCGCCGCTGCTGCAGCTGCGCCTCGTCGAAAGGCCGGGCCGCCAGCAGGCCCGCCTCCACCCAGCGCGCCGCGGTCAGGTAGCTGGCCAGCGCTACGTCCTGGCCGCTGAGCAGCGGCAGGAGCGCGGACGAGAAGTTGCTCTCCACCGCCGGCACATAGCGCAGCCCCTGCACCGCGCAGCTCAGGTCGAACAGCTGCCGTCCGGTGGTGCTGCTGGCGCCCATCAGCAGCGGGTAGCGCACCACGTCGGCCACGCACACGCTGCGCTGGCGCGCCAGCGGGTGCTGGGCCGGCATGATCGCGTAGATGGGTGCGATGGCCGAGTGCAGTACCTGCAGCCCCTTCTCGGGCGCCACGCTGTATTTGAGCGCCAGGTCGACCTCCCCGCGCAGCACCAGGGCCGACACCTCCTGCGGCACGGCCACCTGCAGTTGCAGCTGCACCTGCGGGTGGGCCTGCCGAAAGCTGGACATCACCAGCGGCATGAAGGTGGCGGCAAATCCCTCGGTACAGGCCACGCGCACGCGCACGGCGCCCTGGGCCGACAAGCCCTGCAGTTGATCCACGAGTTCGGTCGCTTGCGCGTCGTGCGCATTGGCGTGGGCCAAGAGGTGGGTGCCCGCCTCGGTCAGCGCCATGCCGCGTGCCTGGCGCTCGAACAGCACCACGTCCAGGCTGTCCTCCAGCTTGCCCAGCTGGCGGCTCACGGCCGAGGCCGCCACATGCAGGCGCTGCGCCGCCTGGTTGACGGAGCCCGTGCGCGCCACTTCCAGAAAGTAGCGCACGGGCAGGCTGAGCAATGAAATCGGCATGGCGGCGTCCAGTCACAAAAAGGCAATGGTCAGTTGCCAAATCTCTATTCAAAGCAATGGTAAACCGGCTTCCATCTTGCATGGCTTAGGGCTCCAATTCACCCATGCCCGTGTGCACATGCCGCGCCGCCTTGTGGCAGCTGCAACCTGCGCCCAGGCCTCACCACCGGAGTCCGCATGAAAAAACGCCTCGTTCGCCCCTCGTTGTTGTCCGCCGTACTGGCCACCTTGGCAATCCTTGCCGGTGTCGGCACCCCCTCCTTCGCCCAGACGGCTGCGCAGCCGGATGCCTGGCCCCAGCGGTCCGTGCGCCTGGTGGTGCCGTTTCCGCCCGGCGGCGGCACCGACGCCGTGGCCCGCGCGCTGGGCCAGAAGCTGGCCACCCGCCTGGGCCAGCCGGTCGTCGTCGACAACAAGCCCGGCGCCTCCACCATCATCGGCACCGACAGCGTGGTCAAAGCCGAGCCCGACGGCTACACCCTGCTGGTGTCGGGCTCCACCAGCTACACCGTCAACGCCGCGCTGCGCCCCAAGCTGCCGTACGACCCGCTCAAGGACCTGGCCCCCGTGGCCATCATTGCGCGCGCACCGCTGGTGGTGGTGGTCAGTGCCACCTCGCCGTACAAGGACCTGGCGGGGCTGCTGGCAGCGGCCAAGGCCGCGCCCAAGACCATCAACTACGCCACCTTCGGCTCGGGCTCTGCACCGCACCTGGTGGGCGCGCTGATCGAGCAGGCGGCCGATGTGCGCCTGCAGGACGTGCCCTACCGCGGCAGCGCCCAGGCCATGATGGGCCTGATCGGCGGCGAGATCCAGATGGCCGTCGACACCGTGGCCAGCGCCGCGCCGCACGTGCGGTCCGGCAAGCTGCGCGCCCTGGCCATTGCGGGCAACGAGCGCGCCCGCGCCCTGCCCACGGTGCCCACCGTGCAGGAGCTCAAGCTGCCCGACGCGGCCTTCGACGGCTGGTACGCCGTGGCAGCGCCCGCGCGCACGCCGGCGCCCATCGTGGACAAGCTGCTCAAGGAAGTGGAAGCCGCCCTGCGCGACCCGCAGCTGCAAGAGCAGATCCGCGCCCAGGGCATGGAGCCCGTGTTCATAGGCCCCAAAGCCATGCACACCGCCATGGACAACGAGATCGGCCGCTACCGCGCGCTGGCCCACCGCGCCAAGATCGTGGTGGACTGATGAATGCAGAGACGACAACCTCCGGAAGGACCCGCACGATGACCCGCGAACAACTGATAGACAGCGTCCAGCACTACTTCGACGACGGCCGCTTCGAGGGCGACCTGCGCCGCCGCGTGGCCTGGCGCACCGAGAGCGACACCGGCAAGGTGCCGCCCGAACTGCGCCTGTACCTCACCGATGAAATGGTGCCGTGGCTGGCGCCCCTGGGCTTCGACTGCCAGGTGCTGGACAACCCCTCGCCCCAGGGTGGGCCGTTCCTCATCGCGCGGCGCGTGGAAGACCCGGCCCTGCCCACCGTGCTCACCTACGGCCACGGCGACGTGGTCAACGGGCAGGAGAGCAACTGGCGCGAGGGCCTCTCTCCCTGGGAGATGACCATCGAAGGCAACCGCTGGTACGGCCGCGGCACGGCGGACAACAAGGGCCAGCACACGGTGAGCCTGGCCGCCCTCGCCCACGCCATCGAAGCGCGTAGCGGCCGCCTGGGCTACAACGTGACCTTGATCATGGAGATGGGCGAGGAAGCCGGCTCGCCCGGCCTGGCGGCGTTCTGCGAGCAGCACAGCGATGAGCTGAAGGCCGACCTCTTCGTCGCCAGCGACGGCCCCCGCGTGAATGCGGGCCACCCCACCCTCTTTCTCGGGTCGCGCGGCGCGATCAACTTCTCGCTCACCGTGCGCAGCCGCGACAAGGCCTACCACTCGGGCAACTGGGGCGGCGTGCTGGCCAACCCGGCCACGGTGGTCACGCATGCGCTGGCAACGCTGGTGGATGCCCAGGGCCGCATCCTCGTCAAAGGCCTGCTGCCGCCCTCGGTGCCCGACAAGCTGCGCACCGCGCTGAAAGACGTGGTGATCGGCGCCGGTGCGGACGACCCCGCGCTCACGCCCGGCTGGGGCGAGCCGGGCCTCACGCCCGCCGAGCAGCTGGTGGGCTGGAACACGCTGGAGGTGCTGGCGCTGGGCTCCGGCAATGCACAACGTCCGATCAATGCCATTCCGTCCAGCGCGGTGGCGCACTGCCAGCTGCGCTTCGTGGTGGGCACCGACTGGCGCAACGTGGAACGCACGCTGCGCGAGCACCTGGACGCCCATGGTTTCGCTGACGTGGAAATCACCATGGGCATGGTGTGCGGTGCCACGCGGCTGGACCTGCACAACCCCTGGGTGGACTGGACGCTGGCGTCGCTACAGTCCAGCGCCGGCCAGCCCGCCACGCTGCTGCCCAACCTGGCGGGCTCGTTGCCCAACGACATCTTTGCCGACCAGTTGGGCCTGCCCACGCTGTGGGTGCCGCATTCTTACCCGGCCTGCGCGCAGCACGCGCCGAACGAGCATCTGCTGGCGTCGGTGGCGCGCGAGGGGCTGGCGGTGATGGCCGGCTTGTTCTGGGATTTGGGCGAGGCCCACGGCGTGCCGTGGAAGGATGGCGCGCTGACGGCAGAGGCCGCAGCAGCCTGATGAAGGCACGCTCGCCAGTGCAAAGGTGCACTGGCGGCGCCCGAAGAGGTGAGCGATCCTCAAGCCCCTTCACGGAGCGCACTCCATCACCGACGCAACAGCGGTGTGGAGCCTGCTGAACGCCAACACCACCGCAGAAATTCGAAACGCTGCGCGGCGCTTCGACAGGCTCAGCGTGAACGGTGGTGGTGGTGCCTAGCTGCTTCAACGCGACGGGGAACGCCGCAAATCACAAAGCAGGGTCGCGGATTTCCCAGCGGATCGCGTCGATCGCCTGCAGCACCTCGGGCGAGAGCTTCGTGTCCCAGGCGTTCAGGTCCTCATCCAGTTGCGCCACCGATGTCACGCCGATGATGGTGCTGGCGACCTGCCACTTGGTGTAGCAGAAAGCCAGGGCCAGTTGCGTGGGCGTGAGGCCGTTGTCGCGGGCCAGCTGGTTGTAGCGGCGCGATGCGGCCAGCGCCTCGGGGCGGCCCCAGCGCTGCTTGCGCACCGACTCGTAGGTGGCGATGCGCGCGCCCTTCGGCGCGCCCGGGCCGGTGAGGCCGCTGTCGTCGTACTTGCCGGTCAGCAAACCGAAGCCCAGCGGGGAGTACGCCAGCAGCGACACGTTCAGGCGGTGGCAGGTTTCGTCCAGGCCGTTTTCCCAGGTGCGGTTGATCAGGCAGTACGGGTTTTGCACCGTGGCCACGCGCGGCAGGCCGTGCTGCTCCGCCAGCCGCACGAATTCGTGCACGCCGTAAGGGCTCTCGTTGGACAGGCCGATGTGGCGCACCTTGCCGGCCTGGACCAGGCCGGCCAGGGCTTGCAGCTGTTCGTGGATGGGGGTCTGCGACGTTTCCTTGGCGGGGTCGTAGTACAGGTTGCCGAAGGCGGGCACGTGGCGCTCGGGCCAGTGGATCTGGTAGAGGTCGATCACATCGGTCTGCAGGCGGCGCAGGCTGGCGTCGCACGAGGCCACGATGTCGGCCGGCGTCATGCCCTTGCCTTCACGCACCCAGGGCATGCCGCGCGAGGGGCCTGCGACCTTGGTGGCCACCACCAGCTTCTGGCGAGCGCCGGGGTTCTTGGCGAACCAGTTGCCGATGATGGTCTCGGTGGCGCCAAAGGTCTCGGCCTTGGCCGGCACCGAGTACATCTCGGCCGTGTCGATGAAGTTCACACCCCGGTCGAGCGAGCGCGTGAGAATGGCGTGCGAATCGGCCTCTGCCACCTGCTCGCCAAAAGTCATGGTGCCCAGGCAGATGGGAGTGACCTGCAGATCGCTGGTGCCGAGTTGGATTTTTTGCATGGAAAGAAGGAGTACGGGCAAACGAAGGACTGCGCAGAATAATGGATTTTGCTGCGCTCTGCAGGCCGCCGCAGGGCGGCCTGCAGAGCCTGCCTCACCCCCGCGCCACCCGCCGCCCCACCAGCCGCGCAGGCGACACCGCTGGCGGCGGTGCAGCGGGCGGCCCCATTACCATCCAGGGACACCCGCAGGCCCTGCGCTTTGCGGGACCTTCCTGCTGCCCCACTTCGCGCCGCCGCCCATGTACACCCCGCTCAAGCCCTCCCGCAGCAGCACGCTGCCTCTGCGCCATCTCGACTACCACGTCCGCCACTGGGGCCCGGAACACAGCCCGCTGCCCACGCTGGTGCTGCTGCACGGCTGGATGGACGTGGGTGCGTCCTACCAGTTCACCGTGGATGCGCTGCAGCAGGAGCGCCGCATCATCGCGCCCGACTGGCGCGGCTTCGGCCTTACCTCCACCGCGCAGGCCGACCACTACTTCTTTGCCGACTACCTGGCCGACCTGGACATGCTGCTGGACCACTACGCCCCCGGCGAAGCCATCGACCTGGTGGGCCACAGCATGGGCGGCAACATCGCCATGATGTATGCGGGCGTGCGGCCCGAGCGCATCCGCCGCCTGGTCAACCTGGAGGGCTTCGGCATGCCCGCCTCCAAGCCCGAGCAGGCGCCCAAGCGCTATGCGCAGTGGATCGACGAGCTCAAGCAGCTGCGCAGCGGCGAGCTGGCCCTCAAGACCTACGACAGCCAGGACGGCGTGGCCCGCCGGCTGATGAAGACCAACCCGCGCCTGTCCGAGGACAAGGCCCGCTGGCTGGCCGGCCACTGGGCCCGGCCCAACGCCCAGGGCCAGTGGGAAATTTTGGGCGACCCGGCCCACAAGATCACCAGCGCGCAGCTCTACCGGCTGGACGAGGCGCTGGCGCTGTACGACCGCATCGCCGCCCCCGTGCTGGCGGTGGAAGCCAGCGACGACAGCCTGGGCCAGTGGTGGAAGGGCAGGTACAGCCTGGAGGAATACCACCAGCGCCTGACCCATGTGCGCGACGTGCGCACCGCCGTCGTGCAGGACGCCGGGCACATGCTGCACCACGACCAGCCCGGGCAGGTGGCGCAGCTCATCGAGCAGTTTCTCGCCCCCTCCTGAGCAGCCTTCAAGCAAAAATGGCCTCCAGCGCTTATCCATCAAGCGCTGGCAGCTATCATTTTTGACAGACCCGGCATCCGATGGCGCCACCACGGGCCAAGGCGGCCCGGGCGGGCGGCCCGCCTGGGGGCTTTGCCGGGGCGCGGTGCCGTCCCATGAGAAAATCGCTGGTTATTCCACAGAACACACAGGACAAGAATCATGGACGCAGAACGCATCAACCTCATCGGCACCACCCTCGGCGACCTGGCCCTGCGCACGCAAGAGTTACGGAGGTATCTTTGACTTCGATGCCAAATTCGAACGCCTGCGCACGGTAAACGCGTCGCTGGAAGACCCTTCGGTCTGGAACGATCCCAAGAAGGCCCAGGAGCTGGGCAAGGAACAGAAGTCGCTGAACTCCGTCGTGCTCACGCTCGACAAGCTCACGCGCGAGCTGGCCGACAACACCGAGCTCTATGAAATGAGCAAGGAAGAAGGCGACGAACCCGGCCTCCTGACCATCGAGGCCGAGACGGCCAAGCTGCGCCTGCTCATCGAAGAGCTGGAGTTCCGCCGCATGTTCAGCAACGAGGCCGACCCGCTCAACTGCTTTGTGGACATCCAGGCCGGCGCCGGCGGCACCGAGGCCTGCGACTGGGCCAGCATGCTGCTGCGCCAGTACCTCAAGTACGCCGAGCGCAAGGGCTTCAAGACCACCGTCGAGGAAGAAACCCCGGGCGACGTGGCGGGCATCAAGAGCGCCACGATCAAGGTCGAGGGCGAATACGCCTACGGCCTGCTGCGCACCGAGACCGGCGTGCACCGCCTGGTGCGCAAGAGCCCGTTCGACTCGTCGGGCGGCCGCCACACCAGCTTCGCCAGCCTGTTCGTCTACCCCGAGATCGATGACTCGATCCAGATCGACATCAATCCGGCCGACGTGCGCACCGACACCTACCGCGCCTCCGGCGCGGGTGGGCAGCACATCAACAAGACCGACTCGGCCGTGCGCCTCACGCACATCCCCACCGGGATCGTGGTGCAGTGCCAGGACGGCCGCAGCCAGCACGGCAACCGCGACATCGCGTGGCAGCGACTGCGCTCGCGCCTGTACGACCACGAGATGCGCAAGCGCCAGGAAGAGCAGCAAAAGCTCGAGGACACCAAGACCGACGTGGGCTGGGGCCACCAGATCCGCAGCTACGTGCTGGACAACAGCCGCATCAAGGACCTGCGCACCAACGTCGAGATCTCGGCCACGCAGAAGGTGCTGGACGGCGATCTGGACGCGTTCATCGAAGCCAGCCTGAAGCAGGGCGTGTGATGCACGCCGAGGCCATCATCTTCGACATGGACGGCACCATGATCGACTCCATGCCCTGGCACGCCAAGGCCTGGGTCGAATTCACCCGGCGCCGCGGCATGGACATCGACGTGCCCGATCTCATGGCGCGCACCACGGGCCGCAACGGCACCGAGTGCATCCGCGAGCTGCTGGGCCGCGATGTGCCGCAGGATGAGGCCGACGCGCTCACCCGCGAGAAGGAAGACATCTACCGCGAGCTGTTCGGGCCCCGCTTCACCGAAGTGGCGGGCTTTCGCCGCTTTGCCGCGCAGCTCGGCGAACGCGGCCTGAAAGTGGCCGTGGGCACCGCCGGCGATATCCACAACGTGCAGTTCGCGATGACACGCCTGGGCCTGGAGCCCGCGCCCCTGGCCATCGTGCGCGGCGACGAAGGCCTGCCCGGCAAACCCCAGCCCGCGATCTTCCTGGAGGCGGCGCGCCGCATCGGCGCCAGCCCCGCACACTGCATCGTCTTCGAGGATGCGCCTTTCGGCATCGAAGCCGCGCGCCGCGCGGGCATGCGCGCCGTGGCGATCTGCAGCACGCACAGCGCGCAGGAACTGGCCGGGCCCCACGTGCTGGCCGCCGTGCGCGACTACACCGAACTCATGAACACCGACTTTCTGGAGAGCCTCCATGTTGCAACTGCATAAAGCCGACGGAAGCGGAGAAGGCGCCGGCCCGGCCGTCGCCATCCGCCGCGAGGACTACACCGCGCCTGCCTACTGGATCGACAGCGTCGAGCTCACGTTCGACCTGGACCCCGCCAAGACCCGCGTGCTCAACCGCATGCTGCTGCGCCGCAACCCCGAGGTGGCCGAGCAGCCGCTCAAGCTCGACGGCGAGGACCTGAACCTGGCGCGCGTGCTGGTCAACGGCCAGGGCACCTCGTTCAAGATGGAGGGCTCGCGCCTGGTGCTGGAGAACCTGCCCACGGGCACGGACGCCTTCGCGCTCGAGATATTCACCACCTGCTGCCCCGCCAAGAACACGCACCTGATGGGCCTGTACGTGAGCCAGGGCACGTTCTTCACGCAGTGCGAGGCCGAGGGCTTTCGCCGCATCACCTACTTCCTGGACCGCCCGGACGTGATGGCCAGCTACACCGTCACCCTGCGCGCCGACAAGGCCCAGTACCCGGTGCTGCTGTCCAACGGCAACCTGGTGGACAGCGGCGACCTGGAGGACGGCCGCCACTTCGCCAAGTGGGTGGACCCGCACAAGAAGCCCTGCTACCTGTTCGCCCTGGTGGCGGGCAAGCTGGTGGCCCGCGAGCAGAAGATCAAGAGCCGTTCGGGCACCGAGCACCTGCTGCAGGTGTACGTGCGCCCCGGCGACCTGGGCAAGACCGAACACGCCATGAATTCGCTGATGTACAGCGTGGCCTGGGACGAGGCCCGCTTCGGCCTGCCGCTGGACCTGGAGCGCTTCATGATCGTCGCCACCAGCGACTTCAACATGGGCGCCATGGAGAACAAGGGCCTGAACATCTTCAACACGAAGTACGTTCTGGCCAGCGAGGCCACGGCCACCGACACCGACTTCGCCAACATCGAAAGCGTGGTGGGCCACGAATACTTCCACAACTGGACCGGCAACCGCGTGACCTGCCGCGACTGGTTCCAGCTGAGCCTGAAGGAAGGCCTGACCGTCTTTCGCGACCAGGAATTCAGCCAGGACCTGGCGGGCAGCCCCTCGGCCCGCGCCGTCAAGCGCATCGAGGACGTGCGCGTGCTGCGCACCGCCCAGTTCCCCGAGGACGCGGGCCCCATGGCCCACCCGGTGCGCCCCGACAGCTACGTCGAGATCAACAACTTCTACACCGTCACCATCTACGAAAAGGGTGCCGAGGTGGTGCGCATGATGCACACCCTGGTGGGCCGCGACGGCTTCGCCAGGGGCATGAAGCTGTACTTCGAGCGCCACGACGGCCAGGCCGTGACCTGCGACGACTTCGCCCAGGCCATCGCCGATGCCAACCCCGCGAGCGACCTTGCACGCCTGCTGCCCCAGTTCAAGCGCTGGTACAGCCAGGCAGGCACGCCGCGCGTTCGGGCCACGGGCCGCTACGACGCCGCCACGCGCTGCTATGCGCTCACGCTGTCGCAAAGCTGCGCCCCCACGCCCGGCCAGCCCGCCAAGGAACCCTTCGTCATCCCCGTGGAGCTGGGCCTGCTCAGCGACAGCGGCGCCCCCCTGCCCCTTCACCTGGCGGGCGAAGGCGCCGCGCAGGCAGCCTCGCGCGTGGTGGTGCTGACCGAAGCCTCGCAGACGCTGACCTTCACGGACCTGGACAGAGAACCCGTGCCCTCGCTGCTGCGCAACTTCAGCGCGCCCGTGGTGCTGGACATCGACTACACCGATGCCCAGCTGCTCACCTTGCTGGCGCACGATGCCGACGCCTTCAACCGCTGGGAAGCGGGCCAGCGCCTGGCACTGCGCATTGCTATCAGTGCAATAGCTGACAGCGCACAACAGACAAGCGCTGGGGGCCATTTTGACCACCAGATCCTGCCGGCCGCGTTTGTGGAAGCGATGCGCGCGGTGCTGCGCAACCCCCTGCTGGATGCAGCCTTCAAGGAACTCGTGCTCACCCCGCCGTCCGAGACCTACATCGCCGAGCAGCTCGATGTGGTGGACCCGCAGCGCATCCACGCCGTGCGCGAAGCCATGCGCGAACAGCTGGCCCTGTCGCTGCAGGCGGACTGGGAGTCGGCCTGGGAGCAGAACCAGGACACCGGCGGCTACAGCCCCGATCCTGTCTCTTCGGGCCGCCGCGCGCTCAGCGGGCTGGCGCTGCACATGCTGTGCATCGCCGCCCAGAAGACGGGCGATGTGGTCTGGCCCGGCAAGGCCTACCAGCGCTTCAAGGTGGCCAGCAACATGACGGACCGCTTCAACGCACTGACCGCCCTGGTGGCCAGCGGCAGTGAACTGGCGGCCCTTGCCCTGGCACGCTTCCATGCGCTGTTCAAGGACGAACCCCTGGTCATCGACAAGTGGTTCGCGCTGCAGGCCGGCGCGCCGGACCGTGGCGGCAACGTGCTGCCCGCCGTGCGCCAGCTCATGCAGCACCCTGACTTCAGCCTGAAGAACCCGAACCGCGCGCGCAGCGTGATCTTCAGCTACTGCAGCGCCAACCCCGGCGCCTTCCACCGCGCAGACGCGGCGGGCTACGTGTTCTGGAGCGACCGCGTGATCGAGCTGGACGCCATCAATCCCCAGGTGGCCGCACGCCTGGCCCGGGCCCTGGACCGCTGGAAGAAGCTCGCAGACCCCTGGCGCACCTCCGCGCGCGAAGCCATCGCCCGTGTTGCCGCCAGGCCCGCGCTCTCCAACGACGTGCGCGAGGTCGTGACCCGTGCACTCGCCGAATAAACCACGACCAAGAAAGGACTGACATGGCAAAAAGCATCAGCCTGACCCGCTACCTCGTTGAACAGCAACGTGTGGACGGCCTCATCCCCTCGCAACTGCGCCTGCTGCTGGAAGTGGTGGCCCGCGCCTGCAAGAGCATCAGCCACGCCGTGAACAAGGGCGCGCTGGGCGGCGTGCTGGGCACGGCCAGCAGCGAAAACGTGCAGGGCGAGATCCAGAAGAAACTCGACATCATCGCCAACGAGGTGCTGATCGAAGCCAACGAATGGGGCGGCCACCTGGCGGCCATGGCCTCGGAAGAAATGGACGGCATCTACCTGGTGCCCAACCGCTATCCGCAAGGCGAATACCTGCTGCTGTTCGATCCCCTGGACGGCTCCAGCAACATCGATGTGAACGTGAGCATCGGCACCATCTTCAGCGTGCTGAAAAAGCCCGATGGCGACCGTGGCGTGGAGGAAGGCGACTTCCTGCAACCCGGCACCCAGCAGGTGGCCGCGGGCTACTGCATCTACGGCCCGCAGACCACGCTGGTGCTCACCGTGGGCGACGGCGTGGCCATGTTCACGCTCGACCGCGAACAGGGCTCCTTCGTGCTCACCGAAGAAAACGTGCGCATTCCCGAGGACACCAAGGAATTCGCCATCAACATGAGCAACATGCGCCACTGGGACGAGCCCGTGAAGCGCTACATCGACGAATGCCTGCAGGGCAAGGACGGCCCGCGCGGCAAGGACTTCAACATGCGCTGGATCGCCAGCATGGTGGCGGATGTGCACCGCATCCTCACCCGCGGGGGCGTCTTCATGTACCCCTGGGACAAGCGCGAACCCAACAAACCCGGCAAGCTGCGCCTGATGTACGAGGCCAACCCCATGGGCTGGCTGGTGGAGCAGGCCGGCGGCGCCGCCACCAACGGCAAGCAGCGCATCCTGGACATCCAGCCCACCCAGCTGCACGAGCGCGTCAGCGTGATCCTGGGATCAAAAAATGAGGTGGAGCGCGTGACAGCCTACCATTCCACGCTATAATCTGAGGCTTACGCCGGTGTAGCTCAGTCGGTAGAGCAGCTCATTCGTAATGAGAAGGTCGGGTGTTCGATTCATCTCTCCGGCACCAAATGAAGGGGCCAGTTCCTAGGGACTGGCCCCTTTTCTTTGTGTCACTTACGTGTAACCCCGAGCAGATTATCGAGCCGGGACGCCGCAAGTTGCAAGCCTTCTGGTGCGACATGGGCATACCGGTCGACCATTGCTTGAGTTTTCCAGCCTCCCAAACGCTGCAGTTCCCATGTCGGCGTACCCGCCTCCCGGTGCCATGTGGCGAAGGTATGGCGCAAGTCATGCCATCGGAAATTTTCAATTCCCGCACGCTTCAGGGCTGATCTCCATGCCTTCGTACTGACCTGCACTATGGGCTCACCCTCATACGTGAAAACATGCGTGCGGTGATCCCCTTTGCGCCGTTCAAGCACTGCCATGGCCATCACGTTGAGGGGCACAGCATGAGCATGACCATTCTTGTGCTGATCAGCTGCAATCCAGAGGTGTTGCCGCTCCAAGCTGATCTGCTTCCACTGGAGCCTCGTGACATTGCCTTGCCGTAGCCCCGTCGCGACAGAGAACTCTGCCATGTCCCGCAGATGCGGCGGCAACTCAGCGAGGAGACGCACGAACTCATCACGAGTCAACGAGCGAACACGGGCAGACCGATCCCGCAGCATTGAGACTTTCGGGATTCGATCGAGCCACTCCCAATCGTCTCGAGCCCGGCGAAGAATTGCCCGTACCAAGGCCATGTAGCGGTTAACTGTGGCCGGTGCAACGCCCTTCACCATCACTTGCCGTACGCGCTCCAATGTTTCTCGATCAACGTCGCGCAGGGCCTTCCCGGAGAGGTAAGGAGCAAACCACTTGAGCATGGACTTGTCCCACGCGTGAGTGCGTTTGTGCGCAGTCTCTTCGAGCCATCGAGCGGCAGCGTCATCCCATGATTTCTCAGGCCGAACGCCCAACCGATCCTGCTTCCATCGCTCAGCCTGTACCTTGTCATGCAGCCGCTGCGCATCCCGCTTGTTCGCGGTGCCTGTGCTGCGATACACAGGCTTGATCTCCCCGCGGATAGGAGAAAACTTCATCCACCAGTATGGTGAATTGGGCCTTTTGTAGAGGGTCATTCAGCCTCCCATCGAGGGCGTATGTTGGTATCTAGCACCCAAGACATTGCGTCCTTCCAACGGCTTAAACGCCAACTCAATTGGTTGGAAAAATACTCGGGTAGATCATCGAAAACTGCGACAGCAACCTCAGCCATCGTGTAGCCCACAAAGCGTATGCGTTCGGGCTTTGGCACGGTGACCCCCTTGCCAGAACTGAACCGATTGCTCCAAGGGTCGCCCTCTTCATAGGCCTTCATCATGTACTTCGAGTGAATCGCCCCGGGTTTTCTAGACACCTCTGAGCCTCAAACCTGAGGCCCAATAGGAGGTGCCATGAGTAAGCAAAG
>NZ_JBXAKN010000015.1:0-100272 GCF_058798375.1 Acidovorax sp. GW823-FHT01C06
TTGAGTGGCTTGGCCTGGTAACCACAGCTTCCCAAATCCGAGACGGATGAACAACCTATTGAGACATCACAGCTAGCAGCACGGCCGCAGCGGTGCCGCGCACCAGCAGCCAGGCTCCACCGGCGGCCAGCAGCTCGTCCGTGGTGGCGAAGTAGCGCGCGAAGGGTGCCAGCTGCAGCTCGGCGGCCAGCCAGGGTTTCACCGCTTCGGGCGTGCCTTGGCGTGGCAGTGGGAAGGCCTGGGCCGTCGCGTCCCAGTGGGGCGCGATCTGGTCCACCGCCTTTTCCAAGGCCGTGGCGTTCGGTGGCAGCAGGTGGCGGCGCGGCGCTGTCACTTCGTCACGTCCTCGATGTGCACCACGCCCAGCGTGGGGTATTCGTCGTCATCCAGGGGCGTGGACTCTGCAGGCGCTGCGGGGTCGGGGAACCGCACGGCCGCCACCTGGGCGGTGTGCAGGCGCGCGGTTATCCACGAACGCGGCACATCGCGGCCCAGGCGGGCGTATGCGGCCAGGGCGTCCGCGAGCGTGACCACCAGGCGCTGCGCCAGGTCGGCCGGCGCGCCGGCCTCGCGCTCGATGGCGGCGGTGATGTTGATGGCGCGGGGGCGTGCCAGTGCCACCGTGACAGGCACGCCCAGGGGGCGGCCGTCATCGGCATTGATGGCGGCCACCACCGTGGCCAGGGTGGCCTCGGCCTGGGCGGCATCGTGGCACCACAGCAGCAGGTGCACGCGGCCGGGGAATGGCTGGGTGGCGCGGGCGTCGCGCACGTTCTGGCTGGCCGTCATGGCCGTGAGTTCGTAGGCCTCGCGGGTTCCATTGCCCGCCAGTGACTTGATGCGCAGCTGCACGCGTGCGCGCAGGCGCTCGTCGCTTTCGCCGGCCAGGCGGGTCAGTCCATAGAACGCGGCTTTGTGGTCGAGGTCCGCGCCGGTGGCGAAGGCCAGCAGGTGGGCGCGGGCGGCCTCGTTCACGCGCTGGCGGTACAGCAGCTCGCGGTAGGCGTGGGCCTGCAACAGCTTGTTCAGTGGCTCGCTTTCGAGGTCAATCACTGCAGCGGCTGCGGGGTAGCGCTCCAGCAGGTCGGCGCGGTGCACCTGCAGGATGGTCTCGTAGTCGAGGGTTTCGACCACTTGGGGTGGCGGTAGTTGGGTGAGGTCGGGCGCGTTCATGCGTTCCTCGCTGTAACCGACACGTGCAGGGAAAGCGGGGCAGGGCGTCGGCCTTCGTGGTAGGAGCCGTGCAGCTCGATCAGGGTATAGCCGGGGCGCTCGGCATCACGCTGCACGCCCACGCGGGTTAGCCGAAAGCGGGGTTCCCAGCGCAACAGGGCGCTGGCCACCGCAGAGAACAGCCGCACCTGGCTGGTGTTGTTGTCGGGGTGGTCGATCAGCTCGGACACCAGGGAGCCGTACTCGCGGCGCATAACGCGCGAGCCGATGGGCGTGGACAGAATGTCCCCCACGCTCTGGCGCAGGTGTTCCAGGCCGGTCAGGCTTGTGCCGGTGGTGCGGTTCATTGGGGGCGTTCCGTTCTGGCCACGCCATGCTCCACGCCACCGTGGACGTGGTTCACCAGGCTGATGGAACCCGACACAACGTCAGGCGTTGCTGTCCAGCCGCTGCCGGTTAGCGATGCGGCGCCGCCGTCCGCTGCCAGCGTGATGGCGTCGGGCGTAATGACCAGCGTGGCGCCCTGCACGCGCAGCTCGATGCCCTCGCGGCAGTTGATGACCAGGCGGCCCGTGGCGCTGTCGTGTTCCATGAAGTCGGTGGCGCTCCAGTCGGTGCGGCAGGCCGTGCCGCTTTCGCTGCCCTGGGCGTTGGCATCGCTGTAAACACCGGGTATGGCCACCGCGTTCAGCAGGTCGCCACCGGGGGAGACGAGCAGGCACTGCTCGCCCACCACAGGGGGCCACCACTGGCGGCCACCGTTGCCACCGGCGCGGCCGGCGTGCCAGGGAATCCAGTTGGTGGTGATTTCACCGGAGCGAACGCGGCACCGCGCGGGCTTGCCCAGGCGCACGGCGGCGATGGTTCCAGCCCGCACGATGTTCTCCAGCCGGCGGAAGATTTCGAGGGGCGATTCGGTCTGGTCAATGGGGCGGTCCATGCAAACGATGGTGCCCGCGCGTGCGTGAGAAAGCACGCGCATTGCCTTGTGTGCGGGGGGCACACATTCAGTTCGTGCGTGCCAGCTAGACTTTCACTGCCGCCTCGTTTCTGCCCCGTATCGTTTGGAGAATTTCTTGAATGCTGCCGCCTTCCTGCGTTCTGTTCCAAAGCCCTTGAACAGGATCGCTTTTTTGTCCTTGAGCATCCTCGCAATCAAGGTTCTTTATCTCAACAATATCCCCGCGCCCGTTCGCTTTTTCTATGACTTGGGTGTTCTTACTGATGCCTTGGCCGGCTCTGTCGTCGCAAGCTACATTTTCTATTTGGTGCAGGTGCACATTCGAGAGCTTGAAAACCGGAAGCTGATAGAGCCGCTTATCGCTGCACAGGTGGAGCAAATTGTTCGCTCTTGCTCCGATCAGATCGTTGCTTTGTCGAATGCCAGCTCCTCGTCCTTGCGCTTTGATTCATTGGATTCCGCCGCATTGCGCGCCGCGCTCGCGAAAATTGAGACGAAGTCGGCTGCTCCAGGGATACTGATGCCACAAGCAGTGAAACCCGATTGGCTCCAATACTTCGGTGTAGAAATACGCCGGTCTTTGGAGTTCATTTCTAAGGCGCTCGAACATCGAAGCCATCTAGACCAACGCTTGGTGGTTTTGCTCTCTCAGATAAAGAATTGTGGCCACTTCACGGGAATTCCTCAGCAACTCGCAATGGGAATTTCTGGCCCCAAGCTCGATGTTCAGGCTCATGAGTTCTACGAGTATTGCGATTTCTGCCGCTCACTGGATCGCGTGGCGAGTGATGCCCTTTCTGGCTCATACAGCGCTTATCAGACGCGCTAGCAAATTGTCTTTCATGCGCTCTGTGAAGGCGTCGGTTATTCCAATCAGAGCACGCGTCGGGTAGTCGTAGTCCGGCCCACCAGGCTGCACGGAATCGCGCAGGCCGAAGTGATGCACGGCCGCGATGCGCGCCGCGCGGCCCATGAATTCCACAGTGGCTTCGCGCCCCTGTGCCTTGGCCTTGAGGTAGCGGGCGCCGCGTAGCTTGGTGAACATATCCTGGGCGCGGCGGCCCTTGCGCAGCTGGCCTTTTTGGTCGCGCAGCCCGCGCTTGCGTGGTGCCCATGCTTCGCCGTCCGGGCTCTGCTGGGCGCGCATGGTAGCCACGTTCTCGCGGCGCAGGTCGCGCGCCACGTCCAGGGCGAGTTTGCGGCGCTCGGCGTCTGACAGGGCCGCAATCAGCGGCTCCAGCCAGGTTTCGAGCTGTGCCAGGTCTTCGGCCATGGGTCAGCGCTTGCGGAACAGGAATGGCCGCCACTGACGGCGCCAGCGGCCACGCAGCCGCAGGTAGGCCTCCCACACCAGAAAGCAGAGGGTGAACAGGTATTTCATCGCGGCGCGTAGTCCCATTGGGCCAGCTTCTCGTCCCGCAGCCACACTTCCCAGCGCTCGGCCTGCAGGATGGTCAGCGGCCTGGGTTGTTCTTCCTTGTGGATCAGGTTCAGCGCGCCGGGTGGGCCGTTCGGCCTGGCGCGTGATAGCACCGCCTCGGTCAGCTGCAAATCAATCTGCAGGTCCACGGCGCCGCTGTTCAGGAATTCGGCCTCGAACCTGATGGCCTTTTCTCGGGTGTCGGTGTTGTCGAACACCTCGGGCTGGTGTGTCTTCATCCACATCACCAGCGGCGCCATCACCGCGTCGGCGTGGCCCGTGAAGTCGGTCAGCAGCACGCGCAGGGAATAGCGGTATTCCCAGGACAGCGCATCGGTCCCGCTGTGCACCACCCGGCCGCCCACCACAAAGATGGCGAGTTTTTCCGGGTTCTGCGCAAGATCCGGTATCGCCTTTGTCAGCGTGTCGCGTAGCTTACTGGGCTTGTCCATGGCCGGCGGCCTCCATCATGGCGCTGGCTTCGTCGTAGGCGCGCTCGCAGGCGGCGCCACGGGTTCGGGCTTCGTCAGCAGCTGCCGCGAGTTCTCCCGCTCGCTGGTCAGCGCGTCGGTGCAGGTCGGCAAGCAAATCAAGGGGGGCGGGGTCTGGCGCGCACTGGCCGGCAGCGGCGCGAGCCTGGGCGGCGGCACGGTGCTGGGTGAGGTAGTCGGCAAGTTCGCGCTGCAGCCGGTTGCGAGCCACATCAGCGCGAGCGCGGCCAGCAGCAGAAGCAGCAAGGGCGGCCTGTGCATCGGTGTCGATCTTGGCGATTTGGTCACGGTGTTTGCCTTCCAGGGTGCGGTAGCGTTCGGATGTGGTGAGCGCCGCCCGCGCGGCGGCTGTGCGCTCGGTCTGCAGGGTGGCCACGGTGTGGGCGGCTTCGAGCTGGGCTTCGGCCAGCCGCAGGGTCTTCATCAGCAGGGCAAAGCCCAGGCCCAGCGTGGCGGCGATGGCTGCGTACTTCCAGGCATTTGCGCGAAGGGTGGACAGCATGTCAGCAAATCCCGTGCGGGTGGCCACCGCAAAAGGTGAAGTAAGCGGCGGCGACTGCGGCCACCGCCAGCAGGACCAGCACCAGGGCAGCTATGGCCAGGGCTTTGATGGCGCGCTTCATTGCATCGCCATGCAGTCCGCATGCCTCTTTTGTTGCCGGGTCCACACGCCCTTGCAGCCCTTTGGCCCCCAGTTCTGCGGCAGGCGGCAGTCCCGGCCGGCCTGAAACCGCCATGCCGGCAGGGCCTGGCAGGCGCGCACGTATTCACCGGCCAGCAGGTGGCGGCGCATTGAACTGGCGCGCCAGTTGCCAATGCCATATTGGCCCACGAAGTCCATGTACAGGTCGAACTCGCCGGGGTACAGGTACACACCGGGCAGGCTGGCCTTAAACCGCGCTTCTTCCTCGGTGTGCAGGTTGCGGGCGAGCTGTTCGGCGCGCTGGCGTGTGATGGGTGGGTCCGTCATGCGCACCGGCGTGCCGTCCTCGTAGCGGGTGGACCCGTGGCCGATGGTGGGCACGTCGCCCTGGGTGGGCACGTAGGGCAGGTGCACCACCACCCCATCGGGCTGCACTTTGGTGGGGCCGTCGCCTTCGTTCGTCTTCCATGTGGCAAAGCCTGCGGCCGACAGCGAAAGCAGCGCCACGGCGATGCGCTGGCGTGTGTTGGTGGTCATTTCGGCACCTCGCACGCGTCGCGCTTGGCCTTGCGGTCTTCGCGTTCGTTGTGCCACTTCCAGGCCAAGTACGCGATTTGCAGCGCGAGATAGATGCAGGTCAGGGTGGTGATAGGGCTCAGGGTGAAGAAGCCGCCGTCTTGTTTCGCCGCTACGGCAACGGGTGGCGATGCCTTCATGGCCTCCACGCCCACGGCCTTGGCGATGTTGCTCGGGGTGTCGCTCATGGTGGATCAGTCCCACAGATTGATGGTGTTACGTGTTTTTGTGATTGCGGGTTCAACGATCTGCACCACCGTTCCGGCGGCCAGGTGCGTGCGCTCTGCAATGCCTGGGTTTGCTGTCAGCGTGGCCTCCACCACGCCGGCGGTGCGGCCCGTGATGCGCATGCACAGCTCGTCCAGGGTTTCAAGGTCTTGGGCTGTGGCCTGCATCAAATCAGCTCCACGGTGGTGCGCTGGCGGCCCAGCAGGTCGGCAATGGCCCACCGCAGGTTGCGGCGGTGTTCGTCCACCTTCACTTCGTACCGCTCGCGCATGCGCTCGGCTTTGCTGTCGTTGTGCGGGGTGGTGTCGATGTCGCGGTAAACCTCGGCCAGCTCGGCCTGCACGTGGGCATAGATGGCGCGCAGGTAGCGGCCGGCCTGTCGGCCGTCACCAGCTGCGGCCAGGTTGGCAGCGCCGGCCGCAACCTGCTCGGCCTTGTAGGCCTGCAGCTCGCGGTTCACGCTGTCCATGGCGTTGCCGATGGCTTCGCCCAGGCGTGCCGGCGTCACCGTGCCATCCAGGCGGCACACATCCCGCACCCGTGCAGCGGGCACAGCCGGAAACCACGGGTCGTTATCGACCTGGGCGTCGTCTGCGGCAATGGGCGGGTTTGCTGTGGCTACGAATGTCACGGTGGGGCCTTCGGGCTGGTGTCAAGTTGGCGGTGGTCCGGGTGCGTTGGCCGATGGGCTTGCGCCCTTGGTCGCGGCACCCGGAGCCGCCAGGGTGCGGGGTCCGCTCAGTCGGTGCCGGTGTCGGCTGCTTTCAGCCGGCGCTCCAGGCGTTCCATGTCTTTTTTCACGCCCACCTGCGCGAACAGTTCGTGGGCGCGCTGCAGCTTCTCCATAGCCAGGCGTGCTTTGGTTTCGTCCAGCGTGGTGAAGTCGGGCTCATGGGTCGGGGTCTTGCCGATCAGGGCGTAGCCGATGGCCTTGTAGAGCTTGGCGCGGGCTTGGTCTGGCGCGTCTTGCGCGGCGGTGAGCTGGTCCACCTCGGCCAGCACGCGCAGCGCTTCGTCGCCCACCAGCTGGCCTTTGGCTGCTGCGGTGGCGGTTTCGTCAATCAGCAGCGTGGGCAGGGTGCGGTTGTACTGGTCGGGCAGCACCAGGCCATGGGCGAGCGCATAGGCTGCAATTTCCAGCCCGCGCGCCCAGTTGCCCGTGTCGAGGTGTCACACCAGCACGGTGGTCAGCACCATGTCGTGGCCACCCTGGCCACCTTCCAGCGCGCCGGTCACGTAGTCCTCGAAGTCGGGCAGCATTTTGCGCTTGGCTTCGATCTTGCATTCGGTGCTTTGGATGGTTTTCAGGGTGCGCTTGTGCTCGGCCAGCTGCGCGAGCATCAGCTCGTAGGCGCTGCCCCGCACTTCGTCGCCGTGGCCGGCGGCCTTCGCCGCCAGCTCGGCCAGCACACGCATCTTGTGACGCTTTGCCGGTGTGGTCATGGTCTTGGGTTCCAGGCTCAAGCCACCAGCTCGATGTTTTCCACCAGCGCGGCGCGGTCGTTGTCTTCCACCACGTAGGCGTCGTTCGAGCTTTCGTAGTTCTCCACGCGGTCGCGCTTGGGGTTTTCTTCCATGCGGCGGCGGCGGGCGCCTTCTTGCCAGTACAGCGACAGGTTGTCGAAAGTCGTCACCAGCATGGCGTTGGGCGGGAAGTACGGCACGGTGGCCGCTTGCAGGCCGCCCACGCGCTTCTGGCTGATGACGATATCGGCCGCCAGGGTTTCGCTGGGCGCTTGGTTGACGTTGACCATGGGGAAATACTTGTCGGCCAACAGCTCGCGGCCCAGGATGACCACCAAATCAGGGTCTTGCTGATACCAGGGGGCCAGCAGGCTGATGGCGTCGTACACGGCCGCGTCGAGGTTCTTGTAGTCGTTGCCGGCGCCGGCGCCGATCTTGAGAACGCCAGGGGTCGCGCCCCCATTCATCACGTTCTCGGGTGCGTCTTCACGCAGGTGCTGCAGCCAGCCCTTGTTCACGTCCTGCAGCAGCGGGTTGGCGGCCAGGTCGGTGGTGGCGGCAATGCTGGTGCCGTTGAAGCCGATCATGATGCGGTCCAGCGCCTGGCGGCGCAGGATGGCCATAGCCACCAGGGTTTGGAAGTTCTTGAACTTCGCCCAGGCGTCCAGCTTTTGATACTTGATGTGCGTGTCGAAGTTGGTCTGCACGCACTGGTAGCCCTTGCTGTCCATGGTGGACACGTCGCGCGTTTGGCGGTCGGCGTTGTCGGTGTTGGTGCGGCTTGCCACCGGGCCAGACATACCCAGGCCCAACTTTGCGCCCTGGGATTCAACCACCGGCGTTACGTTGATCTTGCTCAGGAAGTCGCTGGACTCCTGCATTTTGGTTTCCAGCACTTGCTGGATGGATGGGGCCACGTTGAATTGCTTGGCCACATCGGCCACGCCGTTCAGGCGGGCGATTTGGGACAGCAGGGCGTTGAACACATTGCGGGTTTCGTTGCGCATTTTTTGGTTTCCTGATGGTGGATTGATTGCGGTGATTCGGGCTTGCTTTGAGCGTGGGCGGGGTTAGAACTGGGTCAGCTCCACACCGTTGCCGCCGACTGCTGGCGGGCGTTGGGTGTGGTTTCCGCTGGGCGTGTTCTCCAGGGTCTTGGCCAGCTCGTCGTGCTTGGTCTGCAGGGCTGCAAAGTCTTTGGCCAGCTTGGCGTGGTCCTTGGCCAGTGCGTCGTGGGCTGCGCTCTGGTTTTCCGCCAGCTGTGCGAACTGCTCGAAGCCGGCCAGCACTTCTTCAAAGCGCGCGTCGTCGGTCTGGCCCTTCTTCTTGAACTTGCCCAGCAGGCCTTTCAGCGCCTCGGAGAACTTGCCGGCGCTGTTGTCGGCGTCGTCGCTGTCCTCGAATTTCAGCTCGGCCTCCACCGCTTCGCTGAACAGGATGGCGGCGTTTTCCTTGCGGCCGGCAAACGGGCTGGCCTGGGGGTTCTGCGCCGCGAAGTTCAGCACCTCGGTGCCCAGGCTTGCAGGGCTGTCGGTCACAGCCAGGCCGGTCATGTACGCCTCGCCCGTGTCGGCAAAGCTGGGGTTCACCTCGATGGAGGTGTAAATCTTTTGCTTGGCCTTGGTCATGGCCACCAGCTCGGGCAGTGGTTCGATTTGCGCGAACAGTGCCAGCTTGCCGCCTTCCACCTCGCGGGCTTCGAGGGCCTTCACATCGCCGTAGGCTTTGAACAGGCCATCGGGTGCGATGCCCCGGTAGTGTTCCAGCCAGACACGGGCGCCGTACTTCGTGGGGTCGAAGTTCTTGGCCATCTGCTGAATCCACTTCTTCTCGATGGCGCGGCCATCAGTGGTTGCGCCTTCGGTAGCGACACGGAAAAAACGGGATTTGGTTGCCATGGGTTGCGGTTCCTTGAACGGTGGTGGTCGAAGTAGCCGCCATCGTCCCGCCGTCGCGCGTGCCCAGCAATCAATGCCTCCTGTGTACGGAAACAGCACATTTGAAAGGGCCTCAAAGCGTGTAGTGCTTCACAGACTGGCGGCTGAAACTCGCTCCATGTCTTCCCCAACGCTCGCGCCCGCGCTTCCTTTTTCCACCGTGCCCGCCGATGGCCTGGCCGCTGACAAGCGCCGCGCGGCGCGGCATCTGTACTGGCAAGGGTGGCGCATTTCCAGCATTTCCGAGTACATCGGGGAGCCGCGCAGCACGGTGCAGGGCTGGAAGGATGCCGAAGACTGGGACAAGGCGCAACCGGCCCAGCGCGTGGAAGCCGCGCTCGAAACCCGGCTGGTGCAGCTGGTAATGAAGGACAACAAAACCGGCGGCGACTTTAAGGAAATCGACTTGCTGGGCCGTCAGATTGAGCGCCTGGCCCGCGTGCAGAAGTACGGGGAAACGGGCAAGGAGTCGGACCTGAACCCGGCCATCAAGGCGCGCAACGACAAACCCAAGCGCCGCCAGGAGCGCAACCACTTCACGGAGGAACAGCACGAAAAGCTGCTGGATGCGTTCCGAGATTCGTTGTTCGATTATCAGAAAGTGTGGTTTCGCAATAGCGAGCTGCGCACGCGCTTCATTCTCAAGTCGCGGCAGATTGGTGCAACGTGGTACTTCGCCCGCGAAGCCCTGGCCGATGCCATCGCCACCGGCCGCAATCAGATTTTTCTCAGCGCGTCGAAGGCACAGGCGCACATTTTCAAACAGTACATCGTGGCCTTTGCAAAGGAGGCCTGCGACTTGGAACTGTCGGGCGATCCTATTGTTTTGAGCAACGGCGCCACGCTGTATTTCCTGGGCACCAACGCACTGACGGCCCAGGGCTATCACGGCAATTTCTATTTTGACGAGTGCTTTTGGACGCGCAAATTCACGGAGCTGAACAAGGTGGCCAGCGGCATGGCCATGCACAAGCACTGGCGCAAAACCTACTTTTCCACGCCGTCCAGCATCCAGCATGAAGCCTTCGCGCTGTGGTCCGGTGATCGCTTCAACAAGAAGCGGCCGAAGGACGAACGCATTGCGCTGGACCTGTCGCACGACAGGCTGGCCGGTGGCTTCACCGGTGAAGACAAGATTTGGCGGCAAATCGTCACCATCGTGGACGCCATGCGCGGCGGCTGCAACCTGTTCGACATTGACGAGCTGCGGCTGGAGTACAGCGCGGAGGAATTCGAGAACCTGCTGATGTGCGGTTTTCTCGATGACAGCTACAGCGTGTTTCCGCTGGCAGAGCTGCAGCGCTGCATGGTGGACAGCTGGGAGGCCTGGGCCGATGTGAAGCCGCTCGGCATGCGCCCGTTCGGCTGGCGCCCGGTGTGGGTCGGCTATGACCCCAGCCACACGGGCGACAGTGCCGGCTTGGTGGTGCTGGCCCCACCGGCAGAGCCTGGCGGGAAGTTCCGCGTTTTGGAGCGCCACCAGTTCCGTGGGCTTGACTTCGAGGCCCAGGCCGATGCCATCAAGAAGGTGACGGAGCGCTTCAACGTGCAGCACATCGGCATCGACACCACGGGCATCGGCCAGGGTGTCTTTCAGCTGGTGAAGCAGTTTTTCCCCGCCGCGCGGGCCTACCAGTACAGCGTGGACGTGAAAACCCGGCTGGTGCTGAAAGCAAAAAGCGTCATCAGCAAAGGCCGGCTGGAGTTTGACGCGGGCGCGGTTGATCTTGCCCAGGCCTTCATGGCTATCAAAAAGGTGCTTACCACCAGCGGTCGCCAGGCCACCTACGACGCCGGCCGCAACAACGAAACGGGCCACGCCGACTTGGCGTGGGCCTGCATGCACGCCATGGACTTCGAGCCGCTGGAAGGCGCGAGCGAAGCCACCACCTCTGTTCTGGAGTTCTCCTGATGCCCAAGCGCACACCACGCCGCGCAGATGCGCCGGCCTTTTCCAACACCGTGCCCGCGCCAGCTGCGGCCACCGGTTCGGCTCTTTCCAGTGTCTCGCAGGCCAGCGCCCAGGCGTTCACCTTTGGTGACCCGGTGCCGGTGCTGGACGGCCGCGAGATTCTGGACTACTGCGAGGCCTGGCTGAATGGCAAGTGGTACGAACCGCCCATCAGCTGGGAAGGCTTGGCGCGGTCGTTTCGGGCGGCCACGCACCACGCGAGCGCGCTCTATTTCAAGCGCAACGTGCTGGCGTCCACCTTCGTGCCCCACCGCCTTTTGAGCCGTGACACCTTCGGCAAATTCGCGCTGGACTTTCTCACGTTCGGCAATGCCTATCTGGAGCGCACGCCCAACATGCTGGGCCGTGACCTGGGCTTGCGCCACAGCCTGGCCAAGTACATGCGCAGGGGCCAGGCGCTGGACACCTACTACTTTGTGCAGGGCTTTGGAAAGGAACACGAATTCAAGCCGGGGAGCGTGTTCCACCTGATTGAACCGGACATCAATCAGGAGGTGTACGGGTTGCCCGAATACCTCTCCACCCTGCAGGCGGCCTGGCTGAACGAATCGGCCACACTGTTTCGGCGCAAGTATTACAACAACGGGAGCCACGCCGGCTTCATCCTCTACATGACTGACCCGGCCCAGGCCCAGGGCGATGTTGACGCGCTGCGCGAAGCCATGCGCAACGCAAAGGGGCCGGGGAATTTCCGCAACCTGTTCATGTACTCGCCCAACGGCAAGAAGGACGGGATTCAGGTTTTGCCCATCAGTGAAGTGGCCGCAAAGGACGACTTCACCAGCATCAAAAACGTGAGCCGTGACGATGTGCTGGCGGCCCACCGCGTGCCGCCCCAGCTGATGGGCATCGTTCCAGGCAATACCGGCGGCTTCGGTGCCGTGAAGCCAGCTGCCGAAGTGTTCGCGCGCAACGAACTGGAGCCGCTGCAGGCGCGCTTCAAGGCCTTGAACGATTGGTTCGGGGAAGAACTGGTGCGCTTTGTCCCCTATGTCATCGAAGGCGGGGAGGATAGCGCTACGAAATAAATAGCTGCTTGCGCTTGTTGTTCAAGCGCTGGGAGTGAATTTCACTCAAAAAAGACAGGGCGAATGTGAAGGGTGCGGGAACACCCAACACAAACCCCTCCGCCGTGATTGCCCACGGCATTGGCCAAGCGGCCCCGTCACCTGTGCACAGGCGGGACGCATCTTCGGCGATGCCGACACCATGGAAGAAATACGTTGTGGCCACTGCGGCCGAAAACTCGCAGAGGCCGTGTTTGAACAAATCTCGATCAAGTGCCCGCGCTGCGGGACCATGAACCACCTGCGGGCCTTGAGCCCCTCACGCGAGCGCCTGGGAGCGCCTTCACCTATGACAAACCATGAAGACTCCCAAAACCTCGAAAGCAACCAACACCCCCCAGTGCCTCACCATCGGCAACGCCACCATTTACCGGGGCGACAGCGTGCAGCTGCTGCAGCAGCTCGGCCTGCAGGTTGACGCGCTTGTGACCGATCCGCCGTACAGCAGCGGCGGCATGGTGCGCGGTGACCGCATGCAAACCACCGCTGCCAAGTACGTGCAGAGCGGGCACGCTCTCACGGCCGCCCACAACCTGAACTTTTCCGGCGACAACCGCGACGGCCGCAGCTGGGCCTTTTGGGTCAGCTGCTGGGTATCACTGGTGCGCCAGGCACTGCGCCCTGGCGGGTATGCCATGGTGTTCACTGACTGGCGCCAGCTGCCCGCGTTGACCGATGCTTTCCAGGCCGGCGGTCTGGTGTGGCGTGGCCTCATTCCCTGGGACAAAACCGAAGCATCACGCGCCCCGCACAAAGGCTACTTTCGCCACCAGGCGGAATATGTGGTGTGGGGTTCCAACGGCCCCCTGGCCATCGCAGAGCATGGCGGCCCGTGGCCAGGTGTGGTGCGTGAGCGCGTGGACCACCGGGCAAAGTTCCACATGACTGGCAAGCCGGTGGACCTGATGAAGCAGCTGTGCCAGGCCGTACCGCCTGGCGGTGTCATCCTTGACCCGTTCATGGGCTCGGGCTCCACTGGCGTGGCAGCGCTCGAGCTGGGCTATCGGTTCATCGGCATCGAACAGGACCAGCACTACTTCGACATAGCGGCCACGCGCCTGGCCAGCGTGGCCACCGAACCACAAGGCCGCGCAGCCTAACACCCATCCCCTGTCACAAAGGCCACCCATGCGGTGGCCTTTTTTGCGCCCGTATAGCGCCCCACGCCCTGGCACGTACCCACCCACACGCCAGCGCCGCGCAGCCCCTCCACGGCCGCGCCGTGGCCCCTCCCGCAGCCATCCCGCCCCCTATCGCCCCCCGGCCGAAGGGCACCCCCAGGGCGCGGCGCGCAGTCGAGACCCCGCCTCGCCCCCGGTCTAAATGGGCCTGTTTTGACGGCACCGCCGGCCCTGGGTATCGCCAGGCCTGGCGCGGCCTGGCGGCCTATTTTTGGTGCTTCCCGGATGACGAAAAATGACGGCTTTTTACAACAGTGCAGGCGCGCCGGCGGAACTGTGGACAGAAGGTGGCCGCAGGTGCCGACTTTTGGCCACTTGAAGAAGGGCTGTGAAGGGCTGTTTTGTCCCGGTCTTGTCCCGTTTTTTAAGAAATTCTTTTGAAATCAACGGGTTACTGGTCCCCTCGACAGGAATCGAACCTGTATCTAGCGCTTAGGAGGCACTCGTTCTATCCATTGAACTACGAGGAGGCAGCCGCGCATTGTAGTGGGGCCGCGCGTGCCTTCCCGGAGGTGGGGTCTCAGTCGTACTTCACCGTGTAGATGATGTCCACCGCGCTCTTCTCGCCGGTCTGCCCGCGCAGCGTGAGGCGGCGCGAGAGGTCGTAGAAGATGTACAGCGTGCCCAGCGTGCCCGACAGGCTGCGTTCGTAGGTCACGTACAGGTCCTTGGACAGGCGCTTGCCGAAGGTGAGGGCGGCGGCGCTGGCGTCTTCGCCGGAGCCGGGGCCCTTGAAGCCGATCTCGTCCAGGCCGACCCGGCTGGCCATGTTGGCCGCCGTGTTGTTGTTGCCGCCCCTCCCCAGCAGCGCCAGCGCGGCCTGCTGCAGCACGGCGGCCTCGGCGCCGCCCGCGGCTGCGTTGCGGCCCAGCACCACCCACGAGAGTTTTTCCGCGTCGGGCAGTTCGGGGTCGGAATACAGGCGCACGCGGGGGGCCTGGGCGCTGCCCGTGACCTGCACGCCCGCGCGCACGCTGATGTTGGGGCGCAGCGCGAGGATGTCCAGCGACGGGTTGTTGTACGGGCCGTTGAAGCGGATGAGCCCGGTCTCCACGTCCAGCATCTGTCCCCAGGCTCGGTAGCGGCCTTCCTCGGTGCGCACCTCGCCCGTCACGCGGGGTGGGGCGCCGGGCACGGCGCTGCTGCGGATGTCCACCTCGCCCGTCAGCCGGGTGGTGATGCCATGGCCGCTCAGCGCGAAGTCGCGGCCCAGGTTGAGGGTGACCGCGATGTCGGGCGGCTTGGCGGTTTCTGCCTGCGCCGCCACCTGGCTGGCCTTCGCGGCGGCCTGCGCCCTGGCCTGGTCCTCGCGGTCCTTGGCGGCCGAGCGCACGACGACGTCCGAGCCCAGGCTGGGGGCGTTTTCGTCGGGCAGGATGATGGTGGCCCGGTCGGTGGTGAGCTTGCCGCGCAGGCTGATCTGGCCCTGCTGCAGCTGGGCCTGCAGCTGGCCCGACACGCTGATCTGCCGGTCTGCGCGCACGAGCACCTGCAGGGCCTTGGCCTCCGCCTGAAAACCCATGGCAATGCCCGAGAGGCCGTTGGCGGCATCGCCCCAGGTGATGCGGCCGGTGCCGGTGAGGGTGCCGCCGTCCTGCGGCGCGGCCGTGCGGTTGCCGCTGAAGCCCGCGATGCGCGCGCCGCTGCCGCGCCCGCCCTGCAGGCGGAACTCGGTGATGTCGAGCTGGTTGCCTTGCAGCGTGGCACGCAGGCGGCCGCCCTGCAGGTCCACGCCGTCCACGGCGGACCGCACCGCCAGGTCGTCCGCGCCCAGGGTTCCCGACCAGCGCGGCGCGTTGCGGGTGCCCGACAGGGTGGCGCTCGCGTCCAGCGTGCCGCGCACGCGCCAGCCGGGCGGGGCCAGGGCCGACCACACGCCCACGTCGGGCAGGCGCGCGCGCAGCGTGCCAGCCAGTGGCGCATCCGGTGCCCAGGCAAGGCTTGCGGTGCCGGTGCGCTGTGGTGCGTCTGCCGCGCCCGGCCGAGCGGGTGCGGGGGGCGAGGCGGCCGCGGGCCCCGCGAGTGACAGGCGGGTGTTCACGCTGGCGTCGATCTCTCCGGCGCGCTCGCTCATCCACCGCACACGCGCCCGCAGGGCTTCGCCGTCCAGATCGAGGGTGGCCTCGGCCTCGCGCACACCCGCTGCCGTGCCCGCTCCCGCCGGTGCTGCCGAGGCCTCGGTGGCGATCGCGGTGGCGGCGCCCGCGCCCTTGCCCTGGCCGCTGCTCTGCACGGCCGTCACGGCGGTGGGGTCTCCGGCCAGGATGCGCAGGTCGCCGCTGGCCCTGCGCAGGCTGGCGCTGGCGCGCGGGTTGGCTGTGGTGGTGTCCACGTTCCACTGGCCGTCCAGCACGATGCTGCTGGCCAGGCCCATGCGGGCCAGCAGGGGCTGGGCCGGGCGGCCCGCGGCGGCAGAGTTATCTCCCGCGCCCAGCGCGTCGACCCAGGCCATGGGCAGGCCCTGCAGCGTGCCCTGGGTCTGCACCCGCAGCGCGGGCCCGGAGGCCACGCGCACGGGCTGCCAGCGCAGGACCACGGTGCCCGGCAGCGGGCCGTTCAGGCGGGCCTGGCCTGCGGAGGTTTCCACCGACAACGGGGCGGTGCCCGGGGTTCGCGCGGTGATGTGCAGTGGTTCGGACAGCTGCAGGGTCCATGGCCCGGGGCGCTGTGTGTCCTGCGCCTGCAGGCGCATCTCGCCGACCTGTACCTGCCACTGCGCGGGGGCGGCCAGCCCGCCGGTCAGGCGGGTCTGCAGCGCAAGGCGGTGGGCCTGTGCGCCCTGGGGCGCATCCATGCGGGCCTCTCCTTGCAGCGACAGCGCGGCTTGTGCGAGGGTGCCGGAAAGCTCGGCCTTCACGGCGTGCAGCTGTACCGCGGTGGCGCCCCGGCCGGTACCTGGCGCGGGCGGCAGCGACAGTTCCATGTGCGCGGTGCCAAGGGTGGCCTGCAGCTCGAAGGTGTCCTTGCCCGCTGGCGGCGCACTGCCGCCGCCGGCCGCCTGCAGCTGGCGCACCAGCGTCTGCCAGCCACCTTTCCAGCGGGCGGTGAGCTGCCCCGCGCCCTTGGCGGAGATGCCCTGCATGGCGCCTTGCAGCGTGCCGCCCGCCAGCGGCAGGCTGGCCAGCCAGCGCTGGGTGGTGTCGATGTCGCTCCACTGCACCTGCAGGTCGCCGCCACCGGCGAGCGGCGCGGCATGGCCCTGGGCACGGGCGGTGGCGCCGGGCACTGTCAGCACCATCTGGCCCTGCACGGAAGGCGGCCCGCCGAGCGCGATGCGCAGGTCGGTGGCCTCGGCGCGCGCCTGCAGGGCGTCGAGCAGCAGGCGTTCGAGCCGCAACGTGCCGCCAGTGCCGGCCTGCGGGGGCGGGGCGGGCTGCCAGTGGCCTTGCGCGGTGAAGGTGTTGATGCGCAGGGCGGAAGCCCGGCCGCCCGCCGCCCGGCTGCCCGCCGCAGCGGCGCGGATGTCCGCCGTGAAGCGCACGGTGTCGCCCTGCGCCGTCTGCGCGCTGAGGCGGCCTGCCAAAGGGGCGGCCGCGAAGGCGGTGTGCAGTGCATCGGGGCGCAGGTTGCGCACCTGGGCCTCGCCTTCCATCGCGTGGGTGGCCGGGGTGTAGTGGCCCTGCAGCGTCACCGTGCCATCGCCGGCCGAGGCCGTGGCGGCAGGCACGGTCCAGCGGGTGCCGTCATAGCGGGCGTCGGCCCGCAGGGCCGTCAGGGGCAGGCGTGCCTGGTCCCAGGGGCCTGGGAGCTCGTTGTGCAGCTGCGCTTGCACCGACCAGTGGGTGCCGCCGCCTGCCGGTCCTGGCCCCGCCTGCACGGTGCCGTGCAACTGGGTCGCCGGCGCCTGCGGCCAGAGCGCCGCGAGGTCGATGGCGTGCAGCGTGGCGCTGGCCGCCTGCAGGGGCTGGGTCGCCCAGGGCGCGAGCGTGGCCTGCACATCGGCCTGCATGGGTTGCGCTGGGGCGGGGGCGGGCGCCTTGGTGGGCGACGCTGGAGCCCGGGGTCCCCGCGTGCCCGGGGCTGGCGTGGGCGTGGAGGTGCCGGGGGAGGGGCTTACACGCGCTTGCAATTGCAAGCGCGCCGAAGCGGTGGCCAATGTGCCCTGCAGCGTGGCGTGCGCCTGCACCTGCATGGCGGGTTCGCCGCCAGGCACGGCGGTGTGCACGGTGCCATCCACGCTGGCATCCAGTGCCATGGGGGCCTGTGCGCCCAGGGTGGCCCGCGCGCTGTAGCGGCCCTGGGCCAGCTCCACGCTGTCGATGTTCAGGCGGTGCTCGCGGCCGTCAAACCGGTAGTCGCCCGCCAGGCCCAGCGCTTGCACGGCGGGCGATCCGGCCCATTGCAGCTGGTCGACACGAAACGGCACGCCGATGTGCAGCGGCAGCACAAGCTGCGTGAGGGGTGTGGCGGGTTCGGCATCGGGCGGGCTGCCCTGCGGCGTGATCTGCACGCGCGCGGCATGCACTTCGCCCAGTTCCAGCCGCCGCTGCAGCAGGGGGGCCAGCTGCCAGCCCAGGCGGATGTCGGTGACCTCGACGGCCAGGGCCGGGCTGCTCCAGCGCAGCCAGCCGATGCGCCCGCCCTGGCGCAGCGATCCGGTGACCTCGCGGCTTTCCAGCTGCTGGCCGGCAGGCAGGTAGCGGGCCGCCCGCGCGAGCGCCGTGGCCAGCGAGGTGCCGCTGCCCGTCCACCACCACACCGCCGCCACGGCGGCGATCATCAACGCCACCAGGGCCACCAGAAGCCAGCCCGCGGCCCGCGCGGCGCGGCGCGCGCGCCGGGCTGGCGGGCGCGGCCCGGAAGACGACGCCCCGGCGCTGAAGTCCGAGGAGCGGGCGTGGGGCTTGGGGGTGTCGGGGTGCATCCGCCCGGCCATCAGAAGCTGAAACCCAGCCGCAGGTGCAGCCGCAGTTCCTTGGTTTTCACGCCGTAGGCCAGATCGGCCTGCAAGGGGCCCACGGGGCTGCGCCAGCGCACGCCGGCACCCACGCCCACGCGTGGGTCCAGGTCCCCCATGCGGTCCGCCACGGCGCCCGCGTCCACGAACAGGGTGCTTTCCCAGTCGGTCATGGCGCCGCCGTAGACGATGGGCCGCTGCCATTCGACGCTGCCCACGGCCAGGTAGCGGCCTCCATAGAGCTGGCCGTTGTCCGTGCGCGCACCGATGCTGCGGTACCCGTAGCCGCGCACGGTGGTGTCGCCACCGGTCAGGAAAAGCTGGGTGACGGGAATCTGCGCGCCATCGCGCGCCACCACGGCGCCGGCTTCCGCCCGCAGCGCCACACGGGCGCTGCGGGCCACGCCCGCCGCGTCCTGCACGCGCCCCGCCGGGAGGAACGATTGCCACCGCACCAGCGTGCGCACGAACGGGTCGCGCTCGGGCCGCAGCGTGGTGCCCAGTCCCAGTTCCACGGCAATCCCGTGGCCCCGCGTGGGGGCCGTGGGGTTGTTGAAGTAGCGGCCTGTCCACCCGTAGTTCACGCTGACGGCCGTGCCCGATGGCGGGGCGTTCAGGCCCTGGCTGTTGGCGTAGTCGTACTGCAGGAAGTAGTTGCGGTCGATGTGCTTCGTGCTCTTGCTGCGCCCCGAGCGCAGGCGCCCGCTGTTGACTTCGTAGTCGCCCGTCGATTCACGCTGCAGCTGGCCGCCCGCGAACCAGCGCCAGCCCCGGTTGTCTGGCAGGTCGGTCCATTCGGTGCCCGCGAGCTTGGTCTCCCGGTCCAGCGACAGCTTGCTCACGGCGCGCCATCCCAAGCCGGGCAACTGGTTGTGGATGTGCTCCAGGGACAGGCGTGCGCCGCTGTCGGTGGAGAAGCCGGGCCCGAACACGAGCTTTTGCAGCGGGGCTTCGCGCACCTGGGCAACGATGGGCGCGGCCTGGGGGTCGGTGCCCTCGGTGTCGAGCGTGAGGAACACCGCGTCGTAGTAGCCGCTGCTGGCCAGGCGCAGCTGGGCGTCCAGCAGTTCGGCCTCGTCGTAGACCGCGCCCGTGGGCAGCCGCGCCAGGCGCTGGGCGCCGTCAGGGTCGTAGCGCTGGCTGCCATCGACCCGCAGTGGGCCGAAGCGGTAGACCGGCCCGGGGTCGTAGGTCACGCTCAGCCTGGCTTCGTGCTTGTCGGCATCCACCTGCGCGCGGCTGCTGGCAATGCGCGCGGTGGGGTGGCGGCGAGCCTGAAGCTGGCGCAGGCCGTCGGTCTTCGCCGAATCCCAGGCCGATTGGGTGAATGGCTGGCCGGGCGAGAGGGACCAGTCGCGCTGCACGCGCTGCTGCTGGCGCAGGCTGGCCTTCGTGTCGGCAGCGTCGTTTTCCTGCGCCTGCGTGCCGGCGATGGCGGGGCTGGCGGCGCCCGCGAAGTCGATGTCCGCGCTGGCGATGCGGGTCTGGGGCCCCGGCTCCACGGTCACCGTCACTGTGCGCGGCGCGGTCTTGCTGTCGGGGGTGTCGGTCAGCTCCACCGTGATGGTCGGGGCGAAGTAGCCCATGGTGCCCAGCAGTTCGCGCGCATTGGCGTCGGCCGCGCCCAGCAGGCGCTGCAGCTCGTTGGCGTGCAGGTCGGGCAGATTGCGAAAGCGCTGCAGCTCCAGGTGGCGCTCCAGCGTCTCGCGCACGCTGTCCGGGGCCTTGACCTGCACGTTGAACGACGGCGCATCCGATGCGGCGATGACCGGCGCGGGCGCCGAGGCGTCGCGTTCCTCCGCGCGGGGCAGCAGGCTGCAGCCCTGCAGGGCCAGCGCTCCGAAAAGCAGCAACGCCGGCCACGGGGCCGGCGTTGGAGATGTGGCGGTAGGGCGCGGGATGCTGAAATGCACGACAGGACGGTATATGGAGTGGAACGTGGCCCGCAGGCCTTGCCCCGCCACTATGCACCGAAAATAAGACCGCCTGTGTCAGACAGTTACGCGCGATGGACCGGTGCGCGCCGCGGGCGCCCCTGCCTACTTGGACAGCAGCCGCATCGTCTCTTCGAGCCCCTTGAGCGACAGCGGGTGCATGCGGTTGCCGACGAGCTGCTGGATGATGCTGATGCTCTGCCGGTATTGCCACACGCCCTGGGGCTCGGGGTTGATCCACGCGTGCTTGGGGAAGGCGTGCGTGAGGCGCTGGATCCACTCCGCCCCCGCCTCCTCGTTGTTGTATTCCACGCTGCCGCCGGGCTGCAGGATCTCGTAGGGGCTCATGGTCGCGTCGCCCACGAAGATCAGCTTGTAGTCCTTGTTGTACTTGCGGATGATGTCCCAGGTGGGAAACTTCTCCGCGAAGCGGCGGCGGTTGTTCTTCCACATGAAGTCGTACACGCAGTTGTGGAAGTAGTAGAACTCCAGGTGCTTGAACTCCGTCTTCACGGCGGAAAAGAGTTCCTCCACGCGCTGGATGTGCTCGTCCATGGTGCCGCCCACGTCCATCAGCAGCAGCACCTTCACGTTGTTGTGGCGCTCGGGCACCATCTTGATGTCGAGGTAGCCCGCGTTGGCGGCCGTGCTGCGGATGGTGTCGGGCAGGTCCAGCTCCAGCTCGTGCCCCTCGCGCGCGAACTTGCGCAGGCGGCGCAGGGCCACCTTGATGTTGCGCGTGCCCAGCTCCTGCTGGTCGTCGTAGTCCTTGTAGGCGCGCTGCTCCCACACCTTCACGGCGCTCTTGTTCTTGCCCGCGCCGCCAATGCGCACGCCCTGCGGGTTGTAGCCGCCGTGGCCAAACGGGCTGGTGCCGCCCGTGCCGATCCACTTGCTGCCGCCCTCGTGGCGTTCCTTCTGCTCTTCGAGCCGCTTCTTGAGCGTCTCCATGAGTTCGTCCCAGCCCATCTTCTCGATGGCTGCTTTCTGTTCAGGCGTGAGCTCGTTCTCCAGGATCTTGCGCAGCCAGTCGGCCGGGATCTCCTTGGTGAAGTCGGCCACCATCTCCACGCCCTTGAAGTAGGCGCCGAAGGCCCGGTCGAACTTGTCGTAGTGCTTCTCGTCCTTCACGAGCGTGAGGCGCGAGAGGTTGTAGAAGTCGTCCAGGCTCCAGGCATCGTCGGACTTGGGGCCCACCACGCCAGCCTGCAGGGCTTCGAGCAGGGTGAGGTATTCCTTGACCGATACCGGCAGCTTGGCCGAGCGCAGGGTGTAGAAGAAGTCGATGAGCATGGTTCTGGCCTCCAGCGGTTACTGGGAAAGCGTGTGGCGCTCTAAAAGGTATAGCAGCTGCGCCTTGGCTTCGGGCCATTCGCCCGAGCGCATGCTGTACATCACCGTGTCGCGGACGGTGCCGTCGCGGCGCAGGGCGTGGCCGCGGATCACTCCGTCCTTCCTGGCGCCCAGGCGCTCGATGGCTTTTTGCGAGGCGAAGTTGTAGTTGTCGGTGCGCCAGCCCACCACATGGCTGCCCAGCGTGTCGAAGGCGTGGCCCATCATCATCAGCTTGCACGTGGTGTTGACGTGGGTGCGCTGCACGCTCTGGCGGTACCAGGTGTAGCCGATCTCCACGCGCTTCACCGCGGGCAGGATGTCGTGGTAGCTCGTGGAGCCCAGGACCTTGCCGCTGGCATCCTCCACCACGGCGAACGCGAAGCGGTTGCCGTCCTCGCGCATCCTGAGCGCCGTCTCGATGTAGGCACGCGTGTCCTGGGGCTCGGGCACCGAGGTGACGCGCAGCTTCCACAGTTCGCCATCGGCGGCGGCGGCGGCCAGGCCGTGTTCGTGGGACAGCGCCAGGGGTTCCAGGCGGATGCCGCGGTCGCGCAGGGTGACGGGTTCTACAAAGGCCATGTGTCGTTGCCCTTCATCAGTCCTTGGAAGGCTTGTTGCGCCGGTGCGTCTGCCAGCGCCGTGCCGCATGCAGGCCCAGGCCGCCGCCCAGGCCCACGAGGGCAATGCCCCCCAGCGCCTTGTTGCCGTAGCCCGGCGCGAAGATGTCCAGGCCCAGCCACTGGCCCAGCCAGAAACCGGCGAGGGCGCCGCCGACAAAGCCGATGGCGTCGGCGATGCCGTCCATGAGGGAGGGGGTGGTGGGTGCGGCCATGGCGGGGGGACTACCGGTTCCGCTGGTTCATGAACACCAGCTTTTCGAAAAGGCTCACGTCCTGCTCGTTCTTGAGCAGCGCGCCCACCAGCGGCGGCACGGCCACCTTGTTGTCGGCGCTTTGCAGCGCGGTCAGCGGAATGTCTTCGGCCACCAGCAGCTTGAGCCAGTCGAGCAGTTCGCTGGTCGAGGGCTTCTTCTTCAGGCCGGGCAGGTTGCGCACGTCGTAGAACGTCTTCATCGCCACGCCCAGCAGCTCGCTCTTGAGCGTGGGGAAGTGCACGTTGACGATCTGGCGCATCGTTTCGGCTTCGGGGAACTTGATGAAGTGGAAGAAGCAGCGGCGCAGGAACGCGTCGGGCAGCTCCTTCTCGTTGTTGGAGGTGATGAACACCAGCGGGCGGTGCTTGGCCTTGATGAGCTCGCGCGTCTCGTAGCAGTAGAACTCCATGCGGTCGATCTCGCGCAGCAGGTCGTTCGGGAATTCGATGTCGGCCTTGTCGATCTCGTCGATCAGCAGCGCCACGGGGCGGTCGGCCGTGAAGGCCTGCCACAGCACGCCCTGGATGATGTAGTTGCGGATGTCCTTGACGCGCTCGGCGCTGTCGCCATCGCCCAGCTGGCTGTCCCGCAGGCGACTGACCGCGTCATACTCATACAGGCCCTGCTGCGCCTTCGTGGTGGACTTGATGTGCCATTGCAGCAGCGGCATGTCGAGCGCCTGGGCCACTTCCTCGGCCAGCATCGTCTTGCCGGTGCCCGGCTCCCCCTTGATGAGCAGCGGGCGTTGCAGGGTGATGGCCGCATTCACGGCGAGCATCAGGTCTTGGGTGGCGACGTAGTTCTGGGAGCCTTGGAATTTCATGGGGGCGAATCACCGGATCGTTGATGAATGGGCTTGACAGGCGCTGGCTATAATCGGCGGTTGATCAGAGCCCAGAGCTGAACTTCCACGAGATTGTGCGCGCAAAATGAACAAAACGCTGACCATGCTATTTGCCCTGGCTGTCGCTTCCGTGACCGCCCTGTCCCATGCCCAGGAAGCCAAAGGCGACGTGGAAGCCGGCAAGCAGAAGATTGCCATGTGCATTGGCTGCCACGGCATTCCGGGCTACCAGGCCAGCTTTCCCGAAGTGCACAAGGTGCCCATGATCTCGGGCCAGAGCGCCAAGTACATTGCCTCGGCGCTCGTCGCCTACCAGAAGGGCGAGCGCAAGCACCCCACCATGCGCGGCATCGCGGATTCGCTGAGCGAAAAGGACATCGCCGACGTGGCCGCCTACTATGAGCAGCATGGCAAGACGGGGGCCGAACTGCCCGCCAAGCCCGGCCGCGAACCCAGCGTGCAGGTGGCCGAGCTTCTGAAGAAGGGCGCCTGCGTTTCGTGCCACGGCGACAACTTCGCCAAGCCCATCGACCCTTCGTACCCCAAGATCGCGGGCCAGCACGCGGACTACCTCTTCGTGGCCCTCAAGTCCTACAAGGCCGAGAAGAACCCCAACGTGGGCCGCAGCAACGCCATCATGGGCGGCGTGGCCAAGCAGTTCACCAATGCGGAGCTGAAGGCGCTGTCGGGCTACATCAGCGGCATCGACGGCGACCTGCACGTGGTGCCGCAATCGCGTTTCCGCTGAGCCGCTGCGGTGTGCCACCAAGAAGACGCCCCTCCTGCGAGGGGCGTTTTTGTTGGTGGCGGGGCATGACGGGCGGCTGAGGGTCAGCTTCGGCACGGGACGCTGGTATTTTTGAACGGTTGCATCGATCCAGGCGGAGACACGATGGGCTATCTCGACTCGCATTCTCTGCACCGGCTGAGCCACGCGACGCTGCTGGTGCATTCGACACGGGACCCGAACGACCTGTCGAACAACCTGCTCCAGGCGCTGCGCAGCGTGGTGGGCGGAGACATCTTCGTTGTCGACTGGCGCAACTGCACGCCGACGCTGCGCACCCTGTATGCGCCGGAGCGCGCCGTGTCGCGCGAAATCAACGAGGCCGTCCATCAGCACCTTGGCGACAATCCCGGCTACGGCAAGCGCCGCGTGCCGATGAGCATTTCCGACCAACTCTCGCCGACGGCGTGGAGCCGGTGTGCGCTGAACGCGGAGGCCTATGGCCGCGTCGGCCAGAAGGATGGGCTGGGCCTGGACATCGACCTTGGCGAAGGGCGCATGCTCACGCTCAATGTCACGCGCGCAACGCGCGGCTTCGGCGACCCCGAGCGCACGTCGCTCGCGCTGCTGGAAGGCCACATCCGCCAGACGCTGGGCCGCCTGCAGGCCCGCAGCAGGCGCCGCCACATCGCGCACCGGCTGCACGATCGCGCCTTGAGCGAGCGCCAGCGCGAAGTGCTCGTGGCGGTGGCCCATGGCGCGACCAACGCCGAAGTCGCGGCAAGGCTCGGCATTCGCCCGGGTACCGTCAAGCGCCATCTCGAAGACATCTACGTCAAGACAGGCGTCGGCAGCCGGCACCAGCTCGCCGGTTGGCTGGCTGACGAATAGGCGCGCGCGGTCGTGTGCCGTCGGCACATGACCTGTGAATTTTCCTCCCCTACGATCCATCGCGATGCTGCGGCGGGCCGTGATCCGCTGCCAAAACCGAAGACAGGGGATGAGATGGGCAGGAGTGTCTGGCACCTGAAGGGCGCGTTGTGCCTGTTCGCCGCCGTGTGCGCAACGCTGGTCCTGGGGGGCTGTGCCATCGTCGTGCAGACGCAATGGATCGAGGCGCCGCTGGTCGCGGACGCGAGTCTGCAGGGATCGGATTACGCACCGAGCAATCCCGATGGCCTGCGGATCAATGAACATCAGCAGGCGGTCGTCCGCTTCTCGCTCGATACGCTTCCCAACGGCAACATGGTCCTGGTGTCGCGGGCGGGCTCCGGTCAGCCGCTCCAGGTGGGGCCGTCCGCCTATGCGCTGACCGCGGACAAGATCGCCAGGGCCAGGATCGTCGTCTATGTCCAGAACGTCCGGGTGGCCGGCAGCGTTGCGTTGGTTCCCCTCGAAGGCAATGGCTGCTGGCCGCAGGAAAGCGTGGCGCCTGCATGCGTGGAGGGCCCGCCGACGCCTGGCGTCGACCCGGACTACCAGGCCGGAAGCAGCGTGCGCAAGCCGGTGGCCATTCGCCAACCGGGCTTTCGGAGCTTCGACGCCACCGACATCGTCAAGTCGTGGGTGGACGGCAGCCGTGCCAACAACGGCATCAAGATCGTCAGCGTCCCAGGTGCCGATGCGTCCCATGCCGACTTCGATGTCGCGGCGAAGGAATCGAGCCCGGGCAAGACGCTGGTGCCGCATTCCGTCCAGTTGTTGATCACGCTGTCGGATTTGACGGGGGTGTCATCGAATGCCGCATCGTCGTCCCAGATCCAGGAGAACGCTCCCGGTGCGGCGGATGCGGGCAGTGCCGATCTGCGGCTGAGCGGCACGGCCGGAAGCCGCGGCGTCGCGCTGCTCAAGACGCCGGAGCTTCCTTTTGTGGTCCGCAGCATCATGCAGTATTCCTCCACGCCGCTGCAGGCCAGCCTCGTGACCTATGCCAGCAGCGTTTCGCAACCGGCCACGCTGCGGCTCTCCCCGGCCGAGGACTTCGACGCGGGCACCGTCTCCTGGAACACCCAGCCCGCGTGGGACGGCGCCCGGGCGGCGACGGCGCCTGTGGCGGGACCGGGCGCGGTCAGCGTGTTCGATTTCAGCCGCAACTACGCGGAGCTGCTGGCGGACGAACAGAATGCGAACCCCGGCGCGACGGATTCCGCGCTGCCAGGCTATGCGGCCGCACTCGAGCCGGACGCCGGCGCTCTCGCCACCGTCGATGGTGTGCCGAACAGCACCACTGCGCGCGCGCCGCGGGCAACACTGGTGTACAAGACGCCCGAGGCGCTCCAGGGTCCGCTGGCTATTTTTCAGGGCGTGAGACTCTTCGATCCCGGCGACGCGGGCCCCTGGGGCTGGGAGACCGCCTACATGCCGGCCTCGCAGTCGTTCAGCATGCGCATCGGCCAGCCCTCCTCTCCGTTTGGAGTGCGGCCGCAAACGGTGTGGAGCGACACCCATGCCATCGGCTTTCTTTCTGTGCCCGTCAACGTTGCAGCGCCCGGCACGGGCGCGAGCGCGACCTTCCCTTCCGGGAGGAATACCTTCGAGACGATGGGCTCCGACAACTGGACCCCCGTCGTGCCCACGGCCAATCGTGTCGTCGGAAGCTACCTCGTGCACATCACGATGCCGGGGCACAACGCGCGCTTTGATCTGCAGTTTCACAACCTGCCGCTTCCGGTGCCCGCATTGCAAGGGCCGTCCACCGTGCTGCTGCCCGCGGGACAAACGGCGGTTTCGCTGCCTGCGACGGCCCCGGCCGATCCTGCCGCAGGATTCGTATTGGCGGTGGACGATGCCGTCGTCAACGCCCATATCGACAACACGACGAAATGGAGGATCACGAGCTCGGTGGCGGGCGACGTCCTGCCTGGCGTGATCGCGCAGAGCGATGGCAGCGTGGGCTGGCCCATCGGCTTTGCCTCGGCCGGGCCGCGGACGCTGACCGTGACGAGCCAGGGCGATGCCTCGGTCCGGGCATCGATGCAGACGACGGTGCAACAGCAGTCGAGCGTGCGCCTGGCTCAGCCGCTGGCCGGAGCCACGTTCGTCTACGGCCAGGCGATCACGCTCCTGGCCGAAGTGACGGGGGGAGCGGGGCCGCCGGCCGGCAGCGTGCACTTTTCCGATGGCGCGGCGACGGACCTTGGCGATGAGGGGCTTGATGCCTCCGCCAGGGCGGCTCTCGCGCGCCAGTTGCCCGTTGGACGGCACGACGTCCAGGCGGCCTATGCAGGCGACATCGCCAGCTTCACGCTGCCTTCGGTGTCCAATCCGGTGGCCATCGAGGTCCTGCCAGCTTCGACGGGTATCGCCCTGGGGGCGGTGGGGCCGGTCGGTCTGGGCGGTTCGGTGACGGTGTGGGCGACGCTGGCGGTGGCCGCGCCGGGGGGCGGCACGCCGACGGGAACGATCACGATCACGAACACCACCGACGGCCTGAGCTGCAGCTACGCGGCGGCCGCGGCGGCGCCAGGCTGCTCACTGCGGCCGAAGGGCTCTGGCACGAAGGCGCTGACCGCGAGCTACTCCGGCGACGGCAATTTCCTGGCAAGCAGCGCGGCGGGGACCCTGGTCGTGAGCGCATCGCCCACCCCTGTGCCGGTGCCCCTGTTCTCGCGGGAAGGGCTCGGGCTGCTGGTGCTGCTGCTGGCCGGCACCGCGCTGGCGCACAAGGCGCGCAAGCCCGGGCGCTGAGCGGGGAGGGTTCAGCGCCGCATGCGAATTTGCATGCAGCCGGGCAACCAGGCGGGAAGCCCAGGACAGGGCTGCAGCATGGCGAGGTGAACCAACGACGTCATGCGGTTGGAGGCCAATCCGTCTCAGTCCCGCGTGGCCCGCCGCTGCACGCAGGCGATGTAGGCCTCGCCGTCCGGCGGGCGGCCGGCGCGCTGGCTTTCCCACAGCATCTCGCCCAGGCAGTCCATGGCGGCGTGGTGCGCATCGTGCAGCGAGTCGAGCCGCGCGGTCAGCAGCTCCACCGCCTGGCGGATGCCGCGCGGCTGGTCGATGCTGCACTGCTCGCTGATCGACAGGTGCATGGACAGGTGCAGGAAGGGGTTGGTCTGGCCCGGCGTCTCGTCGTAGTTGCGCGCCACGGCGGCATCGGCGTCGGACAGGTCGGTGTGGTACTCGGGGTGCTCGGCGATCCACAGGCTGGCCAGCGTCTCGATGGCTTCCATGGGCGCGCCGGCCTGGGTCTTGGCGTGCACCCCGCAGAGAAAGCGGCGCACGTCGGCTTGGGAGGGGCTGAACATGGGGCGTGAGCGTAGCACGCAGCCCTGGCGCACAGGGCGTGCAGGGTTGCACGCGGCGCCGGAGTGCGGCTGGCGCGCCGGGGCGGGTGCGCGACGCGCGGCAGCGGCGGTGTCCTACGCGGGCGCGGCGGGAGCTGCCCTACATTGGCGATGCGCAGGGACAGGGAGCCGGGCCCGCTCTGCCGCAGTCCCTGAATACCCGGTGTTGGGAGATCTGTCATGAATGCAATGCGAATCGTTGGTGTGCTTTTGTTGGTGCTGGGCTTGGCAGGTTTTCTGACGGGGGGCTTCAGCTTCACCAAGGACACCACGCAGGCCAAGCTGGGCCCGCTGGAACTGACGGTCAAGGAAAAAGAGTCCGTCAACATTCCCCAGTGGATGAGCCTGGGGGCGATGGTGCTGGGCGGCGTGGTGCTGGTGCTGGGCTTTCGCAAGAACTGAGCCTTCACCACCCCAGCGTGGGCGCCCTGTGCGCGCAATGCCCGTGCCGGTGCCGGGCTGGCACCGGCGTGAAGCCGCCCGGCGGCCGCCGGGCCCCGGGCTTCACTCGCCCCGGCCGCGCGGCGCACCCATCATGCGCGAGATGGTCTTCGCGGCGCGCAGCAGCGCGGGCAGCAGGCTCTCCTGCATCATGGCCGCGCTGGTGCGGTTGGCCTGCCCGCTGATGTTGAGCGCCGCCACCGTCCGCCCCGTGCGGTCGGCCAGTGGCGCGGCGATCGAGATCAATCCTTCCTCCAGCTCCTGGTTCACCAGGCACCAGCCCTGCTGGCGTGCCTCGCGGATGCGCGACAGCAGCGCGGGCAGCTCGGTGGTGGTGTGCGCGGTGAAGCGCTCCAGCGGATGCTGCGCCAGGCGGGCCTCCAGCTCCTCATCGGGCAGCCCGGCCAGCAGCACGCGGCCCATCGAGGTCCAGGGCGCGGGCAGGCGCGAGCCCACGCCCAGGTTCGTGCGCATGATCTTGTGCGTGGGCACGCGCAGCACGTAGACGATGTCGAGGCCGTCGAGCACGGCGGCCGAGGACGACTCGCGCACTTCTTCCACCAGGTCCTCCATCACCGGCTCGGCCAGGTTCCAGATCGGCAGCGATGAAAGGTACGCAAATCCCAGGTCCAGGATGCGCGGGCTCAGCCGAAAGAGCTTGCCGTCCGTCTCCACATAGCCCAGCGTCTGCAGCGTGAGCAGGATGCGGCGCGCACCCGCGCGCGTGAGGCCCGCACGGGCCGCCACTTCGCTCAGCGTCTGCTGCGGCGTGGCCGCGCTGAACGAGCGGATCACCTCCAGCCCGCGCGCGAACGACTGCACATAGCTGTCGCTGGGCTTGGGGTCTTTGGCGTCAGGGGTTTGGATATTCATACGTGCGCCTACTATAATTCTTTATGCGAACATTTGTTCTATAAGCGAACAAATTGAAACCGAAGATCAAGCAAATCACGAAAGCGTTTCGATGATCAACAAACTGGCGGACTCGGTGGCCCAGGCCCTGCAAGGGGTGAAGGATGGTGCCACGGTGTTGATAGGCGGATTTGGCACGGCGGGCATTCCGGGTGAGCTCATCGACGGGCTCATCGCCCAGGGCGCCCGGGACCTGACGGTGGTGAACAACAACGCCGGCAATGCCGACCAGGGCCTGGCCGCGCTGCTCAAGGCGGGGCAGGTGCGCAAGATCATCTGCAGCTTTCCGCGCCAGGTCGACAGCTATGTGTTCGACGACCTGTACCGCAGCGGCAAGCTGGAGCTCGAGCTCGTGCCCCAGGGCAACCTGGCCGAGCGCCTGCGGGCGGCGGGGGCGGGCATCGGCGCCTTCTTCTGCCCTACGGCTTACGGCACCGAGTTGGCCGCCGGCAAGGAAACGCGCGAGATCAACGGCAGGCACTACGTGCTCGAATTCCCCATCCACGGCGACGTGGCGCTGATCAAGGCCGAGCAGGGCGACCGCTGGGGGAACCTCACCTACCGCATGTCGGCCCGCAACTTCGGGCCGGTGATGGCCACCGCCGCCAAGACCACCATCGCCACCGTGCACGAGGTGGTGGAGCTGGGCGCGCTGGACCCCGAGGCCATCGTCACCCCCGGCATCTACGTGAGCCATGTGGTCAAGATCGACCGCACGGCCACGCAGGCGGGCGGTTTCAAGAAATCGGCATGAAATCGGCCCCTACCGCACAAGGATAAAGCGTGAGCAGCTATCAAAAGCGTAGTAAAGAAGAACTGGCAAAACGCGTGGCGCAAGACATCCACGACGGCGCCTACGTCAACCTGGGCATCGGCCAGCCCACCCTGGTGGCCAACCACATTCCCGCGGGCCGCGAGGTCATCCTGCAAAGCGAGAACGGCATCCTGGGCATGGGCCCAGCACCCGCCGCAGGCCTGGAGGACTACGACCTCATCAACGCCGGCAAGCAGCCGGTGACGCTGCTGCCCGGTGGCGCGTACTTCCACCACGCCGACAGCTTCGCGATGATGCGCGGCGGGCACCTCGATATCTGCGTGCTGGGCGCCTTCCAGGTCAGCGCCACGGGCGACCTGGCCAACTGGAGCACCGGCGAGCCCGGCGCCATCCCGGCCGTGGGCGGCGCGATGGACCTGGCCATCGGCGCCAAGCAGACCTGGGTGATGATGGACCTGCTGACCAAGCAGGGCGCGAGCAAGATCGTCGAGCGCTGCAGCTACCCGCTCACCGGTGTCGCGTGCGTGAAGCGCATCTACACCGATCTGTGCACACTGGCCTGCACGCCCACGGGGCTGCAGCTCATCGACACCGTGCCGGGCCTTTCCCACGCCGAACTCGAAAGCCTGGTGGGCCAGCCCATCCGTCCGGCGGCCTGAGCACCCGCGGGCGCCCCGAATCCCTTCCCTTTTCAACGAGCCGATCCACCGAGATCCGAGGAGACAAAAAACATGACCACCCAAGCCTTCATCTGCGACGCCATCCGCACCCCCTTCGGCCGCTACGGCGGCGCATTGAGCAGCGTGCGCACCGACGACCTGGGCGCCATCCCCATCAAGGCGCTGATGGACCGCAACCCCGGCGTGGACTGGGCCGCGGTGACCGACGTGCTCTACGGCTGCGCCAACCAGGCCGGCGAGGACAACCGCAACGTGGCCCACATGAGCAGCCTGCTGGCGGGCCTGCCCATCGACGTGCCCGGCGCCACCATCAACCGCCTGTGCGGCTCGGGGCTGGACGCCGTGGGCACCGCCGCGCGCGCCATCAAGGCGGGCGAGGCGGGCCTGATGATCGCGGGCGGCGTGGAGAGCATGAGCCGCGCGCCCTTCGTCATGCCCAAGGCAGAAAGCGCCTTCAGCCGCAACAACGCGGTGTACGACACCACCATCGGCTGGCGCTTCATCAACAAGCTGATGAAGGAAAAGTACGGCGTGGACTCCATGCCCGAAACCGCCGAGAACGTGGCCACCGACTTCGGCATCGAGCGCGAGGCGCAGGACCGCATGGCGCTGCGCAGCCAGCTCAACGCCGTGGCGGCCATCAAGGACGGCCACCTGGCGCGCGAGATCGTGCCGGTGCATATCCCGCAAAAGAAGGGCGACGCCATCGTCGTCAGCCAGGACGAACACCCCCGCGAGACCAGCCTGGAAGCGCTGGCCAGGCTCAAGGGCGTGGTGCGGCCCGATGGCACGGTGACAGCGGGCAACGCGTCGGGCGTGAACGACGGCGCCTGCGCGCTGCTGCTGGCCGATGAAGCCCATGCCGCCAAGTACGGCCTCAAGCCCCGCGCCCGCGTGGTGGGCATGGCCGTGGCCGGTGTGGCGCCGCGCATCATGGGCTTTGGCCCCACGCCCGCCACGCAGAAGGTGCTGGCGCAGACGGGCCTGACCATCGACCACATGGACGTGATCGAACTCAACGAAGCCTTTGCCGCGCAGGGCCTGGCCGTGCTGCGCGCCCTGGGCCTCAAGGACGACGACGCGCGGGTGAACGCCTGGGGCGGCGCGATTGCGCTGGGCCACCCGCTGGGTGCCAGCGGCGCGCGGCTGGTCACCACCGCCGTGAACCGCCTGCACGAGCATGCGGGCCAGTACGCGCTGTGCACCATGTGCATCGGCGTGGGCCAGGGCATCGCCATCATCCTGGAGCGCGTGTGACCGTGGCCTCTGCAGTGACTTCCTCCACCCCCGTCACCGTCGTCACCGGTGCCAGCAACGGCATCGGCCGCGCCATTGCCGAAGCCGTGCTCGCCCAGGGCCGCGCCGTGGTCAATCTGGACTACGCGCTGCCCACGTGGAGCCACCCGCTGCTCACCTCGTACCAGGGCGACCTGACCGACGAGGCATCGACCCGCGAGCGCGCGGCAGAGATCGCCGCCAGGCACAACGTGACCGCCCTGGTGAACAACGCGGGCGCGACGCGCCCCGGCACCATCGACACCGCCACCACCGCGCAGCTGGACGACGTGGTGGGCCTGCACCTGCGCGCGCCCATGCTGCTGGTGCAGGCCTTTCTGTCCACGCTGCGGGCCTGCGGCCAGGGCCGCATCGTCAACATGTCGTCGCGCGCCGCGCTGGGCAAGGGCGACCGCGTCGTCTACTCGGCCACCAAGGCCGGGATGATCGGCATGACGCGCACGCTGGCCATTGAGCTGGGGCGTGACGGCATCACCGTCAACGCCATCGGCCCCGGGCCGATTGCCACCGAACTCTTCCGCCAGAGCAACCCCGACGGCGCGCCGCAGACGCAGCGCATCCTGAACAGCATTGCCGTGGGCCGCATGGGCACGCCCGACGACGTGGCCCGCGCGGCGCTGTTCTTCCTCTCGCCCGACAACGGTTTCGTGACCGGGCAGGTGTTGTACGTGTGCGGTGGTACCACGCTCGGCGTGGCACCTGTCTAGCCACCTGAACGCATTTTCACTGCAGCCCTGAAAGGGGCGCACTCCCTGTTCTCGCCCGGAGGCCTTGGCGCCCGGTTGAGGCCACGGCGCGGCGGATTCCGCGCTCGTGACACCCATTTCATCCACCTTTCTGAAGGAGACAAACCATGACCCGTCCCATCCACACCACCCGCCGCTTCGCGCTGTCGGCCGCTGCCTGCGCGGGCATCGCCGCTATCGCCGGTGCAGGCCTGCTGGGCAGCAGCGCAGCAATGGCCCAGGCCTATCCCACCAAGCCTGTCACCATCGTCGTGCCCTTTGCCGCAGGCGGCACCACCGACATCCTGGCCCGCATCATCGGCCAGGCGCTGACCACCGAACTCGGCCAGTCGGTCATCGTGGACAACCGCGCCGGTGCGGGCGGCAACATCGGTGGCGCGCTGGCGGCCAAGTCGCCGGCCGATGGCTACACGCTCTTCATGGGCACGGTGGGCACGCACGCCATCAACGCCGCGCTGTACAAGAAGATGCCGTTCGATCCCATCAAGGATTTCGCGCCGCTCTCGCGCGTGGCCAACGTGCCCAACCTGCTGGTGGCCAATCCGGCACAGCCCTATAAGAGCGTGAAGGAGCTGATCGCCTACGCCAAGGCCAACCCCGGCAAGGTGAACTTCGGCTCGTCGGGCAACGGCAGCTCCATCCACCTGTCGGGCGAGCTGTTCAAGAGCCTGGCCAAGGTGGACATGGTGCATGTGCCCTACAAGGGCAGCGCACCGGCCGTCACGGACCTGCTGGGCAACCAGATCGGCATCATGTTCGACAACATGCCCTCGGCCATCCAGCATGTGCGCAGCGGCAAGCTCGTGCCCATTGCCGTGACCACGGCCAAGCGCTCGCCCGAGCTGCCCAACGTGCCCACCATCGCCGAAGCCGGCGTGCCAGGGTATGAAGCCACGTCGTGGTTCGGCATGTTCGCGCCCACCGGCACGCCCGCACCGGTGCTGGCCAAGCTGAACACCGCGCTGGTCAAGGTGCTGAACCAGGCCGAGGTGAAGAAGAAGATCAACGAGCAGGGCGCCGAGACGTACAGCGAGACGCCCGAGCAGTTTGCCGCCTTCATCCAGGCCGAGTCCGTGAAGTGGGGCAAGGTGGTCAAGGAGTCGGGCGCCAGCTTGGACTGATCTGCGCCTTCGGTCATCGAAGCTACTAAAATGATAGCTGCTGACGCTTGATAGACAAGCGGCAGCAGCTATTTTCTTTTCATGCCCAGACGGGTAGGGTGCAGGTGGCCGTGATCATTGCACGCGGTACACCCGCCCCGTCTGCGCGCCTTCCACGCTGCGCTGGTAGCCGCGCGCGGCGCGCTCGGCAGACACCGTGTCGAAGCCGGGGAAGAACGGCCCGTACACGCCCACCGATTCGGTGAGGATGGTGGGGCTCACGGCGTTGATGCGCAGGCCGCGCGGCAGCTCGATGGCGGCGGCGGCCACGAAGCCCTCGATGGCGGCGTTCACCGCCGTGGCGCTGGCGCCGTTGCGGATGGGCTCGATGGACAGGATGCCTGCGGTCAGCGTGATGGAGCCGCCATCGGCCAGGTACTTCTGGCCGATCAAAGCCAATTGCACCTGGCCCAACAGCTTGTCCTGCAGCCCCAGGTTGAACTGCTCGGGCGTCATGTCGGCCAGCGGGCCGAAGTGCAGGTTGCCGGCGGTGCTGATGATGGCATCGACCTGGCCCACCGCCTCGAACAGCCTGGCGACCGAGCCCGGCTGGGAAAAGTCTGCGCGGTGCGTGCCGCTGCTGCGGCCCACGGTGATCACGTCGTGGCGCGCGCCCAGGTTGGCCAGCACGGCCTGGCCGATGGTGCCGCTCGCGCCGATGAGAAGAATCTTGGACATGGTGTTTTCCTTTGCTTGAAAAAGAACGGGTGGAGGAACAGACAGGCCCCGATTCTTTTGCGAATCAATCAATGCATAAAGTACATTGAAGTTCTTCTTGTGCTAACCATTGATTAGGAATCAGCCCATGGACAAACTGCGCAACATGGAAGTCATGGTGGCCGTGGTCGAAGCCGGCAGCTTCGCCGCCGCCGCGCGCCAGCTGCAGGTGTCGGCCGTGATGGTGGGCAAGCACATCCAGCAGCTCGAAACCCACCTGGGCGCACGCCTGTTCCAGCGCAGCACGCGCCAGAACAGCCTGACCGAGGTGGGCGCCGCGTTCTACGAAGACAGCAAGCGCGTGCTGGAGCAGGTGCGCTGGGCCGAGTCCGCCGTGGAGCGCAGCCGCGCCGTGCCGCAGGGCCTGCTGCGCGTGAGCGCGCCGTTCACGCTGGGCAACCACGTCATCGCGCCGCTGGTGGCCGACTTCCTGCAGCGCTATGACCAGGTGCGCGTGGACCTGCAGCTCACCGACAGCGTGGTGGACCTCACGGGCGAGGGCTTCGACGTGGCCGTGCGCATCGGCCAGGTGGTGGATGAGGGCCTGGTGGCGCGCCCGCTGCGCCCCTACCGCATGGTGATCGCGGCCGCGCCGGCCTACCTGCAGCGCCATGGCACGCCCGGGCGCGCCGACGATCTGGCCCGCCACCAGTGCCTGAGCCATTCGGTATGGCAGCGCCGTGTGGAATGGACGCTGAGCGATGGCGACGCGGAGTTCTTCTGGCCCGAGAACGCGCGTTTTGTGTGCAACCAGGGCGACGGCCTGCGCCAGGCCGCGCTGCGCGGCCTGGGCCTGATCATGCAGCCCGAGGTGCTGCTGGCCGACGACCTGGCCAGTGGCGCCCTGGTGCCGGTGATGCAGCACTGCCTGCCGGTGGCCCGCGCCGTGCATCTGGTCTATGCGCCGGACCGGCGGCAGCTGCCCAAGCTCGCGCGGTTCGTGGAGCATGTGGTGGGAGTGATGGGCATCGCGGGCGATGCTGCCGCGCCGCGGGCGTAGCCCTTCCCCATGCCATGGGCGGCTACCCGGCGTGGTCTGGCGATGCGGCCATGGCGAGGCGCCCGTGTTCGCCGCGCGCCGCCGGGGCCGAGGGCCTGCGCACCTGCAGGCCGTGACAGCGGCCACCACGGCGGCCCTGGCCGCCGGGCGGGCTAGGCAGGGCCCGTGGGGCCTATCTTGAACACCCCGCTCACCCGCGCGCAGGGCACGCCATCGGCCGTCACCAGGCCCTGCGCGAACACCAGCGAGCGGGTGATGCGCAGCGGCTCGGCCTCGCCCTCCACCCAGGCGCCCAGCGGCGCGGGGGCTAGGTAGTCGATCTGCAGGCTGATGGTGGGCAGGAAACGGCCGGCCACCTCGGTGCTCTTGCGGTGCACCGACAACGGCAGCAGCATGTCGCAGAAGCTGGCCATCATGCCGCCGTGCAGGTTGTTCATGGGGTTCACATGGCGGTGCTCCACGCGAAAGCCGAATTTCACCACCGCACCTTCGTGCCGCAGGTACAGCGGGCCGTTGTGCTCGATGAACGGGCCGCCCGAGGGCAGGGCCGCGAAGCCATCAGGGACCTGGGGCGCGGTGCCCGGTGCCGCCAGCGGGGCCTGCGTCATCGCGCCGCCTCCTGCTCCACGTCGCTCGCAAAGCTCGCGCCGTGCAGCGCGCTCGTGGTGCCGCCACCGAGCCAGCCGCCGTACACGGCCTGGAAGTCGGCCACGATCCGCGCCAGCGGCATGTCGTCGAAAGCGCCGCGCTGCAGCACGTATTCCATGTGGCGCTGGCCGGTCTTGTCGAACGGGTGGTAGATCGAATCGTTTTCGCCATCGAACTCCAGCGGCAGCAGGCCAAAGCGGTCGCACAGCTCGATGTTGAAGGCGGGCGTCGCCTTGCGCCACTGGCCGTCGAGCCAGATGTCGGTGTAGCCGTGCCAGATGAAGAGGTCGGTCTTCATGGTCTCGCGCATGCGCTCGGTGCTGAGGTGGTTGCGCACATCGGCAAAACCCATGCGCGCGGGAATGCCCGCCGCGCGGCATGCGGCGGTGAGCAGCGCGGCCTTGGGCACGCACCAGCCATGGCCCTGGGCCAGCACGGTGCTGGCCGCCATGCCGTGCGGCGACAGGTCGATGCGGTACGGGTCATAGCGAAAGCCGTCGCGCACGGCCAGGTACAGGGCGACGGCGCGCCCGCGGTCGGTGGCGCCGCGCGCATGCGCGGCCGCGAAGGCCTGGATGGCGGGGGCGTCGCTGTCGATGAGCGCGGTGGCGCGCAGGGCGGCGGGGGTGGGGTGGTCCGGGGTCATGGTCTCGATACTCCTCGCGGCCCAGTGTGCAGGCCGCGCCGGTGCAGGGCTGTCACGGTGGTGCCACGCGGCACAGTGTGCCGGATCGGCGGCCGGGATGGCGGCCTCTGGTTTCTTGTCACACCCGCCAGGCGGGCAACTGCCAGTTGCGCCACAGCGCCAGCCCGCGCAGCCCGGCCGTGAGCAGCACGCAGGCCACGAGCGGAGCCCAGTCCGGCGCCTGCACCTGGCGCAGCGCCACGTCGGCCCAGCCGCCCGCGAAGGCGCACAGCGCGTAGGGGCGGTGGTCGCTGAAGGCCTGGGGCACCTCGTTGCACAGCACATCGCGCAGCACGCCGCCAAACACGCCCGTGGTCACGCCCATCATCACGCTGATGATGGGCGGCATGCCGATGGCGGTGGCGATGTCCACGCCCACCGCCGCGAACAGGCCCAGGCCAATCGCGTCGGGCAGCAGCATGGCGCGCTCGGTGGGCTGAAAGTGGCGCTGGCGCATGAACAGCATCGCGCCCACGCACAGGGCCAGGATGCCCCAGACAAAACCGGTGTGGCGTATCCAGAAGAAGGGCCGCTGGTCCAGTAGCAGGTCGCGCAGCGTGCCCCCGCCGAAGGCCGCGACGAACGCCACCACACACACGCCCACGGCGTCGAGCCGCTTGCGCGCGGCGGCGATCACGCCCGAGAGGGCAAACGCGATGGTGGCGGCCACTTCCAGGAAGAAGCGCAGGGTGTGCACCCAGGGGGCGTCGAGCAACTGGTCCATGGGCGCGATTGTGCCGTGGGGCAGCGGGTGCGGGCACCGGCGCATGGCAGTGCCGTCTAGATATTACGCTATAAAATATATAGCTACAAGTGCTTATGTATCAAGCGCTGGGTCCCATTTCAACCCAAAATCTGGCGCCTTGCCCACCTGGCGGAGGTGGCACGCGTCCATCAGCCTGCCCAGCCCCCTGCACGCACCAGCTCCCACGCCAGCGCCAGCACACACCCCGCCCCGCCCAGCGCACCCAGCCGCTGGGCCCACGGCAGGCTGGCGGCGGGCCACTGGTTCATTGCCAGCACCAGCAGCCAGCCGAGCACCATCCATGATGCGGCCACCAGCGCCAGTCCGGCGGCCAGCCCGGTCGCGGCGGTGGCTGCCAAGCCCTGCAGCAACAGCGTGCCGATGGCCACAGCCCAGGCGCGCAGCGGTGCAGGTGGCGCCTGGCCGGTGCTGCCGACGCCGTGGCCCCAGGCGCGGGTGGGCACGGTGCGCGCCCAGCGGGTCAGCGCGATCAGCGAGGCCAGTGCGGTGCAGGCGGCGATGAGTTCGTTCATGCGGCCTCCGGCGGGTGGCGGTCAGAAGCATGGACCTGTGCGGTGGGTGTGATGCGCTCCGTCTGCCGCGTGCGCAGCCTCCGCCGTGCGCGCAGCAGCAACGGGGCACCCGCGGCCAGCGCGCACAGGGCTGCGGCGACGGCCCACTGATCCAGCCCCGCCTTGGCTGCCAAGCCGCCGTAGGCCAGCGTTGCCAGAACCCACAGCAGCAGGGCGGTTCGGGGCGCCCAGTGGCGCAACGCGGCGGCGGGCAGCGCGACAAAGAAAGCCAGCAGCAGGCCCAGCATGCCCGACGAGCGCGCTGGCTCTGTCGCCACGATGTGGGCGAGCCGAAACGATTCCACCGCCAGTGCACCGGCCAGCCAAAACGGCAGGTGTGCAGGGATGCCAAAGCGGGCCAAAACGCGCGCGGGCCAGCGGCGGCGTTTGGTGGTGTGGTGCGTGCCAGGATGGCCAGCGCGGCCCGGCGTGGCCGCAGCCTGGTGGCGCACCGCTTTGCGCCGTGGCGCCTGCACGCGCTGCGGCCCGATAAAGGTCGCAATGCCCACGCAGGCAGCGCCCACCAACGCGAGACTGGCCAGCATGCCGGACGCCAGCGCGCTCCCCAGCACCAGGCCCACCGCACCGGCCAGCGCCAGCAACGCCCCCGCGCCACCCAGCGACACGCGCCACAGCGCCAGCGTGCGCAGCGCCCACGCGGCCAGCGCCGACAGCAGCAGCCATGTGCCGATGAGCAACCACACGGCCCACACCGGCCGCTGCGCCAGCGAAGGCAAGCCGGGCGGCCCCCACAGGTGCACGAACACGGCCACGATCAGCGCCGCGGGCGTGGTGGCGTGCAGGGCCAGAAAGAAGCGTTGCATGGGTTGGTGGGGCGGGCAGAAATCGACAATAAATAGCGGTGCGGAGAGGCGGATGAGCGTGTGCAGTGGATGGGACCTCAACCTGCCGCCGCCATGCCCCCGGCCGACGCCTGCGCGGCCTCGGCCTCACGCCGCCGCTGCTGGCGCGCATCGAGCCAAATCAGCGTGCCCGAGATCGACAGGAACGCGGGCGTCATGCCCAGCAAGAAATACAGCCACTTGAGCGCCAGCCCGCCGAAGTCGCCAAAGTGCAGCGGCTCCATGAGACCGTTGACCAGCGACCAGAATCCCGCCGTGCGCGGGTCGTGCACCTTCCTGGGCACGCCGGTGGCGGCGTGGATGTCCACCCGCGCGGTGCTGGCCAGGTGGCCGCTCAGGTTGCCGGTGAAGCTGGCCTCGGCGGTGTCGGTGCCCCAGCGGCGCATCGACACGTAGCGCGCCTCCAGCCCCGGCACGGCCTGCTGCGCGGTGGCGTACAGGGCATCCAGCGACTGCATGCGCACGGGCTCGGCGGCATCGCCAGCGGCCTTGCGCGCGGGCTTGGCGGTGGCTGCGACTTCGGTGCTGCTGGTGGTCACGTATTTGTAGCCCTGCTCGAACAGCGGCGCCAGGCCCATCCAGGCCCCCGTGGTGGCGATCAGGATGTGAAAGCCCAGGCCCCAGATGCCCGCGGACTTGTGCAGGTCGGACATCACCACGCGAAAGCTGCGGCCCCAGCGCTGGGTGAACAGCTCGGCCAGGATCTTGCGGTGGATGACGATGCCCGTGACGATGAGCACCAGCATCGCGGCGCCCAGAAAGCCCACGATCCAGCGCGGCCCGAAGAACAGGAACACGTGCAGCATGCGCAGGTACTGGCCGAGCTGGCTGTCCACCGGGCCCACCACCGTGCCCGTGTCCGAGCGCAGGGCCACCTTGGTGCGCGTGCTGGCCGGCGCGCCGCGCTCGCGCACGAAGGCGAAGTAGCTCGGGTTGACCGCGTCGGGCAGCGCGATGGTCTCCACCGTGGCGCCGGGGTAGCGGGTGTGCAGCTGCGTCAGCACCGCATCGAGCGACGCGGGCGTCGCAGAGCGCGGCAGCTGCGCCAGCGACGGGTTGGCCCACAGGTCGATCTCGTTCTTGAACACCACCACCGCGCCCGAGAAGCACACGATGAACATCAGCAGCCCCGTGACGATGCCCGCCCAGGAGTGCAGGACGAAAAGGCGGTTCAGGGTGCGCTGGCTGGTCATGGTCGGCTCGCGGTGGCGGGGCGATGGCGCTGCGTCAGAAGAAGTACGTCACGCCCAGGTTGAAGCTGCGCGGCAACGCGGGCGAGACCACGTTGGCGTTGATCGCGCCGTCGTAGTACGCCTTGTTGAACACGTTCTTCACCCCCGCCGTCACGCGGTAGTTGTCGCCCGCGTAGCTGATGGACGCATCGGCCACCACATACGACGGCAGCGTGAAGGGATACGAGCCGATCTGCTCGCTGACGTAGCGCCCGCCCATGCCCAGCGTGATGCGCTGGTGCTGCGGCAGCTTGTAGGTGGCCCAGGCCGTGAGCGTGTGGCGCGGCGTGAGGTTCAGCGGCAGGCCCACGATGGCGGCGTTGTTGTCGCGCGTGACCTTGGTCTGTGTGTAGGTGTAGGCGCTGGTCAGCTTCCAGCCGTTCTTGAGGTCGGCGCCCAGCTCCAGCTCCAGGCCGCGCGCGCGCTGCTGGCCGGTCTGCACGCTGAAGCCGGTGTTCACGGGGTCGGCGGTGGTGACGTTCTCGCGCACCAGGTCGAACACGGCGAGCGCGCCGGTGAGCTGGCCATTGGGCGACTCATACTTCACGCCGGCCTCCCACTGCTTGCCGGTCTCGGGCACGAAGTTCGATCCCGCAAAGGTCAGGCCCGATTGGGGCAGGAACGATTCGCCGTAGCTGCCGTACGCGGCCCAGCCGGGCTTGAACTCGTACACCAGGCCGGCGGACAGCGTGGTGGCGCTGTCCTTCTGGCGTGTCTGCGTGTTGGCCACGCGGTTGTTCGTGTCGTTGGTGGACCAGTCGCGGCGCAGGCCCACCAGGGCCGTCCAGCCCTGGCCGAACTTGATCTGGTCCTGCGCATACAGCCCGGCCACGGTGAGCTTGGCGGGCGCGTCGCTGGTCAGCGCCGTGGGGCAGGTGGCCTGCATGCCGTAGACGGGCGCGAACAAGTCCAGCGCGCCGATGCGGCAGGTGCGGCTGGCCAGCAGGCTGTGGCCGCTGCGCACGTCCAGGCCCGTGACGAGCTGGTGCTTGGCGCCCAGCGCCTCGAAGCGCGTGAGCATCGAGGTGTCGGTGGCCAGCAGGTCATAGTCCATATACTGGCGCGACGCCTGGCGGTTCTGCAGCCGCTGGTTGGCCTGCAGCGCCTGGTTGGAGACGAAGTTGCCCGTGCCCTTCTCGGTCTCGTAGCGCACGTTCTGGCGGAACGTCATCGCGTCGGACACCTTGTGCTCCAGCGCATAGCCCAGCGTGGTGCTCTCCACGTCGTACACGCCAAAGGCAGGATCGCCCGTGAACAGCGTGCGCGACAGGGTGCCGTTGCGGTTGGGCAGCAGCGTGCCGTAGGGCGTGATGCCCTGCTGGCGCATCCACTCGCTGCGGCTGTAGGTGGCGAACAGCACCAGGTCGGTCTGCGCGCCCAGGTCGATGGACAGCGACGGGGCGAACCACCGGTCCTTGCGGTAGACGAACTGCGTGGGGTCGTCGGCGTTGGACACCTGGGCATTGATGCGCAGCGCCGTCTTGCCCGATTCGGACAGCGGCTTGTTCACGTCGGCCTGCAGCGTGCGCTGGCCGAAGCTGCCCACCTCGACGCCCACTTCGTTCAGCGCATCCTTCTTGGGCCGCTTGCTCACCGCGTTGACGATGCCGCCGGGCTGCACCTGGCCGTAGAGCACCGACGCCGAGCCCTTGAGCACCTCGAAGCGCTCGTAGCCGTAGGGCTGCAGCTTGGCCCACATGCCGGGGCTTTGCACCAGGCCATCGACCAGGATGGATTCGGTGGAGCGAAAGCCCCGGATGTTGATGTCGTCAAAACCCCGACGCCCGAAGTTGACGGGGCTCACGCCCGCCACGGTCTGCAGCGCCTGCTGCACGTTGGTGATCTGGCGCGACTCCATCTGCTCGCGCGTGACCACGCTCACGGACTGCGGGGTCTCCAGCCGGCGCATGGGCGCCTTGCCGGCGGTCTGGGCCTCGACGGGCGCAAAGCCCATGTCCTTCTCGGTGCTGGCATTGATGCGCACTTCCTGGAGCTGCGGCGCGGCCACCTGGGCGGCGGCCGCCGGTGCATCGGCGTCCTGCTGTGCCACGGCGGCCTGGGCGAGGCACAGGGCCAGCGGGGTCAAGGCAAACACCCCGGCCTTGCGGGCCCAGGGGTACGGGGAGGAAGAGGGGGCGAGCGAAGAGCGCGGCGAGAAACGGGCCGCGCGCGAGGGCTGAAAAGACATGGGAGTCCCGATGGAGAGAAAGCCGAGGGCGGACAAACGCTGAAGGCGCTGGCTCGCGTGGCTTTTCGGGACGCTGGCTGGCAGGAGTGGGTATTCTAATGCGAATAGTTATCGTTTGAGAGGTGGCCATGCAAGCGGCGCCGCAGTGCGCGTTGCGCGGTTCCGCCGGACGGCCAGGCACCGCCGCAAAGACCGACCGCTTGCGGGCGCGCATGACCGTGCTCCCTCCCGCGCGGCAATCGTCGGTCTTTTGCTATTGAATAGATAGCATCTGGCGCTTTGTAGATCAGCGTCAAGGCCTGTTTTTGTCCACATCCTGGGCGCTGTCCGCCCCGTCGGCGCTCTGCGGGCTCCCGGGCTCGCCATACCCGGGGTACGCGCCCCTCGCCGCCCCCAGCGCCGCGCTCTCCTGCCGCTCCTTGGCCATCTGCTCGGCGAACTGGTTGCGCCCCTCGCGCGCCACCGCGATGAACTTGGCGCGGTCCTTGTAGTGCGGGTACATGCGGTCGGCCAGGGCGATGTTGTGGGTGCGAAAGCGCCGGGTGATGGCCGTGGCCTCGGCGGGCGCCAGGCCCATCAGTTCCAGCACCGTGTGCGCGCTTTGCAGGCTGGACTCGAACAGTTCGCGCTGCACCAGCGTCACACCCAGGTCGCGCAGCTTGTTCCAGTGCGTGACGTCGCGCGCGCGGGCCACCACCTGCAGCTGGGGGAAGTGTTCGCGGGCAAGCTTGGCGATCTTGAGGGACTGCTCGGCATCGTCCACGGCGATGACCAGGATGCGGGCGTGTTCGGCGCCCGCGATGCGCAGCAGGTCGAGCCGCGTCGCATCGCCATAGAACACGCGGTAGCCGAAGGTGCGCGCCACTTCCAGCATCTCCACGCTGTGGTCCAGCACGGTGGTGCGCAGGCCCTGGGCCAGCAGCACGCGCGAGACGATCTGCCCGTAGCGGCCGAAGCCCGCGATGATGATGGGCGCCTCCTGGGGCTCGGAGATTTCCTCGGCCCGGGGCTCGGACTTGAGCTGGGCGTAGCGGCGCAGCAGCACGCGGTCCAGCAGCACCAGCAGCAGCGGGCTGATCAGCATCGACAGCGCCACCGCGCCGATGAGCAGCGAGGCCGTCTCGGCCGGGAACACGCTGGCACCGGCGGCGGCCTGGAACACCACGAAAGCGAATTCGCCGCCCTGGGCCAGCAGCAGCGTGAACACCGGGCGCTCCTGGTACGGGATGTTGACCAGCTTGGCCAGCGTGTAGATCACGATGGCCTTGGCCGCGAGGAAGCCGACCAGGATGGCGGCCATGAGGCCCGGCGAGCGCAGGATCACGCCGAAGTCGATGCTCATGCCCACGGCGATGAAGAACAGGCCGAGCAGCAGGCCCTTGAAGGGCTCGATGTCGGCCTCCAGCTCGCGCCGGTACTCGCTGTCGGCCAGCAGCACGCCGGCCAGGAAGGCGCCCAGCGCCATCGACAGGCCCACCATCACCATCAGGTAGGCGATGCCCACCACCAGCAGCAGCGCGGCGGCGGTGAAGATCTCGGGCGTGTTGCTCTTGGCGATCCAGCGCAGCACGGGGCGCAGCAGCAGGCGCCCGCCCAGGATGATGGCGGCGATCACGCCCACGATCTTGAGCACCTCGAGCGCCATCTCGCCCGGCGTGTGGCCCGCGCCGTCGCCCGCAGCGGCGCCCAGCACCGGCAGCAGGGCCAGGATGGGGATGGCCGCCACGTCCTGGAACAGCAAAATCGAAAAGCCCGCCTGCCCGCTCTGGGTGCGCATGAGGTTGCGCTCGGCCAGCGACTGCAGCGCGATCGCCGTGGAGGACAGCGCCAGGCCCAAAGCGCCCACCAGGCTCACGCGCCACGGCAGGCCGGCGAGGGCGCCCAGCGCGAACAGCACGGCCGCGCAGCCCAGCACCTGCGCGGTGCCGGTGCCGAAGATGGGGCGGCGCAGCGCCCACAGGCGGCTCGGTTGCAGCTCCAGCCCCACGAGGAACAGCATCAGCACCACGCCGAATTCGGCGAAATGCAGGATGTCCTGCACATTGCTCACCAGCCCCAGGCCCCACGGCCCGATGGCGATGCCCGCCGCCAGGTAGCCGATGATGGCCCCGAGGCCCAGCGCCTTGGCAATGGGCACGGCCAGCACCGCCGCGGTGAGGTACAGGAAGCCGTAGGTGAGCCAGGTGGGGGCGTGTTCCATAGAGGGGGATGCGGGCGATGGCGTGGGGGAAGGGGCGTCGCGGGGATGCGGGCGTGGGCGTGGGCGTGTCAGGATTCTGGCACCGTCCCGGCGATGTGGAGAGGCTGGCGAGGCATGTTGTTGCGGCGCTTCACTTTTAATAGCATCTGGCGGTGGTGGGGCAAGTGCTGGAGGCGCTCTTCATGCATGCCATGGCGGCGGCGCGGGCGCGTTGTTAAGATGCGTGCCCTTCTCGGATTACAGGCGCGGTGTTTCATGGACTTGCAGACTTGGCTGGCTTTTTTCGCGGCGTCGTGCCTGATCGCGGTGTCGCCGGGCTCGGGGGCCGTGCTGTCGATGAGCCATGGCCTGTCGTTCGGCGTGCGCAAGACGGGCGCCACCATCTTCGGCCTGCAGCTGGGCCTGCTGCTGATCCTGCTGATTGCCGGGGCGGGCGTGGGGTCGCTGCTGCTGGCGTCCGAGGTGGCCTTCAGCGTCGTCAAGGTGCTGGGCGCGTGCTACCTGATCTATGTGGGCTTCAACCAGTGGCGCGCGGGCGACGCATCGCCCGTGCAGGGCGATGAGGAAGCACCGGCGGGCACCTGGCAAAAGCGCTGCCTCACGGGCTTCCTGACCAACGCCACCAACCCCAAGGGCATCATCTTCATGGTGGCCGTGCTGCCCCAGTTCATGACCGACACGCGCCCGCTGTGGACGCAGCTCCTGGTGATGGCCGCCACCACGGTGACGGTGGACGTGGTGGTGATGCACGGCTACGCTTTCGGGGCCAGCGCCCTGCGCCGCCTGATGCGCAGCGCGCGTGCGGTGCGCGCGCAGAACCGCGTGTTTGGCGGCCTGCTGATGGCGGTGGGCGCGGGGCTGTTCTTCGTCAAGCGTGGCGGCCAGCACGCCTGAGGTGGCCCCAGCGTGTTGCTGATGCTTTGATTTTGATAGCTGCTGGCGCTTGTCCATCAAGCGCCAGGGGCTGATTTGGCTTGTATTTTCATGGATGCGCGGATTCCAAGGAGGTTGTCATGCCAGTAGTTGTTGTCGCCAACCCGAAGGGCGGCGTGGGCAAGTCCACGCTGTCCACCAACATCGCGGGCTACTTTGCGAGCCAGGGGCATCCCGTGATCCTGGGCGACACCGACCGGCAGGAGTCCGCCAGGCTCTGGCTGGGCCTGCGCCCGCCGGCCGCGCGCCCCATCGGCGCCTGGGACGGCCTCAGCTCGGACGTGATCAGCCGCCCGCCCAAGGGCACCACGCATGCTGTGCTTGATACGCCCGCCGGCCTGCACGGCTGGCGCCTGAACGACGTGCTCAAGCTGGCCGACAAGATCATCGTGCCGCTGCAGCCCAGCGTGTTCGACATCTTCGCCACGCGCAGCTTCCTGGACCAGCTGGCCGAGCACCGCCACGCGGCGGGCGTGCCCGTGGGCATCGTGGGCATGCGCGTGGACGCGCGCACCAAGGCCGCCGAGCAGCTGCACCACTTCGTGGACAACCTGGGGTTTCCGGTGCTGGGCTACCTGCGCGACACGCAGAACTACATCCACCTGGCGGCGCATGGCCTCACGCTGTTCGACGTGGCGCCGGGCCGTGTGGCGCGCGACCTGGAGCAATGGCAAGGAATCTGTACGTGGCTAGACACATGAACCCCCCTGAGGCGCTGCGCGCCTTCCCCCGAGAGGGACGCCACCCCTGGACTGGCAAAGCCAGATCCACGGTGGCACTGGCCTGGGGAGTGCCAGTTGCTGGCGTTGTGTGCCAGATGGGCGCACGGTGTCCCGTGCCAGACAAGGCGCGCACGGCTGCGGCGCTACATTGGGGTGATGAAAATCTTTCGCTCCTACTCCGAAGTCAGCGCCTGCGTGGGCCAGGAGGTCGCCGTGACCGACTGGATCACCATCACGCAGGAACAGGTCAACCTGTTCGCCCAGGCCACGGGCGACCACCAGTGGATCCACGTGGACCCCGAGCGTGCGAAAGCGGGGCCGTTTGGCGCGCCCATTGCCCACGGGTTTCTCACGCTGTCGCTGATCCCGCAGTTCTTCGAGGCGGGCCTGACCATCGAGGGTGCGCGCATGGGCGTGAACTACGGGCTCAACAAGGTGCGCTTCACCGCGCCGGTGCCGGTGGGCAGCCGCCTGCGCGCGCGCCTCACGCTGCAGGCGGCCGAGCCGGTGGCGCCCGATGGCATGCAGATGACGTGGCTGGTGACCGTGGAACGCGAGGGCAGCGACAAACCCGTGTGCGTGGCCGAATCGCTTGCGAGAAATTTCGGGGCACCCGCCTGAGCCTGGCCCCTCGCGGGCAGGAGGTCTGACCCATGGACCGCCTGCAAGCCATGAAGGTGTTCGAGCGCGTGGTGGAGGAGGGCGGCTTTGCCGCCGCCGCCCGGGCCATGGACATGTCGCCCCCCGTGGTCACCCGCATGGTGGCCGAACTGGAGCAGCACCTGGGCACGCGCCTGCTGCAGCGCACCACCCGCAAGCTGGCCCTCACCGATGCGGGCGATGCCTACCTGCAGCGTGTGCGCACCATCCTGCACGAGATCGACGACGCCGAGGCGGCCGCCGCTGCCAACACGCGCGACCTGCGCGGCACCATCCGCATCGTCGCGGCCCCGGTGCTGGCCACCAACTTCCTGGCGCCCATGGTGGCGCTGTGGCATGCGGAGTTCCCCAAGCTGCTGCTCGACATCGACCTGGACGCCTATGCCTCGGCGCGGGTGGACGAATACGACGTGACCATCATGGTGGCGGGCGAGGACTTCGACGCCAACATCGTGGCGCGCCCGCTGCTGAAGGGCGAGGCCATCGTGGTGGCGTCGCCCGACTACCTGGAGCGCAAGGGTATTCCGCGCGAGCCGCAGGACCTGCTGCAGCACGACTACCTGCGCGACTCGGGCATGGCCGCCCGTTCCCAGACGGGGCCTGGCCGCAAGCTGCGCCTGCAATCCCTCTCCGGCAATCTGCCGGCCCAGGAAATCGACATGCCGGCGGTGCTGCAGTCCGTCAGCACCGAGCTGCTGCTGCGCGCGGCGGTGGACGGCGCGGGGGTGGCGGTCACGTCGCGCCTGCTGGCCGAAGAACACCTGGCCCGCGGAGAGCTGGTGCACATCCTGCCCGCGTGGATCTTTTCGCGCTACACCATCTATGCCGCGCTGCCCTCGGGCCGCATGCTGCCCGCGCGCACCAAGGTGTTCCTGGACTTCCTGAGCGAGCAGGTGCCCCTGGCCATGGCCGAACAGCGCGGGCAGGCAGGCTAGCGGGCTGGCTGGGGCGGCGGTTTCCGCTCTGGTGGCCGGGCCATGTTCCCCCGGCCGGCCGCAGGCGGCGATGAACGGCCTGCGTCAGCCCAGCTGGGCGAATCCGCTGATGATGGTGCCTTCTGGCTCGACGGTGATCTCGCCATCGGGCATCGCAAAACTGTTCTGGCGCCAGGCCTCGAACACCGTCACCGCCACGGCGTTGGACAGGTTCAGGCTGCGCTGGCCCGCCACCATCGGCAGCCGCAGGCGCTGCGCGGGTGGGAAGCTGTCGCGCAGCTCGGGTGGAAGCCCCCGCGTCTCGGCGCCAAACACCAGCCAGTCGCCCGGCAGGAAACAGGTGGAGTGCACCGGCTGGGAGCCGTGGGTCGTCATGGCGAACATGCGGGAGGGGTCGGGCTGGGCATCGCGCAGGAAGGCGGTCCAGCCGGGGTGGATCTGCACCTGGGCGTACTCGTGGTAGTCGAGCCCCGCACGCCGCATCTGCCTGTCCTCCATCGTGAACCCCAGGGGCTCGACCAGGTGCAGGGTGCATCCGGTGTTGGCCGCCAGGCGAATCACATTCCCGGTGTTGGGCGGGATCTCGGGTTCGACGAGGACGATATGGAACATGCTGGCTATTGTCATCGCCCGGCGTGTGAGTTGAGCAACCGCTCGTAATCAAAAGTATCCCGCTAGTCCAGCCCCGTGCGCGCGAGGACTGCGCAGGTGACATGCGCGACGCCCGCCTCGCGCAGTGCCAGCGTGGCGGCCTGCATCGTGGCGCCCGTGGTCATCACATCGTCGACCAGCACCACGCGCTGGCCCCGCAGGGCCGCCGCATGCGCGGGCTCGATGGCAAACGCACCCCGCAGGTTGCGCAGGCGCTGCGCCCGCGGCAGTCCGCTCTGTGCCTCGCTGGCGTGCAGGCGCAGCAGGGTCCGGGTGTCGCTCCTGGGGCCTGCCAGATGCCTTGCAAGGAGCGCGGACTGGTTGAATCCCCGCTCGCGCAGGCGCTCGGCCGACAGCGGTATCGGCAGCACGCGGTCCGCCGCGTCCAGGGCCGGTTCCATCCAGGGCGTGCTGCGCATCAGCGTGGCCAGGGCCCTGGCCCACCCGGGGTCACCCCGGAACTTGAAGTGCGCGAGCGCGTCGGCCCATGGGTAGGCGTAGTCCACGGCGGCCACGCAGGCATCGAAGCTGGGCGGGCTGTGCACGCAGGCGCCGCAGACGGCGACCCCCGGGGGGACCCGCAGGGCGCAGCGCTGGCAGCGTGTGGCGGGCTGGGCAAAGCGCGCCGCGCAGGCATTGCAGATCCGCTGCGACGGCCATGCATGGCAGACGGCGCACTGGCTGGGCACCTTGTCCGCCCAGGTGCGAAGAGGGCGCGAAATCCCTAGCAAGCCCGTGAAAAGCATGAATCAATATACTCGCCCGTCCTGCCATGCCCTCCGAGCGTCCCCCCACCATTGATCCCGTTGCTGCGGCCCGCTGGCATGCGGCGGCCCCTGCGTTGTCCCCCTGGCTCCATGAGGAGGTGGCGCGCCGCATGGAGGACCGCCTGCAGTGGATCCGCCAGGCTCCCGAATCGTGGTGCCATTGGGATGCGGTGCGCGGAGGGCTGCACGCACATACGCTGGTGAGCGCACGCTTTCCCAAGGCACGCTGCCAGATCTACGAGACGGCCGCGCATTGCCAGGAGGTGGCGCGGCAGGCCCTGGCCAGGCCCTGGTGGAGTCCCGCCCGCTGGGGCGCCGGCAACCCGCGGCTGGGTGCGCCGGCGGATGCGAGCGTGCAGATGCTCTGGGCCAACATGGCGCTGCACACGGCAGCGGACCCGCAGGCGCTGATCGCGCAATGGCACCGTGCCCTGGCCGTGGATGGCTACCTGATGTTCTCGTGCCTGGGCCCCGACACGCTGCGCGAGCTGCATGCGGTGTACGCCGAGCTGGGCTGGCCTCCTGCCGGGCATGCGTTCACGGACATGCACGACTGGGGGGACATGCTGGTGCACGCGGGCTTTGCCGAGCCTGTGATGGACATGGAGCGCATCACGCTGACCTTCGCCACCCCGCAGCGGCTGGTGCGGGAGTTGCAGGAACTGGGCTGCAACCTGCACCCCGCGCGTTTTGGCGCGCTGCGCGGGCGGAGCTGGCGCGAGCGGCTGTACGAAGCGCTGGCGCACCGGCTGGCGGACCCCGGCAACGCAGGGCAACTGGCGCTGACCTTCGAGATCATCTACGGGCACGCGTTCAAGCCCGCGCCGCGCGTGCGCGTGAGCCCCAGCAGCGCCGTGTCGCTGCAGGACATGCGCGCCATGCTGCGACAGGGCGGCAAGGAGAGCTAGTCTGTAACTCCGTGTCAATGACATGGAACAAGGCACGCTACAATTCCGGGTTATTGAGATTTCGGGCATCTTCCCGCGCAACCTTGCAGGCTGCGCCTGTCGCGGCAACGCATGGCAGGCACCTTTCAGCCGGCAGTCTTGTGAGCACTTCTGGTGACGGGCTTGGTTTTTCGTTTTGCCACGGTGTCGGGTCAGCGCATCGACTGGCGTCTCGTTCGCAATTGCTCGGTCACGCCGGCGCAACTGGGTTGGACGTACCTGTCGCTGTGCCTGGTGTCGCTGGGTATCGCGGCTTTCTTCTGGATGCTCGGTGCCCGTCTGGTCATGCCCTTCGCATGGCTCGAAATCGTGGCTGTAGGAATTGCATTCGCCATGTACGGTCGCCATGCGGCGGATGGCGAGAGGATTTCACTGCAGGGCTCGCGCCTCGTGGTGGAACTGGAGACAGCAGGCAAGCTGGAGCGTGCCGAGTTTGACCGGAGCCGGGTTCGCGTAGAACCCAAGACCGGAGACCGTTCGCTGATCATGCTGTCTGCGCAGGGCCGTTCGGTCGAAGTGGGGCGCTACGTGCGCCCCGAGCTTCGGCCGGTCCTGGCATCGGAGATCCGCATGGCCTTGTGCGCCGCCTGACCCCACGCAGGCGCGCGAAAGGGATTGGTTAAATTGAGGCTTAGAAGTAAGTGAGAACTATGAAGAGCATTTCCAACAAGCTGGCTTCTCTGCTGCTGATTGCCGGTGCATGGGTGGGTTCCGCAGCCCATGCCGTTCAGGACCTGCCTGGCGGCCCCGCAGTCAACCAGCTGAACCTGGCGCCGCCCGTCACCAAGATTGCAGAAGAGCAGCATTTTCTGCACTGGATGATGCTGATCATCTGCACGGTGATCTTTGTTGCAGTGTTCTCCGTGATGTTCTACTCGATCTGGAAGCACCGCCGTTCCAAGGGCGCCAAATCGGCCAATTTCCATGAGTCCGTGACGGTGGAAGTGGTGTGGACCATTGTTCCGTTCATCATCGTGATCCTGATGGCCCTGCCCGCCACGAAGGTGCTGGTGGCCCAGAAGGACACGACCAATGCCGACCTCACCATCAAGACCACGGGCTACCAGTGGAAGTGGGGCTACGACTACATCACCGGCGAAGGCGAGGGCCTGGCCTTCATCTCGACGCTGGACAGCAGCCACCGCGTGATGTCCGACAGCGGCAACGTCAAGGACGCCCCTGCCAACTACCTGCTGAAGGTGGACAATCCGATGGTGGTGCCCGTGGGCAAGAAGGTCCGCATCATCACCACCGCCAACGACGTGATCCATGCCTTCATGGTGCCCGCCTTCGGCATCAAGCAGGACGCGATCCCCGGCTTCGTGCGCGACACCTGGTTCCGCGCCGAGAAGATCGGTGACTACTATGGCCAGTGCGCCGAACTGTGCGGCAAGGAACACGCCTACATGCCCATCCACGTGAAGGTCGTGTCCGCCGAGGACTACACCGCCTGGGTGGGCGAGCAAAAGAAGAAGGCCGCGGCCAAGCTGGACGACCCCACCAAGGTGTGGACCCTGGACGACATCATGAAGCGCGGCGAGAAGGTGTATGCGGCCAACTGCGCGGCCTGCCACCAGGCCAACGGCAAGGGCGCCGGTCCCATCAAGCCGCTGGACGGCTCGGCCATCGTGCTGGATGCGGACCATGCCAAGCAGATCCAGGTCGTGCTCAAGGGCGCGGCCAATGGCGCGATGCCTGCATGGGCTCAGCTGAGCGATACCGACATCGCCGCAGTGGTGAGCTACACGAAGAACTCCTGGTCCAACAAGACCGGCCAGCTGGTGCAGCCTGCTGAAATCGTGGCCCAGCGTGGCAAGTAATCATCGCCCTATCGTATTGAGGAATCCAAAATGAGCGCAGTTCTCGACAATCACGGGCACGCGGGCGATCACGCACACGACGGCCACGACCACCACCACGGCCCCACCGGCTGGCGCCGCTGGGTGTTCGCCACCAACCACAAGGACATCGGCACCCTGTACCTGCTGTTCGCCTTCGCCATGCTGATGGTCGGCGGCGTCCTGGCACTGCTGATCCGCGCCGAGCTGTTCCAGCCCGGCCTGCAGCTGGTGAACCCCGAGCTGTTCAACCAGCTCACCACCATGCACGGCCTCATCATGGTGTTCGGCGCCATCATGCCGGCCTTCGTGGGCTTCGCGAACTGGATGATCCCGCTGCAGATCGGCGCATCCGACATGGCCTTCGCGCGCATGAACAACTTCAGCTTCTGGCTGATGATCCCCGCGGCCATCATGCTGGTGAGCTCGTTCTTCATGCCCGGTGGCGCACCCGCCGCCGGCTGGACGCTGTACGCGCCGCTGACGCTGCAGATGGGCCCCTCCATGGACGCCGGCATCTTCGCGATGCACATCCTGGGTGCCTCGTCCATCATGGGCTCGATCAACATCATCGTGACCATCCTGAACATGCGCGCGCCCGGCATGACGCTGATGAAGATGCCCATGTTCGCCTGGACCTGGCTGATCACCGCCTACCTGCTGATCGCCGTGATGCCCGTGCTGGCTGGCGCCATCACCATGACGCTGACGGACCGCCACTTCGGCACCAGCTTCTTCAACCCCGCCGGCGGCGGTGACCCGGTGATGTACCAGCACATCTTCTGGTTCTTCGGCCACCCCGAGGTGTACATCATGATCTTGCCGGCCTTCGGCATCATCAGCCAGATCGTGCCCGCGTTCGCACGCAAGAAGCTCTTCGGCTACGCCTCCATGGTGTACGCGACCTCCTCCATCGCCATCCTGTCGTTCATCGTGTGGGCACACCACATGTTCACGACCGGCATGCCCGTGACGGGCCAGCTGTTCTTCATGTACGCCACCATGCTGATCTCCGTGCCCACGGCCGTGAAGATCTTCAACTGGATCGCCACCATGTGGCGCGGCTCCATGACGTTCGAGACCCCCATGCTGTTCGCCGTGGGCTTCATCTTCGTGTTCACCATGGGTGGTTTCACCGGCCTGATCCTGGCCATGGCGCCCATCGACATCCAGCTGCAGGACACCTACTACGTGGTGGCCCACTTCCACTACGTGCTGGTGGCCGGCTCGCTGTTCTCGATGTTCGCGGGCGTGTACTACTGGCTGCCCAAGTGGACCGGCGTGATGTACTCCGAAACGCGCGGCCAGATCCACTTCTGGTCCTCGCTGATCTTCTTCAACATCACCTTCTTCCCGATGCACTTCCTGGGCCTGGCCGGCATGCCACGCCGTTATGCCGACTACCCGATGCAGTTCGCCGACTTCAACGCCATCGCTTCGGTGGGCGCGCTGGGCTTCGGTCTCGCGCAGGTGTACTTCTTCGTGGCGGTGATCATCCCCGCCATGCGCGGCAAGGGCGAGAAGGCTGCGGCCAAGCCCTGGGACGGCGCTGAAGGCCTGGAATGGGAAGTCCCGTCGCCAGCACCTTTCCATACGTTCGAGAATCCCCCCAAGCTGGACGCCACGGCCACCCGCGTGATCGGCTGAACACCATGCCCATGACACCCGAACAGAAAAAGAGCAACCTGCGGATGGCGCTGATCCTGGCGTCCGTCGCGGTGGTGTTCTTCGTCGGGTTCATGGTCAAGGTCGTTCTGCTGTCCCGCTGAGCCCGTACCTGCCATGAGCCTGCACCGCGAAAACGCCAAGATGGTCGGCAAGCTGGTCGTGATCGCGGCCGGCATGTTCGCCTTCGGCTATGTGCTGATCCCTATCTACAAGCACATCTGCGAGATGACGGGCATCAACATCCTGTCGCTGTCCGAGCGGCAGGTGCCGGGCAACGGCGTGGCCGGCAAGGATGTCAAGGTACCGGGCAACACGCAGGTGGACAAGACCCGCACGATCACGGTGGAGTTCGACGCCAACGCGCGCGGCCCGTGGGATTTCAAGCCCGCCCAGCGTTCGGTGCAGGTGCACCCCGGCGAGCTGACGACCGTGATGTACGAGTTCCAGAACGTGCAGAACCGCCGCATGGCTGCGCAAGCCATACCGAGCTATGCACCGCGCCAGGCCGCGGCGCACTTCAACAAGCTGGAGTGCTTTTGCTTCAACCAGTACACGCTGGAGCCTGGAGAAAAAAAGGAATGGCCCGTGGCATTTGTGATTGACCCGCGTATTTCCAAGGACGTGACGACCATCACGCTGTCCTACACGTTCTTCGAGGTGGGTGGCAAGACGCCGGCAGCACCGCAGTCCACTGCCGCCGTGGGCCTGTCCGCGCCCCTGGCCTCTCCAGCGGCGGGAGCGGGTTCATGAATACGCCAGTGGAGCAGCCGGTGGTGAAGCCCCACGAGCGCAAGGGATCGCTGCTGCGCACGGTGCGGGCGGTGGCCTGGTCGCTGATAGGTCTGCGCAAGGGCAGCGAATACCAGCAGGATGTCGAAAAGCTCAACCCGCTGCATATCATCGTGGTGGGGCTGGTGGCCGTCTTTCTGCTGGTGATCGGCCTGATCGCGTTGGTGAACTGGGTCGTGTGAATGGGTTGCTGGAACCGTATCCGCAACAACAAAGCCGAAAACAAAGATTTTGAGAGTCAGGAGCTGAAATGAGTGCATCAACCCACGGCGGAACCCCGTACTACTATGTACCCGCAGAGTCGCGTCATCCGGTGATGGCGGCAACCGGTCTGTTCTTCGTCATTCTGGGCGCGGGCCAGTGGATCAATGGCCACGACTGGGGCAAGTATTCCCTGGCACTGGGCCTGGTGTGGTGGCTGTTCACGCTGTACCAGTGGTTCGGCGATGCGGTGCGCGAGAGCGAAGGCGGCCTGTACGGCCACAAGATCGACCTGTCGTACCGCTGGAGCATGAGCTGGTTCATCTTCTCGGAAGTGATGTTCTTCGGCGCGTTCTTCACGGCACTGTGGTGGGCGCGTTCGCACTCGGTGCCCGCCCTGGGTAGCCTGGACAACGCGCTGCTGTGGCCCGATTTCAAGGCGGTCTGGCCCAGCCTTGCCGCCGGTGCCACCGCCTCGCCGGCCGGCATCGTCGAACCCTTCCAGACCGTGGGCCCCTTCTGGCTGCCCACCATCAACACGGCGCTGCTGCTGACGTCGGGCGTGACGCTGACCATTGCCCACCATGCATTGCGCGAAAACCACCGTGGCAAGACCATCGGCTTCATGTGGGCCACGGTGCTGCTGGGCTTCGTGTTCCTGCTGGTGCAAGGCTACGAGTACTTCCATCTCTACACCGACCTGAACCTCAAGCTCAGCTCCGGCGTGTTCGGCTCCACGTTCTTCATGCTCACGGGTTTCCACGGTTTTCACGTGTTTCTGGGCATGCTGATGCTGCTGGTGATCACGCTGCGCCTGCAGAAGGGACATTTCACCGCGGACAAGCACTTCGGCTTCGAAGGCGCTGCGTGGTACTGGCACTTCGTGGACGTGGTGTGGCTGGGCCTGTACGTGCTGGTCTACTGGATGTAACCAGGCACGCTGCCAACAAAAAAGCGCCTCGCGGCGCTTTTTTTGTTGGCAGGGCCAGGGCGGGATGAGAAGGGGGTATGCGGGGGCTTGGGCCACTGCCGCTTCATGGCCCCGGTCAACGGGAGGCCGGCAGGCCGGTGGGCTGGATGTAGCCCAGCTTCCACGCCACCAGGATGCACAGGAAGAGCACGATGGAGAGCCCCACGCGCACCGCGAGTGCCTTGGCCATGTGGCTGCCCTTGGCCTTGTCGTTGCGGCCATTGCGCATCATGAAGAACAGGGCGGAGGCCAGGCTGGCCAGAATGGCGATGAACGCCACCACTACGAGGTATTTCATGGAGAACATTATCCTGTGACAGTGTCACGTCGTCCCCTGGGCCTGCGTTTCTGGCTGATCACCCTTGCTGCGGTGGCCGGCATGCTGGCCACGGCCTCGCTCGGCCGCTGGCAGCTGTCGCGCGCCGCGGAGAAGGAGGCCCTGCAAGCCATGCTGGAGGAACGTGGCCGCATGCCCGCCGTCGACGCCCGAACGCTGCTCGCAGCCGCGGCGCAGCCGGATGCGGCAGCGCTCGTGCACCGTGCCGTGGTGCTGGAAGGCCGGTGGCTGCCGGAGCACACCGTGTACCTTGACAACCGCCAGATGCACGGCCGCCCCGGGTTTTTCGTGCTGACACCGCTGCAGCTGGCCGAAGGCAGCGGCGCGGTGGTGCTGGTGCAGCGTGGCTGGGCCGCTCGCAACTTCCAGGACCGCACGCAGCTGCCGCGGGTGCAGACCGTGCAGGACCAGGTGGTGCGCGTGCAGGGCCGCGTGGCGCTCCCGCCTTCGCGCCTGTATGACTTCCAGGGGGCCGATAGCGCACAGGGGTCTTCCCGCATCCGGCAAAATCTCGACCTGGCAGCGTTCCGCACCGAAACCGGTCTTGCGCTCGCCAACCTCACGGTGTTGCAGACGGGCGAAGCAGGCGAGGGGCTGCAACGCGACTGGCCCGTGGTCGGCGCGGGCGTCGACAAGCATTACGGTTACGCATTTCAATGGTTCGGGCTCTGCGGCCTGATTGCACTTCTCTATGTCTGGTTCCAAATCGTCCGACGCTTCATTCGCCCGCGCAGCCAGCCTGCCGCCTGAGGCCCATGGGGACCACCCTCTGGGCCTTACCGTGCACACGCTGCCCCCGGCGGACGGCGCCGTGGCCACGGCCCAGCGTGCCCGCCATGGGCGATGGAAGATGTTCGGCGTCCTGCTCATCTGCGCGGCCCCGGTCATCGCCTCGTATTTCACCTACTACGTGGTTCGCCCCGAAGGCCGCCGCAACTATGGCGAACTGATCGACCCCCAGCGCACCATGCCGCAGGTCGACGCCACGTCGCTGGACGGCAATGCTGTTTCGCTGGCGTCTCTGAAGGGGCAGTGGCTCCTGGTCAGCGTGGCGGGCGGTGCCTGCGACGCGGACTGCCAGAAGCACCTGTACCTGCAGCGCCAGCTGCGCGAAAGCCTGGGCAAGGAAAAAGACCGGGTGGACTGGGTCTGGCTGGTGAATGATGCCGCCAGCGTGCCCGCCGAGCTCGCGCCCGCCCTGCAGAAGGCGACGGTGCTGCGGGTGGACGGCGCCGCGCTGGGCGCCTGGCTGGCCCCCGCCGAAGGCCATCGGCCCGCCGAGCACCTGTATGTCGTGGACCCGATGGGCAATTGGATGATGCGGTTTCCTGCGGCGATGGACACGGCCGGCGCGGCCAAGGCCAAGCGGGATCTTGAACGCCTGTTGCGCGCGTCGTCTTCCTGGGATGAAGCCGGACGCCCCGGAAAGCCGTGATGGACGCCCAGCCGCTCTACGATCTGGCGCCCATCGCCCGGCTCATGCTGCTGGGCGTGCTGATAGCGCTCGGCCCCCTGGCCTGGGTCGGCCTGCGCAACCGTGGCAGCTCTCCCATGCGGCGCCTGCAGGCGCTGACCGTGCTCACCCTGTTCCTGACCTTTGACCTGGTGCTGTTCGGCGCCTTCACGCGCCTGACCGATTCGGGCCTGGGCTGTCCTGACTGGCCCGGCTGCTACGGCAGCGCCAGCCCCGTGGGCGCGCACACCGAGATCTCCGCTGCCCAGCAGGCCATGCCCACCGGCCCCGTGACCCATGGCAAGGCCTGGGTCGAGATGATCCACCGCTACCTGGCCACCGGTGTGGGCGTGCTCATCATCGTGCTCACCGTGTCGGCCTGGGTGCAGCACCGCAAGGCCCGCCGCGACGGGGGCGAGGGGCCTCCCGTCAGCCCGTGGTGGCCCACCTTCACGCTGTTCTGGGTCTGCCTGCAGGGGGCCTTTGGCGCCTTGACGGTGACGATGAAGCTGTTTCCAGCCATCGTCACGCTGCACCTCATCGGGGGGCTGGTGCTGCTGGCGCTGCTGTGCGTGCAGGCGGCTCGCCATACCCACCGCGCCCAGGGCCGCACGCCCGTGCGCCTCTCGACGGGGCTGCGCTGGGGCCTGGTCGCCACCAGCTTGCTCGTGGCCCTGCAAGTGGTGCTGGGCGGATGGGTCAGCACCAACTACGCGGTGCTGGCGTGCACCACCTTTCCCACCTGCCAGGGGAGCTGGTGGCCCGAGATGGACTTTGGCCAGGGTTTCCAGGTCTGGCGCGCGCTGGGCATGCTGCAGGATGGCAGCCACATCAGCTTCGCCGGTCTCACGGCCATCCACTATGCGCACCGGTTGATGGCCTATGCAGTGCTCGCAGCGTTGGGCATCGTGTGGTGGGGCCTTCGGCGGGCGCATGTGTTGCCCGCCCAGTGCCGCTGGCTGGCGGGGCTTGCGCTGCTGCAGCTGGCCACGGGCCTGTCCAACGTGGTTCTGGACTGGCCGCTGGTGGCCGCCGTGCTGCACACCGGCGGCGCCGCGGCGCTGGTGGTGGTATTGACCTGGGCCCTGGTGTCCAGCCGCGCGGCATCCGCGCCCCAAGAGTTTTCCGCGCCATCGGGCGCATCGAGAGTGTCCGCATGAGTGCTGCTGCCCCCGCCGTTGTTTCCCCGCCCTCGCGCCTGTCGCAGTTCTATGCGCTGACCAAGCCCCGTGTGGTCCAGCTCATCGTCTTTTGTGCGCTCATCGGCATGGTTCTGGCCGTGCCTGGGCTTCCTTCCGCACCGCAGCTGGGGCTGATGGCCCTGGCCTGCGCGGGCGTGTGGCTGGTGGCCGGCGCGGCAGCCGCTTTCAACTGCATCGTGGAGCAGGGTATCGACGCCAAGATGAAGCGCACCGCCTGGCGCCCCACGGCCAAGGGAGAACTGTCCAACGCGCAGACGCTGCTGTTCTCGGCCGTGCTGTGCGCGGCGGGGTCCGCGCTGCTGTATTTCTGGGTGAACCCGCTCACGATGTGGCTCACGTTCGCCACCTTCGTGGGCTATGCGGTCGTCTACACGGTGATCCTCAAGCCCCTCACGCCGCAGAACATCGTGATTGGCGGCGCGTCCGGCGCCATGCCCCCCGTGCTGGGCTGGGCGGCCATGACGAACGATGTGGGACCGGAAGCGCTCATCCTGTTCCTCATCATCTTCCTGTGGACGCCTCCCCACTTCTGGGCGCTGGCCCTGTACCGGGTGGAGGACTACCGCAAGTCCGGCCTGCCCATGCTGCCGGTGACGCATGGCAACGAGTTCACCCGCCTGCAGGTATTCCTGTACACCCTGATCCTGTTCGCGGGCTGCCTGATGCCCTTCGTCTACGGCATGAGTTCATGGATCTACCTGGCCGCCGCCGTGGTGCTGAGCGCAGGCTTTTGCGGCTACGGCTTCGCGCTGTGGCGCAACTACTCGGATGCGCTGGCGCGCAAGACCTTCCGCTTTTCCCTCATTCACCTGAGCGCTCTGTTTGCAGCCCTCCTGGTGGACCATTACGTGCTGTGAACCCGACCATGCCCATGCTCAAAAGAAGTGCTCTTAAAATGATAGCTGTTGCCGCTTTGTCCATAAGCGCTGCGGGCATTTTCAGTGCCTGTTCCGAGAAAAAGGCAGAGTTTCGCGGCGTGGACATCACCGGCGCGGACTATGCCCGCGACATCCCCTTGACCGACCACAACGGCCAGGCGCGCCACATCAAGGACTTCGCGGGCAAGGTGGTGGTGGTCTTCTTCGGCTTCACGCAATGTCCCGACGTGTGTCCCACTTCCATGCAGGAGCTGGCCGAGGTCAAGAAGATGCTGGGCAAGGACGGCGACCGCCTGCAGGGCATCTTCGTGACGGTGGACCCCGAGCGCGACACGCCGGAGGTGCTCAAGGCCTACATGGCCAACTTCGACCCCAGCTTCCTGGCGCTGTACGGCTCGCCCGAGCAGCTGGCAGCCGTCGCCAAGGACTTCAAGATCTACTACAAGAAGGTCGACGGCAAGACACCCACCAGCTACACCATGGACCATTCGGCGGGCAGCTATGTCTATGACCCGGCAGGGCGCTTGCGCGTCTACAACCGCTATGGCAGCGGAGCGCAGGCCCTGGCGTCCGACGTGAAGGCGCTGCTGGCGGAAGCTGGCTGACCGGATGTGCCGCCGGGCGCTGCTGGCGCCTGCTCCGGCTTTTTGTCGTGGATTTGCCTCACGTCCGGGGGCAGGAACGCGACATACGTCACATTCGCGGCAAGTTGCAGGCCCTGGTTGGGGCCATCTGGATGCCAATGCCCGCGTGATTCTCTAGAGTGGCCCCAGGGCCTGTGCCGCCGCTGGCGGATGGCTCCATGCGATGCGCCTTGCCCCCGTGCGCGGCAAGGTGCTCTGGTGACATCCATTTTTCAAAGGAATCTGGCATCGATGCGCTTGTACGTAGACGCCACCCGGCGCAACCGCCTGCCATTGTGGCGGGGCGGCGGGGACGGGCCTGGCCGGGCCCGACGCGATGAAGGATGAAGAATGAAGAAGGACCTGGGGTGATGGCTGCGGCACCCCTTTCACCGGCCGACGAGGGCGCGCTGATCCTGGCCGCCACGAACGCGGCCCCCGACGGCATCCTGCTGGTGGACCGCGGCGGCCGCATCGTCATGGCCAACGCGGCCATGGAGTCCATCTCCGGCTATGCGGCCGATGAGTTGTGCGGCAGCCCCGTCAGCCTCCTGCTGCAGCCCGCCTTGCGGGAAGCGCATGGACGCCATCTGGACAGCTACTTCCAGTCGCCGTCGCGCCGGCCCATGGGGATGGGGCGGGATCTGTGGATCGCCCGCAAGGACGGCCGGTCCGTGCCGGTGGATATCGCCCTGGGCTACACCGACGCGCAGGGCGGCACGGCCGTGGCCTTCGTGCGCGACATCTCGGAGGTGCGCAGGCTGCAGGCCCAGATGCACTTCCAGGCCACGCACGACACCCTGACCGGCCTGGTCAATCGCTGGCAGTTCGGCCAGCGGCTGGAGCAGGCCATTGCCGAAGCGGCGCTTGGCGGCCATTCCTTTGCGCTGCTGGTGCTGGACCTGGACGACTTCAAGGCCGTCAACGACGGCTATGGACACGCCGCGGGGGACCGGGTGCTTGTGGAAGTGGCGCGCAGGCTCAAGAGTGTCCTGCGCGGCGGCGATACGCTGGCACGGCTGGGCGGGGATGAATTCACCGTGCTGCTGCCGCAGATCGCGCAGGTCCGCGACGTGGAACAGGTGGCCGCCCAGGTCCTCGCGGCGCTGTGCCAGCCCTTTCAGATGCATGGCTTTGAACTCGATTTCGGCGCGAGCCTGGGAATTGCCGTGTACCCGCGGGACGCGCAGGATGCGCCCACTCTCATGCGCTATGCCGACATGGCGATGTACCACGCCAAGGAGTCCGGCCGCGCGAACTACGCGTTCTACGAGCCGCCGCTGGGCGCCCGCATGGCGGAGAAGCTGCAACTGCACGAGCGCCTCAAGCTGGCCCTGGCCTACGGCGGGCTCCATCTGCACTACCAGCCGCAGGTGGAGGTGGGCAGCGGCCGCATCCAGGCGGTGGAGGCGTTGCTGCGGTGGACCGATCCCCAGCTGGGCGAGGTTCCCCCGGCCCGTTTCATTCCCGTGGCGGAGGCGACGGGCCTGATCCTTGCCGTGGGTGCGTGGGTGATCGGCACGGCGTGCCAGCAGATCGCCGAATGGGACCGGGCGGGCCTGCCGCTGCGCGTGGCGATCAACCTGTCCGCGCAGCAGCTGCGCCAGACCGACCTGGTGGAGCAGATCGAACGCAGCCTGGCCCTTCATGGCGCGCGGCCCGACCTGCTGGAGATCGAGGTGACCGAATCCGAGGCCATGGCGGACCCCGCGCAGGCCCGCGATGTGCTGTGCCGCCTGCAGGCGCTGGGCGTGTGCATCGCCCTGGACGACTTCGGCACGGGCCATTCATCCCTGGCGTACCTGAAGCACTTGCCGGTCTCCCGGATCAAGATCGATCGCGAGTTCATCCACCCTCTGCTGCACAGCAACGGCGATGCGGTCCTCGTGCAGGCCATCATCGTGCTGGCCAAGACACTGGGCTTGCACGTCGTGGCCGAAGGGGTCGAAACTGCGGAACAGCTGGGCCTGCTGGCGCAGTACGGTTGCGATGCCTACCAGGGGTGGCTGTACTCCCGGGCGGTGGCGCCAGCCCACGTCGCGCAGCTTCTGCTGGCGCAACGGGCGAGCGAGGATTCCGCCGTTCTGTAAGGGCTGCGCGCGCGGAGGCTAGGTGCCGGCTTGTTGCGCCGGGCCGCCCGCCAGCCCGATGAGGACATCGCGCTGGATTTCACAATGCCAGCGGTCGCGGCGCACCAGCCCATGGCGCAGCGCGAGCTGGCGCAGCGTGCGCGCAATGGTTTCCCGGGTGGTGGAGAGAAGATCGGCCAGCACCTGGTGGCTGGGCAGCCGCACCAGGGAGCTGCGCTGCAGGTTGGCCAACTGGAGCAGGGTGGCCGCCAGCTGCCCCGTCACCCCACGGATGCGGGCGATGCGTGCCCAGTCGGCCAGGCGGGCGTTCGTGTGGGCGTAGCTTTGCGCAAGCCCCCGCAGCAACTCGGAATCCAGCAGCCCCTGCTGGAGGACCGCCTCCACGGGCACCTCGCAGATGCGCCCCGCGGTCAGCGCCCGGCAGGACACGGCGGCCGGTTCCTGCACGAGCGCCGTCGAGCCCAGGGGCTGCCCGGCGCCGAACAGGCCGATCGGCCGCTCCACGCCGTCCTCGCCGCTGCACAGCACCACGACGATGCCGGTCTTGACGATCTTGAACGTCTTCTGCCCCGATTGCCCCTGCCGCAACAGCAACTCGCCCTTGCGCACCGGGCGCTCCACCAGAAGGGGCTTCCAGCCAGCGCGCCGTTTTTCGTCTTGCCGGCCCAGCAGGCACTGCTGCTGTCCTGCGCACAGGCAGCACCCGCCACCGGAAGGCAGGGATGGGGTGGTACGGCAATGGGGCATGCGGGCGTGGGATTCCGGGGCGGCAGGGCCCGGAACAAAAAACCCGGGCAGGATCCATGGACCTTACCCGGGTTCATGGCGCGCTGCAACAAAATGTATGCCGCCCGCCGATGGCCTGTGGGACTCTACTCCGCCTTGATCCCGCGCATCGCAATCACGCCGCCCAGCAGGCTGGTGTCGGCCTTGATGCGGTTGGCCAGCCCCTCGGGCGAGGTGCCTGCCACCTGCCATCCCTGCTGAAAGAGCTTGTTCCGCATGTCTTCGCTGCGGGCGATCTCGCTGATCACGGCGGCCAGCTTGGCCTGCAGTGGCTTGGGCATCGTGGCCGGCGCGGCAAACGCATTCCAGATTTCCAGGTTGAAGCCCCGGATACCGGCTTCCGACAGGCTCGGGATGTCGGGTGCCAGCGGGCTGCGGCCCGCCGAGGTGACGCCGATGGCGCGCAGCTTGCCGGCGCGCACCTGGGCCTGGGCGAGCGCCGGGGGCAGCAGCGCCATCTGCAGCTGGCCGCCCAGCATGGCATTGGCGACTTGCGGATAGCCCGGATACGGGACGTGCACGGGGTTGATATTGCTGCGCGACTTCAGCAGCTCGGTGCCGATGTGGCCCACGGTGCCCACGCCCGGTGTGCCATAGCTCCATTTGTCGCCGCCGTTGCGCGCCGCCACGAAGAAATCGCGCGCGTCGCTGTTGGCGGGTACGCCCGGCTGCGTGACGGGCGCGGTCAGCACCAGGGGCGACGTGCCGATGAGGCTGAGCGGCGCCAGGTCCTTGAGCGGATCGTAGGGCACGGCAGGGTTGATCATCTTGGCGATGGTCATGTTGCCGTTGATCATCAGGCCGATGGTGTGGTCATCGCGCGCCTTGGCCACCGCGTCGGCGCCGATGTTGCCGCCTGCCCCCACTTTGTTTTCCACGATCACCGGCTGGCCCAGGGCCTTGGACAGGGGTTCCGAGAAAGCGCGCGCGGTGAGGTCGGGCGAGGTGCCGGCCGGAAAGCCCACGATGATCTTCAGCGGCTTGTTCGGCCAGGCCTGCGCGGCCGCGGCGGGGGCCGAAGGCCTGGCGGTGTTCTGGGCGAGTGCCCAGGGGGATGCGGCGGCCAGGGCGATCAGCAGCGATGCGCGGCGGGAAACGGGGCGTGACATGGGGTGGGTCTCCTCCAAAAAAAGTTCGGGGCCATAACGACAAGGGGCCCCAGAACTGGGGCCCCTCGAGGCAACTTCTGCACAAGCGGGATATTAACGCGCCCCCGCGGGCATTCAGGCGTAGTCGGCCAGCGCCTTCTTCATCTTCTTCATGGCGGCCACCTCGATCTGGCGGATGCGCTCGGCGCTCACGCCATAGACCGCGGCCAGTTCATGCAGCGTCATGCCGCCCGTGCCGTCGTCGTTGACCTTGAGCCAGCGCTCTTCCACGATGCGGCGGCTGCGCGCGTCCAGGCTGTCCAGCGCCGTGGCGATGCCGTCGGTGGCGAGCGCATCGCGCTGGCGCGACTCGATCATGGCAGTGGGCTCATGCGAGGCATCGGCCAGGAATGCAATGGGGCCAAACGCCTGTTCGCCATCGTCCGAAGGTGCAGGGTCGAGCAGCACGTCGCCACCGGACATGCGGGTTTCCATCTCGATGACTTCTTCACGCTTCACGTTGAGCTGCGCGGCCACGGTGTCGATTTCCTGCTCGGACAGCGTGTCCCGGTGCGTCGCGGCATCCGCGGCGGAAGCATCGGCCTTGAAACCCTGCTTCATCGAGCGCAGGTTGAAGAACAGCTTGCGCTGGGCCTTGGTCGTCGCGACCTTGACCATGCGCCAGTTCTTTAGGATGTATTCGTGGATCTCGGCCTTGATCCAGTGCATGGCATAGCTCACGAGGCGCACGCCCTGGTCGGGGTCGAAACGCTTCACGGCCTTCATCAGGCCGACGTTGCCTTCCTGGATCAGGTCGCCATGCGGCAGGCCGTAGCCCAGGTACTGGCGCGCAATCGACACCACGAGGCGCAGGTGCGACATCACCAGCCGTCCGGCGGCGTCCAGGTCGTTGTGGTCCTTGAGCTGGCGTGCGTACGTCTGCTCTTCTTCGTGGGTGAGCAGCGGCAGGCGGTTGACAGCGGAAATGTAGGCATCCAGATTGCCCAGCGGGGGCACCAGCGCCCAGGGGTTGGCGGGCGCCAAAGTCGTCGTCGCGGTTCCAGATTGAATGTTCATTCCGGGAATCCTTTCCTCTAAGCCATGATGTTAGCACTCTCTATGAGTGAGTGCTAAACCCGGAGTTCCCCTCCGGTTGTTCGGGGCGTCGGCCTCTGCGCGCGCCGTGGGATTCTTTCTCGCTGCCTGTTGATTCCACTTAAGTTTTGTATTTTTCAGGTGCGGCAAAGTTGCGTAACAATTTGATTTATAGGAATAAATTTACTCCTGATGAGGTTTCATCTGCTCTTGCTTTTCAAGTGGATTTTTCAAGAATCTGGCCCCACCATTTAGAGTTGCGTACCGTGCTTTGATGGCTTCGCATTGCGGCTTAGTCAGCAGTTGAAAGGGCATTGTTTTGTAAGTGCTTGCTCACTTTTCCGGCTGATCAATAGGGAAGTTGCTGAGAATTCGCTCTTATCGTTCCGAACCCAAGAGCTGGGACGCAGCGGCGGCCTTACCCATTTCCTCTGAATTGTCAGTTCGGACGGAAATGAAGTGCAGGTGAGTGCAAGTGGACGAGCCGCGACCGGTTGAATCCGCCGCTGCTTGCAGCCGTTCGCAACAGGCGCTACGAACGGCTGTTCACGGCTGGACTTTGACGCTGGAATAGGGGTGCACATTGAAGGTGAGAGCCTTTTCTGAAGATAGATTGGCGTCCCATCCGCCCCCCACTGCCTTGAAGATGGCCACGGCCGAGCGAGCGGATTCCGTCTGAGCCTGCACGCGCGCCTCGGTTGCCTGCAGCAAGGTCTCGTCGGCGTGCAGGACTTCGATAAAGCTGACAACACCCTTTTGGTAGGCAGAGAACGATGCTGCGCGCGCGCGCCCCAGCGAATCGACCCCGCTGGACAAAACCGTCACCTGCTCCTGCCGCCGGGCAAAGGAAGACAGCGCGTTCTCCACGTCCTCCGTGGCCTTGAGGGCTGCCAGCCGGTAGGCGGCCAGCATTTCTGCCTCTTGCCCCTTGGCTTGTTCAATCTGCGCGTTGATACGGGCAAAGTCGAAAAGGCGCCACCGCAGCCCGAGCACGCCCGTGGCCTGGCTGGCGCCGCCCGAGAACAGGTTGCCGCTGGAGACAGAGGTTGCACTCCCCACCAGCCCGCTGGGGGAGAGCTTGGGGTAGTACTCCGAGATGGCAGCGCCAATGCGCGCATTGGATGCCGCCAGGCGGCGCTCGGCAACGATGAGGTCTGGCCTGCGCCTGAGCAGGTCGCTGGGCGAGCCCGTCGCGATGCCTTGGGGCGTGGTGGGGATGTTGCCTGGTGCGATGAGTTCTGCGCGGTGGGTGCCGGGAGGCGTTCCCAGGATCACATCCATGGCATTCATCGCTGTGTCCAGGGACGCATCCAGCACGGGGATGGCCGCTTGCGCCTGCGAGAGCGCACCTTCCGCCTGCCGCACCTGCAGTTCTGCCGCGAGGCCTTTGCCGTGCAGCAGCCGGATGTTGGCCAGCAGATCTTGCTGGATCTGCACCTGCTGGCGGGCCACGTCCCGGCGGGCCTGCAGGCCACGCACGGTGATGTAGATGTCTGCCGTCTGCGCCGCCACGGCCAGCCGGGTGGCCATCGCGCCCGCTTCCGAGGACTGGTACTCGGCCGTGGCCGCCTCCCGCCCCCGGCGCAGGCCGCCAAACACATCCAACTCCCAACTGGCGCCTAGGTTGGCCTCGTAGGCGCTGCCATACCGGTCAAAGCCCGGCATCGAACTCAGGACCTGCCCCAAAGGCGTTTGCGTGGACTGGTAGGCCCGTGCTGCCTGGCCCGATACGGCGGCAGACGGCAGCAGTGCGGCGTCGGCAGCGCCCAGCCCCGCACGCGCCTGGGCCACACGGGCAGCGGCTTGCGCCAGGTCCAGGTTCTGCTGCTGCGCCAGCGACACGAATTGCGTCAGTTGCGGGTCGCCAAAGCTGGACCACCAGTGGGCCAGATTTGGGGGCGCCTTCTCCAGCGGTTGCTCTCGGAGAGTGCGCTCCTGGAACTGTTCAGGCAGGGCGACACGGGGGCGGACATAGTCCGGCCCCACGGCACAGCCAGCGGACAGGCTGGCCACAAGAAGGGCGGCGAGGGTGCGTTTGGGCAGCATGGTGTTTTCCGATCGTCAGGGCATTGAGTTGTGACCATAATACCAAATGGTCACTGGTTGTCTAGTGAGCGAGACTCTCGTAAGCTGCACCCATGACCAAAACCAGCCATCCCACCGCCGCAGGCCGGGGCCCTGCGGACCACGAGGTGCGAAACCAGATCGTGACGGCCGCCACCGAGCACTTCAGCCGTTACGGCTACGAAAAAACCACCGTGTCCGATCTGGCCAAGGAAATCGGTTTTTCCAAGGCCTACATCTACAAGTTCTTCGAGTCCAAGCAGGCCATTGGCGAGAGGATTTGCACCAACTGCCTGAGCGATATCGAGAGCGAGGTCCGGGCTGCCGTGGCCCAAGCCGATCGGCCGCCCGAGAAGCTGCGGCGCATGTTCAAAGCCATTGTCGAGTCGAGCTTGCGGCTCTTTTTTCAGGACAGAAAGCTCTACGAGATCGCCACCTCGGCAGCGACTGAGCGCTGGCAGTCCACCATCGTTTATGAGGAGCGCCTGCAGGCGCTGCTGCGGGATGTTTTGCAGGAAGGGCGGCAAACCGGCGACTTCGAGCGCAAGACGCCGCTGGACGAAACCACCGCCGCCATCCATCTGGTGATGCGCCCCTACCTCAATCCCCTGATCCTGCAACACAGCCTGGACTACGCCAACGACGCGCCCGCCCAGTTGTCCAGCTTGGTTCTGCGCAGCCTGTCGCCCTGATCCGAGTTGGATTTGTGACTATTGACTAAATTGGTCACAAGAACCAAAATGAAAGTCCCGATTCATTCGCACAAGGGACTTTCATGCTTCGGCCTCGCCTTGCCACCCTGTTTCTCGTTTCTGCCTTGCCGTTGGCGCTGGTCGCTTGCGGCGAAAAGGCTTCTTCCGACCCCCGCACCCAGGCGCCGCTGGTGCGCGCCGCCGTTGTCCAGGAGGCGGCTGCTTCCACCCGGGCGTTCACGGGCACCGTAGCGGCGCGGGTGCAGAGCGACCTGGGCTTTCGCGTCCCGGGCAAGGTGCTGGAACGGCTGGTGGATGCGGGGCAGACCGTCAAACGCGGCCAGCCGCTCATGCGCATCGATGCGGTGGACTTGAAGCTGGCCGCCCATGCGCAGCAAGAGGCCGTGGCCGCTGCACGCGCCCGTGCACGCCAAACGGCGGACGATGAAGCGCGCTACCGCGATTTGCGCGGCACTGGTGCCATTTCTGCCACGGCCTACGACCAGGCGAAGGCAGCGGCAGACGCCGCCCAGGCGCAGCTCAGCGCCGCCGAAGCCCAGGCCGATGTCTCCCGCAATGCCAGCCGCTATGCCGAGCTGGTGGCCGACGGCGACGGCGTTGTCGTGGAAACGCTGGCCGAGCCCGGCCAGGTGGTGAGTGCCGGGCAACCCATGATCCGCCTTGCCCACGCAGGCCGCCGCGAGGCGCTCATCCAGTTGCCCGAGACCTTGCGCCCCGTCATGGGTTCGCAGGCGCAAGCCACCTTGTTTGGCAAAGAGGGCCTCGCCGTCCCGGCCAAGCTGCGGCAGCTGTCCAGCGCGGCAGACCGGGTGACGCGCACCTTCGAGGCCCGTTATGTGCTGGAAGGCGACTTGGCCAACGCGCCCCTGGGCACCACGGTGGTGGTGCGCATCGCAGACGACAAAACCTCTGTGGCAGCGGGCCTGCAAGTGCCCATCGGCGCCTTGTTCGACGCTGGCAAAGGCCCGGGCGTGTGGGTGATTCGCGGTGAACCAGCCAAAGTGGCCTGGCAGCCGGTGGCCGTCCAGCGCCTGGACGATGCGGGGGCCTATGTGACGGGCCAGATCAGGCCTGGGGAGCGCGTCGTTGCACTGGGTGCGCACCTGCTGCGTGAAGGTGATTCGGTCCGGTTGGCCGATATGGCGGCTGCAGCCGCTGTGACCGAAGGAGCACGTCCGTGAGCCAAGGCCGTTTCAACCTGTCGGCGCTGGCCGTGCGCGAGCGCGCCATCACCCTGTTCCTGATTTTCCTGATCTCTGCGGCGGGCATTCTGGCGTTCGCCAAGCTCGGGCGCGCGGAAGACCCGCCTTTCACGATCAAGCAGATGACGATCATCACGGCCTGGCCTGGAGCCACCGCGCAGGAGATGCAGGACCAAGTCGCGGAACCCCTGGAAAAGCGCATGCAGGAACTGCGCTGGTACGACCGCTCGGAAACCTTCACCCGCCCCGGCTTGGCGTTCACCATGGTGTCGCTGCTCGACAGCGCACCGCCGTCGCAGGTGCAGGAAGAGTTCTACCAGGCCCGCAAGAAGATCAGCGACGAGGCCCGAAGGCTGCCTGCGGGCGTCATCGGCCCCATGGTCAATGACGAATATGCCGATGTGACCTTTGCGCTGTTCGCCCTCAAGGCCAAGGGTGAACCCCAAAGGCAACTGGTGCGCGATGCCGAGGTGCTGCGCCAGCAACTGCTGCACGTGGCGGGCGTCAAGAAGGTCAACATCATCGGGGAGCAGTCCGAGCGGATCTTCGTCTCGTTCTCTCACGACCGGCTGGCCACGCTGGGCGTGTCACCGCAGGACATTTTTGCTGCTCTCAACAGCCAGAACGTGTTGACCCCTGCAGGCTCCATCGAAACCCTGGGGCCGCAGGTCTTCCTGCGTGTGGACGGTGCGCTCAACACGCTGGAGAAGATCCGGCAGACCCCCATCGTCGCGCAGGGGCGGACGCTGAAATTGTCGGATGTGGCGACCGTCGAGCGCGGCTACGAAGACCCCGCTACTTTCCTGGTGCGCAATGGTGGCGAGCCAGCGCTGCTGCTGGGCGTGGTGATGCGTGACGACTGGAACGGGCTCGATCTGGGCAAGGCGCTGGAGGCCGAGGTCACCCACATCAACTCTCAACTGCCCATGGGCATGACGCTGACCAAGGTGACCGACCAGGCTGTCAACATCGCCTCTGCGGTGGACGAGTTCATGGTCAAGTTTTTTGTCGCCTTACTCGTCGTGATGTTGGTCTGCTTTGTCAGCATGGGCTGGCGTGTGGGCATTGTGGTGGCAGCCGCTGTGCCGCTGACGCTGGCGGCGGTGTTCGTGGTCATGGCTGCTTCCGGCAAGAACTTTGACCGCATCACGCTGGGCTCACTCATTCTGGCCCTGGGCCTGCTGGTGGATGACGCCATCATCGCTATCGAAATGATGGTGGTGAAGATGGAAGAGGGTTACGACCGTGTGGCCGCCTCGGCCTATGCCTGGAGCCATACGGCAGCGCCCATGCTTTCGGGCACGCTGGTCACGGCCATTGGCTTCATGCCCAATGGCTTTGCGCGCTCCACCGCGGGCGAATACACCAGCAACATGTTCTGGATCGTCGGCATTGCGTTGATTGCATCGTGGGTGGTGGCCGTGGTGTTCACGCCGTACCTGGGCGTCAAGCTGCTGCCCAACCTCAAAAAGGTGGAGGGCGGGCACGACGCCATCTACGACACGCCGCGCTACAACCGGTTTCGCCAGCTGCTCGGCCGTGTCATTGCCCGCAAGTGGATCGTGGCGGCCTCCGTCGTCATTCTCTTTGTGGTGTCGGTGTTGGGCATGGCCGTGGTCAAGAAGCAGTTCTTCCCTACATCCGACCGGCCGGAAGTGCTGGTCGAGGTGCAGATGCCCTATGGCACGTCCATCGAACAAACCAGCGCCGCCACAGCCAAGGTCGAGGCCTGGCTGGCGAAGCAGGACGAGGCCAAGGTGGTGACTGCCTACATCGGCCAGGGCGCCCCGCGCTTCTTCCTGGCCATGTCGCCCGAGCTGCCGGACCCATCGTTCGCCAAGATCGTGGTGCTCACGGGCAACGACAAGGAGCGGGAGGCCCTCAAGTTCACGCTGCGCCATGCCGTGGCCGATGGCCTGGCGCCGGAGGCACAGGTGCGCGTCACGCAAATCGTGTTCGGGCCGCCTTCGCCCTTCCCGGTGGCTTACCGGGTCATGGGGCCCAACCCCGACAAGCTGCGCGCAATTGCTGCCGAGGTTGAGGCTGTGTTGCAGGCCAGCCCGATGATGCGCACCGTCAACACGGACTGGGGCCCGCGCGTCCCGACCCTGCACTTCACACTCGACCAGGACCGCCTGACGGCCGTGGGGCTCAGCTCCAGCGCCGTGGCCCAACAGCTGCAGTTCTTGCTGAGCGGCGCACCGCTGACAGAGGTGCGCGAAGACATCCGCTCGGTGCAGGTCGTGGGCCGGGCCGCTGGCGATGTCCGCCTGGACCCCGCGAAAATTTCGGGCCTGTCGCTGGTGGGATCGGGCGGGCAGCGCATCCCGCTGTCGCAGGTGGGCAAGGTCGATGTGCGCATGGAAGACCCCATCCTGCGCCGGCGCGACCGCACGCCGACGATCACGGTGCGCGGCGACATTGCCGAAGGTCTGCAGCCGCCGGACGTGTCCACCGCCATCACCCAGCAGCTCCAGCCCATCATGGACAAGTTGCCGGGCGGCTACCGTATCGTCGAAGCTGGCTCCATTGAAGAAGCGGGCAAGGCCACCGTCGCCATGCTGCCGATCTTCCCCATCATGCTGGCGGCGACCCTGCTCATCATCATCCTGCAGGTCCGCTCCATTTCCGGGATGGTCATGGTCTTCCTGACCAGCCCACTGGGCCTGATCGGCGTGGTGCCCACGCTGCTCCTGTTCCAGCAGCCTTTCGGTATCAATGCGCTGGTGGGTTTGATTGCGCTGTCGGGCATCTTGATGCGCAACACGCTGATCCTGATCGGGCAGATCCGCGAGAACGAGGAGGCCGGGCTGGACCCCTTCCGCGCCGTGGTCGAAGCCACGGTACAACGTGCCCGCCCAGTGATCCTCACCGCCCTGGCCGCGATCCTGGCGTTCATCCCGCTCACGCACTCCGTGTTCTGGGGAACGCTGGCCTACACCTTGATCGGCGGCACGCTGGCCGGCACCGTGCTCACGCTCGTTTTCCTGCCTGCGATGTATTCGATCTGGTTCGGTATCCGGCCCACTCGTGCTTCCGCCGCATCTCATGCATCCGCCTGATTCCCCCACTGCACATCCCTCTTACCCAAAGGAACTGCCATGTCGAAATCCAAAGTTGTCGTTGTCACCGGCGTGTCCTCGGGCATCGGTCGTGCTGCGGCCATACAGTTTGCCCAGCAGGGCTGCCGGGTCTTTGGCACCGTGCGCAACACCGCCAAAGCACACGCCATTCCCAACGTAACCCTCGTTGAGATGGACATCCGCGACGAAGTGTCGGTGGAGCGCGGCATCCAGTCCATCGTGGCGCAAGCCCAGAGCATCGACGTGCTGATCAACAGTGCGGGCGTGACCCTGCTGGGTGCGGCCGAAGAAACCTCTGTGGAGGAGGCTCAGACGCTGTTTGACACCAACCTCTTTGGCGTCTTGCGCATGACCAAGGCGGTATTGCCCCACATGCGCGCGCAGCGCTCCGGCCGCATCGTCAATGTGAGTTCGGTGCTCGGCTTTCTGCCCGCGCCCTACATGGCGCTCTATTCGGCGTCCAAGCATGCGGTTGAAGGGCTGGCCGAGACGCTGGACCACGAGGTGCGCCAGTTCGGCATTCGCGTCTCGCTGGTTGAGCCCTCCTTCACCAAGACCAACCTGGATCTGAATGCGCCCCAAACGGTGGCCCGGATCGCTGACTACAGCCAGGAGCTGGAGATCGTTTCGAAGGCGATCCAGGGCAATGTGCAGAAGGCGCCCCCACCCCAGGGCGTGGCCGACACCATCGTCCGTGCCGCACTCGGGGCCTGGAAGATGCGCCACACGCCCAAGGGCGAGGCATCGCTGCTGGCCAAACTGCGCCGTTTCATGCCCGCAGGCCCGGTTGGCAAGGGCCTGCGCAAATCGTTCGGGCTGGCGTAACGGCTGGCAACGATCCTCTGCGCAGCCGCTGGCGGCAAGCCCACTATGGCCTGCGGCAAGTGCACTGCCTTTTGACTCCACTGGAGAGCATGTGATGGAAGAAAACAACCCCACAGACTGGGCCACGCAGCAGTCAGACGCCTTACACCGCATGCGCGATGGCGGTGGCTTGCCGGGCTTGGCCCGCGCAGAGCAGATCGCAGGAAAGAGCGGCCGCCAGATCCTCGAAGCCATGGTGTCTGGCGAGCTGCCCTACCCGCCCATGAACGACACCATGAACCTCGCATTGCTGGAGGTGGGCGATGGCCGTGCCGTTTTCCAGGGCATCCCGCTGCTGGCCCACTACAACCCGCTGGGCGGCGTGCACGGGGGCTGGTTTGCGTCGCTCCTGGACTCTGCACTGGGCTGTGCGATTCAGTCTGCGCTGCCTGCGGGGCGGTCCTACACCACGGCCGAACTCAGCATCAAGATCGTGCGGTCTGCGTCCCACAAAACCGGCCCGCTGCGGGCCACGGGCAGACTGATTCATGGCGGTGATCGGCTCGCGACTGCCGAGGCCCGCGTTGAGGATGAGCATGGCAAGCTGTATGCCCACGCCACCACGACATGCCTGGTCTTCGACTTGCCGAAGCGCGATGCTTAGCGCAGTTTGCATTCGGTCGCTTCGCCCGCGGTCACGTTCGTGCCCGAATCGCTCCACGCGCGAAGCCAGAGTTTGCGCGGCAGCCAAGAGACCGCCATGCTATTCGTGAAGGACAGTCCGTCGGAGGTGGCAGTACGCAGGCTCAAGGTGTGCCGCCTCTTCGCCGGAATGGATGAATCGAAGCTCTCCGAGGTAGCTCGCCAGTGCAGTTGGCAACAACTACACGCAGGGCACATTGCGACAGGCAGATCCCAAGACACCTTCTTTATCGTCTGCCAAGGCAAGATGCGCGTGTCAGCCTTGTCTCCGAATGGGCGCGAGCTACTCATTGCGGATTTTGACCAAGGCGGGCATTTCGGGGTCATCGGCGTGCTGGGGGCGAGTGCCGCCTCCTTGCAGGCGCATGCCCTGGAGCCATCGTTACTGGCCTGCCTGCAACGCGCCGATTTCATGCGGCTGGTTCAGGAGAATGTCCCTCTGGCTGGACGGGTGCGCGAATCGCTCCAGATCGCGGCAGAACAATTGATGAGCCGCTTGGTCGAGCTGGGCGTTCTGAACATTGCAGGACGACTCTACAGTTGCTTGCTGGAAATGGCGCGACAAGCCGGCATTGCGGACAACCGTGCCGTCATCACGCCAGCGCCACTTCACTCAGAGTTGGCGACACGGATCGCTGCTTCACGCGAAGAAGTCAGTCGGGAACTAGCACGGTTGCGCAAGCTGGGGATCATCACTTCTACACGCCAAAGAATCGTGCTGAACGATGTAGCGGCACTGGAGCTGCGACTTCAGGACCTTTGAATCGAACTGACGGTGTACAGGCTCACCCGAGCGACGATTTTGAGAGGCGGTCCAAAGCCCGCCTCTCGTGGCCCCGTCAAAGTTCGCCGGACGAAATCTGGCCCTTGCGCAGAGCCTCAGCGGCGGCAGCGCTGACTGTCGTGCGATCAGCCTTTGATTGATATGCCAAAGCCTGCGAGCCCGCAGGATGCACACTGCGCGTCTTGACCGCAGTAGCGGCTTCGGCAGCCACTTCCGCGCGCGTGCGTTGGGTCTCGAATTTCAGTGCGTGCTGAGAAGCGTCTGCTTCGTCAGCCTGAGCACCGAAGGAAAAAAATACCGCAATGGCAGAGATAGAAAGAATGCGAAAAGTCGTGTTCATGATGGTTCCTCATTGAATGTGCGCTTCGAAAGCATCCCGCTTCCCACAAGCAGGTCCATCGCGTCACGCGCATGGCCTGTCTTGGTGCGTTGTCTACTTCCTGGCGCTGAGAAAATTCTCAATCTTTGAACTGATGGGGTCTGTGTGTTTTCTCACGTAGATCGCAATATCGCCTGGGCCATGAGTAGCGCTCACCCGATCATTTTCGGTCGCCTAGAACACTCAGCAGGTATCACTCGGGATAGCGCTCCTAATGAGCGATCGCTCTTTTGCGAGTCAATGAAGTCGCACGATCAGCATCCGCCATAGCGAATTTCATACTGATGGCAAGCTGTCTCAGGTTGGGACTTGGCAGCGGCGACAGATCAATCGATTGTTCGCCAATACCCCAGGTGCATCCGCTGCGAGTGCGGCTTCGAAAATTTAGAGCTTGTTGTTTTGCGCGCTCCTAAGAGGCGGCTGACTACGATCTGTAAGCCGCCATGAAGACCCGTACGGCCTCGCGCAGAAGAGCCTTGTTTTCCCGGGTATCCGGCATCTCGAGCTTCAGCAGTCCGCGAATGTGCCCGGAGCCCATGAACATCGACAGGAACAGGTCTGCCGCCTGAACTGGGTTTCGCACCTTCAGCGTGCCCGCCGAGTGGGCGCGGCGCAGGTATGCAGCCAGTTCACCGTTCACACGCTCCGGGCCTTCCTCGTACAACGCGCGGCAGACTTCCGGCTGAGCACCCGCCACGCCGTAGACAGTGCGCAACGCGCCCAGGGCATCCCCACGCACCAGCGCGAGAAACCGGGTGCCGATCACCAGCAGCGCCTTCTCCGGCTGGTCCGGGTCCAGTGACCCGGCGCCCGGGAACCCAGCCACCACCGTCGCCGACCTGTCGCGCACGACCGCCTGGAACAACCCTTCCTTAGAGCCGAAGTTGTTGTACACGGTCATCTTGGACACCCCGGCATCCGCTGCGATGGCATCGACGCTGGCACGCTCAAGGCCATGCTCATTGAAGTGTTTTTGCGCCGCCTCCAGGATGCGCCGCACGCGCTCAGGATCGCGTGGTCGGCCACGTTGGGACTTGGGCGAGGGCGATGGGGAGGGTGGCATGGTTTATATAGTGGACTTGACGGTCCATTATATAAATCCTACATTACTGTACTTGTAAGTCCAATAATCAATCAGCCTACATGGAGCCCATCACCATGGATGACGTCATCATCATCGGCGGCAGCTTTGCTGGCCTCGCCGCCGCCCTGCAACTCGGCCGTGCCCGCCGCAAAGTCACTGTTCTCGATACTGGTCGGCCGCGCAATCGCTTCGGCCACCACTCACATGGCGTGCTTGGCCACGATCACAAGCCACCGCTGGACATCCTGGCTGAGGCGCGGCAGCAGCTGGCGCGTTATCCCGCGATCAGGTTGGTCAATGCCCGGGCCGAGAGCGTGTCTGGCGCCATCGACGATTTCTGCGTCGTCACTGACGACAACGAAAGCCTCAGGGCACGTCGCCTGATCCTGAGCTATGGCGTTGCCGACCAGATGCCCAATGTTCCAGGCTTCGCCGAAAGCTGGGGCAGGTCCATCGTGCCTTGCCCCTATTGCGACGGCTTTGAAGTCGCCGACCAGCATTGGGGCGTCCTCTGGTCGGGCCCACAGTCGCACCAGTCCGTCAGGCTGTTCCGCGATTGGACTGACAAGCTGACGGTCTTTGCCGATGGCCATGACATTGCGCAAGATGTCCTGGCCGATCTGGCGCGCCGCAACATCCCAGTTGCCGATGGCCGAATCGTCGAGATCGCCCACCAGCAGGGCCACATCGCCACCGTCAATCTCGATACCGGCCGCAACGTCGCGGTCGATATCCTGTTTGCCCAGCCGCGCAACAAGCCATCCGCAAGCCTGCATACATCACTGGGCCTCGCCACGGTCGATACGCCCACCGGCATCGTCCTCAAGGTTGATGAGCGCCGCCAAACCAGCGTGCCCGGCATCTACGCAGCTGGCGACCTCGCGACGCCCTTCTTGCCCTCGGTCACCCAGTCAACATGGCAGGGCGCGATGGCGGGCATCTTTGCCCAGCAGTCAATGGTGATTTGAGTACGCCGACTACCCTTCTTTGGGTTGTTGTGGGCTATTGCGAGAAACACGGTCGTGGCGACGAAGCGAGCCGCAACACTTGCCGCCGATCCGGTGAGTGTGTGGCTGTGCATGCCGGGCACGACCTCGTCATGGAGTGATACGGTGATATGAGATTGCTTGAACTGAAGGTTCCGCCCCCGGTCGTTGCGCTTGTCCTGGCGCTTCTCATGTGGATGACGACACCATCCGCTGGAGGCCTCTTGCAGTTGCCCCATCCGGTCAGTGTGCTCTTTGCGGTGGTCTTGGTGTGCGTTGGCATGAGCATCAGCTTTGCCGGCGTCTTTGCGTTTCGGCGCGTCAAGACCACAGTGAGTCCGATCAAGGCAAGCTCGGCGTCTTCTTTGGTTGTCCAAGGCGTCTACCGGTACACGCGCAATCCCATGTACGTTGGGTTCTTGCTAACCCTTTTGGCGTGGGCAGTGTTTTTGGAAAATCCGCTTGCTGCCCTATGGGCTCTGGTGTTCGTGCTTTACATCACCCGATTCCAAATCATCCCGGAAGAGCGCGTGTTAGCTGCTCTATTTGGGGCGGAGTACGAGGCTTACAAAGGAAGAGTGCGCAGATGGATGTGAGGCTTGGTGGAGCTTCTGAAGAACTTGATCCTCTTGTCGTCCGTCATCAGCTGGCGGGCCTCTCGCATGCACTCCTGCATTGCGTCCGCCGCATTGATCTCAAAGTCCGTCCACGGACTGCAGCCCAGAAACCGAAATCCTCCGGGGTCCACACTCTCGCGCTCCATAAGTGGATACCCAACTGCGCGGTCAGGGTTGCGCAGATCGTAGAGGTTTTTTTGTCTACCCCGGGAATAGAACTCGTGATTGCTCCACATGGAATCACCGGCTGGCCCGCAAACGCCAGCGCAGCCAACGCAGTCTTTTGAGGCCCTCATGAATGTCGCCGGCGAGCACGACCACATCTGCGCCCGTGTGAATGCGGCGTCCGCCGGCGGCCACCAGCGGCACCGTATGGTGGTCGAGATGCAGATCAGGCAGAACAAGGAGACTGAGCCGAGACATCAAGGACTTCGGTCGATTGAGCACTGTTGCTCAGTTCGAAGCCGGACTGTCCAATGGGGGGCTGCCGCTAGAACGAGCAAGTGCATGCGCACCTGTAGAAGTGGGTGTTCGTTGGGATGGCCCGGCCGTGCGCGCAATCTAGGTGCCATGGTGCGAAGCTACCGGGAGTGCAAGGTTGTGTCGAAGGGGGGGAGCCGTGCGCAACGAATGCAGCCCCAAGTTTCCGGACAGAAGCTTGGGGCGCCAGAAGGTTTTGCCGACTGCGCTGGCCGGCGCGTCGAAGGCTCCTAGTCCGTACTAAACAGTCCGAGGTGCTTAAAAGAAATCAAACGCATAGTAGGCAACCACAGGTTCACTCGGTGACCCGGGCGTCCTTGCCACGGTCGAGTAAATGGGTTCTGCGCCTTGCAAGGGGAACGGAGACCCCTCCCCTGACAAGGGGAACCCAAACGACCCAGTTTGTTTGAGGACCGGCGTCGAGCCTGGGGTTGCCGTGTCCTCGAACAGTTCTGCGACAAGCGTTCCGTGCCCCGTAGACGTGTTGGCCGAAATTTGTGTACGGACCCAGTAGTGGTAGCCGTACCGCAGCTGAAAGGCCGACGACGTGATGTATCCGCCTGGCGCAGGGGTTGGAGAAAGGCACATGACACCGTTCTCACCGTTCGGCCCTGGTGTCGGAATGCTTCCCGCCACCGATTGCGCACAACGACCATGGGTTTGATACCAAACAAAGGCATCTTGGGTAGCTAAGTCGATGTTGGGCTGTGCATTGGTATGGCGGAACCAGAGCTCCATGGCCAAGCCAGTCTGACCGACAAAGGCGCCAATCCCGTGACTGAAAAAGTTCAGCCCTTGTACGTTCATTGCGGTGTTCTTTGCGCCGATTTGTGTGAAGGCCACGATGGCATGCTGCCCGGTCGCAATGGGTACCCCGTGGGGGCCTTGCCATGTCAGGCGGGCCTGCAACTTGATGGGGATCCCGGCCATGAAAGTACCATAGTTGTGGCTCTGGTTCAGACCGGTGAGATAGCGAACGTCAAAGTCACCCAATACCGGATCTCTGACGAGATTCCCGGGTGCTTCGCCTGCAGAAGCAAACGAGCACAGTGTGGCGATACAGGCACTAGCGATTAGTTTTCTGAGCATGGTTCCTCCCAAAAGGTGGTAACGCCTTTCGTTGGCCGCACAACGCACCCAACCAGGCCGAGGCAGTCTATGCAACGGACTTTGTTTGACGGTAACAAGAGGTTTCTTGGGAGCGGCACGCTCGCAGCAATGCGGGGGGTCTGCGACGTCCTGAAGCCCCGGCAGCTATCGCTGTAGTGGCGGCGCCGTGCGATGGTCTCAGATGGTTGATCCAAAGGCAGACTAGTCTCGGCGCAACACCCCAGCCCACGTTCACAAAGGGCGTGGTTTCGGTGGCAGCCTGCACATCCCGATGCAGACGCCTGTGATAGTTCACTTGGCGACCGAGGCTATGCTCCACGGTTGCTGGATAGTGGTTCACGAAGATGCTCTGTCCCAGCGCATCCTGCCAGGCAGGAAAGGCACCACAGTGTCAAGCAGTAGGCGCTGTCCATCCAGTGATTTCTCTGCCAGGTACAGGCACTCACCCTTCCTGGCGAGATCGTGGTTGCCAACGACCAGAACTTTGTGTCCCGGAATCCGCCTGACCCATCTACGCTCCCATCGCAGACAAAAAAAGGGGCGCAGACATCCGTCCACGCCCCTCCCGTCTTGCGCTGCCAGGCCATCGATTCCGGCCTATCGCGCTGATTCAATTCACGGCACCAACGCAGCCATCTCCCCCGCAGGCACCACCCCATAGTGGTCCAGCTGCATCGAGTACTGCGCGCGGCCCGAAGACAAGGCGCGCAGGCTGCCGATGTAGCCGAACATCTCTTTCAGCGGTACCTCGGCCTCGACCGTGGCGGCGTTGCCGCGCTGGCCCTGGCCGCGCACGATGCCGCGGCGGCGGTTCAGGTCGCCAATGCTGTCGCCCAGGTACTCGGCGGGCGTGATGACCTCGACGGCCATCACGGGTTCGAGCACCTGGGGCCCGGCCTTGGCAAAGGCTTCGCGGAAGGCGGCCATGGCCGCCAGCTCGAAGGCCAGCGTGGACGAGTCACGCTCGTGGAAGCTGCCGTCCACCAGCGTGGCCGCGAAGTCCACGGCAGGGAAGCCCGCCACCACGCCCGTGAGGGCGGCGCGGCGGATGCCGGCCTCCACCGCGGGGATGAACTCGCGCGGCACGGCGCCGCCGACGATGCGGCTTTCAAAGCGGATGCCTTCGCCCCTTGGCAGGGGTTCGAGCAGCAACCTCACCTCGGCGAACTGGCCGGGGCCGCCCGATTGCTTCTTGTGCACATGGTGTACCTCCACACTCTTCGAAATGGTTTCACGGTAGGCCACCTGGGGACGGCCGACCGACACGTTGACGCCGTGGCGTGCGCGCAGCTTCTCGATCGAGACCTCGAGCTGCAGCTCGCCCATGCCGGACAGAATGGTCTGGCCGGATTCGGCATCGTGCTGCAGGCGCAGGCTCGGGTCTTCGCGCAGCAGGGACTGCAGGGCCTTGGACAGGCCTGGCTGGTCCGCGCTCGCCTTGGGCTCGATGGCCACGTGGATCACCGGCTCGGGCACGCTGATCTGCTCCAGCACCACGGGGTGGGCCGGGTCGCTCAGCGTGTGCCCCGTCAGCGTGTCCTTGAGGCCCACGACGGCGGCGATGTCGCCCGCCACCAGCTCGTCGCGCTCGATGTGCTTGTCGGCATGCACTTCGTACAGGCGCGACACGCGCTCGGTCTTGCCCGTGCTGGTGTTGAGCACCACGTCGCCCCGGCCCAGACGGCCGCTGTACACGCGCACGAACACCTTGGCGCCGTGGTCGTCGGTGACGACCTTGAACGCCAGGGCCTTGAACGGGTCCGCAGCGGTCTCGCCGCCTTCGCGCACGATGTCGTCCGGCGAGGGCAAGTAGTCCACCACGGCGTCGAGCAAAGGCTCCACGCCGCGGTTCTTGAAGGCCGAGCCGGCCAGCGCGGGCACGAAGGTGCCTGCCAGCACGCCCTTGCGGAGGGCGGCATGCAGCACGTCCACAGCGACCTCTTCGCCGTTCACGTAGGCCTGCAGCGCGGCTTCGTCCTGCTCCACGGCGGCCTCTACCAGGCGGGCGCGTGCGCGCACGGCTTGCTCGAGCAGCTCGGCGGGCACGTCGGCTTCGCGGTAGGGCGCACTCGCGTCGTCCTTGTCCCAGATGCGGGCGCGCAGGCTCAGCAAGTCCACCACGCCGCGGAAGTCGCCTTCCGCACCGATGGGGATCTGCAGCGGCACCACGCGCACGCCCAGGCGCTCTTCCATCATGGCCACCACGCGGTGGAAGTCGGCGCCCACGCGGTCGAGCTTGTTGATGAAGGCGATGCGCGGCACGTGGTACTTGTCGGCCAGTCGCCAGTTGGTCTCGGTCTGCGGCTCCACACCGGCCACGCCGTCGAACACGACGACCGCGCCGTCGAGCACGCGCAGCGAGCGGTTCACCTCGATGTTGAAATCGATGTGGCCGGGCGTGTCGATCAGGTTGAGCTGCGTGCCCTTCCAGTGCACGGTGACGGCCGCGCTGTTGATGGTGATGCCGCGCTGTTGCTCCTGCGGATCGAAGTCCATGTGCGCCGTGCCGTCGTGCACTTCGCCGATACGATGGCTTTCGCCCGTGTAGAACAGGATGCGTTCGGTGGTCGTGGTCTTGCCCGCGTCGACGTGGGCGATGACACCGAGGTTGCGCAGATGGGCATTGCTGGTGTTGCGTGAATTTCTCATGGCGAATCTTTCAATCTCTTGCGGCTGCGCCCGGCTCTGCGAGCAGCTGCCGCCTGGTTGGCTATCTGCCAGCCCAGGCGAGATGGATTCGCCTTCAGGCTAGCGTTGAATGGGTGTTGTGCTGTCGCCGAAGCCCGGGCGCACGGAACTCAAGCTCCGGCGGCCGGGAATCGTGGCAATCAACTTGTCGTAGGTACGCATAGGTTGGGTGGTGAGAAAGTCTGAAAAAACAAAAAACCCCGGAGGTGGAGCCTGCCGGGGTTTTATGGACCGGAAGGCGCACAGCCCTCCGACACGCGATCGAGGGGCGCAACTAGGGGGCGAACGATGCCTTGATCACGTTGGTGAGAATTTTCATAAGAGCGAATTATCCTCCTCGCACAGAAAGCTTGCAAGCGACCTGGCTGCCTGCCTGCGCCTGCCGCCTCCGGCTCGGGCAAAGAACTGGCTGTTGCCTGGCCGCGCTGCGCAAGCGATGCGTTCGCATCGATAAGTACGAAATTCCCCAAAATCACTGCGGCGGGGGGTCTATGTGTCGAGACATCAAAGGCAAGAACAGGTAGCAAACCGTCTACGCTCTGCAGCAACCTCAAGCGTATCCAGTCCAGCCCCAGCTGTGCGCAAATGACAGTGTCTGCGCAAGCCGAGCTTGGTGGTGGTTGAGAACCGCTCGGTGGTCGGGGGCCTGGGTGAGGCTGTGACCAGCCCCCATTGCGGAAGGGCGTACAGCCCACGCGGTTCCACTGGTGAGCCTGCTGAACGTGTATCTCGACGCGGGTGCCTTACCCGCACGGCATGACCGCTATGGAATCCGGACCGACGCTTTGTCGGCTCGCGTGAAAGCTTGGCTGCATTCGGCAGATGCGGGTTTGTTGCTTCCAAGGCTTGCCATAAAAAACACATCTGCCTGCTTTCCTGCGTGGCGCATGACACTTGGCACGGGCCCGTAGTGCAACCCGATGGCTAGGATGACTGGCGATTGATGGCAACGATGCGGTACACGCAACGCGTCGCGCCCGCCAACAGATGTTGCTCACGACTGACTCGGGCATCCGCACCAGCGACTTCCTGGAATAGCTGCAGTTCCGAACGGCAAAAACCCTGGCAGGTGCGCGCGGCGATGCAGATCGGGCAGTGGTCCTCGATCAACAGCCAGCCGCTCCGGTCACGTTCGACACGCGCCATGTAGCCTTCTTCGGTACGAACGGTGGCGAGCTGTTCAAGCCGCTCCTTCAGGGTCCGGCCTTTGCAGACCTGCAGATACGTGGCCCGCGCCTCGGCTTCGCGCTGCGCGATCAGACGGTCCATCCCTTCTTCGCCAAACAACGCGCGCACCGACCCGATCATCTGTACGGCCAACTGCGCATGCGTGTCCGGGAACCGGCCGTTGCCGGCCTCGGTCAGCACCCAGTTCTGGCGCGGGCGCCCCACGCCAGGCAGCGCTTCCTGCCGCCCCTCGATCCATCCAGACGCCACCAGTTTCTGGACTTGCTGCCGGGCCGCTTCCGGCGTCAGGTCCATCGCCGTCGCAAGCATGGCAGTGGATGCGGCGCCCTTGGACTTGATGAAAAAAAGGATGCGATCCGCCGTCGGCAGATCTGCCTTATTTTCAAAGTTTTTACTTGTATAAAGCATGGCACCCACTTAATATGCAAGGAATGACTTGGATTTTAAGCCATCCCGTTTTCCCCTCTCCGTGAATCCATGAGCTCTCCTGTGTCCCCTTCCCTTTCTCCTTCTGTTTCAACGGCCACCTGGAGCGACTTGTTCACCGGCACGAATGGCTGGCTCGCCCTGGCCCTCACCGGTGGCGTGGCGCTGCATGCGGTCAACGTGCACATCGTGACCACTGTATTGCCGTCGGTGGTCCGGGACATCGGAGGGCTGGACTGGTACGCCTGGAGCACCACGCTCTTTGTGGTGGCCTCCATCCTGGGGGCCGTGCTGTCGGTTCGGCTGCTCGGTGTAGCGGGGCCCCGCGACGCCTGCATGGCGGCGTTGGCGGTGTTCGCGCTCGGCTCGGCCATCTGCGCCGGTGCGCCGTCCATGCCGTGGATGCTGGCCGGGCGCAGCGTGCAGGGCCTGGGAGGCGGCACACTGGCCGCGTTGAGCTATGCGCTGATACGGATCGTTTTCGCGCCTGCGCTGTGGCCGCGCGCGGTGGCCCTGGTGTCCGGCATGTGGGGCGTGGCCACCCTGTGCGGGCCGGCCGTGGGCGGCCTGTTCGCGCAGGCAGGACATTGGCGATGGGCGTTCTGGACCCTGTTACCCGTGGCGCTGCTACAGGCGCTGCTGGCCGCCCTGAAGCTGCGTCCTGCACGCACCCAGGCCGCGGCCGTCCCTGCGCAGGCGGGCATCCCTTTGGCCCAGGTCGTGTTGCTGATGGCATCGGTGATGGTAGTCGCCGTGGGCGGCCTCTCGTCGGCACTGATGGTGCAGGGGGCGGGTGTCGCAGCGGGGCTGGCGTTGGGCGCCGCGGCGATTGCATGGGATCGCCGGGCATCCATGCGCTTGCTGCCTTCGGGCGCCACGCGGCTGCGCTCACCTTTGGGAGCGGTCTATGCGAGCATCGCCTTGCTGCTTATCGGCACCACCACCGAGATCTTCGTGCCCTACTTTCTGCAGGTGCTGCAGGGCCTGACGCCACTGGCCGCGGGCTACCTCACCGCCGCCATGGCAGCCGGCTGGAGTGTGAGCTCGCTGGTGTCTTCGGGATGTACCGGAGCCCGCGCCGAGCGCCTGCTGCGCGCGGGACCGATGCTGTGCGCGGCTGCCCTGCTGGCCCTGGCGGTGCTGGTGCCTGCCGGCGCCGGTCTGCCGGCGAGCGCAGGAATGGCGCTTTGCGGTGTGGCGTTGGCAGGCGTCGGCGCCGGCGTGGGCATGGGCTGGCCGCACCTGGTCACCCGCCTGCTGACACTCGCTCCGCCCGGTGAAACCGACACGGCGTCGGCCGCCATCACGACGGTGCAGCTCTATGGCATGGCGATCGGGGCGGCCATGGCAGGGCTTGTGGCCAATGCAGCGGGGCTCACCCGCCCAGGAGGCGCGGCGGGCGCACAGTCTGCCGCGCTGTGGCTGTTCGCCACCTTCGCGCTGCCGCCCGCAGTGGCCATACTGCTGGCGCGCCGGATCACCCGTCGGCAAGGAATTTCGTGATGGGGGCCGGTATGTCACAGGAGCTGTTCCTGGCGGTCCATGCCTTGGGCCTGGCGATCTGGCTGTCCATCAGCGTCATCAACAACTGCCACGCGCTTGGCGGCTCTACAGCTGCCATCGGCGCAACGATGTCGATGGCGCCGCTGAAGCAGCAGCCCGCGATCGACACGCCACTCCTTTCACGGGCCATCGATTCGCCCGCCGTTCACCGACTCGCGCTGCTGTGGGTGCTGGCGCTGCAGACCGTGGCGGCAGCCGCGTGCTGGGCGGGCTGCTGGCAACTGCTCGCCGTGGGCGACCTGGTCACCGCCCGGCCCTGGCTGAACCTGGCCTTGAGCACCTTCGCTGCGTTCTTGTTGTCCATGCATCTCGGGGGGCTGTGGTTCGGCTATTGGATCCGGCAACAGAGCCTGCAACTGACCCACATCGCCCTGCTGGTCTGGGTGGCTGCTGCCTTTGTTGTCTTCAATATGGCGTGGGCATAGGCGGGGCAGTACCAAGTGCTCCGCCCATCGGTGCTAGAAGCCACTGATAAAGCTTGCAATTGCGCCCAGGCAAGCGATTTATCGGGATTCGCAGATACGATTTGTAGAAATTATTTGCCCAGGGTTACATGTGAAACGTGCAATTACACGCAGCGTACAGGGCGCTCAGTAGGATGAAAGGAGCCCATGGGATGCACGGGCTGTCTGAAATCCAGTTTCCTAATCGAAAGTGAGGATCCATTGAACGATCGTCGTGAATTTCTCAAATCCGCCAGCGCGGGCATAGCTGCCACGGCAGGAGCCAGCATGCTGCCGCGTTGGGCCAGTGCTCAGTTCGCCCCCAATGTTTCCCTGTCCTTCAGCGGGCCTATCAATATCTACGACTACAACGCGGAGCCGCACTACAAGATCTTTGTGGGCAGTGGAAAGCCTTACGGCAGTTGGGCGGACGGTCCATTGAATCCCTATCGCCGCAGCTCGGCGGATGTCATGCGCGCAGTTGTTCCGCACAGCGAGAACAGGACGATGTACATGGTGCCGGGTTCAATGGCCTCGCCCAGCCTGTCGCCAGTCAACCCCATGACCATGAATTCGGTGCGCAATCCGCAGATTGCCAGCATGGACATGCGGCATTGGCTTTTCTCGGTGTTCAACGTGAATGAGGGCCAGGCCTTCGCCATTGCCCATTCAGAAAACTACACCGAGCTCGAGGCCGATGCTGGAACCTATTGGCCTCTTCAAGCAAGCAGTACGTTCCAGTGGTTCAACAGTCTTTCACTGTTCAAGACGGAGCCCCGAACCGGCAACCACGATCAGTTCACGTATGCGTTCAATCCCATTCCATTCATGGGTACGACCACGCATAGCGATCAGCACATGATCGTGCACCCGGCACCGCCAAACTATGGCAGGCCGGGCAAGGTTGCGCACTATGGATTCCTGCATCCTTCGAATTTCATCGAGGACAGCGGCTACGTGTATGTGTTCGCGCAGCACATCCCCGCTACGCAGAATCCTACGATGACGGACCCGTATGGCGCACCGAGCTCCCCTGCGGGGAAAGCGGGCCCCGTGCTGCTTCGCTGCGCCACCTCATTGATGGGCCAGACAGGCAATCCGAACAACCGGAATGGCCATTTCTGGGAGATATTCAACAGCGCAGGTGTCTGGCAATTCATCACGCGATGGGAATGGGCGGATGCCAGCGTACCTGAGGCACCCATCAAGCCCTATGTCTTCTATCGCAGCAATCTGCCGGGGCAGTGGATGGCCAATATGGCCATGGCGCAGGCAGTCCGGAAGGTGGGGAGCAAGTTTGTGGTGCTCGGCGTGGCGTATCCCGGCGCATTGCATTTTTCTTATTGCACTACGCTCGCCAACCCACTCGATTTGGAAAATCACCTGCAGCCGTTTGGGCAAGGGCATCCGTTTGGCGAGGTATTCAACCTGCAGTCCGGAGCGTATATGTCGGTCTTTGATCCGACAGATGCAGACTTGAACTACCGCAATATCGGGCAAAACAACAATCAGGTGGTGCTGGCAGTGCGAGATACGCAGTCGCAGGTACCCAATGACAACTATGGGCGGTACATGCGCTACACCCTTTCGTTCTCGGGATTCTGATTCCAGCCGATCTCAGCCCACGGCGCGGGATCTTCCTTTGGCGGCGCGCTGGCGATGGCCAACTCACCCCGCGCCAGCCGCCGCCATTTCCATGAGCGCCGCCCGCACGGACGCATGGGATTTTCCACCGGCTGGCGCTTCCCAGGGCGCTATGGCAGACTGCAGCGCCCAACTTCGGGAGACGCGCATGACCGAGCCGACCGCCCTTTGCGACATTCTCGTTGTCACCACCACGGTGGCCACCGAAGCGGAAGCCCGGCGGCTGGCGCAGCTGGTCTTGCAGGCGCGGCTGGCGGCCTGTGTGCAGGTGGAGCCGATCACGGCCTACTTCCGCTGGCAGGGCGCCTCGCAGGAGGACCGTGAGCTCCGACTGGTCTGCAAGACCGTGGCGCGCGCGCTGCACCCGCTGTTGGCGCTTTTGCGGGCGCAACATCCTTATGCGCTGCCGCAACTGGTGGTCCAGGCACTGCAGGGGTCCGCAGAATATGCCGGCTGGGTGGATGCGCAGGTGGCCCATGCCACGGTGCTGGCCTGACTGCGGGGCATCCGCGGTTTTTTTCAGCCTCCCGGGCGGCAGGGGCGGGTTCCTGCCTGGCCCCTGTGGCTGGGCTGGCTACACGCTCAGGTCGATCTGCTGCACCGTGCCCGCGCTGCCGTCGTCTCGCAGGTAGACGCTGGTGGAGCGCACGGCGCCCAGGCTGCCGTTGTCGGCGCTGCGCAGGGCAAAGGGCGTTGCCTGGGCGCTGAGCTGCACCGCGCGCACGCCCAGCTCCTGCAGGGTTTGCAGGCGGCCCGTGCCATCCGCATCCGGGGTCCACACGCGCAGTTGCTGGAAGACGGGGTCGGCCTCGTCGATCCAGCCGTTGCCGTCGCTGTCATGCCGGGCCAGCTCCGAAAAGCCGTTCCCCGTGCCCGGGCCGAAGAGTTCCAGGCCGTTGTCGATGCGTGCGTTCTGGTTGTTGTCCAGCGCCAGGTAGCCCCGGTTCCCGGCCAGCAGGGGCACCTGTTCGGTCTGCCCGTCGCCGTCCAGGTCGAAGGCGAAGCGCAGGTCCTGTAGCTGCGCGGCGGTGCCGTCGAAGTTGATGACCAGGGGGTCCACCGCCACGGCATCGCCCAGCCGCAGGCTGACGGAGGATTCCTCGCGGTAGCTGCGCTGCATGTCCAGCTGCAGCGTGAACTGGATCTCCCGGCCATCGGCGGTGCGCACGGTGCCCGCCGCCGCGAACTGGGTGCGTTCGGTTTCCTCCAGCACCTCGCGCTGTTCGTAGATCACGCCAAAGCCCGCGCGCTGGCGGGGGGCCTCCGTGGTGCCGCCCCCGGCTGGGGGCGCAGCGGGCACGGGCTCGGCGGGCGCCTCGGCGGCCTTGGGCCCGGCATACACGCGAACCAGCACGCCGGTCATGCGTTCGATGAGGTCGCGGATCATCGCGAGCTGGGGTGTCAGGCCTTCGTCGGGGTCGCGCGTGGGGCGCGGCTCGACGGAGGCCGAGGCCGCGTGGGCGGCCTGGGCCAGGCGGGCCGCGCTGGAGATCTGGGGCGGCGGGGCCTGGCGGGCGGCGGGCGTGCCCGGAGGGCGCTCGCCCACCCACATTTCCAGGCGGCTTGTCTGGCTGTGCATGCGCGTGGCGGCATGCCGGGCCTGCATCTGCAGGGTGGACGACTCGATTTTCATGGGGCACCTCCATGGTTTCCACGGAGGCGCGGCGCGGGGCCGACTGTCGTGGCCTTTGGTTATCGGCATTTGCGTGCGGCAACTTGAATGCCATCGCGGCGCCGGTCTGGCGCGAGGTCAGCCGGGGGCCTTTGCGGGGCCCAGTGCCTCCAGCGCCGCCCGTTCAAAGTCTTCCAGTGCCAGCGGCCTGCCAAACAGGTAGCCCTGAAACGCCTTGCAGCCGTGCGCGAGCAGGAACTGGTGGTGTGCCGCCGTTTCCACCCCCTCGGCGATCACGTCCAGGCCCAGGCTGCCCGCCAGGGCGATGATCGAGCGGGCGATGGCCGCGTCGCTCGGGTCCAGCAGCACGCCGCGCACGAAGCCCTGGTCGATCTTGATCTGGTCCAGCGGCAGGCGCTTGAGGTAGCTCAAGGACGAGTAGCCCGTGCCAAAGTCGTCGAGCGAAAAGCCCAGCCCATGGGCCTTGAGCGCGCGCATCGTCGCGATCACGTTGTCCACGTTGTCGAGCAGCAGGCTTTCGGTCAGCTCCAGCTTGATCCGTGCCGGATCGGCCCCCGTCCGCTGCAGCAGCGCAAGCACCTGGGCCACGAAATCGTCCTGCAGGAACTGGCGCGCGCTCACGTTGATGGCGACGTTCAGGTGGGCAAACGGCGGGTGCTGGCGCCACCGGGCCTGCTGGCGCAGGGCGGTTTCCATCACCCAGTGGCCCAGGGGCAGGATCAGGCCGGATTCTTCCGCCAGGGGGATGAACTCGGACGGCGGGACCATGCCCTGCACCGGGTGCCGCCAGCGCACCAGTGCCTCTGCGCCGGTCACCCGCCCCTGGTCGTCCACCTGGGGCTGGTACAGCAGCAGGAACTGCGACTGCCGCAGTCCGGTGTGCAGCTCCGCCTCCAGCAGCGCACGGCGGTTGACGGCCTGTTGCATGTCGGGGTCGAAAAAGCGCAGGGTGTTGCGGCCCGCGTCCTTGGCGCGGTACATGGCCATGTCCGCCTGCTTGAGGACTTCGTCCACGGAGTCGCGGTGGTCGCGCAGGAGCGTGACGCCGATGCTGGCCGTGAAATGGTGTTCGTGCCCCGCCAGCTGGTAGGGCTGGCGCAGCTGGGCCAGGATGAGTTCTCCCAGCGTGCGCGCCTGCGCCGCGGCTTCCGGCGGGTCGCTGCTGAGGTTCTGCAGCACCACCACGAATTCGTCGCCTCCCAGGCGGGCCACGGTGTCCTGTTCCCGCACGCAGCCGGGCAGGCGCAGGGCGACTTCCTTGAGGAGCAGGTCCCCCACTTCATGCCCCCGGGTGTCGTTGAGCGTCTTGAAGTTGTCCAGGTCCACGAACAGCACGGCGGTGGTCAGGCCCGAGCGCGCGCCGTTGGCCAGCACCTGCTGCAGCCGGTCCACCAGCAGGCGCCGGTTCGGCAGCTGCGTGAGCGCGTCGTAGAACGCCAGGTAGCGGGCCTCGTCCTCCGCGGCCTTGCGCCCCGAGATGTCGATGTCGATGCAGAACATCTCGGGCGGATGCCCGGGCACCTGGATGTAGGCGTGGCTGGAGAACACGTCCACGGGCGAGCCGTCCTTGCGCCGCAGCTGCAGCTCGCCCGCCGGGATGACCTCGCCCGTGGCGAACATGTGGCGCATGTGCCCGCGCACGGTGTCGGCCATGGCCGGCGGGATGATGAGGTCCAGCAGGTTGCTGCCCAGTGCTTCCTCGGCGGTGTAGCCGTAGAGCTGCTCGGAAGCCCGGTTCCAGTAGCTGGTGGTGCCGTCCTCCAGATAGCCCTGCACGGAGATGGACGGAATGTTGCGCAGCAGCGAGCGAAAGCGCAGCTCCGATTCGCGCAGCGCGCCCTCGGCGAGCTTGCGCTTGGTGATGTCGCGCGCCAGGAAGACCACGGCCGCCTGGCCGCCCACCTGAACGCCCAGGGGCTGGGCGCGCCCTTCGAAATGCCGTGGGCCCGAGAGCGTCTGCATCTCGTACTCCATGCTGTGCGTCTGGCCCGACTGCAGGGTATTGCGGATCAGCTCCAGGAAGCTGTCGGCCTGTGGCGCGGGCAGCACGTCATGCAGCCGCTTGCCAATCAGCTGAGGCGGGCTGGCCGCCAGGGGTGCGTCGTCGGGCGAGAGCACCTCCACATACCGCCCACGGGCGTCCAGCACGAGCAGCACGTCGGGGATCGCCTGGGCGATGGCGCGCAGGCGCGCCGCCGTGCCATGCAGCGCGCGCTCGGTGGCCAGGCGTTCTTCCACATCGCGCAGCAGCAGGCCCAGCACCACCGTGGCGGGCGTGAAGGTCAGCAGGAAAGGCACGGCCAGGGTCTGGTTGATGCGCTGGACGGCCTCAGCGGGAAGCAGCTGGAACAGGGCGACGACTGCGGTGTGCAGCAGCAACCCGAACAGGGCCAGCGGAACGGGCTCCACCCCCAGGCGCCCGCGCGCGCGGCCTTCGCGGTAGACCAGGCCCAGCGTGGTGCACAGCGCAATCACCAGCAGGCCCACCTCGGCGCCGGCGCCCCCCAGCCAGAGGCGGCCCGTGGCGGCCATGGCGGCGGCGATGCAGGCCACCAGCGGGCCCCCGAACAGGCCCGCCATGCTGAGCACGACCGAGCGCGCATCGAAGATCACGCCCGGCATCAGCACCACGGGGGTGAGCATGCCCACCACGCAGATGGAGCCAAAGAGGATGCCGGAGAAAACCTGCCCGGTGCGCGGGTGCCGGCGCCAGACGCGGATGTTGAACCCATGCAGGAAGCACAGCGCCAGCAGCAAGGCAACACCTTTGACCAGCTCAATGAACATGGGCGTCCGCGCCTTTCCTGGGGAAAGCCCATCATGGGGGAATTGCTGCCGTTCGTAAACGTGAAAATGGCCCCGAGGGGGCCATGGATCGCGGTTGCGGGCGGGTTTTCAGGTCAGCAGCGCCTGCGCGAATTCGCGCGCGTTGAAGGTCTCCAGGTCTTCGAGCTTCTCGCCCACGCCGATGAAATACACCGGAATGGGGCGTTCCTGCGCGATGGCCGCCAGCACGCCGCCCTTGGCCGTGCCATCGAGCTTGGTCACGATGAGGCCCGTGAGCTGCAGCGCATCGTCGAACGCACGCACCTGGGCCAGGGCGTTCTGGCCGGTGTTGCCGTCGATCACCAGCAGCACCTCGTGCGGCGCCGTGGCATCGGCCTTGGTGACCACGCGGCGGATCTTTTTCAGCTCTTCCATCAGGTGCAGCTGCGTGGGCAGGCGCCCGGCGGTGTCCACCAGCACCACGTCCTTGCCGCGCGCCTTGCCGGCCGTGACCGCGTCAAAGCTCACGGCGGCCGGGTCGCCGCCTTCCTGGCTCACGATCTCGACCGTGTTGCGGTCGGCCCAGACGCCCAGTTGCTCGCGCGCGGCGGCGCGGAAGGTATCGGCGGCCGCCAGAAGCACGGCCGCACCTTCGCCGGCCAGGTGTTTGGTGAGCTTGCCGATGGAGGTGGTCTTGCCCGCGCCGTTGACGCCCGCCACCATGATCACGGTGGGGGTGTGCTCGCCAATGACCAGCGCTTTTTCGAGCGGGCGCAGCAGGTCGGCGAGGGAGTCGGCCAGCAGGCCCTTGACGGCGGCGGGGTCGGTGGTCTTGCTGTCCTTCACCCGGCGCTTGAGGTCGGCCAGCAGGTGCATGGTGGCCTTCACGCCGGTATCGGCCATGAGCAGGGCCTCTTCCAGCTCTTCATACAGCGCATCGTCGATCTGCGTGCCGGTGAACACCGTGGTGATGCTGCTGCCCGTCTTGCGCAGCCCGGCCTTGAGGCGGTCGAGCCAGCCCTTGCGTTCCACGGGGGCGGCCGGCGCAGGTGCCGGTGCGGCGACGGGGGGGGCTGCCACTGCCACGGGCGCCGGCGGCAGGGCCTGCACCGGCGCTGCCACGGCCACGGGGGCCAGCGGCGGAACCGCGGCCGGTGCGGGCACGGGCGTGGGGGCCGCCTCGGGCGCCTTGGGGGCGAACGGGTTGCGCAGCCAGCCAAAAGCGGCCGGCGCCGCGGCGGGAGCTTCTGCGGGCGCTGTCGCGGGCGTGGTCACCTGCGCGGGGGCAGGCGAAGGCCCTGGCGGCGGCTGATGCACCGCCGGAACTGCCGTGGCCGGCAGGATGGAAGTGGGGGGGGCGGCAGGTGCTGGAGCGCCGGACGACATGGCCGGGGAGGGCGCATCGGACGGTGCGGGCGTCGATGGCGGAGCGGTGGGCTTTTTCTTGAAAAAACTGAACATTGGTGGGTTCTTAGAATCATCCATTCTATGAAACGTGCTTTCACCCTACTGGGCCTGCTGGCCTGCCTCTCGTCCGGGGCTGCCTTCGCGGCAACCACCCCGGTATCCCAACCCTCCGATGCGCCTTCTTCCACGCCGTCCACCACGGCCTCTGGCGCGCAGCAGTTCACCCTGAGGAACGGCATGCAGCTCATCGTGCAGCCCGACCGGCGCGCCCCCACGGCGGTGCACATGGTCTGGGTGCGCGTGGGCTCCATGGACGAAGTGGACGGCACCACGGGCGTGGCGCACGTGCTCGAGCACATGCTGTTCAAGGGCACCAAGACGTTGCCGCCGGGCGAGTTCTCGCGCCGCGTGGCCGCCCTGGGCGGGCGGGAGAACGCGTTCACCAGCCGCGACTACACGGGCTACTACCAGCAGATCCCGTCCAGCCGACTCGAAGACGTGATGAAGCTCGAATCCGACCGGTTCGCCCACAACCACTGGCCGGATGAAGAGTTCAAGAAGGAGCTGGAGGTGGTGAAGGAAGAGCGCCGCCTGCGCACCGAGGACCAGCCCCGCGCCATGCTGGCCGAGCAGCTGTTTGCCGCCACCTTCACCGCGTCGCCCTACCGTCGCCCCATCGTGGGCTGGATGAGCGACCTCGATGCCATGACGCCGAACGACGCGCGCGCCTTCTACCGCCAGTGGTACACGCCCACCAATGCCGTGGTGGTGGTGGCGGGCGACGTGGACCCCGTGCAGGTGCGGGCCCTGGCCGAAAAATACTACGGCGGCATCCCCGCCCATGCGCTGCCCGAGCGCAAGCCGCGCGCCGAGCCCGCGCAGCAGGGCCTGCGCCGCATCGCCGTCAAGGCGCCGGCCGAGCAGGCGTATGTGGCGCTGGCCTTTCGCACCCCCAGCCTTGACCGCGTGGAAAACCTCACCGACACCGACCGCGACGCCCTCGCGCTGATGGTGCTGTCGGCGGTGTTCAGCGGCTACGACGGCGCGCGGCTCGACCGTGCGCTCACCCAGGGCGAGAACCGCGTGGCCGACAGCGCCAACAGCAGCGCCATGGTCACGGGGCGCGGCCCCAGCCTGTTCATGCTCAGCGGCGTGCCCGCCGCGGGCAAGACGGCCCAGCAGGTCGAAGACGCCCTGCGCGCCGAGGTGGCCCGCGTGGCCCAGGGTGGCGTGAGCGAGGCCGAACTCGCGCGCGTCAAGACGCAGTGGATCGCCTCCACCGTGTACGAGCGCGACTCGGTGATGAACCAGGCGCAGGAGCTGGGCGGCAACTGGGTGCAGGGTTTTCCGCTCGACGCCAACGAGCGCCTGCTGGAGCTGCTGCGCACCGTGACGCCCGCCCAGGTGCAGGCCGTGGCCGCCAGGTATTTTGGCGACGACCAGCTCACCGTGGCCACCTTGCTGCCACAGCCCCTGGATGCCCCCCGCGCCCGCCCCACGCTGCCGCCCGGCGCCGTGATCCGTTGAACCCGCCCTGGGTCCCTTGCACATGATTACTATCAAAAATATAGCTGCTCGCGCTTTGTTGATAAGCGCTGGAGTGGTTTTTTATTCAAACTCTGCCTGGGCGTTGCTGCCCATCCAGCACTGGACGGAGCCCAGCGGCGCCAAGGTCTACCTGGTCGAAAGCCCCGTCATCCCCATGGTGGACGTGCAGATCGACTTTGACGCCGGCAGCCGCCGCGACCCGGCGGGGCAGGCGGGCCTGGCCAGTGCCATGGCCGCCATGGCCAGCAAGGGCGTGAAGGCCCTGGGCAACGAGCCCGCGCTGGACGAGAACGGCCTGGGCGAGGCCTGGGCCGACCTGGGCGCGAACTTCGAGGCCGGCGCCGAGAACGATGCGCTGCACTACTCGCTGCGATCGCTCACCGACCCGCCGCTGCTCGACAAGGCCGCCCGCCTGGCCGCGCGCCAGATCGGCGAGCCCAGCTGGCCCGCCGACGTGTGGCCGCGCGACCGCGCCCGCTGGATCGCCAGCCTGAAGGAGGCCAACACACGCCCCGCCACCGTGGCGGGGTATGCATTCGCCTCGGCGGTGTACGGCAGCCACCCGTATGGCGTGCGCACCACCGAAGACACGCTGATGCGCATCAACGTGGCAGACATGCAGGCGTTCCATGCCCAGCACATCGCTGCCTGCCGCGCCAAGGTGAGCATCGTGGGCGCCGTGTCGCGCGCGCAGGCCCAGGCGCTGGTCGCCACGCTGCTGTCGCGCCTGCCCGCCGCGTCGGGCTGCGCGCCGCTGCCGCCCGTGGGCGAGATCAGCGCGCTGGCCGCGCCGGTGGAGCAGAACGTCCCCTTCACCTCGGCCCAGGCCCATGTGCTCATCGGCCAGCCGGGCTTCCAGCGCCGCGACCCGGACTTCCTCGCGCTGCTGGTGGGCAACCACATCCTGGGCGGCGGCGGTTTTGTCTCGCGCCTGACCAGCGAGGTGCGTGAAAAGCGCGGCCTCAGCTACAGCGTCTACAGCTACTTCGCCGCCGGCATGCATGCGGGTGCCTTCACCGTGGGCCTGCAGACCCGCCCCGACCAGGCGGCCCAGGCCGTGAAGGTCTCGCGCGACGTGATCGCGCGCTTCGTGGCCGAAGGCCCCACCGAGGCCGAACTGCGTGCGGCCAAGGACAACCTCATCGGCGGCTTCGCGCTGCGCATCGACAGCAACAAGAAACTCCTGGGCAACGTGGCCAACATCGCCTGGAACGAACTGCCGCTGGACTACCTGGACCAGTGGTCCAGGAAGGTGGAGGCCCTGACCGTGGCCGACGTGCGCGCCGCCATGGCCAGGAAGCTGCAACCCGAGCGCATGGTGACCGTGGTGGTGGGGGGCAAGCCATGAGCCGCTCGACCCTGAAAACCACCGCCATCAACGCCGAGATCCGCAAGGCACAGGCCGCTGCGGCCACCCCCCCGGCGGCCGCCACCGGCAAAAAGGGCGCGCCCAAGGACAAGGCGGCCCCGGCCGCTGCGCCCAAGGGCGCGGGCGAAATCCGCATCATCGGCGGGCTGTGGAAGCGCACCCGCCTGCCCGTGGCCCAGCGCCCCGGCCTGCGCCCCACGCCTGACCGCGTGCGCGAGACCCTGTTCAACTGGCTCGGCCAGGACCTGGCGGGCTGGCGCTGCCTGGACGCCTTCGCGGGCACCGGCGCCCTGGGGCTGGAGGCCGCATCACGCGGTGCCAGCGCCGTGCAGCTGGTGGAAAGCGACGCCGCCCTGGTGGCCCAGCTGAACACCCTGCAGCAGCGCCTGCAGGCCACCGCCGTGCGCGTGCAGCGTGGCGACGGCATCGCCGCCCTCAAGCAGGCCGCGCCCGCCAGCATCGACCTGGTGCTGCTGGACCCGCCGTTCGACAGCGACCTGTTCGGCGCCGCCCTGCAGGCCGCCGCCAAGGCGGTGGCCGCCGATGGGTTTGTGTACCTCGAAGCACCCCGCGTTTGGGCCGATGAAGAGCTGGCCCCGTGGGGACTGGCTGTGCACCGCCATCTCAAGGCGGGTGCGGTGCACGCCCACCTGCTGCGGCGCAGCGCCTGAAGCCTCCCCCTGGCGCGCACCCCTCGCGCCAGGGGGGCGGCCCCGCCAGGCCTTTCAGTCCGGAGCCCAGGCCGCACACCCGCGCGCCGCCGGGCGCCGCCACGCCCGCCGGGGACAGGGGCGCGAACGTCCATGTTGCAGTGCACTGCATAATGCGCCCACGCGGCCCGCCAGGTGGGGCCAACGACCCTTCCGCCAGACAGGAGACAACCAGCCATGGCCCAGAACGTGCTCGCCGTATACCCCGGAACCTTCGACCCCATCACGCTGGGCCATGAAGACGTGGTACGCAGGGCCACCCAGTTGTTCGAACGCGTGATCGTGGCCGTGGCGGCGGGCCACCACAAGAAGACCCTGTTCACCCTGGAAGAGCGGATCGACATGGTCCGCGAGGCGGTCAAGGGCTACCCCCAGGTGCAGGTCGAGGCCTTCTCGGGCCTGCTGCGCGACTTCGTGGTGGAGCGCGGCGGCAAGGCCATGGTGCGCGGCCTGCGCGCCGTGACCGACTTCGACTACGAGTTCCAGCTCGCGGGCATGAACCGCAGCCTGATGCCGCAGGTGGAAACCGTGTTCCTCACCCCCAGCGACAAGTACCAGTTCATCAGCAGCACCTTCGTGCGCGAGATCGCCGTGCTGGGTGGCGAAGTGCACAAGTTCGTGTCGCCCTCGGTGCAGGAGCGGCTGGCCGAGAAGGTGCGCACCCTCACGCCACCGTGATCGCTCTGGGCCCATCAGGCCCTGGCGCTTGATGGACAAGCGCTGAGTGCTATTGATTGAATAGCACTATGTTCTGGCTGCGCCGCCCGTTCATGGCAGCGCCCGGAACTGGCGGGCCACATCCACCGCCTCGGCCTGGAGCGCCTCCAGCATGGGCGCCACCTCGGGCAGGGGCGGGCGGTACAGCGGCAGCACGCACGCCACGCTGAACGGGATCGAAAACGCCAGCCGCCGCACCACCAGCCGGCCGCCGGAGCCGGCCGCCGCCAGGGCGGTCAGCGGGTTGACGATGGCCAGTCCCAGGCCGTGTTCCACCATCGCGCACACGGCGGCGGCGCTGTGGGTTTCCATGCGCAGGGTGCGCGGCACGGCGGCTTGCGCAAAACGCGCGTCGATGAGGCGGCGGTAGGGGTCGTCGGCCGACAGGCTCACGAAGGGCTGGTCCGCAAAATCCTCCAGATGCAGCACGGGCCGGCGCGCCAGGAGGTGGTCCGCCGGCACCACGGCCACTTCATCCAGGGTCAGCAGCACCTCGGCGCGCGTGCCAGGCGGGGCGGCGGCCTGCTCGCACAGGCCCAGGTCAAAGCGCTGGGCGCTCATCCATTCCTCCAGCAGCGGGGACTCCTGCGGCGTGACCGACAGGCGTGCGTGCGGGTGTGCCTGCAACAGCCGCGCCGCCGCGCCCGGCAGCAGGGCGTGCGCCAGCGCGGGCAGGCACAGCACCGACAGCTGCACGGCATCGGGGCGGCCCAGCGCCACGGCGCGGTCCACCACGCGCTCCAGGCCCTGCCAGGAGCGCTGCACCTCGTCCCACAGCGCGAGCGCGCGCGCGTTGGCCCGCAGCCGCCCTTGCACGCGCTCGAACAGCGCATAGCCCAGCAGCGATTCCAGGCGCGCGAGTTCGCGGCTCACGGTGGGCTGCGAACTGTGCAGCAGGCTGGCCGCGCCGGTCGCGCTGCCCGCGGCCATCACGGCGCGGAACACTTCGATGTGCCTGTGGGTGATGCGGCGGGCCAGGGGGGAGATGGCGGCATCGGTCATGGGTAGAGCATATCCAGAATGAATGGATGCTGTAAATCAAGGCATTCGACCAAATGGCGGGAAGGGGGCATCATCCAGCCTTCACACCGCATCCTGCCTTGGGAATCCGCATGTCCAACCCTTTCTCCCCCGCCCAGCTCTGGGCCCTGGCCGACCAGTTCGGCACCCCGCTGTGGGTGTACGACGCGGCCACCATCCGCCAGCGCATCGCGCAGGTGTCCAATTTCGAGACCGTCCGCTTCGCGCAGAAGGCCTGTTCCAACATCCACATCCTGAAGCTCATGCGCGAGCAGGGCGTGAAGGTGGACGCCGTCTCGCGCGGCGAGATCCTGCGCGCGCTGGCGGCGGGCTATGTGGCCGGCGGAGAGCCGTCGGAGATCGTCTTCACCGCCGACCTGTTCGACGCCGCCACGCTCGACTGCGTGGTGGAGCACGGCGTGCCGGTCAACGCGGGCTCCATCGACATGCTGCACCAGCTGGGCGCGCGTTCGCCCGGCCATGGCGTGTGGCTGCGCATCAACCCCGGCTTCGGCCACGGCCACAGCAACAAGACCAACACGGGTGGCGAGCACAGCAAGCACGGCATCTGGCACACCGACCTGCCCGCGGCGCTGGCCGCCATCGCGCAGCACGGCCTCCAGCTCGTGGGCCTGCACATGCACATCGGCTCGGGCGTGGACTACAGCCACCTGGCGGAAGTCTGCGGCGCCATGGTGGGCCTGGTGCGCACCACCCACGCGGCCGGGCACGACCTGCATGCCATCTCGGCCGGCGGCGGCCTGTCCATTCCCTACCGCAGCGGGGACCCGGTGGTCGACACGCAGCACTACCACGGCCTGTGGGACGCCGCGCGCCAGCAGGCCGAGGCGGTGGTGGGCCACAAGCTGGGCCTGGAGATCGAACCGGGCCGCTACCTAGTGGCCGAATCCGGCGTGCTGCTGGGCGAGGTGCGGGCCGCCAAGAACGCGGGCAACAACCGCTTCGTGCTGGTCGATACGGGGTTCAATGAGTTGATGCGCCCCTCGATGTACGGCAGCTTCCACGCGATGGAGCTGCTGCGCCGCGATGGCACCACCGCCGCCGCCCAGCCCACCGTCGTGGCCGGGCCGCTGTGCGAATCGGGCGACGTGTTCACGCAGGGCGATGGCGGCGTGGTGCTGCCGCGCGACCTGCCGGCCGCGCAGGTCGGCGACCTGCTGGTGATCCACGACACGGGCGCGTATGGCGCCTCGATGTCCTCCAACTACAACACGCGCCCGCTGATCGCGGAGGTGCTGGTGGACGGCGGCCAGGCGCGCCTGATCCGCCGCCGCCAGACGGTGGACGAGCTGCTGGCGCTGGAGCTGGAGCTGGAGCTGGAGCTGGGACTGTAGCCAGCGCGAGGCCCCCAGGACAACCCTGGATGACTCGGCTCCACTGCCTATGCCGCACACTACGGACGCGCATGGGGGCGGCGGATAGTTGAGCGGCACTGCGAGACCGGCGTAGTGCGAAGGCGGGTGGGTTGGGTTCGTTCTGGACCGAGGTGCTGGAGTTTACGCACGAGCTGTAGCGCTTCCTGCTGAGCGCAGCGCGTGCGCCTAGGTGTGATGTCTCAATAGGTTGTTCATCCGTCTCGGATTTGGGAAGCTGTGGTTACCAGGCCAAGCCACTCAAG
>NZ_JBXAKN010000016.1:0-54880 GCF_058798375.1 Acidovorax sp. GW823-FHT01C06
TTGCTTACTCATGGCACCTCCTATTGGGCCTCAGGTTTGAGGCTCAGAGGTGTCTAGAAAACCCGGGGCGATTCATGCCTCTGCGGTGTCGACGACTCTTGATTGCTCTTCGGTTAAGCGTAGCCACATGCGGTTGTCATACTCGACACGTGACGCCCAACTCGGTGTGCCATCGAATTCAGGGCAAAGCGTTTGAACAAGCTTGGCCTTCCTCGCGCTACCTAGTGGGCCAGAACTATTTGCAGCCTGCCAAAACCGCATGATGCGCTGAATGTGCAGGCCCAAGTCGGCCATGCCATTCCTGTCAACGAAGATTGACTCACGCGAAGACACGGACACATCAACCATGGCAGCGTCGATCACTTGATCGCCGAAGCTGCTGTCCGGAAAGATGAACCCGTAGCCGATGCGAAAACGCAGGCAGGGATCGTGGCCAAGCCATCGAGCAAGCCCATGGGCATTTTTTCGCGCTTGCCTGACGGGATGACTGCTGCGACCTGACTTAACGTGCACAAAAGTCGCCCCTTCAGTGCGGTGCACTCCACCCTTAACTTCCACAGCCAGAATGCCGAAAGCCTCGTGCACGATGAGGAAGTCGATTTCGCCAGTGGGAGGATAGTCGCGGTCAATCGCCCTGACTGATGAGCACAACCAGGGAAGGCTGTGAATGACGACGAAATCGTTAGACAACCCCTTCTTGAGCAAATGGTAGATACGTCGTTCAGCCGCGCTGTCAGTTTCGGCTGGCCCAACTGACGGAATCATCTGTGCCACTAAAGTCCTCTCATATGTGGGATGTGACTCTGCATCGGGACGCAAAAATTACCCGCTCCCGCGGCGAAGCCGGCACCGCTCAGCTCACGCCCTTAGCCGGTAGGTCTCCACGTCAGTTGGACAAGAACCGCCTATCGATGCTTGGCAGGCCACCGCACCGACCAAGCCCAGCTCAACAGCACATCTGGCAAATGCACTACCAAGGACATATCAGGCAATTTTGGAAGACGCTTTGCCCGCCTCTTTTCCATCCCTCAGCCTATCCAAATAGTCTGCCCACCGCTGCATCATTCTCGTTCGGTGGGCTAAGTACTGCGTCCGGTTATAGGCTCGCCCATTGGCATCCTTCACAGCATGAGCCAGCTGCGCCTCTATCACCAGCGGGTCAACATCCAATCGCTCCGCCAGCATGGTTCGCGCCGTTGCACGAAAGCCATGCCATGTCTGAATCTCCGGCGTATAGCCCATGGTGATGAGCGCGGTGCGCACTGAATTCTCTGAAATAGGTCGACTGTGGTTGCGCTCACCGGGAAACACCAGTGCGCCGTGACCTGTCAACGGATGCAGTTCTCGCAGCACTTTCACGGCCTGAGTTGAAAGAGGCACCAGATGTGGATCCCCGTTTTCCTTCCCGTCTTTACCCCGCTTCATCCGGGCAGCCGGAATCGTCCAGAGGGCAGCATCCAGGTCCACTTCGGCCCAAGCCGCACCGCGCAATTCGCCGGGTCGCTGAAACAGCAAGGGCGCCAATTTCAATGCTGCCCGCACAATAGGCCCGCCCTTGTAGGCTTGGATGGCCCGCAACAACTGAGCTAGCTTGACTGGGTCGGTGATAGCGGCAAAGTGTTTGCCGCGATACGGAGACAACGCGCCTTTGAGGTCTCCCGTGATATCCCGCCCTACCCTGCCTGTCGCGACGCCATAGCGCCAGACCTGGCGAGCCAACATCAATCCACGATCGGCCGTCTCTACAGCCCCGCGCTCTTCGACTTTGCGCAGGGTTGCCAGCAGTTCCACCGGCTCAATCTCAGCCAGACGACGCTCCCCTAGCCACGGAAAGAGATCACGTTCGAACTGGCGCAGAGAGCGCTCAGCATGAGAATCACTCCATAGAGGCTTCTGTTTGTTGTACCACTCCAGAGCGACAGCTTTGAAGGTATCACCGGCACTGGCAGAAGCCTTCAGCCTTTCCACCTTTCTGGCATGCACAGGATTTATTCCTGTCGATTTCTGCAGCCTGGCGGTATCACGAGCCTTGCGAGCTGCCGTCAGGCTGACCGAGGGATAGCTGCCCAGAGCCATACGCCCTTCCTTGCCCTCATGCCGATACTTCCAGAACCAGCGCCTCGATCCCCCGGGAGCAACCTCCAGATACAGTCCTCCCGAGTCCGACAAACGCTCCCGCTTCGATGTGGGGGAACAGACGGCGTTACGACACTGTGCATCGGTCAACATGGGGGAACACCTCCAGAGGTTTAGCTCGGATTTCCCCACGGAAACGGGGGAACAAATGCCGCCAGTCTACCCTTTTCGGATTTTGTTCCCCCGTCTGTTCCCCCGCCTCAGCCTGACTGTCAGGAGACCGCCCCGGACGTCTCCACACCGTAACCCATTGATTTACCAAAGAAAAAGGGCGTTCACCGGATGTTGGCGAACGCCCTTGGACGTCGTAATGGTGGAGCTGGCGGGAATTGAACCCGCGTCCGCAAGCCTTCATCGGGCAGATCTACATGTTTAGCGGTCTGATTTGAATCTCGCTGCCTGTGCCGCGCAGTCGCACGCTACACAGGCCGCCAGCACCCTATTTTCTCGCCCCAATCCAAGGTACCCGGATCAGGACCAGCCCATGTAATTATCCTTGCAGCCGGGAGGCACTGATTGCTCAGAACCCCCTTGCCCAGCCCATCGGCCAACTGTTGCAAGGCTCACTGGCAATTAAGCAGCGAGTGCGAAACGTTCGTCGTTTGCAGTTAGTTTTTTAAATCGAGATTTACGAGCGTGACTCAAGCTCGACATGCACCACACCGATTCCGAACCCACGTCGAAACCAGGACAGCCCCAGAGCTTCTATTTTAGGCGTTCCCCAGCAATTGCAAGAGCTCGAAGGGAGATTTAATTGCGGCATGGGCGCCCCACTCCATCGGATTGGTTTTTGCACCCAGGTAGCCATAGGTTGCGGCCACGGTCCCCATTCCTGCGGCCAAACCTGCCACGATGTCACGCTCGTCATCGCCAACATAGATGCACTGCCCGGGCTCCACTTTCAGGCGCGCTGCCGCCTCGAGCAAAGGAGCAGGATGCGGCTTCGCATGGGGAGTGGTGTCCCCGCTGACGACCGCCCGCGCAGTGACGAACAGGGGAATGGAGCGGGTCAGCGGGTCCGTGAAGCGGGCTGCCTTGTTGGTAACCACGCCCCATGCCATGTTGCGTTGCAGTATCTGGGATACGAGTTCTGGAACGCCGTCAAAGATGCTGGTGCGCTCCGTCATGCGCGACTCATAGTTCACAAAGAACTCCTCGCGCATGGTCATGAAATCCGGATGGTCGGGAGCCATACCGAAGGCTTCGCCCAGCATGCCGCGCGCGCCGGCACCCGCCATGGGGCGGTAACGCTCCAGCGGCAGCGACGGCAATCCGCGGTCAGTGCGCATCTTGTCGGCAGCGGCGCCCAAGTCCGGGGCACTGTCGATCAGCGTTCCGTCCAAATCAAACAACACCGCACGAATATTGTGAAACATGGGTGCGCCCTCAGGCAGTGCGCCGCGTGGCCACAAGATAGTTCACGCTGGTGTCCGCACTCAGCCAATAGCGCCGCGTGAGGGGGTTGTATTCCAGGCCCCGGGTATTTTGTACATGCAGGCCCGCGCTTCGGCAACTTGCGGCCAGTTCGCTGGGCCGAATCATCTTGGCGTACTCATGCGTTCCCCGCGGCAGCATGTTCAGCACATATTCAGCCCCTACGATGGCCAGCATGAAAGCCTTGGCATTGCGGTGGATGGTGGAGAAAAACACCCAGCCTCCCGGTTTCACGAGCTCTGAGCATGCCCTCACCACCGATCCTGGATCAGGTACGTGCTCGAGCATTTCCATGCATGTGACGACATCGAAGCTGGCAGGTTGCTCCTTGGCCAAGGCTTCCACGCTGATTTCCCGGTACTGGATATTGGTGGTCTGAGCTTCCAGCGCATGCAATTGCGCCACGCGCAGGGCCTTGGAGGCCAGATCGATGCCCGTCACCTCCGCGCCCTTGCGGGCCATGGAATCGGCCAGGATGCCGCCGCCACAGCCGACATCCAGAACGCGCTTGCCCGACAGGTCGCACTGCCCCTGAATCCAGTCAAGCCGCAAAGGATTGATCTGGTGCAAGGGACGGAATTCACTTTCAGGGTCCCACCAGCGATGGGCCAATTCGGAAAACTTGGCCAGTTCGGCCGGATCTGCATTGACGGTTTCACTCATGCCAGAGATTGTCCATGAAGGAAGGAAAATGGAGGATAAAACCCCCAGACGCAAAAAAGCCCCGTTGCCGGGGCTTTTTTGTGAAGCAATCCGAAGATTACTTGGAAGCGCGGGTACCGACCACTTCGATTTCCACGCGACGGTTCTTCGCACGGCCTTCGGCGGTCTTGTTGTCGGCGACGGGTTGCTTTTCGCCCTTGCCTTCGGTGTAGACGCGGTTCTTTTCGATACCCTTGGACACCAGATAAGCCTTCACGGCTTCGGAACGGCGAACCGACAGCTTCTGGTTGTATGCATCAGAGCCCACGGAGTCGGTGTGACCCACGGCAATGATCACTTCCAGGTTGATGTCCTTGACCTTGGAAACCAGATCATCCAGCTTGGCCTTGCCTTCTGGCTTCAGCACCGACTTGTCGAAGTCGAAGAATGCGTCAGCGGCATAGGTCACCTTGGTAGCGACAGCAGGTGCTGGAGCTGGTGCGGGTGCTGGAGCGGCAGCGGGTGCTGGGGCGGCGGCTGGAGCAGCAGCGGCAGCTGGAGCGGGGGCGACAATCGCGCCATCGCAGCCAGGAGCAGCAGTGGCAGGCGTCCAGTTGGCATTGCGCCAGCAGTATTCGTTGGTGCCGTTCTTCCAGACCAGTTGGCCAGAAGCATCTCTCCAGTTGTCAACGGTTTGTGCGCCAGCGGCGGTTGCGAGCGCTGCAGAGGCAAACAACATCGCCACTTTGTTCAGTTTCTTCATGGTTCTCCTCTTGGGGAAAAAGCCGCAGCCGCGCTGCGAATCAGGACGCTTGGGGTGACCACCACCCGAAGCGTTCAAACGATTGTGCCATACGTAACAGGGCAAAAGCGGTGGAGGCTACCCAGGGCCCGTAGGACAAAACCGGAATTGCTTCGATATGTTGCGTGGTCGCTACACGGTCTTACCTCTAAAATGGTTCTCCTTCGCCGCCACCGCCGTCCCCAATGACCCAGTTTGCCAAAGAAACCCTGCCGATCAGCCTCGAAGAAGAGATGCGGCGCAGTTACCTCGATTACGCGATGAGCGTGATCGTGGGCCGGGCCCTGCCCGATGCGCGCGATGGGCTGAAGCCTGTACACCGCCGCGTACTTTTTGCGATGCACGAGCTCAACAACGACTGGAACCGGCCTTATAAAAAGTCGGCCCGTATCGTGGGAGACGTGATCGGCAAATACCACCCGCATGGTGATTCCGCCGTTTACGACACCATCGTGCGGATGGCGCAGGATTTTTCGCTGCGCCACATGCTGGTGGATGGCCAGGGCAATTTCGGGTCCGTGGACGGCGATAACGCTGCGGCAATGCGGTATACCGAAATCCGGCTGGCCAAGATCGCCCATGAAATGCTGGGCGACATCGACAAGGAAACCGTCGATTTCGGGCCCAATTACGACGGCAGCGAAAAGGAGCCGCTGGTATTGCCCAGCAAACTCCCCAACCTGCTGGTCAATGGCTCGGCCGGTATTGCCGTGGGCATGGCCACGAATATTCCGCCCCACAACCTCAACGAGGTGGTGGATGCCTGCCTGCACATGCTGCGCAATCCGGACGTGTCCATCGACGAGTTGATGGAGATCATTCCGGCGCCCGACTTCCCCACCGCCGGCATCATCTACGGCATCAATGGCGTGAAGGACGGCTACCGCACAGGGCGCGGGCGCGTGATCATGCGCGCCAAATGCCACTTCGAGGACATCGATCGCGGGCAGCGCCAGGCGATCATCGTGGACGAGCTGCCCTACCAGGTCAACAAGAAGACGCTGCAGGAGCGCATGGCCGAACTGGTGCACGAGAAGAAGATCGAGGGCATCAGCCACATCCAGGACGAATCCGACAAGTCGGGCATGCGCCTGGTGATCGAGCTCAAGCGCGGCGAAGTGCCCGAGGTGGTGCTCAACAACCTGTACAAGCAGACGCAGCTGCAGGACACCTTCGGCATGAACATGGTGGCGCTGATCGACGGCCAGCCCCGCCTGTGCAACCTGCGCGACCTGATCAGCGTCTTTCTGCAGCACCGCCGCGAGGTGGTCACCCGCCGCACGGTGTTCGAGCTGCGCAAGGCGCGCGACCGCGGCCACGTGCTCGAAGGCCTGGCCGTGGCGCTGGCCAACATCGACGACTTCATCGCCATCATCCGCAACGCGCCCACGCCTCCCGTGGCCAAGGCCGAGCTGATGGCCCGCCCCTGGGACAGCAAGCTGGTGCGCGAGATGCTCACCCGCACGCGCGCCGATGGCGGCGTGATCAACGCCGACGACTACCGCCCGGACGGCCTGGAGAAGGAATTCGGCATGGGCCAGGACGGCCTGTACCGCCTGTCGGAAACGCAGGCCCAGGAAATCCTGCAGATGCGCCTGCAGCGCCTGACCGGCCTGGAGCAGGACAAGATCGTGGCCGAGTACAAGGAAGTCATGGCGGTCATCGAAGACCTGCTGGACATCCTGGCCAAGCCCGAGCGCGTATCGGTCATCATCGGCGACGAACTCGCTTCCATCAAGCAGGAATTCGGCCAGCACAAGCTGGGCGCACGCCGCAGCATCGTGGAGTACAGCGCGCAGGACCTCTCCACCGAGGACCTGATCACCCCCACCGACATGGTGGTCACGCTCAGCCACACCGGCTACATCAAGAGCCAGCCCCTGTCCGAATACCGCGCCCAGAAGCGTGGCGGGCGCGGCAAGCAGGCCACGGCGACCAAGGAAGACGACTGGATCGACCAGCTCTTCATCGCCAACACGCACGACTACATCCTGTGCTTCTCCAACCGCGGCCGCCTGTACTGGCTCAAGGTCTGGGAAGTGCCGGCAGGCTCGCGCGGCTCGCGCGGCCGCCCCATCGTCAACATGTTCCCCCTGCAGGACGGAGAGAAGATCAACGTCGTGCTGCCGCTCACGGGCGACATGCGCACCTTCCCGGCGGACCGCTATGTCTTCATGGGCACCAGCATGGGCACCGTCAAGAAAACGGCGCTGGATGAATTCAGCAACCCGCGCAAGGGCGGCATCATCGCCGTGAACCTGGACGACGGCGACTACCTGATCGGCGCCGCCCTTACCGACGGCCAGCACGACGTGATGCTGTTCAGCGACGGCGGCAAGGCCGTGCGCTTCGACGAGAACGACGTGCGCCCGCTGGGCCGCCAGGCCCGCGGCGTGCGCGGCATGATGCTGGAAGACGGCCAGAGCGTGATCGCCATGCTGGTGGCCGAAGACGAAACGCAAAGCGTGCTCACCGCCACCGAAAACGGCTACGGCAAGCGCACCAGCATCGTCGAATACACGCGCCACGGCCGCGGCACCAAGGGCATGATCGCCATCCAGCAGAGCGAGCGCAACGGCAAGGTCGTCGCCGCGACGCTGGTGCACGCGGATGACGAGATCATGCTGATCACCGACAAGGGCGTGCTGGTGCGCACTCGCGTGTCCGAGATCCGTGAACTCGGCCGGGCCACGCAGGGCGTGACACTGATCGCGCTGGACGAAGGCTCCAAGCTCAGCGGCCTGCAGCGCATCGTGGAAAACGACGCCAACGTGGCCGACCCCGAGTCTGACGGCGAAGGCAGCTCGGACGGCGGCAGCCCCCCAGACCCCGGAACGCCGCCCACGCCCGACGCCTGACCCTTGCCGCGAGGCGCCGTACACAGACCGCGCCATTGCTATGAAAAGTGAAGCTGCCAGCGCTTACCCATCAAGCGCCGGCAGTGTTTTTGATGGATTGATCATGAACCGTCCCTATAACTTCTCGGCCGGCCCGGCCGCCATTCCCGCCGAGGTGCTGGAGCAAGCCGCTGCCGAAATGCTCGACTGGCATGGCAGCGGCATGGGCGTGATGGAGATGAGCCACCGCGGCAAGGAATTCCTCTCCATCTATGAACAGGCTGAAGCCGACCTGCGTGCACTGCTGGCCGTGCCTTCCAACTTCAAGATTTTGTTCATGCAGGGCGGCGGCCTGGCCGAAAACGCCATCGTGCCGCTGAACCTCTCCCGCGCCGGTGTGGTCGATTTCGTGCTGACCGGCAGCTGGAGCCAGAAGTCCCAGAAGGAAGCCCGCAAGTACGCCTCCGAGGTGAACATCGTCGGCTCGGCCGAGGACACGGGCTTCACCACCCTGCCCGACCCCGCTACCTGGACGCTGAGCCGTGGCGCCAGCTACCTGCACATCTGCAGCAACGAGACCATCAACGGCATCGAATTCCACCAACTGCCGGACCTCAAGGCCCTGGGCAGCGATGCCCCCCTGGTCATCGATTTCTCGTCGCATGTGGCGTCGCGCCCCGTGGACTGGTCGCGCGTGGGCCTGGCCTTCGGCGGCGCCCAGAAGAACCTCGGTCCCGCCGGGCTGACCCTCGTCGTGGTGCGCGAAGACCTGCTCGGCCACGCCCTGCCCGCCTGCCCGAGCGCCTTCGACTACAAGACCGTGGCCGACAACCAGTCGATGTACAACACGCCACCGACCTGGGGCATCTACATCGCAGGCCTGACCTTCCAGTGGCTCAAGCGCCAGACCGAAGGCAGCCTGACCGGCGTGGCCGCCATGGAGCAGCGCAACATCGCCAAGGCCGACCTCCTCTACAACGCCATCGACAGCTCGCAGTTGTATGTGAACAAGGTCGCCGCCAACTGCCGCTCGCGCATGAACATCCCGTTCTTCCTGCGCGACGAAAGCCGCAACGACGCCTTCCTGGCCGGGGCCAAGGAACGCGGCCTGCTGCAACTCAAGGGCCACAAGTCCGTGGGCGGCATGCGCGCCAGCGTCTACAACGCCATGCCATTGGCCGGCGTGCAGGCGCTGGTGGACTACATGCGAGAATTTGAACAAAAACACGCCTGAGAAGGCGCAAAACGAACCCGGCATGCCCGTACGCCCCACGAAAGCGCCCTCGGACACACCGGATTCCTTTGCACCTTCTGAACGCCGGTGGCACACCGGTTGACGAGCAGCCCCGCACAGACATCCCCATTCATGAACACTCCGCAAGCCTCACCCGACCTCGCCAGCCTGCGCGTGCAGATCGACTCCATCGACCAGCAACTGCTCACGCTGCTGAACCAGCGGGCGCTGGTGGCCGAGCAGGTGGGGGAAGTCAAGAAGCGCGAAGGCACGCCCTTCTTCCGCCCCGACCGCGTGGCGCAGGTCATCGAGAAGATCCAGACCGCCAACCCCGGCCCGCTCAAGGGCCCGCACGTGGCCGCCATCTGGCGCGAGATCATGTCGGCCTGCCTGGCGCTCGAATCGCCCCAGCGCGTGGCCGTGCTGGGCCCCGAAGGCACGTTCTGCGAGCAGGCGGCCATTGAATTCTTCGGCGGCGCGGCCGACCTGATGTACTGCGCCAACTTCGACGAGGTGTTCCACGCCACCGCGGCTGGCAGCGCCCAGTACGGCGTGGTGGGCGTGGAGAACTCCACCGAAGGCGTAGTCACGCGGTCGCTCGACCTGTTCCTGCACACCCCCACCCATGTGGTGGGCGAAGTGAGCCTGCTGGTGCGCCACAACCTGCTGCGCACCACGAACTCGCTCGATGGCATCGAGGTGGTGCTGGCGCATCCGCAGGCGCTGGCCCAATGCCAGGCCTGGCTGACCAAGCACCTGCCCCATGCCGAGCGCCGCCCCGTGTCGAGCAATGCCGAGGGCGCCCGACTGGCCACCACCAACCCGGCCTGGGCCGGCCTGTCGAGCGAACGCGCGGCCCAGCAGTTCGGGCTGCACATCGTGGCCCACGCCATCCAGGACGACGCCTACAACCGCACGCGCTTTGCCATCATCTGCCTGCCGCACACCCTGCAGACGCCACCGCCCTCGGGCAAGGACTGCACCAGCCTGGTGGTCTCGGTGCCCAACCAGCCCGGCGCGGTGCACGACCTGCTGGTGCCGCTCAAGACCCATGGCGTGTCCATGACGCGCTTCGAGTCCCGCCCTGCCCGCACCGGCCAGTGGGAGTATTACTTCTACATCGACCTCGACGGCCATCCCGCCCAGCCCCATGTGGCACGGGCCCTGGAAGAACTGCGCAGCCTGTGCGCGTTCTACAAGGTCCTGGGCACTTACCCCGTGTCGTCCTGAGGAGCCACCGCCATGTTCGAACAATTGGGACTGATCGGCTGCGGACTCATGGGCGGCTCGTTCGCCCTGGCCATGAAGAAGGCCAGCCTCGTCAAGCGCGTGGTGGGCTACAGCAAGTCGCCCTCCACCACCGACCGCGCGCGCCAGCTGGGCGTGATCGATGTGGAGGCGCCCTCGGCGCTGCTCGCGGTGGCCGGCGCCGACATCGTGCTGCTGGCCGTGCCCGTCGCCGCCACCGAGGCCACGCTCAAGGCCATCAAACACCTCGTCACGCCCCAGATGCTGATCATGGACGTGGGCTCGACCAAGGCCGATGTGGTCCAGGCCGCACGCCGCGCCCTGCGCGACCAGGTGGGCTCGTTCGTGCCGGCGCACCCGATCACGGGGCGCGAAGTGTCGGGCGTGGAACACGCCGAGGCCGACCTCTACAGTGGCCGCCAGGTCATCCTCACGCCCATCGAGCGCACGCTCACCGTACAGCTGCAAAGGGCCGACGACATCTGGACCGCGCTGGGTTGCCGCGTGACCAGCATGTCGCCCGAGTCGCATGACGCCGCCTTTGCCGCGGTCAGCCACCTGCCTCACGTGCTGGCCTTTGCGATGATGAACAGCATCACGGGCCAGTCGACCGGCGACGAATTCCTGTCGCTGGCGGGCCCGGGGTTCCGGGACTTCACCCGCATCGCGGCCAGCGATCCGAAGGTCTGGCGCGACATCCTGCTGTCCAACCGGGAAGAGCTGATCGCCCAGTCCAAGCTCTTCCAGCAGGCGCTGCACACCATCGAGCAGGCCATGGAAAAAGGTGACGCCCAGGCGCTGGAAGACATGCTGACGCTGGCCAGCGAGACCCGCGCGCACTGGCGCATGGGCGCGAAGAGAAAATAACCCCCTGAGTCGCCTGCGGCGCCTTCCCCCAAGGGGGACGCCACCCGTGGCCTGGCAACGCCAGTTCCACGGTGGCACTGGCCTAGGACACGCCGGTGCACAGGCCATTGGCCTAACCGACAAAACACACCGATGTACAGCACCGCATTCCTTGACCTGCCTCCCCTGCAAACCGCGGCGGGCGAAGTCCACCTGCCCGGTTCCAAGAGCATCTCCAACCGGGTGCTGCTGCTGGCGGCGCTCAGCAACGGCACCACCACCGTGCACGACCTGCTGGCATCCGACGACACCCGCGTGATGCTCGACGCGCTGCGCCAGATCGGCTGCACCGTCGACGAAAACGGCAGCACCGTGCACATCACGGGCCTGGGCGGGCGGGCGCCCCAATCGCCCGCCAAGCTCTTCATGGGCAATGCCGGCACCGCCATGCGGCCCCTGACGGCTGCGCTGGCACTGCTGGGTGGCGAATTCGAGCTGTCCGGCGTCCCGCGCATGCACGAACGCCCCATCGGCGACCTGGTGGACGCGCTGCGCCAACTGGGCTGCCAGATCGACTACCTGGGCAATGACGGCTACCCACCGCTGCGCATCGCCGATGCGAACGGCGTGCCTGCCCTGGCGCTGGCGGCGCCCATCCGCGTGCGCGGCGATGTGTCGAGCCAGTTCCTCACCGCCCTGCTCATGGCGCTGCCGCTGGCCGCCGGCGCGCAGGCCATCGTGATCGAGGTCATGGGCGAACTGATCTCCAGGCCCTACATCGCCATCACGCTGCAGCTGCTGGCGCGGTTCGGCATCGTGGTCGAACACCGAGACTGGCAGCGTTTCACCATCCCCGCCGGCAGCCGCTACCAGTCGCCGGGCAGCATCCACGTAGAGGCCGACGCCTCTTCCGCTAGCTATTTCATAGCACTTGGCGCAATCGCAGCAAGCGCCAATGACCCAAAAGGCATCAAGATCCAGGGCGTGGGGCTGGATTCCATCCAGGGTGACATCCGCTTCGTGGAAGCCGCGCGCGCCATGGGCGCGGTGGTCACGGGCGGCCCCAACTGGCTGGAGATCCAGCGCGGCGCGTGGCCGCTCAGGGCCATCGACCTGGACTGCAACCACATCCCCGATGCCGCCATGACTCTGGCCGTGATGGCGCTGTATGCCGAAGGCACCACCACCCTGCGCAACATCGCCAGCTGGCGCGTGAAGGAAACCGACCGCATCGCGGCGATGGCCACCGAGCTGCGCAAGCTCGGCGCCACGGTGGAAGAAGGTGCGGACTTCATCCGCGTCACGCCGCCGGCGCAGGTGCAGGCGTGGAAGGCCGCCAGCATCCACACCTATGACGATCACCGCGTGGCCATGTGCTTTTCACTGGCCGCCTTCAACTCGGCAAGCCTGCCCGTGCGCATCGAAGACCCCAAGTGCGTGGCCAAGACCTTCCCGGACTATTTCGAAGCCCTGTTCTCGGTCACGCAGGCAGCCACGGACCACATCCCGGTGATCTGCATCGACGGTCCCACCGCCTCGGGCAAGGGCACGGTGGCCGCTGCCGTCGCGCAGCGCCTGGGCTACCGCTTCCTGGACTCGGGGGCGATGTACCGCATCACGGCCCTGGCCGCCCTGCGTGCCGGCCTGGCCATCCAGCCGGAGGACGAGCCCCGCATTGCCGCCATGGCCCAGACGCTGCCCGTGCGCTTCGAGGGCGGCCGGGTGTGGCTGGGCAGCGACGACGTGACCGAAGCCATCCGCACCGAAGAGGCCGGCATGAACGCCTCCCGCGTCTCCGCCCTGCCCGCCGTGCGGGCGGCCCTGGTGGACCTGCAGCACAGCTTCCGGCGCCTGCCGGGCCTGGTGGCGGACGGCCGCGACATGGGCACGGTGATCTTCCCGGACGCCCCGCTCAAGGTGTATCTGACGGCCAGCGCCGCCTGCCGCGCCGAGCGCCGTTATAAACAGTTGATTTCAAAGGGTTTTTCAGCTAATATCGAAGACCTTCGCGCGGATCTGGAGGCACGCGACGCCCGGGACAGTTCCCGCAGCGTCGCACCCCTCAAGCCCGCGCAGGACGCTCTGGTCCTGGACAACTCCAACTTGACGATTGATGAAGCCGTCGAGCAGGTGTTGGCCTGGTGGCAGGAGCGTCAGCCCTTCGCAGCCTCTGCGCAGGGCTGACGGCGCGGGGCCCTGGCTAAAATCCGGGTCCCTCAGGCAAAGCCGAAAGGCCTTGCAACAGGCCCACGCAGCCCCTCTCGCGCGCCAGCGCACAGGCTGTGTGGATCGTTAACCTAACCCGCGGTTCTACCGCAAAAAACCACCGCAAGCAGCTATAAAAACAGTAGCAATGGTGCTACTGGAATCCTGTTTGTGGCAAGGAAACACATGTCCGAATCTTTTGCCGCCCTTTTTGAAGAATCCCTGCAGCGTACGGAAATGCGCCCAGGCGAAGTGATCACCGCTGAAGTCGTGCGCGTCGAGCACAACTTCGTCGTGGTCAACGCCGGCCTCAAGTCCGAAGCCTACGTGCCGCTGGAAGAGTTCAAGAACGACAAGGGCGAAGTCGAAGTCCAAGTGGGTGACTTCGTGTCGGTGGCCATTGGCTCCATCGAAAACGGCTACGGCGACACCATCCTGTCGCGCGACACCGCCAAGCGTCTGGCTTCCTGGATGAGCCTGGAAAAGGCCCTGGAATCCGGCGAATTCGTCACCGGCACCACGTCCGGCAAGGTCAAGGGCGGCCTGACTGTCCTGGTCAACGGCATCCGCGCGTTCCTGCCCGGTTCGCTGATCGATACGCGTCCGATCAAGGATCTGACGCCGTACGAAAACAAGACCATGGAATTCAAGGTCATCAAGCTCGACCGCAAGCGCAACAACGTGGTGCTGAGCCGCCGCGCCGTGGTGGAAGCCTCCATGGGCGAAGAGCGCGCCAAGCTGATGGAAACCCTGAAGGAAGGCTCCATCGTTCAAGGCGTGGTCAAGAACATCACCGAATACGGTGCGTTCGTGGACCTGGGCGGCATCGACGGCCTGCTGCACATCACCGACATGGCATGGCGCCGCGTGCGTCACCCATCGGAAGTGGTGACGGCTGGCCAGGAAATCACGGCCAAGATCCTGAAGTTCGACACCGAGAAGAACCGTGTCTCGCTGGGTCTGAAGCAAATGGGCGACGACCCATGGATGGGCGTGAACCGCCGCTACCCACAAGGCACGCGCCTGTTCGGCAAGATCACGAACATCGCCGACTACGGCGCATTCGTGGAACTCGAACCCGGCATCGAAGGCCTGGTACACGTCTCCGAAATGGACTGGACCAACAAGAACATCGCTCCCGCCAAGCTGGTTTCGCTGGGCGACGAAGTCGAAGTCATGGTCCTGGAAATCGACGAAGACAAGCGCCGCATCAGCCTGGGCATGAAGCAGTGCAAGGCCAACCCATGGCAGGAATTCGCACAGGACACCAAGCGCGGCGACCGCGTCAAGGGTCCGATCAAGTCGATCACCGACTTCGGCGTGTTCGTGGGCCTGGCTGCCGGCATCGACGGCCTGGTGCACCTGTCCGACCTCTCGTGGAACGAACCCGGCGAAGCCGCTGTTCGCAACTACAAGAAGGGCCAGGAAGTGGAAGCCATCGTGCTGGCCGTGGACGTGGACCGCGAGCGCATCTCGCTGGGCATCAAGCAGCTCGACGGCGACCCATTCACGACCTTCGTGACCGTGAACGACAAGGGCCAGACGGTGACCGGCAAGGTCAAGACCGTGGACGCCCGTGGCGCTGAAATCGACCTCGGCGAAGACATCGTGGGCTACCTGCGCGCTTCGGAAATCTCCCGCGACCGCGTGGAAGATGCCCGCAACGTGCTCAAGGAAGGCGACGAAGTCACCGCTGTGGTGGTCAACGTGGATCGCAAGACCCGCAACATCCAGCTGTCGATCAAGCAGAAGGACATGGCCGACGAACAAGGCGCCATGGCCAACCTGAGCCAGCAATCGAGCCGCGAAAGCGCCGGCACGACCAGCCTGGGCGCCCTGCTGCGCGCCAAGCTGGACAACTCGGAAAAGTAAAGCGCTGACCCGTTAAACGGTCAGACAGCGGGCGCCTCGGCGCCCGCTCTTTTTTCAGCCAAGACTGCCTATGTCCCAAGATTCCATGACCCGCTCAGACCTCGTCGAAGAACTGGCCGCCCGTTTCGGCCAGCTGACACACCGCGATGCCGAATACGCCGTCAAGACCATTCTGGACGCCGTGGGCGAGGCCCTGGTGCGTGGGCACCGCATCGAGATCCGGGGCTTTGGCAGCTTCTCGGTGAACCACCGCCCGCCCCGCATGGGCCGCAATCCGCGCAGCGGCGAGGCCGTGGCCATCCCCGAAAAGCGCGTACCCCATTTCAAGCCCGGCAAGGCCCTGCGCGAAGCCGTGGACAAGCGCACCGCCGAAATGGAAGAAAACTCCGGCACGGCAAGCAACACATCCATTCAAAAATGATAGCTGCCAGCGATTGGCAGACGGCCGCAGCGCCTATTTCTATTTGATACCAATCTCCAAGAGCCGCATTGATCGCGAGCCAGTCCAAGTTCCGAATCCGTGCACTGCGTGCGCGGAGAACCTGGCAAGTACTTTGGCTCTCTCAAACTGACGAACTGACTCCGGGTCGCACGCTCTCACCCAAGAACGCGTGCCGGCCAAGCTCCTGTTTTCGGGCCGGACGAGCCCGCAGACAGCGCGGCCAGGCCGTCGATGCACGGTGAACGGCACCTGGCCGATAAATCTCACACATGGCGCTTTCCCACGCCGGCCGAGGCAGCCACGGCAGACTGCTCATCGGCGCGCGCATGCAGGGCCTCGATGATGTGGCAGTGCGTGTCCGACCCGTCGCAGCGGTTGCGCAGCGCGAGCAGGTCGGCCTCCAGCGTGAGCAGTTCCGCCAGGCGGCCACGCACATGCTGAAGGTGCTCATCCAGCGTGTCGCGCGCGGCTTCGCAGTCCTGCTTGCGGGTCCAGTCCAGCGCCAGCAGGGTGCGCACCTCGTCCAGCGACATGTCCATCGCGCGGCACAGGCGGATGAAGCGCAGGCGGTGCACATCGTCCGCGCTGTACAGGCGATAGCTGTTGTCCTCCCGGACACCGGGCGCGAGCAGCCCTTCCTTTTCGTAGTAGCGGATGTTCGCGGCGGACACGCCCGATTGCCGGGCTGCCTCGCCGATGCGGTACTGGGGGGTTTGTGCAACCGGCTGTGCCATCGCTTGACCTTCAAGTGACTTCAAGGTTTCCAATGATGCCATCACATTGAAAACCCTCCCGGGAGAAAGAAGAACCGCCATGTCCGCACATTGCCATCACCATTCCAACGACGGCCAAGACCACGGTGCCCCCACCAGCGCGGACCCGCGCTACCGCCGCATCCTCTGGGTGGCGCTCATCGTCAATGCCGCTATGTTCCTGCTCGAAATCGGAGCGGGCCTGCAGTCCGGTTCGGCATCGCTGCTGGCCGACGCCATCGACTTCCTGGGCGATGCGGCCAACTACGCACTCTCGCTGTGGGTGCTGGCCATGGCCCTGGCATGGCGCGCACGCGCCGCGCTGGTCAAGGGGGCCAGCATGCTGGTGTTCGGCCTCGTGGTGGTGGGACGCGTGGCCTGGGGCGCCTGGCAGGGAATTGCGCCCGAACCCCTGACGATGGGCAGCGTGGGCTTGCTGGCCCTGGCCGCGAACCTGGGCGTGGCGGTGCTGCTGTACGCCTACCGCGAAGGCGATGCCAACATGCGCAGCGTGTGGCTGTGCACGCGCAATGACGTGCTGGGCAACCTCGCGGTGATGGGCGCGGCGCTGGGGGTGTTCGGCACGGGCACGGCCTGGCCGGACCTGGCGGTGGCTGCCGTCATGGCATGGCTGGCCATCACCGGGGGCTGGAGCGTGATCCGCCAGGCACGCCAGGAACTGGCGGGTGGTGCTGCCCGCCCGCAGCCGCAAGGGCACTGAGCCATGCGCGTGCACCTGTCCACCCGCTTGAACGCGCCGCCCGAGTGGGTGGCCACGCAGCTGCAAAGCACCGCCGTCTTTCGCCACATCACCGCGCCCCTCATGCGGTTCCGGCCCGTGCAAGGCGCGCGATGGCCCGCGCACTGGGAACAGGGCGAGTTCGCGCTGGACATGCGGCTGCTGGGCGTGCTGCCCATGGGCCCCCAGACCGTGCGCATTTCCATCGAGCCGCCACCGCAGGCAGGCGGCTGGCCCACGCTGCGCGACAACGGCGACGGCCTGCTCATGCGCCGCTGGGACCACCGCATCACGCTCGAGCCCCTGCCGGACGGCACGACCCTGTATACCGACGACGTGAAGGTCGTGGCCCGCCACCTGCCCTGGCTGATGACGCCGGTGAGCACGGCATTCGCCCAGGTGTTCTACCGGCATCGCCAGCGCCGCTGGCGCGAGCTGGCGGAACAGCACGCGGGGCTGCGGGCGGCAGAACATGCAGCGCCCTCCTGTGCGCAACACAAACGCCGAGCGTTCGAGCATCTGCTCGCCGGTTTTGCGGGCCAGCCGGAGGCCCCCCCGGCGGTGCGCTGGCGGTGGCTGGAGGCAGCGCATGTGCTGGGCCAGCCTTCCCTGCCCCTGCACTGGAGATCGCACTGGGCGATGCTGCGCTACGCGCTGCAGCTGCGGGATTCGCACGAGGCCGCCGGCCAGATGGCGCGGCTCGCGCTGGTACCACTGGGCCACCTGCTGGCCCGCCTGCCCGCCGGGAACATCGGACGCGCGCACGTCAGCGCCTTCCGGCCCATGGCACCGGACCCCGCAGTGGCTGCGCTCATCGAACGGGCGCTGGAGGATGGCACAGTCAGCGATCCCGGCCCGGCCCCCGGTAGCTGAGGGCTACCGGCGATCCGCTGCGGCGGAACTGCCGGTGCCTGCGCGGCGCGGCAGCTCGCTGCAACGCTCGAAAAAGGCGTCCAGCTCGGTGGACTTGTCGAATACCCCATCGGCGCCCAACTCCTCGCACCGGCGGCGCATGTCCGCCGTCGCATAGTTGGACAACACGTAGACATGCTGTCCGGGCCTGCCCTGCCGCGCGCCAGGCGTTGCGCGCAGCCGGTCCCCGCGCTGCAGGGCCTGCAGCACCTCGATCCCGGAGCCTTCGCGCAGGAACAGGTCCACCACCATGAGCTGCCAGTCTTCCCGCCAGTGCGCGACGGCCTCCGTGGCGTCGCTGGCGGTTTCGGCGATGGCGAGGACGCGCGCGTCCGCCAGTTCCTCCAGCGCGGGCACCAGAGTTTCCTGGATGGTTTTGCTGTCTTCGACAAGGATGGTGTTGAGGGGCATCTGGGAGCTGCGTTTTCTGTTGTGATGCTGCCTACAATGTCGCCTGATCCGACCTCCCGGCCTGTAGGCGATGGCGCCGCGTCCCCGATGGCAGAAGTTGATTCTTCATACTCAGCGAGACTTACCTATGCCCAGCGCAACGAAGCAGCCCCAGCCCTCCGAGATCGATGAGGTACTGAACCGCAACCTGGAAACGGCCGAGCAGATCAAGGCCACGGCCAACGAGCTCGATGTCGTGCACGCGGTGCTCACGACACAAATTCCCACCGACGCCCTGCAAGGCGACCTGCAGGCGGCGGTGGAGCGCACGGATCAGCTCGAGCAGCAATTGAGCGACACCGCCGAGGCACTCGACCAGTCCAACGCGCTGCTGCAACGCCACATCGCGGCCAAGCCCCAGTGAGGGGCATGGGCGCAGGCCAGGCAACCCTGGGGCGGCCGGTGCGGCGCCAGGCCCTCCCTGGACAGGGCCCGCCGGATTCGACAGGGACTTCTTATGCCCTGGGCCGGCTTCGCCCCCCGCGGGCTGCGGGGCCCAGGTTTCTCGGGCGTGCTGCATTCGCCTGTTCCAGCCACAGGAGCGAGTCCATCTGAGACAGGAAGCGCCGCAGGTAGTCGGGCGAGAGGCCCCGCATCAGGCTGAGCGACCGCAGCATGAGCTTGTGCGGGTTGAGCGGCCCCGCGTTCTCCGGTCCACGGTCCAGCGCCTGCACCACCTGCTGCTCTGCGGCAATGCGGGACCACACCTCGCTGAACTGGCGCACGCTCTTCATGTCCGACGCGCTGGCACCGCCTTCGATGCGCACCCGTTCCGCATCGGCCTGCGCCCGTGCGTCCAGGTCGCGGTTGAGCCGGGCCAGGGGTGATGCCGCCGGTGGCTCGACCGCGCCGGGGGCCGGCCCGCCGGCCGCGCGGGCTCCGTCCGCATAGGCCCCAACGGCCCGCCGCAGCCGCTGTTCCAGTATCTGCTGCACCGCGGGGGGCTGTGCGGGCAGGCGCGCGGCCAGCACCTCCAGGTAGCGGTAGCGCACGGGGTCGTGGCGGTCCGCACCCTCGGCGCGCAGGGATTCGAGCGTGGGTTCACTCATGCCGCGCAGGCTTTGCACCCGATGCCTTGGGCACGGGAGCCATTTCCACGCGGCGGTTCTGCGCGCGGCCTTTTTCATCCGCGTTGGAGGCCACCGGCTGCTCCGCGCCGAACGCTGCGGCGAACACCTGCGACGACGGCATGCCTTCGTCGATCAGCGCCCGCGCGACCGTCAGCGCCCGCTGGGCGGACAGCTCGAGGTTGTCGGCAAAGCGCTGCTGGCTGCCGCGCAGCAGTGTGGTGTTGTCGGTGAACCCGCTCACCATCAGCATCTCGTCGCGTTCGCGCAGGTACACCTGCAGGGGCTGCACGAGGCTTCTGAGAAGCTGGCGGCCTTCGGGCCGCAACTCGTCGGAGCCCGTGGCGAACAGCACGCTGCCGCTGATCCCGATGCGGCCGTCATTCACCGTCACACGGCCGCTGGCCAAGGGGATGGCCAGCGCCTTCTCCAGGGCCATGCGGCGCTGCTCTTCCTGCTGGCGCTTTTCCACCTCCTGCCTGAGGCTGGCCACCAGATCGATCTGCACCACCAGCACGCCCACCAGGATCAGCACGAAGGCGCCCAGCAAGCCGGCCATGAGATCGCCGAACACGGCCCATACCGGCGCGGTCTGCTCGGTCCCCTCGTCGAGGGCGTCGTCCAGGCCCATCATCCGGCCACCTCTGGTTCGGCAGCGGCCACCGCCCTGCCCTTGAGCCGGCGCAGGTCTTCCACAATGCCCTGCTGCGACGCGATGCTCAGGTCGATCACTTCGCGTGCCTGCGCCACGTAGTAGGCCAGTTGCTCGTCACTGCGCGACAGGGACTGGCCGAGGGCGCCTTCGATGCGCTGCAGGCTGTCCATGAGCTTTTCGTTGCTGGCGGTGAACAGCCCCACGCCGTGGCCAAAGGCCTCGCCCAGGCTCGACAGCTCCACCGCGCTGGCGGCCACGTGGGTGGCCGCTTCGTCCGCCTTGCCGACCTGGCTGTCCAGCGCCTGTGCAAACTGCGATGCCGCCTGCTCCAGCACCGAAGCGGCCGTGCCCACCAGGGATTCGATGGCACCGCGCTGCTCTACAGCGGCCTCGTTGACGGACTGGAGCAGCGTACCCAGCTGCTCCATCATGGCCGTGCGCTCGGCCAGCGCCACGTTGTCGCGCTCGCTCAGCTGCGTCATCTCATGGCGCAGCTGGGCGATGACCTCCGCAGCCGCCTGCGGCACGTCGGACGCCGTCTGCAGCAGGCGCGTGAGCGGTGCTTCCAGCGCCGACCCCAGCGTGGCCAGGTGCTGGGCCACGGCCTCCTGCAAGGCCTCCAGGCGGTCGACCGCCGCACGCCCGCGCTCAGCCTCGGCATCGCGCAGCGCCGCCAGCTCGGTGCGCCACACGCCTGCCAGCGCATCCATGCGGTCGCCCTGCGCCTGCAGCCACTGGGCCTCCGCGTCGGTGCGGGTGCGCAGCAAGGCTTCGGACTGGTCCATCAGTCGCGCGGTGCCGTCCAGGGTCTTGGCCACCTGCTCGCCCATGCGGCCGGTGAGCCCGGTCACCGCGGTCTCGAGGGCATCGCACACGGCCTGCTGGCGCTCCAGCGTCTGGGTGCTCACGCGTTGCCATTCGGCCGTCAGCGACTGCGCAACACCCTCCATGGACGCGTTCCAGCCGGCCAGGCGCGCCTGGTCGGCCGACATCTGTGCGGTGTGGGACTGCGCCACCGTGTCCTGCAACGACGACAGCAGCGCGCTGGAGCGCTGGTCGAACGACTGCGTGGCCGATTGCAGCGACTCGCCCAGCTGCGCGGCAGCACCTGCGAGCGCCTGCGCCACGCCCTGCTGCTGGGCTGCGGCCTGCTCGCCCGCGCGCTCCCATTGGGCGGCGAGTGAGCGGGCTGTGTCTTCCATCGATGCGCGCCAGCCGGCGATGCGCTGCTCGTCGGCCGCTGCCTGGGCCGCGTGGGTGTGCGCCACCGTGTCCTGCAGCGACGCGACCAGGGCCGTGGAGCGCTGCTCGAAAGCCTGGGTGGCCGCCAGCAGGGACTGGTCCAGGCGCGCCGTGGCGCCCTCCAGCGCGTCGCGCATGCCCTGCTGCTGCTCCACGGCGCGTGTGCCCGCCCGCTCCCACTGCGCCGCCAGCGTCTGGCCCATGCCCTCCATCGACCGGGTCCACCCCGCCAGGCGCTGTTCGTCGGCCGCCTTCTGGGCGGCGTGCGACTGCGCCGCCGTGTCCTGCAGCGCCGCGTGCAGCGCCGCGGAGCGTTGCTCGAACGACTGGGTCACCGACTGCAGCGCCCCATCGAACCCGCCCATCAGGCGGTCCTGCACTTGCGTGTGCTTGTCCAGGGCCGATGTCCAGGTGTCCGAGACCTGGCGGGCCGTGCCCTCCCACTGGGCCGACAGCGCCTGCATCTGGGCCACCGTGGCTTCGGTCAGCCGCTGGTGCGCGCGTTGCGATTCCTGCGCCAGTTCGGCCATGGCCTGCTCGACCACGGGCCGCAGCGTTTCGCCGGCCACGCGGGCGCTGGCGCCCAGGCTGTCGTGCAGCGATGCGCCCACGGCGCCCGCCAGCTGGGTGTAGGCCGACGACGCCTCACCATGGAAATCCTTCTGCTGCGCCAGCAATTGCGCGGCCAGCTTGTCGTGGCGGCGTTCCAGCCCTTCCACCAGGCCCTGAAGGCGCTCGGCGATCAGCGGCATGGCCTGTGCCTGGGCCTGCAGCGCCTGGAAGGTCTCCTCGCGGCGATGGCTCGCCGAGAACGGGCGGAACACGGTGGGAATGTGCGCATCGAGCTGCCGCACGGCCACCAGCCGCTCACGACGGGCGATCGCGGACATGAGCCCCAGCATGGCCGAGGCCGCCACGCCCGCCACCGAGGTGCCGAACGACAGGCCCAGGCCCTTGATGGGCTCGGCCAGGGCGGCGCGGATGCCCTCCAGGCTGCCCGAGGTCTCCAGGGCAAACACCGCGCCCTTGAAGGTGACCACCATCCCGAGGAAGGTCCCGAGCATGCCCAGCATGACCAGCAGTCCCACCAGATACGGCGTGAGGGCCGGCCCCGGGAGCACGGCACGCTCCCCCTCGATGCGCTGGCGCACCGGGTGGCGCAGCGCGGCGGGCAGGCGGTCGAGCCAGGAGCCCAGGTCCACCAGGGGCTGCTGCGCGCCATCCGCCAGCGCCGTGGTCAATGCCACGGTGCCGCGGCGAAACTGCACCAGCTCCAGCGCACCCAGCACATAGACCGCGCCGATCACCACCGTCATCGCCAGTGCCAGCGGGCTCGACCCCACGAATCCCCAACCGACCCATCCCACTGCCGCCAGGCCCAGGGCAAATACGGCGGCCATCACACTCTTGTTCATTCGTGTCGTTCCAAGTTCTCGTTGCGGGCTGCTTCCAGCAGGCCCAGGATCGGTTGCAGCCGCACATGCATCTCGGCCAGAAGCAGCGCCTGCATGTCGCGCTCGAACGCGTGCAGCCACCCGCCGGGCAGGCGCCAGCGCTGCGGGTCATCCGGCAGCCCCTGGGCCGAAAGCCGCTCCTGGTGGGCGCGGCGCAATTGCACCAGGCGCCGGTCCAGGTGCGCGGACAGGGATGCCCACAGGCGCTGTTCGCGCACAAAGCTCAGTTGTTCCATCACGGCATCGAGTGCCGCCAGTTGCCTGAGGCCCCGGGAGCCTTGCGACACCCCGTGGCGCACCTGCGCGCGCAAGCCCAGCAACTTCGCATCCATCTGCTTTTGCAGGCCCAGGTAGCGCGGCGCATGAAAGCCGTACTCGGCCTCGGCCTGCGGGTCCGGCGCCTGGGCGCGCGTGTTGTCGGCGCGCTCGCGGGCCGGCTTGGCGGGCGCGGGCTTGGACGACGCCAGCGCCGTCAGCTCTGCCTGGGTGCGCTGAAACAGCGCTTGCAGTGCCTGCAGGTCCGCCCCGTCCGCCCCCGCAACCTCCCCCTGCGGGAAGGCGTCGATGGCATGCAGCGAACGGCTCAGCGTGACGGCGTCCACCGTGCTCAGCCATTGGCCCAGCTCCTGCGCCACGTCGGCGCGCGCGGCCGCACCCGCATCGGCCTGCATCCATTGCTGGAGCAGGACAACCAGTCCTGAGCTGCTGAGTCTGTGGTGCGGATACATCCCTGGAAAACCATTTCACTGCGCTTCTTGCCGCCCTCCCGGAGGGCGGGGGCATCAGGGAACCGGTCCCCAGTGGGCAAAACCAGCTATTTTCGCAGGAACCGCGGGCCGCCCTGCCGCGCCGGGCCCGAGGTTGCAGGTGTTACATCTGGTCCAAGGCAAAAACCTGGCCAGGGGCCCGTGCCGGCGGGAGCGCCTCCCCACCTCCTTCCCCGCGCGCGCAAGCCTTGACGCCGCTCAAGCCGGGCACGGGGATTGCATGGTCCAATCCGGCGGTTGTCCCTCCCCCCACGGCCCGTCGCTGCGCACCATGCCGAGTTCTCCCGCTGTTCCTCCCATGCCCTCCACCCCCACGCCCGCTGCCGCCGCAGCGCCCCACACGCTCACGGAAGACGCGGTGGCCATCTTCACGGGGGTGCTGCTGATCTCCGTGGGCGTGGCGTTTTTCACCAATGCGGGATTGCTCACCGGGGGCACGGCAGGCCTTGCCTTCCTGTTGCACTACGCCACGGGCATCGGTTTCGGCAAGATTTTCTTCATCCTCAACCTGCCCTTCTACTGGCTGGCCCTGCGCAAGCTGGGGCGTGCGTTCACGGTCAAGACCTTTGCCGCCGTGCTGCTGCTGTCGCTGCTGACCGAACTGCAGGCGCAGTTCCTGCAGTTTGCGCAGCTGCAGCCGCCGTATGCGGCCATCGCGGGGGGGCTTATCACGGGCACGGGGTTCCTGGTGCTGTTTCGCCACCGGTGCAGCCTGGGCGGCGTGGGGATCGCCGCGCTCTACCTGCAGGAACGCTACGGCTGGCGCGCGGGCAAGATCCAGATGGCCGTGGATTGCGGCATCGTGCTGCTGGCGCTGTGGACGGTGGAACCCCTTCGCGTCGCCTGGTCCATCGCCGGGGCCGTGGCGCTGAACCTGGTGCTGGCCATGAACCACCGCCCGGGGCGCTACATGGCGGTATGAGCGGCCTGGGCGGCCCGGCGATGGCCGCCAGATGACAATATGGAAAGGCGCCGGGAACCTTGGGGCCCGCCGCCGTATCATTGGTGGATGCGTCGCGGCCTCTATTTCGTGTTGATGTTGGTGCTGGTCCTCCGGGGCCTCACCGGCACGGCCATGGCCGCGGGCGTCTTGCCGCCGCTGCTCCCCGCGGGCACGTCGCACCCGCAGGAACATTCCCATCACCATGCCGCTGGCGGCGACTCCATCGGCACGGCGGGGCAGGAGCACCACCAGGGCCTGCCTGCCGGAGAGGGCGGGGACGGACAGGACCCTGCCCACGCCCCTGGCCATGCCATGCTGGCCGCTGCCTCCGCCGGGTGCGACGGCACCAGTGCCGGCTGCGCGGCGCACGAGCACCACTCTGCCGCCTGCTCGGCGTGCGAGATCTGCCATTCCGCGATGCTGGATGCGCCCATGGCGCGAGCACCGGATCACCCCCCCACGGGCGCCATGCTGCCCGTCGCCTCCGCGCAGTTTGACAGTGCTCCCGCGGCACTGGCCATCAAGCCACCCATCGCCTGACCTCTGACGCCCGAAGTGCGTCTGCCCGAGCCCCACAGCCACCCGCCATCGGGTGGCGGGGCGGCAGCGCCATGCCCTGTTCGTCTGTTGTCTGGAGATCGCCATGCGCGCCCCCATTTCACTTTTCCTGTCTTTACCGCCGCTCCGGCGAGCAGCCTGCCTGGTGCTGCTCGCACCGGCACTTTCACTCGCCAACGGCACCGCATCCCCGGGCACGGGATCCCTGCCCTTCCCTGCGGCGGACCCCGATGCGCCCACGGCGGCGCTGGTCCACCGCGCCACCGGGCCCCAGCCTGCGCTGGCGCAGGAGGCGCCCGCACCCCATGCATGGCGTGATGCGCACAGGGCGGTGGCCGCCTTCCCCCGCGGCCATGCCGACATCCTGGCCTGGGAGGCCCGGCAGGGCGCCCAGCCTCCCACCCCCAGCGCCCCGACGCCACAGGGGCCCCGCGCCAGACGCGGCGACTCCCACGGCCTCCACGGAAGCCAGGGCGGTTCCGCAACCCCGCAACCCTCCCCGCATGGCCACCACCACGCGCCCGGGAGCCGGCCATGAGCGCGCCGCAGTTCCTTTCTTCAACGGCACGCCGCCGTCCCGCACGCCTGTCCGTGCTGGCCGCTGCGGCCGTGCTCGCGGGCTGCGCCAGCGTCTCGCCCGACGGCCTGCGGGGCGACGTGGCCGCGCTCACCGCGGGCCGAACGGGCAGCACGCAGGCCGCGGCCCTGCCCGCCAACGACGCGGCAGCCCGGGCCAAGGCGGAGCAGTCCTTGCAGGGGTGGCTGGCCCAGCCCCTCACGCAGGATGCCGCCGTGCGCATCGCCTTGCTCAACAACCCCGGCCTGCAGGCGCGGCTGGCTGCCCTGGGCGTGGCGGATGCCGAACGCGTGCAGGCCATCACGCTGCCCAACCCACACCTGGCCCTGGGGCGCTTCACCAACAGCCAGGAGCGTGAAATCGAGCGCACCCTGGCCTTCAGCCTGCTGGATCTCATCACCCTGCCATGGCGCAGCCAGCGCCAGGAAGAGCGCATGCAGATCGCCACGCTGCAAGCCGCGCAGGAGGTGGTGGCGCTGGCCGCCGACACACGGCGCGCCTGGCTGCGCGCCGTGGCTGCCGAACAGGTCAGCGCCACGCACGACCGCATGGTGCAAGCCGCAGAAGCCGGGGCCGAACTGGCCCGCCGCATGGCGCGCGTAGGCAACTGGAGCCGCCTGCAGCACGCCCGTGAACAGGCGGTGCTGCAAGAGGCCATCCGCCTGCGTTCCCGCGCCCGGCTTGCCGCCGCCACCGAGCGCGAACAGCTCAACCGCCGCATGGGCCTGTGGGGACTGCAGGCGCAGTACCGCCTGGCGGACGCGCTTCCACCCCTTCCAGACGGCGCCTTGCCCGCGGACGGCATCGAATCCATCGCATTGCGCGAGCGGCTGGATGTGCAGGCCGCACGCCGCCAGCTCGACACCCAGGCGGTCCGCCAGGGCTGGAGCCGCGCGGGGGCCGTGTTTGGCGACGTGGGCCTGGCCTACAGCCGCAACACCGCCGCCGAGCGCGGCTCCGGCCACCGCGAGATCACGCGCGGCTGGGAGATCGATGCGCCCCTTCCCCTGTTCGACTGGGGCGGTGCCGCCCGCACCCGGGCCCAGGCCCAGGTGGAGCAAAGCGCTGCCCAGCTGCAGGAGACCGCCGTGCGCGCCCGTGGCGAAGTGCGCGCCGCGTGGCTCACCTACCGCACCGCGCTCGACCTGGCGCGCCAGCAGCGCGACGAGGTGGTGCCCCTGCGCCAGCTCATCACCCAGGAGACCACCCTGCGCTACAACGGCATGCTCGCCAGCGTTTGGGAATTGCTGGCCGAGGCGCGCGCCAGCACGCAGTCGGTGGCCAACGCCATCGAAGCCCAGCGCGATTTCTGGCTGGCCGAGACCGACCTGCAGCTCACCCTCACCGGCACGTCGCCGGGCGCGCTGCAAGACCTGGCAGCCAGCGCTGCCCCCTCCTCATCCCCACAAGGCCACTGACATGCAAAGACGCCATTTCTTCTCCGGCGCCGCCACGGCCGTGGCCGCTGTTTCCGTCAGCCGCGTGGCCCTGGCCGCCTTGCCCGAGCCCGCCATGCAAGGCAGCGCCGATACGTCCGCGCCGCTGCACCCGCCCACGGGCCGCCCCTACAACCCCGTGGTCACCCTCAACGGCTGGACCACCCCCTGGCGCATGAACGCGGGCGTCAAGGAGTTCCACCTGGTGGCCGAACCCGTGGTGCGCGAGGTCGCGCCGGGCTTCGTCGTCAACATGTGGGGCTACAACGGGCAGAGCCCCGGCCCCACCATCGAGGTGGTGGAGGGCGACCGCGTGCGCATCTTCGTCACCAACCGGCTGCCCGAGCACACCACCATCCACTGGCACGGCCAGCGCCTGCCCAACGGCATGGACGGCGTGGGCGGGCTCAACCAGAACGCCATCCAGCCGGGCAAGACCTTTGTCTACGAATTCACGGCACGCCGCCCGGGCACCTTCATGTACCACCCGCATGCGGACGAAATGGTGCAGATGGCCATGGGCATGATGGGTCTGTGGATCACGCACCCGAAGGCGGCGCACCCGCACATCGCCCCCGTGCAGCGCGACTACGCCTTCCTGCTCAACGCGTTCGACGTGGAGCCTGGCAGCCGCACGCCCAAGGTCAACACCATGCTGGACCACAACATCTGGTGCTGGAACAGCCGGGTGTTCCCCGCCATCAGCCCGCTGGTGGCGCGCCAGGGCGAGCGCGTGCGCATCCGCGTGGGCAACCTCACCATGACCAACCACCCCATCCACCTCCACGGCCACGAGTTCGAGGTGACCGGCACCGACGGCGGCCCCGTGCCCAAAAGCGCGCGCTGGCCCGAGGTGACCACCGACGTGGCCGTGGGCCAGATGCGCCAGATCGAACTCATCGCCGACGAGCCCGGCGACTGGGCATTGCACTGCCACAAGAGCCACCACACCATGGGTGCCATGGGGCACGACGTGCCCACCATGATCGGCGTTCAGCACGAGGGCCTTGTCGGCAAGATCCAGAAGATCGTGCCCGACTACATGGTGATGGGCGAGCGCGGCATGGCCGACATGGGTGCGATGGAAATGCCCCTGCCCGACAACACCTTCCCCATGATGACCGGCACCGGCCCCTATGGCCCGCTGGAGATGGGCGGCATGTTCACCACCTTCAAGGTGCGCGCCGGCCAGGCGGCGGGCGACTACCGGGACCCGGGCGACTACCAGCAGCCGCCCGGCACCCAGGCCCAGGAATGGAAGGGCCTCGCGGCCAGCACCCCGCACCCGCCCCGCAGCGACACGCCAGGCACAGCAACCGGCGCAGCCTCCGCGCGCAAGCCCGCGGCCAGCGGACATCGGCACTGACATCCACGGCCAGCACCATCCCCATTGAAAAGGAATCATCCATCATGAATACTATCAAATCCATAGCAGCCATCGCTTTACTGGCATCTGCAACCAGCAGTTTTTCCCATGAAAACATGCCGCACCCCGGTGCCCGCGCAGCGGCGGTGAAGGAACAGAAGGCATGGGGCATCGCGGGCGACACCCAGGCCGTGGCCCGCACCATCACCCTGCGCATGACGGACGACATGCGCTTTACCCCCAGCCACATCGAAGTGCGCGAGGGTGAAACCGTGCGGCTGCGCGCCGAGAACAAGGGCCAGGTGCTGCACGAGGTCGTGATCGGCACCAAGGCCGACCTGGACGCCCACGCCGAGATGATGGCCAAACACCCCGGCATGGAGCACGACGAGCCCTACATGGCCCATGTGGGCGCGGGCAAGAAAGGCGACATCGTGTGGCAGTTCAACCGCGCGGGCCAGTTCGACTTTGCCTGCCTCATCGCGGGCCACTACCAGGCGGGCATGACCGGCACCATCACCGTGCTGCCCCGCAAGCCGTGATACCGCCCCGCACCCCAGGAGAACCCATGAACCGATACACCACGGCCGCGCACGGCGCCGCCCTGCCCCAAGCCACGGGCACGACAACATCCGCAGGCCAGTCCAGCCGCCGCCAATGGCTGGCCACCACGCTGCCCCTGCTGGGTACCGCGCTGGCAACCGCCACGCTGCCGGGGCTGGCCCGGGCCGCTACGGGCACCGCCACCCCGGTGGAAGTGTGGAAAGACCCCAGCTGCGGCTGCTGCAAGGACTGGGTGGACCACATGCAAGCCAGCGGCTTCAAGCTGACGGTGCACGAGACCGGCAACAACGCCGTGCGCGCCCGCCTCGGCCTGCCGCCAAAGCTGGGCTCGTGCCACACCGCGCTGGTGGGCGGCTACCTCATCGAGGGGCACGTTCCCGCCAGCGATGTCCGCACTTTGCTGCGGCAAAAGCCCCCGGCCCTGGGGCTGGCCGTGCCGGGCATGCCCATCGGCTCGCCCGGCATGGATGGCGCCGCCTATGGCAACCGCCGCGACCCTTACGACGTGCTGCTGGTCGCCCGCGACGGCACCACCCGCGTCTTCAACAGCTACCACGCCACCACAGCGAAAGGCACCCCATGAAATCCTTGCAAGCCATCACCGCTTCCACCCTCCTTCCGGTCCTGGCCGCGCTCGCGCTGGCTGCAGCGGCGCAGCACGCCGTGGCCCAGGTGCCTGCGGCCGCCCCCGCCCAAGCAGCGTCCGCGCACGCCGGTGGCCAGGATGCGCTCAGCGAAGGCGAGATCACCCGCTGGGACGCGCGCACGCTGCGCGTCACCCTTCGCCACGGAGAGATCAAAAACCTGGACATGCCACCCATGACCATGGTCTTTCGCGTGCAGGACGCCAGCGTGGTGGGCGACCTGAAACCCGGCGACAAGGTGCGTTTCAGGGCCGAACAGGTGGGCGGGGCCTACCACGTCACGCGCCTCGAAAAAGCGCCCTGACAGGATCGCCCGGAGCCCTGACACCGCGCAAGGACAGCGCGGTGCCCGGGCACATAATCAAAGCCATGAGTTCATCCCCCCACGTCCTGGCCGGCAGCGCCGGCAGCATCACCCGCGTGGCCGGCATCGAAGTCGGCCACTTCACAGAAACCCGTCGCCCCACGGGCTGCACCGTCATCATCACCCGCGAGGGCGCGGTGGCAGGCGTGGACGTGCGCGGCGCCGCGCCCGGCACGCGCGAGACGGATCTGCTCGACCCGTCGAATCTGGTGGACAAGGTGCACGCCATCATGCTGGCCGGGGGCAGTGCCTGGGGGCTGGATGCCGCCACCGGCGCCGTGCGCTGGCTCGAAGAGCGCGGCATCGGCTTCGACGTGGCGGTGGGCCGCCTGCCCATCGTGCCCGCCGCCGTGCTGTTCGATCTGCTGGTGGGAGACATGCGCATCCGCCCGGATGCCGCGGCGGGGTATGCGGCGTGCGATGCGGCCTCCACCGCAGACCCCGCGGAAGGCAATGTGGGCGCTGGCACCGGCGCGGCCCTGGGCAAGATCTTCGGCATCCAGCGCGCCATGAAGGGCGGCATCGGCACCGCCTCGGTCACGGTCGATGGCGTGACCGTGGGGGCCCTCATTGCCTGCAATGCGCTGGGCGACGTGGTGGACCCGGACACCGCCCAGGTGATCGCCGGCGCCCGCACCGACGACGGCCTGCGCCTGCGCGACACCCGCCGCGCCCTGCTGCGCGGCGACCCGCCACAGCCGCTGCTGGCGGGCACCAACACCACCATCGGCGTGGTCGCCACCGACGCCGCCATCACCAAGGTCCAGGCCCATCGCCTGGCCGTTGCCGCCCATGACGGACTGGCCCGCAGCATCAACCCCGTGCACACCATGTCGGATGGCGACACGATCTTCAGCCTGGGCACCGGCCGCGCCAACAAGAGCCTGGGCATGATGGTCCTGGCCACCATGGCCGCGGAAGCCACGGCCATCGCCACGGCGCGGGCGGCACGGGCAGCACGCGCGATCACCACGGCGGAGGGACTGCACCTGCCCTGGGCGGGCGACCTGGGATGACGCTTCCCTGATCCCTGGCCGGCCACGCCTGCCCGGTTGACGCCGATGCAGGCACTGCCGCTGGGGCTTCCCGCGCGGGCCACCGCACGGCAGGCCAGCGCCGAAGAAGGCGTGCGCATTGCCCCCCGCCGGCCCGGCGCAACGGCGCCCCTCGCCAGAGGATTCCAGGCACGGCGGCTGGAACAGCCGACACGGCAGCCCCCCGGAAGCCCCTATGATGCATACGCCGGACGGCCCCCATGCGCCGGGCTTCCGGCAGCCGTGCAGTGCGGCCCGGCCGCGCGGCGGGCTTCGAGCACCACAGTTCCGATTGCAACGAGGAGAACCCATGAAAGACCCGACCCGTCTACGGCGCGCCTGGCTGCTGTGCCTGCCTCTCCTGGTGAACGCCCAGGCCACGATGGCCCAGGACCAGTTCGTGGACCTGCAGTCGAACGGAGGCTATGCCTCCTACCGCCTGCCGGACGACACCACCCAGGTGGACCTGAGCGAACAGACGCAAGGCGCCTGCCGCTTCAACAGAACCTGGGGCTATGACCTGACCCGCCGCGAGCTGTGGACCAACGGCGGCTGCGGCGGCCGCTTCAAGGTCACCCGGGCCTACGCGTCCGGCAACAGCCAGAGCGGCTCCAATGCCGGCGCGGCCGTGGCTGCCGTCGCCGCCATCGCAGGCATTGCCCTGCTGGCCAACCACAACCGGCATGACGACGACCGGAGGCCCGAGTACCCGGACTATCCCGACTACGGTGGCCGTGGCGGGGAGATCCGTGTGGACGGCCGCCTGTGCCTGGACGTGACCAAGGGCAACATCCGGCCTGGCACCCCGCTGCAGGTGTATGACTGCAACGGCACGGCATCCCAGCGCTTCAGCGTGGGCCGGAGCGGCGAAATCCGCGTGCGTGACCTGTGCGTGGATGTGGACCGTGGCGATCCACGCGACGGTGCGCGCGTGGTGCTGTGGTCGTGCTCCGGCTCCCGCAGCCAGAGCTGGTCCACACGGGGTGGGCAGATCGTGAGCCAGCTCAATGGCAAGTGCCTGGACGTGGAAGACGGCCGGGTCCGCCAGGGAGCGCCCACCATGGTGTGGCCATGCAACCGCAGCCCCAGCCAGCGCTGGTGGTGGTAAGGAGCCCGAGATGACGACGATGACGAATCCCGCCCTTCGCCTTCTTGGCGCTGCCGCCTGCACGCTGGCGCTGGTGGCAGCGGGCCACGCAGCCGACACCCCCGTGTCCTCGCCCGCCACGCCGCCCAGGCCTGCCGCTGCCGGCCAGAAACCCGCACCCAAGCCCCTCGCCAACCGGCTCCAGGCCATCTGCTCCTCCGCCGATCTCAACCACGATGGCAGCGTCTCGCTGGATGAGTTTCACCAGGACATCGTGCGCAGCTGGCACAGCCTGGGCCCTGACGCGGACGGCTATGTCTCGCTCTCCGGCCTGGCGAACGTGCCCCGCATGGGCAAGGGCCGGTTGAAGCGGCTGGCGGCCACCGACAAGGACGGTGACGGCAGGCTTTCGTTCAAGGAGGTTGTGGAAACCCGCATGGCCTACTTCGAAGCCGCGGACACGGACCAGAATGACGAGCTGTCGCTGCAGGAATGCGTGGCCTACGAGCGCCAGCGGCGCAGCAGCAAGCCGTAGATGCCGTGGGAGCCCCGGGATGCGGCCTGGGCTACGGCGCCTCGGACGCTTCCCGCATCCTGGCCATGATCGCCTCGATGTAGGGATCATGCAGCCCGTGCTCCCGCAGCGCACGATCAAGCGCCAGCACGTAGTCAATATTGGGGCCAAACACGCCACGGGCGCGGGCGACCAGCCGTGCCACGGTGGAGGCTGACGCGTCCTGCTCGTGCTGTGGGTGCTCGGTGTTGGCCACGAAAGTAATGGCATGGACCTTACCGCCCCCGGCCAGCTGCACCGGCAACCACCGCGGCACATAGCTGCCGCCCGTCATCTCGCGCGTCCACAGCAGGCGGACTTCGTCGCGGGCCGTGGGTGCGGCAAGCCTCAGCGCCACCCCCTGGACCTCGCCGCCGGACAGCAGGGAGAGCACGCGGCCAGGCTGCCCGGGACTGCCCCGCCCCGAGATGGAGCGCAGGCAGAAGCTGCGGTGCCAGCCCCGCAGCGTGGCCGTGCGCTGTTCTTCGAAGACCATGAGCGGGTTCCAGATGAGCGAGCCATACCCGAAGACCCAGACAGGGCCGCCGGGGCGCTGGGCCCAGGTCTCTGCAAAGGACTGATCGAGCCGTGCATCCGTCCATGAGGCATGTTCCGGCATGGCCAGGTGGCTGCGAAAGCTGCCGTTGCCGAGGTTCTCGCGGGTCAGGATCGTCATGGGAGCGACGGCGCCAGGGTGGGCACGGAAGATGAAGCAGCAGACAGTTTGCCATGCTGCCCCCGTCCTGCGCACGGGGCCGCAGGGGCGAGGCCTGGCACATACCGCACCAACGGATACGTTTGCTCCCCTGGCGCGGCCGCGCATGCACGGATAATCAGCGTGCCCCTGCCCCGCAGGGAGCATCGCCAGCACCGCGGCCGGCCATCCGCCCTGATTCAACCGCCTCCGGCGTGATACCCGTACCCGCTCCCTTCTCGCAGCCCCCGCCGTCCACCCTTTGCACCCCACACCGATCACATGTCCCAGGCCTTTCGCAACACCCTGCTTTCCCTGCGCGACCTGATCGTGTCGGCCGGCCCGCTTGCCTTTCTGGCGGTGGGGCTGCTGATGGTGGCGTACTGGTGGCTCAACCCCAACCCGCCCAAGACGGTGACGCTGGCCACCGGCCCCGGTCAGAGTGCGTATGAAGAGTTTGGCAAGCGTTACCAGAAAGCGCTGGCGGTGGACGGCATCGAGGTCGTGCTGCTGCCCAGCGACGGGTCCTCGCACAACCTCCAGCTGCTGCGCGAGGGGAAGGCCGACGTGGCATTCGTGCAGGGCGGCACGGCCGAACTGCAGCCCGATGATGCGGACGCGCTGGTATCGCTGGGCAGCCTGTTTGTAGAGCCCGTGTGGCTGTTCTACCGGACGGAATCCGCCGAGCGTGCCTACAACGTACCCAGGCTCGACAGCCTGCGCCAGCTGCGCGGCTGGCGTGTGAATGTGGGGTCCGAAGGCAGTGGCGTGCCCAAGCTGATGGAACGCCTGCTCGACGCGAACAAGGTGGAGCCTGGCGCGGTGAAGATGTCGCGGCTGGAGCAGACACCTGCCACCATGGATTTTCTGGCGGGCAAGCTCGATGCGCTGGTTTTTGCCTCCGCCCCTGAATCGCTGATGGTGCAGATGCTGCTGCAGACGCCAGGCGTGCAACTGCTCGACTTCGCCCAGCATGAGGCCTATGCGAGGCGCTTTCCGTTCCTGACGCCGGTGACCCTGCCACGTGGCGTGGTGGACCTGGCCGCCAATGTGCCCACACGGGACGTGCGCCTGGTCGCCTCCACCACCTCGCTGCTGGCGCGCGAGGGCACGCACCCCGCTTTGCTGACCCTGTTCGCACAGAACGCGCAGAAGCTGCACGGCGGCTCGGGCTGGTTCAACCGCGCACGGGAGTTCCCCAACTCGCGCAGCAGCGAGCTGCCCATCGCCAAGGAAGGCGACCGTGCCATGAACGAGCCCGTCCCCATGCTGCAGCGCTACCTGCCGTTCTGGATGGCCAATCTGATTGAGCGCATGTGGCTCGTGCTGGGCATCCTGCTGGCGATCATGCTGCCACTGTCGCGCATCGTGCCGCCGCTGTACCAGTTCCGGGTGCGTTCACGCGTGTTCCGCTGGTATGGCCGGCTTCGCGAGATCGAGAACGACATGGAAGCGGGCAAGGCGGATTCGGCCGAACTCCTCAAGGCCCTGAACACGCTGGAGGCACAGGCCGAAAAGGTGAGCGTGCCGCTGTCCTACGCCGACGAGCTGTACGCGCTGCGCAACCATATTCACCTGGTGCGCAAGAAGCTGCTGCGCGCATGACCCCCGGGACTTGACCCGTGTGGCGGGGAAAGGAGCCCCGGCGCAGCCGCTGGGCCAGTGCCTGGAATGCCGCCGGAACCGGGGCCGGTTGGTTTCTAGCGCGTCTTGGAAGAGGAAGACCTGGAGCCCGACGTCGACCCGGATCCGCCCGAACCCTTGCGGGCCGCTCCTGCGGCGACGGCATCCAGGGCACGGGTGGTGGCCGGCAGGGTTGGCACGACGCGCAACGAACCCTCCGCGGCCAGCTTGTCGCGCATGCGCCGCGTCATGGACTGCGTGCTCGCATCGGGCGCCGTGAACAGGAACAGCGTGCCATGCGGACTGGCCCAGGTGAGCTGGGTGCGCACCAGCCGGCCATTGGTGATGAGTTCGACCCAGGCACCGATCACGAAATCGGCATAGGGATCGGGGGCTGCCTCGACAGGCGCCTGTGCGCTGTCCTCCGGTGCCGGGGCGGAGGATGCGGCTTCGGCAGGCTGCGGCGCCGGCGGCGGAGCATCGGCCTCCGGCTCTGGCTCTGCCTGAGGCGCTGCCGCCACGGGGGCGGGCGCAGGCTTTTCAAAGGCAGACTGGTGCAGGCCCACCAGCCGCTGCAAGAAGGCGCTGGTCTGGACGGCAGGGTAGTTGACGGTCTTGAGACCTTTGCGCAGCTTGGCCAGCAACCCGGGAATCGCCTCATTCAGGCGGTCAGGCTCCTTGCGCGTCAGGTCTGGCTGCGAACTCCACAGCAGCACTGGAACCAGCGCCAGATAGCCACCAGGATCTTCATCCCGGCTGTCGTCCGCCTTCAATACCTGCGCCAGCGCGATCACATCGGCCCAGGGACCTGCCGCAAAATCGAGCACGTCGGCAGGGACATTCTCCAGATCCGGCAGCTTGCGGATGTCCGCCGCAATCTTCTCGGCCAGCATTTCGCGCTGTTCGGCATGCAACAGGGCTTTCTGCTGCGCCTCCTGGTGGGCCTTGATCTTCTGCTCCTGCGCCTCCCAGGCGGATTGCAGGGCCTTGAGCACCGTGTCGAAGGGCCCCGCATCCTTGATTTCGTTGGTGGTGAGGTGCTCCACCGCCCCATTGAGCAGGCGCATGAAGCGGCTGAACCCGGGCGTGGATTCCGCGGTGAAAGCGAGGCTGCGCTGCGTCAGCTCGTCGAGCAGGCGCCGGGCGGGATGGGTTCCGTCGGAGAAGAACCGCCCATCGTGCCGCACCAGTTGCTTGAGCGCAGGCTCCAGACTCTTCACGGCCTGCTGGACCTGCGGCAGCAGGCGGGAGTCTTGCGCAATGTTCTCCATCATGCGGCCGACCACTTCGATGGCCATGGCCGTGGACTGCGTGGCGGCCTCCATCGGCATGGCCGCATAGACCACCGGCGCCACCCCGGGGCCCCGCCATCCCGACAGCGGGGCCGACAGCGAAGCCGACTGGCTGCCACTTGCAAGGCGGCCCACCAGGCGTTCAAGCTGGGCCATGTCCTCGATGGCCTCCGCCGCGGCACCCGCAGGGAAATAGCCACCGCCATGGGGCATCGCCTGTGCTCCGGCCACGGCGCCCCCCACTTGAGGCGCCGCCACCCACGCAGGCTGCAGCGCCACCGGCTGCGAGGGCATCCCCGCCCCGTACGCACGCGGATCGAAGGGGTCGCCACCCGCCAGCATCTGGCGCAGGATGCCCACGGTCAACAGGGCCTCTTCCGCGGCGGGCGCCATGGGCGACTGCATGGAATCGCCGCTCCAGCCGGTCGACGGGCCGATTCCCCGGCCATAGCCGGTGGTGCCATAGTCTCCCATCGGTGCTGCCATGGAGTTTCCGTAGCCGGAATACCCCCCGCCATAGCCCGTCCCCATGCCGGTGTTCATGCCAGGGCCGCCGTATCCTCCGCCGCGCCCCGAGTTTCCGGAAGGCGTGCCCAGCACCGCATAGCCGACCGGCTGCACACCGTGCTCTCTCAGGCTCGCAGCGGTTTTCTTGTACTCATCGACCAGGAGCTTGCCCAGCAGATCGCGCATGTGCTGCATCCACAGCTGGCGCACCTCGGGCGAGACACCGGTGTCGCCCACGACCTGCTGGAGGGCGCGGATGTAGCTTTCAGGGCGCAAGGGGTTGCGCTCGGGCTGCACGCTGCGCAGGCCTTGCGCCGAACTGACCAGGGTATTGAGTTCAGCCAGCACCGCGTCGGTGGCGTGCAGTGCCGACTGCTGCGCCTTGGAGAGTTCCACCTGCGCCTGCATCTCGCTCTCATCCATGAGCGAGAGTTCGCCGAAGTCCATGCCCGTGTCTTCCGCCGAACTGCGGCCTTTGGCGATGCCCGGCCCTTCGGCGAAGATCTCCAGCAAGGCCATGGGGTAGCCCTTGACCAGCGCAGCCTCATGCTGGTTCAGCAGCCGCAGGCTGTCGCTGACCAGGTTGCGCTGCTGGATGTTGCGGTTGGCCGACTCTTCCTCCGTCAAGGCCGCCTGCGTGACCTTGACCAGTTGCTGCATCAGCGCCTCGCCCCCGCGCACGGCGTTGACGACACAGGCACGGAAAACGGTTCTCGAGCGAGACGCAGTCTGGGACATGGTGGGGGAAGGAATCGGACGACAAGTTTCCAGATGCAATGCTACTTGACCTGACGCCTTATTTGAGGGCTTTGAAACGCATCCGCTTGGGCTTTGCACCCTCTTCACCCAGGCGTTTCTTCTTGTCCGCCTCGTATTCCTGGTAATTGCCGTCAAAGAACGTCCACTGGCTGTCACCTTCGGCGGCCAGGATGTGCGTGGCGATCCGGTCCAGGAACCAGCGATCGTGGCTGATTACCAACATCGTGCCGGCGAATTCCAGCAGCGCATCTTCCAGAGCCCGCAAAGTTTCCACGTCCAGATCGTTGGACGGCTCATCGAGCATCAGCACGTTGCCGCCAGCAATCAGCGTCTTGGCCAGGTGCAGGCGGCCGCGTTCGCCGCCGGAAAGCATGCCGACCTTCTTTTGCTGGTCGCCGCCATTGAAGTTGAACCGGCCACAGTAGGCGCGGCTCGCCATCTGGAACTTGCCGACATTGAGAATGTCAAGTCCGCCGGACACGTCTTCCCACACCGTCTTGTCGTTGGACAGGTCATCGCGGTGCTGGTCCACGAAGGCCATCTTGACGGTGGAGCCAATGACGACTTCGCCCGAATCCGGCTTTTCCTTGCCGGCAATCAGCTTGAACAGCGTGGATTTACCTGCGCCATTGGGGCCGATGATGCCGACGATGGCGCCCGCGGGAATGTTGAAGCTCAGGTTGTCGATCAGCACCCGGTCGCCAAAGGACTTGGTGACGTTCTTGAACTCGATCACCTGGCTGCCTAGGCGGTCGGCCACGGGAATGAAGATTTCGTTCGTTTCGTTGCGCTTCTGGTATTCGTAGTCGCTCAATTCCTCGAAGCGGGCCAGGCGGGCCTTGCTCTTGGCCTGGCGGGCCTTGGGGTTCTGGCGCGACCATTCCAGTTCCTTCTTCAGGGCCTTGGCACGGGCTTCTTCGCCCTTTTGCTCGGCTTCCAGGCGTGCGCCCTTTTGCGTGAGCCAGTCGGAGTAATTGCCCTTGTAGGGAATGCCGGAGCCACGGTCCAGTTCCAGGATCCACTCGGCCGCGTTGTCCAGGAAGTAGCGATCATGGGTGATGGCCACCACGGTGCCGGAGTAGCGCTGCAGGAACTGCTCCAGCCAGTCCACGGATTCCGCGTCCAAGTGGTTGGTGGGTTCGTCGAGCAGCAGCATGTCGGGCTTGGAGAGCAGCAGGCGGCACAGGGCCACGCGGCGCTTCTCACCACCAGAAAGCACGCCGATGTTGGCATCCCACGGGGGCAGGCGCAGCGCGTCGGCGGCAATTTCAAGCTGGTGCTCGGAGTCGGTGCCGGCGGTGGCGATGATGGCCTCCAGCTCGGCCTGTTCGGCGGCCAGCGCATCAAAGTCGGCGTCTTCGGCGCCGTAGGCGGTGTAGACCTCCTCCAGGCGGGCCTTGGCGGCAAATAGCTTGCCCATGCCCGCTTCCACGCTCTCCCGCACGGTTTGCGTGGGATCCAGCTGGGGCTCCTGGGGCAGGTAGCCGATGTTCAGGCCCGCCATCGGAATGGCTTCGCCCTCGATTTCCTTGTCCAGGCCCGCCATGATTTTCAGGAGGGTGGACTTGCCCGAACCGTTAGTTCCCAGCACGCCGATCTTGGCGCCTGGGAAGAAGCTCAGGGAGATGTCTTTCAAGATCTGCCGCTTGGGCGGCACGATCTTGCCGACGCGGTTCATGGAGAAAACGTATTGGGCCATTGAATGTCAAACCTGCAAAAGTGAGCAGAAATTCTGCGTGCAAACCGAGATTATCGGGCCATGCGACAATACCCACCGTAGCGGGCTCCAGTTGCCCGTCACATCAGCACACTGCTGGGGACGAAAGAAGCAACGCTTCCGGGCTCCCAATCCTGAACCTCATCAGCCTGAGACTGGCTCGGCAACCCCCCGGTTGCACGACAGGTTGATACCCAGCGCCCCGGACGGGCGCAATCAACGACATGACATTTGACGAACTGAACCTGGCTCCTGCCATCCTGAAGGCCGTGCACGAAACGGGCTATGAAACCCCCACGCCCATCCAGGCCCAGGCCATCCCCGCCGTTCTGGAAGGCCACGACCTTCTGGCCGGCGCGCAGACTGGCACCGGCAAGACCGCCGCGTTCACCCTGCCCATGCTGCACCGCCTCTCGCAAAGCGCCGCACCCAAGAACAAGTTCGGCGGCAAGGGCATCCGCGCCCTGGTGCTGACCCCCACCCGCGAACTCGCCGCCCAGGTGGAAGAGTCCGTGCGCGAATACGGCAAGTACCTCGACATCAACTCCACCGTGGTCTTCGGCGGCGTGGGCATGAACCCGCAGATCGACCGCATCAAGCGCGGCGTGGACATCCTGGTGGCCACCCCGGGCCGCCTGCTGGACCTGCAGCAGCAGGGTTTCCTGGACCTGTCGACCGTGCAGGTCCTAGTGCTTGATGAAGCCGACCGCATGCTGGACATGGGCTTCATCCACGACGTGAAGAAAGTGCTGGCCCTGGTGCCCAAGGACAAGCAGAGCCTGCTGTTCTCCGCCACGTTCAGCGACGAGATCCGCGAGCTGGCGGGCACGCTGCTCAAGAACCCGCAGAGCATCCAGGTCACGCCGCGCAACACGACCGTGCAGCGCATCTCGCAAGTGATCCACCCCGTGGGCCGCGGCAAGAAGAAGCAGGTGCTGCTGCACATCATCCAGCAGCACAACTGGAGCCAGGTGCTGGTGTTCACGCGCACCAAGTTCGGCGCCAACAACGTGGCCGAGTTCCTGACCAAGAACGGCGTGCAGGCCATGGCCCTGCACGGCAACAAGAGCCAGAGCGCCCGCACGCAGGCCCTGGCCGGCTTCAAGAGCGGTGATATCCGCGCCCTGGTGGCCACCGACATTGCCGCGCGCGGCATCGACATCGACGACCTGCCCCACGTCGTCAACTATGAAATCCCCAACGTCTCGGAAGACTACGTGCACCGCATCGGCCGCACGGGCCGAGCTGGCGCCACCGGCGAAGCCGTGAGCCTGGTCTGCATGGACGAAGAGGGCTTCATGATGGACATCGAGCGCTTCACCAAGCAGCAGATCCCGGTGCAGATCATCGAAGGCTTTGGGCCCGAGCCAGGCGAGAAGGCCGAGCCCATCGCCATGGGCCGCCAGACCATCTGGGGTGGCGCCGGCAAGCCCCCGAGCCGCGAAGTGATGCAGGCCGCCGCCAAGGCGGCGCGCAGCGAAATGATGGAACGCATCCGCACCAACAAGGCAGGCCAGGGTGCTGGCGGCGGCGGCGGCGGCGGTGACCGTGGCCCCCGCCCAGCCGGCGGTGGCAATGGCGGCGGCCGTGGCGGCCGCGCCGGTGGTGGCGCAGCAGCAGGCGGCGGCGGTGGCAGCAACAGCCCGCGCGGCGCCCGTGCCGGCGGTGGTGGCGGCCAGGGCGGCGGCGCACGCGCTGGTGGCCAGGCCCCTGCACGCGGCCGCTCCGGCGGCGGTGGTGGTGGCGGCGGCTACGAAGGCGGCAACCGCTATGACGACTCGCAACCTCCACGCGCCAATGCCCACCTGGGCACGCACATGGGCCACGCCAACCCGGGCCACCGCAGTTCCGGCCATGCCGGCGGCGGCGCGGGCGGCCAGCCTGATCCGATGCGCACCAGCGTGGACAGCATGGGCGGCGGCGGTCGCCGTGGTGGTGGCGGTTATCGTGGCGGCAACGGTGGAGGTGGCGGCTATGGCGGAGGCACGGGTGGTTCTGGTGGCCGGGGCAACGGGTCTCGTGGGCCAGGCGGTTCTCGCGGGTCTTTTAACCGCTGAGACGGATGAGGCAGGGGGCGCTCCAGGCGCCCCCCGCGTGGCAGCCGTGCATGTGCTGCACGCCACGGGACGGCGCGCGCCAGCCACGAGCCACCCCCGCCTGCACTTGCACGCGGTGGACTTTGCCGCCCTGCCCGCCCTGCCGCCCATTGACGAGGTCTACATCACGCTGGGCACCACCATGGCTGCCGCGGGCAGCCAGAGCGCTTTTCGCGCCGTGGACCATGACGCCGTGCTGGCCACCGCCCGCGCAGCGCGTGCCGCCGGCGCCACCCGCTGCGGCGTGGTCACCGCCATGGGCGCCAACGCGCAGTCGGGCATCTTCTACAACCGCGTCAAGGGCGAGGTCGAGCGCGACCTTCAGAGCCTGGACTTTGCCACGCTGGTGATCGCGCGCCCTTCCCTGCTCATCGGGGAACGCCAGGCCCTGCAACAGGCAGAGCGCCCCACCGAATCCATCTCCATCAAGTTGTTCAGGTGGCTGGATCCGGTCATTCCCGCCAAGTACCGCGCCCGTCCGGGCACCGATGTGGCGCGGGCGCTCGTGCGGGCCGTGCGGTCAGGCCCTGCCGGACTGCATGTGCTGGCGGGCGACGCGCTGCGGGCCTTCTGACCCTGCCAGCCGGTGCGGACCGCAGCCGCGGCATCCTTGTGCGATGCTCTGCCCATGCGCCCCAACGACCCACCCCAGCCCCTGGCCACCCTGATGGTGGCCACCTGCAACGTGCTCAACCTGGCCAACCCGGGCCGCCTGTTCTATGAGAACCAGGATCCGTACACCCAGGCCGAGTTTGATCGCAAGCTCACCTGGCTGGGCGACCGCTTCCGCATGCTCAATGCCGATGTGCTGGCGGTGCAGGAGGTATGGGACGACGCGGCCTTCAAGGGGGCCATCGGCCGCAGCGGCCTGCGCTACGACTTCGTGGCCGTGCCCGGGGCGGAGAACGACGCCACGCATGGCGGTGCACAGGGCACGCCACGCGTGGGCATCGCCACGAGGCTCAAGGTGGAAGCCTTGCAGTCGTTCCCGGAATTCCCGCCGGGCTTTCACGTGGATGTACCAGGGCTGGCGGTACATGCGCGCTTTGAGCGGCCGCCACTGGTCCTGACGCTGCGCATGAAGCATGGTCAGCGCCTGAATGTGCTGACCGCGCACCTCAAGTCCAAGCGCCCCAAATTCCTGCAGGATGCGCAGGGCAACCCGACGGAAGACCGGGACGACCGCAAGGTGATGGCATTGGCCTCCCTGCGTTCCTTGATCATGCGGGGCGCCGAGGCCATGGCGCTGCGCTGCCTGGTGATCGATCTGCTGCACCGCACCAGCGTGCCGCTGGTGGTGATGGGAGATTTCAACGACACGCCCGACAGCGTGACAACGCAGCTCATCTGCGCCACGAACGAGATCGCCTACGACCGCTCCGCCCGCGATGTGGCCCTGTTCAATGCCTACGACCTGCAGGGCGACGCGGCGCTGAAGAAGGATGTGGCGTACTCGCACATCCACCAGGGCTCGCCCAGCGTGCTCGACCAGATCCTGGTGAGCGAGGAGTTCGTGCACAACGGTCGAAACAGCATCGGCGACGTGCGGCGGGTGGACTATTTCAATGACCACCTGCATGAAGGGCGCGACCGCACCCGTTCGGACCACGGGTTCGTGCGCGCGCTGCTGCGGCTGAAAATGATGCCGGCGACCACGGCTGCACCCGGGGCGCCAGCGGCCGCGCATGCGGCGGCGGAGTCTCCATCCAGCCCGCTCGCTTCCGGCCCGGGCATGTAAGCGCGGGCACGGCACGCCGCGGCCCGGCGCGCATTCGGCGGTTGCGGGATGGCACGTGCCCGCTCGCAGGGGGTGGCGCTGAGCCCCCAGGGGCCGCGATCACCCAAGCTTGCGGCAAGGCGCCTTCGAGAGTCGCCGGTGAAACTGCGTGGAAAAGCGGCAATCCGGGTGTCAACCCTGTGTTTGCAACGGGATGTACGCTGACACGGTACTGCGGGGGCGGGCAGGTAACATCACCGTAACAAGCCGCCCGCGAGGCTCCCAATGGCAGAAACCACCATGACCATGCATTCCCCTTTTCTCCGCCACCCAACGGACGCCCCTGCCGCCCTGGTTGCGCCCGCCTTTTCGACAAGGCGGATGCCCTTGCGCGCGTCGGCGCTGCTGGTCGCCGTGCTGCTGACGGCCTGCTCCAGCACGCCCCTGCCCCCCTGGCCGTCCACCCCTGCCGCCAGGACCACCGCACCGGCCCCGCTGCCGCGTGTGCAGCAGGGCACCGTGGTGCCCACGCCGCTGGGCCAGGCATCGCAGGCGCAACGTCAGGGGGCCATCGCCAGCCCCCTGCCACCACCCGCCGCGCTGGTGGTCCAAAACGAAGGCCCCATGGCACCGCCCTATGGCGCAGCCGTGGCAGCCCGCTTCCCCGACCCCGCCGTGGCCTACAGCACGCCTGGCCTGGGCCCGGACCGCCGGGCTTTCACCACCAATGCCGAACTCGGCCAATGGCTGCTCTCGCTGGCTGAACCGGCCCCCCGCGGCCCCACGCGCACCAGGTTGCTCCATCTGGGCACGTCCCAACGCGGGGAGCCCATCCAGGGGCTGCTGGTCACCCGTGCCGCTGGCACCGAACCCGCCAACCTGGACACGAGCGGCCGGCCGACGGTCGTTCTGGTCGGGCAACAGCATGGCGATGAACCTGCGGGCAGCGAGGCCCTGCTGGTGATCAGCCGCGAACTGGTGCAGGGGCTGCTCGAGCCCCTGCTCGACCGCATCAATGTGGTGGTGGTGCCCCGGGCCAATCCCGACGGCGCGGCCGTGGGTACGCGTGTCACGGCCAATGGCGTGGACATGAACCGCGACCACCTGCTGCTCAACACCCCGGAGGCCCGCGCGCTGGCCAAGGTGGTCAATGACTACCGCCCCATCCTCGTCGTGGACGCCCACGAATACACCGTGGTGGGCCGCTACCTGCAAAAATTCAATGCCATCCAGCGCTACGACGCACTGCTGCAATACACCACCACCGCCAACTACCCCGAGTTCCTGACCAAGGCCTCGCAGGAGTGGTACCACCAGCCGATGGTGGCAGCGCTCAAGGCGCAGGGCCTCACGAGCGACTGGTACTACACCACCTCGACCAATCCGGAGGACAAGCGCATCTCCATGGGCGGCACACAGCCCGACACGGGCCGCAACGTGAACGGCCTGAAGAACACGGTGAGCCTGCTGATCGAAACACGGGGCGTGGGCATCGGGCGCATGCACATCCAGCGCCGCGTGCATTCGCAGGTCACGGCCATCGCCAGCGCGCTGCGCAGCACGGCCGAGCGCGCCGGCAACCTGGAGCAGGTCCGCTCCTTTGTCGCGCGGGATGTGAGTGCCCTCGCCTGCCGCGACCAGGCCGTGATCGAGGCCGCCGCCACGCCCACCCAGCGGGAGCTGGACTTCCTCGACCCGGAGACAGGAGCAGACCGCCCCATCCGCGTGGACTGGAACTCCTCCCTCACCTTGCGCCCGACCAAGACCCGGGCCCGGCCCTGCGGCTACTGGCTTTCGGCCAGCTCCACCGCCGCCGTCGAGCGCCTGAGGCTGCTGGGCCTGCAGGTCATGCGCGTGGCCGAGCCGGGCTCCGCGCTGGCCGACATCTACCGTGAAACCGCCCGCGAGGCAGGCGACCGCCAGGATGTGATCGGCACCATCGCGGGTGGCACAGGAATCGTGCGTGTACAGGTGTCGCCCGTGCGCAGCGCCATCGACGTGCCCGCGGGCAGCTTCTACGTGCCGCTGAACCAGCCCCGCGCCAACCTGGCCCTTGCCGCGCTGGAGCCGGACACGCAAAACAGCTATTTCGCCAACCACCTGATCGAAGAGCTGGGGAACACGGCGCGCATCATGGCGCCTCCAGCACTGGTATTTGAAGAAACCGACTGATTTGCTATGCAATTCATAGCATTCAGCGCTTTCCACTAAAGCGCTACAGGCCTCAAAGACCAAGCTAGACCCGGCTGTGCAGCGATGCCGGGCTGGTGTGGCGTGCGAGGCGGGCCTCCGTGCGTTCCAGCACATGGCGGGCCATGGCCTGCGCCAGTGCCTCGTCGGCCAGAAACACCGTGCTGTCGCATTCCTGCGCCAGCCTGCGGGCCTCGTCCCCGCTATGGCTGCGCACCACGGTTTCGATGTGGGGATTGAGAGTGCGCGCGGTAGTGATGATCTGGCGCACATTGAGCGTGTCCGGTGTTGCGATCACCAGCATCGCGGCCCGTGCGATGTGGGCCTGGATCAGCACCGCGGGGTCCACGGCGTCGCCAAAGACCGCCGCAATGCCCGCTTCCCGCAATGACTCCACCAGTTCACGGTTCTGCTCCGCCACGACGAACGGAATGTCATTGGCAACCAGCACCTGTGCCACGCGGCGCCCCACCCTGCCATAGCCCACCAGCACCACCTGCCGAGCGAGATACCGGGCGTCGGTGCTCATGGGGAGCTCCGCGAGCGGATCGTCCCGCTGCTCCAGCCGCCGCGCCAGCTCCGAGCGAGCGCGCAGCCAGGTCTGCAAGGGAGCAATGGCGTGGAACAGCATGGGGTTGAGCGCCATCGAAATCAGTGCCCCCGCCAGCACGAGGCTGGCCCCTTCAGGTGGCAGCAGCCCCAGCGAAGAACCCAGCGCCACCAGGATGAAGGAGAACTCCCCGATCTGGGCCAGGCTCGCGGACACCGTGAGGGCGGTATTGAGCGGATAGCGAAATGCCAGGACCAGCGCGGCCGCGGCCAGCGTCTTGCCCAGCATGATGATCGCCACCACCGCCAGCACCTGCACCGGGCGGTCCCACAGCACGGCCGGGTTGAAGAGCATGCCGACGGAGACAAAGAACAGCACGGCAAAAGCGTCGCGCAACGGCAGGGATTCTTGCGCGGCCCGGTGGCTGAACTCTGATTCACGCATCACCATGCCGGCAAAAAAGGCCCCCAGCGCAAACGAAACCCCAAACAGGGCCGCCGAGCCAAAGGCAATGCCCACGGCGGCCGCCACCACGCACAGCGTGAACAACTCCCGCGAGCCCGTGCGTGCCACCTGCCAGAGCACCCACGGAAACAGGCGGCGCCCCACCAGCAGCATCAACGCGACAAAGCCGCCCACCTGCAGCAGCGTCCATCCCAGGGCCTGCCACAGTGCCGCGCCATCCACATCCTTCGCCGCGGCGCCATCGGGTCCGCTGCCGCCCAGCCAGCCGGCAAGCGGCGGCAGCAAGACCAGCACCAGCACCATGGCCAGGTCTTCCACCACGAGCCAGCCCACGGCAATGCGGCCTGTGTGGCTGTCCAGAATACCCAGGCTTTCAAGGGCACGCAAAAGCACCACCGTGCTGGCCACCGACAGCGCGAGGCCAAACACCAGGGCACCGCCCAGCCCCCATCCCCACCAGGTGGCCAGCGCCATGCCGAGCGCGGTGGCCACCATCATCTGCACCACAGCCCCGGGCACGGCGATTTTTCGCACGGCCAGCAGATCCCCCAGGGAGAAATGCAGGCCGACGCCAAACATCAGCAGCATCACACCAATTTCTGCCAGCTGGCTGGCCATCGCTGCATCCGCCACAAAACCGGGTGTAAAAGGTCCGATCACCACCCCCGCCAGCAGATACCCGACCAGCGCGGGCAGCCGCAACCGCGCGGCCACGAAACCCAACGCCAAAGCAAGCCCCAGCGCAGCAGCAATGGTGTGTATGAGCGTGACGCTGTGGGGCATGGTGTGGCCAGATCGAGGAAATGGATGGCGAGCGCGTGTGGCCTCGTTATAACCGCATCCGCCTTGCCCCTGCTACCACCGCATCAGCGCGGGCGGGTCTGTCCAGGGCAGCACTGGCCACGGGTTATGATCCACGCTCTGCGCAATCGTGCGGTTGCGGAAGATTTCCGCAAGGCAAGTAGGCCCCCGTGCGCCAAAAGCCCATCTCCATCTATCTGCCCGTAGCTCAACTGGATAGAGCAATAGCCTTCTAAGCTATAGGTCGGGGGTTCGAGTCCCTCCGGGCAGGCCAAACCAGCATTTCAGACGGCCTCAAAACCCGCATGTTTCTAACATGCGGGTTTTTTGTCTCGAGCTGCCGGGCAAGCAAGCCCACAGCACTGTTGAAGCATAGCGAAAGCGCGACACTAGCCCGGCACATATCCTGCTGCGCAATCGCATCCTCCCGAGGCAGTCGGCCAATACCCGAACGCGAGACCCGCACGCCGCCACAATCACAAGCCGCTAGCAACCAAATCGGGATGAGCACCGGATAGCGCTCACGGTGCAGGTCAGCGTCGCGCAACCGTCCAACGCACTGACCGCCATCACAACCAGCGGACCAGCGAGCACACCTTCCAACGGTAGAAAGCCTTGGATGAGTTCAATGGCGAAGCTCAGCCCAAGAACCAGCAATTCCACGGCATAGAGGAATTCGCGTTTGTATATGGGCTTGATGGCTGGCCCAGCCTGCCTTGCTTCATGCGCTTCCTGTCTGACTTCAGGCCTACTCACTAACATTGCCCAGCGATTCGCGAAAAAAATCCCCAACGATTCTCCTGCAAGTGTTCATTTACCCTTGGTCGCGGCTGCTGATTACTATCATGACCGAGGCAAGAGTATGCTGTAGAACCTGAATGCAGATTCAGGGCTTTGAATCAAATGCAATTCCCCTTCTGGGGATATGCCCGCCAATGAAGATCCGAGGCCAATGACGCCTGGTGAGCCGAATTGCGCAAGGCCGACACCGCCTGAGGTGCCTGCTGCAGTTGTGACATTTCCATCCACATCGATCTTGCGAAGCAACTCGGACGACCCTCCACCCGGCAGGGTTTCAGTATGCAATACATATGCATCACGGCCAAATGTTGCCAACCCTGCGATATTTGTAGTTATCGTAGAGCCAATGGAGCGCTCAATATTTATTGCTACGACTTGACTGCCTCGCAAGCGAACGACACTCGCATGATCCCAACTTGAATAAATATATATCGTCCCATCCTCAGTTATTTCCATTTCACTGAAAAATGCGAAAAGATTAGGATATTTAGAACTATTGGGAATAGTGGCTGCATATATTGGACTACCCGAGGATGACAAGCGAACCACTTCACCGGTCGTCGAATCTAGCAAATATACGTTACCCACAGCATCTAGGGTCATCGCGGTAGGCGTGACCGTACTGGACTCGAAAATCGTAGTGGCATTTCCTGAGCGATCGATCTTACGAATACGTGCACCGTTGCCAGAAAATGAGTTTATTCCCCCTCCCCGCACAAATCCCTCGGCAACCAAGACGTCCCCACCGGGGGTTTCCCTGACCGTCACATATGTATACGGGACGGAGAGGGGAGTATAGGTCAAAGGCAAACGCGGCAACTGCTCTCCGAAAGGAACCCGCGCACCATCGACGCTATAGCGCTCCAACCAAATATTAGATCCCTCCTGTGCTCGAAAATATATTGTCCCGGCAGCCCCCACGCGACGATAAAGAACTTCAGAGGGCAAGCTCTCCGACCAGTTGGAAGGCACGACCTCCGCCACAGTACGAGGGAGTGGAGTTATCTTTAGCACACCAGCGCGTGATTGAACGGAGCCAGCTGAATTTTTAATGACGACGGAAAAACTCGCATTTCTATCAAGAATGCTTGCCTTGGTAATCTTGTACGTTCTCGCATTCGCACCTGGGATGATAGACCCATTTCTCAACCACTGATAAGTTGCCCCATTTTCATTTTGAATCACTACAGACAATATTCCATCATCACCTTCACGCACATGAAGATCAAGTGGCTGTTGAGTGATTTGGGGGGCAGACAGCTCCACATCGCTTCCACCACACGCGGTAAGCGCTGAGCCAAGTGTCAGAATCCCGAGGGTTCGACGATTCATGGGTGCATTAACTAGCGGATATTTTTTGCCTACGATGTTGATTTGCATGATCGCTTGAAAACTCATTGATGGAGTTACATTGAATTCAACGTATATTTCGCAACAGATGCAAGATTGCTTACGTTTGCACACACCAAGAGGTGTTGCCTGTGCGGACTCTCCCGCCAGCCCATGCCTCTGTCAGCGGGAACCCTCTACCGATTGGGCTGAGGAACTGCAGCGTAATTCATGGCAATGGCTTGCAACACTGCGCCGATCAAGGCGCCATCTCCCGCACTCTGAGGCAGAACCTCGCGCACGATCTGGACCGCATACTCCAGTTGCTCCTTGGCAAGGGCTGCGGACATGGCGTTGCCACGCTTTTCACTGGGCGACGCATCGCGGATCACAAAACTCATGGAAGGCTCCGGAAAGGAATGAAGTCACAGTATGCGCTGAGCCCAAGATCCGGCAATCACAGAAATCAAGCATACGAAATGTTATTGGGTCGGCGCAGTAGCAGTACGAGAACCACGTTTTCCCGTGCTGGAAACCACCCTCACCCTTCCCGGCTGGCTCCCATTGCGGGAGACGGACCTCGCCATGGACGCGGCAGCATTGTGGAAGAAGGTGTGCGCAGCAGACCCAGGTACCCCGGCCGCGTAGCGTCTGCGCACTGAAGCGGAGTCCTGGGCGGTGGGCTGCAACGCTTCGCCGTCAGCGCGGGCGAAACGGATGATCCCGCGGACGCCCCGACGGTACGAGCGATGACTGTGCCGGCTGCATGCGGTACTTGGATGTCGCTGATGCGGCTGCAGATACGAAGCGCTCCACCTACCTTTACATACTTGAGCGGGCCCGGTCCGGCCTGCTGGTCACTTGAGGAGAAGCCGGCATGATCAAGGTCACGGCGGTGTACCGCTGGCGCGAAGGCGCCACGTTCAACCACGACTACTACCACGGCGAACACATGCGCATCGCCCGCGCGGCGCTTCAGCCCCTGGGCCTGGTGCGGCTCGAGAGCGACCGCGTGCTCTACCCCGGCGAGCCCCGCCCCGGCCAGGTGGTGGCGCTGACCAACGCGTTCTTCAGCGACCTGAAGCAGGCCCAGGCCGCAGCCAGGCAAACGGCGGCGCAACTGACGGCGGACATCCCCAACTACACCAACATCACGCCCGAGTCCTACTTCGCGCAGATGCTGGCGCACGAGGTGGCAACGGCCTGAGAGCGCGTCGATCCGCCGCTCGCGCACGGCCTTGGGCAGCAGGCGCGCACACCGCTCTGCCCGGCCCCGGCACGGCGGCCAGCACGTGGCACGCGGTGGCCGGCCAGTCCAAGGCCGGGGAAGGCAACCGGCAGCGCTGCCTGGCCCCACATGGATAAAAATAGGCCCTCGCGCAGGTTTGCATTGCGCATCAAGCTATAAATTTAATAGCAACATACATTCCAGGCCGCAGCTCCATGACCACCAGCACCCCCATCCCACTCGACATGCCCGCGCCCACCGGCGACCAGCTCAAGGCCAGCCGCGCCGCTGCCGGGCTCAGCCAGGCCCAGGCCGCGGAATTGATGGGCTATCCGCTGCAGACCGGCAGCCGGGGGGGCGTGCAGTCGCGCACCTGGCAAGCGCTGGAGAGCACCACCGACGAGCGCAACATGCAGGGGCCCGTCTACGCGATGTTCCTGCTGCTCACGGGGCAGCATCCCGACTACGTGCTGGCCCGGCGCTCCGGTGCGGCCCCATCCGGCGTCGCCCCATGAAAAAAGCGGAACGGTCCGAAGACCCTTCCGCCAACTGCTTGCAGGGAGATTGCCGAAACAGCGGGTGGCTCAGTCCACCTTGATGTTGGCGGCCTTGATCACCTGGGCCCACTTGTCCACCTCGGCCTTCTGGAAGCTGGCGATCTGGGCGGTGGTCATGTCGGCCGGCTCCATGCCAAAGCCCTTCAGGCGGTTTTGCATGTCGGGCTGGGCCAGGATCTTGCGGATCTCGTCGTGCAGGCGCGTGACGGTGGGCGCGGGCGTGCCGGCCGGCACGAAGATCGCCTGCCACGACTGCACCTGGAAGTCCGCCAGGCCATTCACGCCCGATTCGGCCACCGTGGGCACGTCGGGCATGGAGGCCAGGCGCTTGGGCGAGGTCACCGCGATGGCGCGCAGCTTGCCACTCTGGATGTGCGGGGCGGCGACCACGGTGGTGTCGAACATCATGTCGACCTGGCCGCTGATCACGTCCTGGATGGCGGGGCCGCTGCCCTTGTACGGGATGTGCGTGAACTTCACGCCCGACTTGTAGGCCAGCAGTTCCACGGCCAGGTGCTGCGAGCTGCCGGTGCCGGCGGAGGCCGACGACAGGCCGCCCTCCTTGCCCTTGGCGACGGCCAGCACGTCCTTGAGCGTCTTGTGCGGGCTGTTGGCCGACACCACCAGCACCACCGGATTGGTGCCGATCAGCGCCACGGGGCTGAACGACTTGATGGGGTCGTAGCCCAGCTTCGGGTACAGGCTGACGTTGATGGCGTGGGAGCTGACGGTGCCGCCCAGCAGCGTGTAGCCGTCGGGCGCGGCGCGCGCCGCGGCTTCCGAGCCGATGCTGCCGGCCGCGCCACCCTTGTTCTCGACCACCACGGTGGTCCCCAGGGCGGTGCCCAGTTGCTGGCCGATCAGGCGGCCGAGCGTGTCGGTGGTGCCGCCAGCGGCAAACGGCACCACGTAGCTGATGGGCTTGCCCGTGGGCCAGGTGCCCTGGGCGGCGGTGGGCAGGCCGATGAGGCCCACGGCGGCAGCCAGGGCCGCTGTGTGGATGAGGGTTCTGCGTTGCATGAAGGGTCTCCTGGTTTGTGGATGGTGGATGGCGGGACCGAATGGAAGAACCGTTCAGGCATTTCCACGGTTCAGTCCGTCTCAAGGCAGGTCAACGATCTCGACCCAGTTGGGGTTCTTGCCCGCTGGCACGCGCGTGGGGGTGCCCGGAACGCCGGTGGCGGGGTCGATGGGGTGCAGCGACACCTGGTCGGACTCCTGCCCCGCCGCGACCAGGAAGCGGCCCGAAGAGTCCACCGCAAAGCCGCGCGGGGACTTTTCCGTGGGCACCTGGCCCAGCGGCTGCAGCTGGCCCGTGACCGCGTCGACGCGGAAGCTGCTGAGGGTGCTGGAAGTGCGCTCCGACGCATACAGCGTGCGGCCGTCGGGCGACAGGTGAATGTCAGCGGCCCAAGGCTTTCCCGCAAACCCTGCGGGCAGCGCCGTGGCGCGCTGCACTGGGCGCAGCGTGCCCCGCGCCGAGTCGTAGGCCAGCACGTGCACGGCGGCGTCCAGTTCGTTGAGCACATACATGAAGCGCTGGCCCTTGTCCCACACGAAGTGGCGCGGGCCCGACTTGTCAGGGGCGACGGTGGTGAGGGCGGGCTCGTGCGCGCTGAGCCTGCCCGTCTCGGCATCGAAGCGCCAGGCCGAGAGGTTGTCTCCGCCCAGGCTGGTGGCGAACACATGGCGGTTGGCGGCATCCGCATGGATGGCATGCGCATTCGGCGCCGTGGGAATGAGCTGCTGCACCGCCCCCACCGCGCCGTCCTTGCCAATGCTGTTGACCGTGATCTTGTGGCCGGGGTACGAGGCCGCGAACAGCCAGCGCCCGGTGGCATCGGTGTCGATGTTGGCCATGCTGTCGGCCAGCGGCGCCTCGCCCAGCTTGCGCAGCTTGCCGCTGGCGGGATCGATCGCCAGGTTCACCACCCTGAACGGCTGTGAGCGCAGCGCCACGTACAGCATCTTCTTGTCCGGGCTCACGGCCATGGGCATCGCCATACCGCCCAGCGGCGTGGTGTCCACCGGCTTGAGCGCGGCGGCGCTGCGGTCCAGTTCGAACACCGACACGTCCTGGCTGTCCGCGTTGGAGACATAGACCCAGGTAGCGGCCCAGGCGCCCGGCGTGGCCAGTGCGGCGGCCACGGCAACGGCCACATGCGCCAGCCGTGCGGCCCTGCGGCGGGAGCGAAGTGCTGCAATCATCCGTATTCCTTGGGCAGATGGCGGCGAAGGCTGGGGAACAGCGCACTCGCGTTGCCATGGTGGTCGTTTCCCGCCGGGCGATTTCACGGCCTGCCGGGCGCGGGGTGGGAGTCTTTTGTCATATGTCGTCATACAACAAAGAGGCAATTGTGGAGCCACTCCCACCTGGCACCCTAAAGGGATTACCCGAAGTTCTTGACAGTCGATTGGTGCGCCGAACCCCTGCCACCATAAGGAAACAGCCTCCCAAAACCTTGGTACTTACCCTGATTTTTTAAGGGTAAACCCTATATTTCCAGGCTGGTCGGTTGTTTTGGATGGCGTCTAGTTGTACGATGACTAACAACAACCCATGCAACGGAGACATTCCATGACCTTGAACCGACGCGCCATCCTCCTGGCCTGTACCGCCGCCCTGGCCGCAGCCTCCGCCACCGCCCAGACGGCGGAATGGCCAGCAAAGACGCTGCGCATCGTGGTGCCCTACCCTCCAGGCGGCAGCTCGGACATCATTGCGCGCTCGATCAGCCAGTCGCTGTCCGAGGCGCTCAAGCAGACCGTCATCGTCGAGAACAAGCCCGGGGCCAACGGCAACCTGGGGGCGGACTTCGTCGCCAAGGCCGAGCCGGACGGCTACACCATGCTGCTGTGCGACGTGGGCGCGCTGGCCATCAGCCCCTCGGTCTATACCAAGCTGTCGTTCGACCCCTCCAAGGACCTGCGTGGCGTGACCATGCTGGCCTACTCGCCCCACCTGCTGGTGGTGCACCCTTCGGTGCCCGTGAGCAACCTCAAGGAGCTGGTCGCCTACTCCAAGAAGAACGACCTGAACTTTGCCGTCACGGCCACCGGCAGCGCTCCCCACCTGGCTGGCGTGGCGCTGGAGCGCGCCAGCGGCGCGCGCTGGCAGTACATCCCCTACAAGGGCGGCGTCACCGCCATCCAGGACACCGTCGCCGGCCAGACCCAGGTGCTGATGAACGGCATGCTGGCCACCCTGCCCCAGGTGCAGAGCGGCAAGCTCAAGGTGCTGGGCGTGTCCAAGTCCACGCGCATGCCCCTGATCGGCGACGTGCCCACCATTGCCGAGCAGGGCGTGGCCGGCTACGAGTCCGGCACCTGGCAAGGCGTGCTGCTGCCGCGCGGCACGCCGGATGCCGTCGTGCAAAAGCTCAACAAGGCCCTCATCACCGCCATCCGCGCACCCGAGATCCGCTCGCGCCTGGCCGGCCAGGGCGCCGAGGTGGTGACCATGACCTCCGCCGAGCAGGACCAGTTCTTCGTCAAGGAGCGTGCGCGCTGGGCCAGCGTGGTCAAGGCCGCCAACATCAAGCTCGACTGAGCACTTCACACCCCCTGTTTCATTCACCTTTCTCCCTCGTTGCAATGACCATGACCCCGCAAGACCTCAAATCCATCATGGGCTCCGGCCTGCTGTCGTTCCCCATCACGGACTTCGACGAGCAGGGTGAATTCCGCCCCAG
>NZ_JBXAKN010000017.1:0-50107 GCF_058798375.1 Acidovorax sp. GW823-FHT01C06
CTCCTCGGCAGTGTTCAACTTCATTCCCAAGACGGCGATGGACTTCTACAAGGCCGTGGCGGCCGACGACACGGCCACGCAACACAGGCTGCTCAAGGAGTTCTTCATGCCCTACCTGGCCATCCGCAACCGGGTGGAAGGCTACGGTGTCTCCATCATCAAAGCGGGCGCCAGGATCGTGGGCCATGACGGTGGGCCGGTGCGCGCGCCGCTGACGGACTTGAAGCCCAGAGAGATGGAAGAGCTCAAGGCGCTCATCGACAAGCTCGGCCCGCAGTAACTGCACTACGCGCCCAGCCCGACCCCATCCCGTTCCACGCAAGACCCGACCCAGGCCCCGCAGAGGGCTGTGTCAACCATCCAACTTCGGAGACATCCACCATGTTCATCAAGAAACTGCTGCTGACCGCAAGCGCGTGCAGCCTGGCTTTTGCTTTCGCCGCATCGGCCCAGACGGCCGCGCCCGGTACACCCGCAGCCTGGCCTGAAAAGCCCGTGACCATCGTCGTGCCGTTCCCGGCCGGCGGCTCCACCGACATGGTGGCCCGCGCCATGGCGCAGCACATGGGCGACAAGTTGGGCCAGAATTTCGTGGTGGACAACCGCCCCGGTGCCACGGGCACGCTGGGCGCTGGCATGGTCAAGCGCGCGCCGGCCGATGGCTACACGCTGCTGGTGTCCTCGCTGGGCGCCTTCGTCGTGGCGCCGCACCTGCTCAAGAGCGTGCCGTACGACGCGCTCAAGGATTTCGACTACATCACCGTGCCGGTGCAGGCGCCCAACGTGCTGGTGGCCGCCCCTGGCCAGAAGGCGCGCACCGTGAAGGAAGTGATCGCCCAGCTCAAGGCCAACCCCGGCAAGGTGAGCTTTGCGAGTTCGGGCAACGGCTCGTCGGACCACCTCTCGGCCGAAGTGTTCTGGCAGCAAAGTGGCACCGAAGGCCTGCACATCCCCTACAAGGGCGGCGCTCCGGCCATCAACGACCTGCTGGGCGGGCAGGTGGAGTTCTCGTTCCAGAACGTGAACGCCGTGCTGCAGCACATCCGCGGCGGCAAGCTGCATGCAATCGCTGTGACCGGCGACAAGCGCAGCCCGGTGCTGCCCGACGTGCCCACCCTGGCCGAGGCCGGTGTGGCCGGTGCCGAGGTGTACTCGTGGCAAGGCATGGCCGCTCCCAAGGGTCTGCCGCCAGCGCTCAAGAAGAAGCTCTCGGACGCTGCCATCGCCGCCCTGAACGACCCGGCCGTGAAGAAGCGCATGCTCGACCAGGGCCTGGAGATCGTGGCCAGCACGCCCGAAGCCTTCACCGCTTACCAGGCGCGCGAATTCGCGCGATGGAAGACAGTCATCGAGACCCGCAAGATCACTGCCGATTGAGAGCGACTCAAAAACCTCTTGTGGCGTTGTTGCTCCGTCTTGTCGTGCTCCTTGCACTGGCTGCGACGTAGCGCCTGGCCAGAACCGCTTCGCCGAGGTTTGTGAGCCGCTTTGACACGAAAGACCCGGGGGGCGCTCCCCCCCATATTCCAGAACACCATGACCACCTCTTCCAACCCTTCTGCCGCCAGCACCCCCGTCGTCACCGAGCTGCGCGTGGTGCCCGTGGCGGGCCACGACAGCATGCTCATGAACCTGAGCGGTGCGCACGGCCCGTTCTTCACGCGCAACCTGATCATCCTGCGTGACAGCGCGGGCAACACCGGGGTGGGCGAGGTGCCCGGCGGCGAGAAGATTCGCCAGACCATCGAGGATGCGCGAGCGCTGATCGTGGGCCGCCCCATCGGGCACCACAACGCCGTGCTCAATGCCATGCGCGCGCAGTTTGCCGACCGCGATGTAGGCGGGCGCGGGTTGCAGACGTTTGACCTGCGCATCACCATCCACGCGGTCACCGCCGTGGAATCAGCCTTTCTGGACCTGCTGGGCCAGCACCTGAACGTGCCCGTGGCCGCGCTGCTGGGCGATGGCGTGCAGCGCGAGTCGGTGCAGATGCTGGGCTACCTGTTCTACGTGGGCGACCGCGCCAAGACCGACCTGGCCTACCGCGCCGAGCCCGGTGCCGACAACGACTGGTTCCGCCTGCGCAACGAGAAGGCCATGACGGCCGACGGCATCGTGCGCCTGGCCGAGGCCGCGTACGAGCGCTACGGCTTTGCCGACTTCAAGCTCAAGGGCGGCGTGCTGCGTGGCGAGGAAGAGGTCGAGGCGATTCGCGCGCTGCATGAGCGCTTCCCGGAGGCGCGCGTGACGCTGGACCCCAACGGCGGCTGGCTGCTCAAGGACGCCATCCGCATCACGCGCGACCTGCACGGCGTGATGGCCTATGCCGAAGACCCCTGCGGCGCCGAAGGCGTGTTCTCGGGCCGCGAGGTGATGGCGGAGTTCCGCCGCGCCACGGGCCTGCCCACCGCCACCAACATGGTGGCCACCGACTGGCGCGAGATGGCGCACAGCCTGGCCCTGCAGTCAGTGGACATTCCGCTGGCCGACCCGCATTTCTGGACCATGGCCGGCTCGGTGCGCGTGGCGCAGATGTGCCAGGCCTTCGGCCTGACCTGGGGCTCGCATTCCAACAACCATTTTGACGTCTCGCTGGCCATGTTCACCCACGTGGGCGCCGCCGCACCGGGGCGCGTGACGGCCATCGACACGCACTGGATCTGGCAGGACGGTGAGCGGCTGACGAAGGAGCCTTTCCAGATCAAGGACGGCTTCATCCAGCTGCCCACCAAGCCCGGCTTGGGCGTGGAGCTGGACATGGAGGAGGTGGAGCGCGCCCACCGCCTGTACTTGCAGCATGGGCTGGGCGCGCGTGACGATGCGATCGCCATGCAGTACCTGATCCCCGGCTGGAAGTTCAACAACAAATCGCCCTGCATGGTGCGCTGAACGGGCCTGCGGCCCGGGGAGCGGATGCTTGAAGTCAGGCGGTCTTGTCTTCCGCCCGGCGTCTTGGCAGCTGGCGCTTGATGGACGGCCGCTGCAGGCGCTGCTTGGGGTCGGCGCCGTCGGGCAGGTCGGTGGCACGCTGCAACTGCAGGTGGGCCACCAGGCCGCCCGTGCTGGAATTGGCCAGCGCGAAGATGCCGCCCATGCGCTGCACCGTCTTGTCGACGATGGACAGCCCCAGCCCCGCACCGGCGGCGGCCGTGCGGGCGGAATCCCCCCGGAAGAAGGGTTTGGTCAGGTTGGACAGCTGCTCGGGCGGCACGCCCGGGCCATGGTCGCGCAGTTTGACCAGCACCCAGTTCTCCCGGCCTTTCGCGACGATGTCCACGCTGGTGATGCCGGTGTCCTCGGTCTTGCCATAGCGCCGGGCGTTCTCCAGCAGGTTGGAGATCACGCGCGCCAGTTCCACTTCGTCAGCCAGCACGTTCAGGTCTTCGGGCACCGACATGGTGATCTGGAGTTCGCGGTGGTCCTGCACGGCGTACACGCAGGACGAGACCACCGCATGCAGGTTGACGGGTGTCAGCGTCACGTGGTCAGGCCGCGCGTAGTCGAGGAACTTGTCGATGGTGGCGTCGAGCTGCACGATGTCGGCCACCATGTGCTCGCGCGCGACTTCATCGTTCACGCTCATCTCGGTTTCGAGCCGCAGGCGCGCCAGCGGCGTGCGCAGGTCGTGCGAAATGCCGGCCAGCATCACGGCGCGGTCCTGCTCCAGCTTGGCGAGCTTCTGCGCCATGCGGTTGAAGCCGATGTTCACCTCGCGGATTTCACTGGTCACCACCTCTTCGTCGAGATGGCTGGCCGCGAAATCGCCGTCCTTGACGCGGTTGGCGGCGTAGGAAAGCTGCTTGAGCGGCCGATTGATCAGCCGTGCAATGGCCGCGGCGCCCGCCAGTGACAGCGCCCCCGCCGTGATCAGCCAGATCAGCCAGGTGCGGCCGCCCGCCGGGCTGAAGCGCGAGCGGTCCATCAGCAGCCAGTTGGGGTCGCCGTTGATGTTGAAGCCGACCCACAGGCCTGTTTCTCCATTCACGTTTTGCGCCACGATGGTGTCGGGGCCCAGGCGCTGGGTGAGCTCGTCGGTCAGGCGGTTGCCCAGGGCCGTGCCCTCCAGCAGTTCGAATTTGTCGCGCGGCTCGCGCGGCAGGATGCGCACGCCTTCCTGATCGGCCATGGTCTTGATGAGCGACACGCGGGCGATGGCATCGGAGTGCACGAGCGCGGCGCGGCTCAGGTTCACCAGCGAGGCGATCTGCTGCGCGGTGTGCAGCGTGCGCGGTTCAAACTCCAGCGCCCGCAGTGTCTGCAGCCATGCCAGGATGCTGCCCACCAGGAGCAGCGCCAGCAGGAAGAATGTGCGCCAGAAGAGATTGAGGCCCACGCGCGCCCGTTGCTCCCGAGCCTGTCTCAGGGACTCGAGGGGGGCGGGGCTGGTGGCGTCGGAAGGAGCGGTCACGGACTGCCGGAACGATGGTGATCTCGACCTCGGATGGCCGTCGGATTTGCGCATACAAGAAAGAAGGAAGGGGTCAGCTCGTTCCGTCCGGCACGAAAACGTAGCCCACGCCCCACACGGTCTGGATGTAGCGCGGCGCGGCGGCGTCCACTTCCACCAGCTTGCGCAGGCGCGAGACCTGCACGTCCAGGCTGCGGTCGAAGGGCTCGAACTCGCGGCCGCGTGCCAGCAAGGCCAGCTTTTCGCGCGACAGCGGCTGGCGCGGGTGGCGTACCAGGGCCTTGAGCATGGCGAACTCGCCCGTGGTCAGGGGCAGCTCTTCGCCATTGCGCTGCAGTGCGCGGGTGCCCAGGTCGAAGGTAAAGGGGCCGAAGGTCACGACCTCGTTGTCGCCCGAAGGCGCACCGGGGGCTTCCTGCGCGGGGCGGCGGCGCAGCACGGCGTGGATGCGCGCGAGCAGTTCGCGGGGGTTGAACGGTTTGCCCAGGTAGTCGTCGGCGCCCACTTCCAGGCCCACGATGCGGTCCACGTCCTCGCCCTTGGCGGTGAGCATGATGATGGGCGTGCGGTCATTGGCCGCACGCAGGCGGCGGCAGATGGACAGGCCGTCCTCGCCCGGCATCATCAGGTCGAGCACGATGATGTCCACGGTCTCGCGCAACAGCAGGCGGTTGAGTGCCTTGCCGTCTTCGGCGACCATGACTTCAAAGCCTTCCTGGGTGAGGTAGCGGCGCAGCAGATCACGGATTCGTGCATCGTCATCCACCACCAGAACTTTGTCGGTGCGATTGGTTGTTGTGGCCATCTTGATCCCAAGTCCAATTTGTAACAGAGCCGATTCTGACCACTTGGAACGCCGAAGTTCGGGTTTTGACCTTGGGTTTGACCAACTGTTACAAGTTTTGCCCAGCTTCGCACAGTGCGCAGCGGGGCTTCATCACGGGCGGGATGCCACGCGGTTATGGTGGTGCCCCGCGCTGCCCAACAAAGGGCGGCGCTTTGATGCCAAGGATGTTTCCGCCATGAAGATGACTACCAAAATGATAGCTGCAGGCGCTTTTCTGGCTTGCGCTGGAGCCGCATTTGCTCAGAATGCACCTGCAGCGGAGCCGCGCAATGTGGTGCAGCTGTCAGCCACGGGCACGGTCGAAGTGCAGCAGGATCTGCTGGTGCTCAGCCTCGCCACCAGCAAGGAGGCCGCGGATGCCGCCACCGTGCAGGCGCAGCTCAAGCAGGCGCTCGACACGGCGCTGGCCGAAGCCAAGCGCAATGCCCAGCCCGGCCAGCTGGATGTGCGCACGGGCCCGTTCGGCCTTTTCCCGCGCTACAACAAGGACGGCAAGATCAATGGCTGGCAGGGCCGCGCGGAACTGGTGCTGGAAGGCCGCGATTTCGCCCGCATCACCACCACGGCGGGCAAGATCCAGACCATGGCCATCCACCAGGTCGCGTTCGGCCTGTCGCGCGAGGCGCGTGCCAAGGTGGAGGATGAGGCCCAGACCCAGGCCATCGAGCAGTTCAAGGCCCGCGCGGCCGAGTTGGCCAAGGGGTTTGGCTTCAGCAACTACAGCCTGCGCGAGGTGGCGGTGAACAGCAATGAGATGGCGCCTGGTCCCCGCCCACGCATGATGGCCGCCGAGGCCAAGATGGGCGGGGCCTATGCGGACTCCGCCGTCCCGGTGGAAGCGGGCAAGGCCCAGGTGGTCGTCAACGTGTCGGGCTCGGTGCAGATGCGTTGAGACCGGCCGGCCCGGCCGCAGCGCCAAGGCTGAAAGTCAAATCCCGCACTGAAAGTGCCGTCTGTTCTGGGCTGAGCAGCGGCACCTGCTGTTGAAAATGGAGCATCTGCCGGGAGCATGTGGCCGTGGCCCCGTGCCCCCGGGGGCCCAGCCCCTTACTGCGCCGCCCAGCCGCCGTCCATGTTCCAGGCCACCCCGCGCACGTTGTTGGCGGCGGGGGAGCAGAAGAACACGGCCAGCTCGCCCAGTTCTTCCGGCGTGGTGAACTGCATGGAGGGCTCCTTTTCGCCCAGCAGCAGCTTCTTGGCGTCCTCGTTGGACAGGCCATGTTCCGCTGCCTTGGCATCCACCTGCTTTTGCACCAGGGGCGTCAGCACCCAGCCGGGGCAGATGGCATTGCAGGTCACGCCGGTGGTGGCGTTTTCCAGCGCGGTCACCTTGGTCAGGCCCACGATGCCGTGCTTGGCTGCCACGTAGGCGGCCTTCTGTGCCGAGCCCACCAGGCCGTGCACCGATGCCACGTTGATGATGCGGCCCCAGTTGGCGCCCTTCATGGCGGGCAGCGCCAGGCGCGAGGTGTGAAAGGCGCTCGTGAGGTTGATGGCGATCACCGCGTCCCAGCGTTCCACGGGGAAGTCTTCCACGTTGGCCACATGCTGTATGCCGGCGTTGTTCACGAGGATGTCCACGCGCCCGAACTGCGCGGTGCTGTACTTCATCATGTCTTCGATGTCGGCCACACGGCTCATGTCGGCGCCGTGGTAGGCCACCTGGACACCTGCGGCCTCGCCAGCGGCCAGCACCTCGGCGCGCGGGCCTTCCACGTCTCCGAAGCCATTGAGCACGATGTTGGCGCCCTGGCGGGCCAGTGCCTTTGCGATTCCAAGACCAATGCCACTGGTCGAGCCGGTGACGAGGGCGGTTTTGCCTTTCAGCATGAGAGTCTCTCCGAATGAATTACGATGAACGCAAGGGAAGGGCGGCACGGATTGCGTGGCACGCGGCCACCCGGATCAGGATGGATGCAGGGCGCAAATCGCAGCGACGGCCACGGCGGTCGGGGATTTGCAGCGCGGCAGACACCCGGGACTGCGGATGGACGCAGTGCGGCGATCCGTGCCGACCTTCCCGGCATTATCAAGCGCTGCCCCTCGATTCCGCTCCCCATGATTGAACCTACGCTGAACTACGTACTGTGCCCTGGCCCCGCGGCCACCGGGGTGTCTTCTGGTAACGCCTCCGTTGCCGAGTCTCGCCACCGCATGGCGTACTGGGAGTGGAATGCCACGGGCAATCCAGCACATCCGCACGTGGTGCTCTGCGTGCACGGCCTCTCGCGCCAGGGGCGGGACTTCGACACCCTCGCGCGCGCGCTGAGCGCGCATGCCCGCGTCATCTGTCCTGATGTGGTCGGGCGGGGCCAGAGCGACTGGCTGGCCGATCCCATGGGCTACCAGATCCCCCAGTACGCGGCCGACATGCTCGCGCTGGTGGCCCAGTTGCAGGGGCAGGGCCCCATCGCCACCCTCGACTGGGTGGGCACCAGCATGGGAGGGCTCATCGGCATGGGCGTCGCGGGGCAGCCAGGGCTGCCGCTGCCCGTGCCCGTGCGGCGCCTGGTGCTCAACGACGTGGGGCCGGTCATCCAGTGGGAAGCCTTGCAGCGCATCGGGCTCTATCTGGGACAGCTGGCACGGTTCGAGTCGCTGCAGCAGGCGGCGGATGCCATGTGGGCCATTTCGACGAGCTTTGGCCCGCACACGCCGCAACAGTGGCTGGAACTTTCGCGCCACATGGTGCGCACGCTGCCGGAGGGCGGCATCACACTGCACTACGACCCTGCCATTGCGGTGCCGTTTCGGGCATTGACGCAGGAGTCCGCCGCGGCGGGGGAGGCCATGCTCTGGCAGCTGTATGACCATATCGCCGCGCGCACGCTGCTGCTGCGCGGTGCGCAATCGGATCTACTGTCCCGCGAAACCGCGCAGGCCATGGCGCAGCGAGGCCCCCGTGCGCGCTTGGTGGAGTTCGAAGGCGTGGGGCATGCGCCCACGCTGGTGGCGGCCGACCAGGTCGCTGCGGTCACCGGTTTCCTGCTGGCGGCGGAAGGTGCTTTGGCCGGATGAAAACCTACCCTCCCGCACAGGCGTCCCTCGCCCCTCAGGCCGAGGTTCTCCCCCAGCTCATTGCAGCCACTGCGCACACGCTGCCCGAGCAGGTCAACGCGCTGGCCCGCGCCCGCGCCTTTGCCGAGCCCCTGATGGCGGGCGAGACCCTGGACTCGGGCGAAAACACGCTGGCCCATGCCGATGCCGTGGCCGCCATCCTCAAGGGAATAGGCGGCTCCGAGGCCATGCAGGCGGCCAGCTACCTGGTGCACGCATGCATTCACCTCAACAAGCCCGAAGAGGTCATTGCCAAGGCCTTTGGCGAGAACTTCGCGGCGCTTGCGGTGGAGACCACCAAGCTCATGCGCGTGCAGCAGCAGGCCCGCGCCGCCGAGCACCTGGACGACCCCGCCATCCAGACGGAGAACGTGCGCAAGATGCTGCTCGCGTTCTCGCGCGACCTGCGCGTGGTGATGCTGCGCCTGGCCTCGCGCCTGCAGACGCTGCGCTTTCATGCGTCCGCCAAGCGCCCCGTGTCGCCCAGCCTGGCGCGCGAATCGCTGCAGGTATTCGCGCCGTTGGCCAATCGCCTGGGCATCTGGCAGGTCAAGTGGGAGCTCGAGGACCTGTCCTTTCGTTTCCTGGAGCCCGACACCTACAAGGAAGTGGCGCGGCTGCTCGACGAAAAACGCGGCGAGCGCGAGGTGTACATGGAGCAGCTGCGCGCGCGGCTCGAGGCTGACCTGCGCGCGCGCAGCATCAGCGCCAGCGTGCAGGGGCGCCCCAAGCACATCTACAGCATCGTCAAGAAGATGCGCGGCAAGTCGCTCAACTTCGACCAGGTGTTCGACATCCGTGCGCTGCGGGTTGTCGTGCCCACGGTGAAGGATTGCTACGCCGCCCTGAGCTGGGTGCACGAGCAGTTCAAGCCCATCGTGGAGGAGTTTGACGACTACATCGCCAAGCCCAAGCCCAACGGCTACCAGTCGCTGCACACCATCGTGCGCGACGACCACGGCAAGCCCATCGAAATCCAGATCCGAACCCAGGCCATGCATGACCATGCCGAACACGGCGTGGCCGCCCATTGGGCCTACAAGGAGGCGGGGAGCAAGGGCTATGCGGGGGTTTCTGCCTCGGGAGAATACGACGCCAAGATCGCGGTGCTGCGCCAGCTGCTGGCATGGGAGCGCGACCTGTCGGGTGCTGTACCCAATCGGGGGCTGTTCGAGGACCGCATCTACGTGCTGACGCCCGATGCCGCCGTGGTGGAGTTGCCGCAGGGCGCCACGCCCGTGGACTTCGCATATGCCGTGCACACCAGCCTCGGGCACCGTTGCCGGGGGGCCCGGGTGGACGGCGCCATGGTGCCACTCAACACCCCGCTGCAAAACGGGCAGACCGTGGAGATATCGACTGTCAAGGAGGGCCGCCCCTCGCGCGACTGGCTCAATGCCGAGCTGGGCTACCTCACCAGCCATCGCGCCAAGGCCAAGGTGCGTGCCTGGTTCAACGCCCAGGCGACACACGAAACCGTGGCGCGGGGCCGCGAGGCGGTCGAGAAGCTGCTGCAGCGCGAGGGCAAGACCGCCGTCAAGCTGGACGACCTTGCGGTGCAACTGGGTTTCAAGTCCGCCGACGCCTTGTTTGAGGTGGTGGGCAAGGACGAGTTCTCGCTGCGCAACATCGAAACGGTGCTGCGACCGCCCGAGCCTGTGATGCAGCCGGATGACTACCTGCTGCTCAAGAAGGCCCGCACGAATGCCGCTCCGAAGGGCGGCGTACTGGTCGTCGGCATCGACTCGCTGATGACCCAGCTGGCCAAGTGCTGCAAGCCGGCACCGCCCGATTTGATTCGCGGCTTCGTGACGCGCGGCAAGGGGGTCAGCGTGCACCGGGCCGATTGCAGCAACTTTCGCGAGATGGCCGCGCGCAGCGTCGAGCGTGTCATCGAGGTGGAATGGGGCGCGCCAAAGTCAGCGGCGGTTGCAGCCGTGTATCCCGTCGATGTGGCCGTGGAAGCCGCCGACCGCCAGGGCCTGTTGCGCGACATCTCTGAAGTCTTTGCCCGGGAAAAAACCAATGTGATCGGCGTGCAGACCCAGTCGGTGAAAGGCACTGCGTGGATGACCTTCACGGTGGAGGTCGCCGATTCAGGCCGCCTCAACAAGGTCCTCGGCATCGTGGCCAGCGTGCCGGGCGTGCGCTCGGCACGCCGCCGCTGAGAGGTCTTCTGGGGAGGGTACTCTGTGTGGCAGCATCCATTTCCTCAGTCTTTTATTTGGACAGTAGATGGGGCGTGGAGGATGGCATGAGATGGGTGAATGTCGTCATTTTCAGGAGCCAACGGGATGTTTGACGGCCTGCGGTGGCTGCCGGGGATGGAGAACCTGCCCTTGTCTCCAGCCGCGCGGCGCCATGACCACCACCTCTTTTTCGCCGTGCTGGCGGATGGCGCCGTGGCCGCCCGCGCTGTCCGGCTGTGCGACCAGGAGACGGCCGCCCGCCAGGTGGAGGAGGGCCACAGGGTGCGCACCGAGCGGTTGCATGTGACGCTGGCCTCGCTCGGATGGGATGCCGATTTCAACCCGCGCAAGGTCTGGTGGGCGTGTGCGGCCGCCGCGCAAGTTTGCGCACCGGCGTTTTCGCTGCGGCTGGACCGCTGCCTGAGCTTTCAGGGGCGCGAGTCCAGGCGGCCCCTGGTCCTGTGCGGCAGCGAAACCGGCGTGGCGGGCATGGTGGCGCTGCACCAGGCGCTGCGCCAATCCCTGCGGGCGTGCGTGCCAGGCCCTGCGCCAGCGCGCGCCGAGCCATCGTTCACGCCGCACATGACGCTGCTCTACGGCCCTTCTGCCGTGGAGGAACACGGCGTGGAGCCTCTTGACTGGAGGGTGGATGCCTTCCAGCTGCTCTACAACCGCCGCGGCTCGCCCGGGCCCTACCAGGTGCTGGGGCGATGGGGCCTGGGCCAGCCGGCCTTTTTTCAGGCGGAGCAGGGCCGGCAGCCCGCGCCGGCCGGCGAAGATCCGCCGCCGCGGGGTGGTTCAAATCAAATGCTATAAAAAAAGTAGCTGACAGCGCTTGAAGGATAAGCCGTGGGGGCAGTTTTTATTCAGATCCTGCGGGCACGGCCACCTCAGCCAATCGTCATCAGGCTCGCGTTGCCGCCCGCGGCAGCGGTGTTCACGCTCAGTGCGCGCTCGATCAGCAGGCGCTCCAGCGGCACGTCGGTGGCGCCCGGGGGCAATGCGGTCACGCCCACGATGGGGCCGGGACGGCGGGCCAGCGCCTCGCACACTGCGTGCAGCGAAGCCGCATCGCCATGGTGCAGCACGGCGGACAGTTCGATGCGGCCGTCGTCCAGCACCTGATCCGCCACCGCGATGCTGGCCTGGACGGCCGGGGCAAGCTGTGCAAGCAAGCCCGCCCGGGTGGAAGGCCACAGGGCCTTGCCGCCCGAGGCCAGCACGGCCGCGGTCTGCGTGAGCAGGTCGCCTTCGGCCTGGGCCAGGCACAGCACGCGGGGCCGGGGGGCCAGGGTGTAGACGTTGCGCTCACCCGTGGGGCCGGGCAGGGTGCGCGCCGTGCCGCTCTGGGTGGCGGAGGCGAACGCACGGCAGGTGTCCGCCAGCGCGGGGCGGCCCTGCGTGTGTGCCCACTGCTCCAGTGCGTGCAGGGGCGCCAGCCAGGGTTCGCGCGCTGCCACGTCGGGTGGCGCCGTGCGGTCCGCCGCGGCGAAGGTGCGTGCCAGCGCATCGGCCGGGCGCCGCGACAGCAGGCGCAGCAGGTACAGCGGCCCGCCCGCCTTCGGGCCCGTGCCCGACAGGCCCTCGCCACCAAACGGCTGCACGCCCACCACGGCGCCCACCATGTTGCGGTTCACGTAGACGTTGCCCGCATGGGCGCGGCTCACCACGCGGGCGATGGTTTCGTCGATGCGGGTGTGCACGCCCTGCGTGAGGCCGTAGCCGGTGGCGTTGATCTGGTCGAGCAGCTGGTCCAGGTCGTTGCGGGCATAGCGCACCAGGTGCAGCACGGGCCCAAAGACCTCGCGCTGCAGCTCCTGGATGCCGTGGAGTTCAATCAGCGTGGGCGGCACGAAGGTGCCCTGGGCCGTTTCATCGGCGCTGCAGCGGCACTGCTGGAACACGCGATGGCCCCTGGCCTTGAGCGCATCGATGTGCGCGGTGATGCCTGCCTGGGCCTCGGCGTCGATGACCGGGCCCACGTCGACCTGCAGCGCGCCCGGGTTGCCCATGCGCAGTTCACCCATGGCGCCCTTGAGCATTTCCACCACGCGGTCGGCGGCGTCCTCCTGCACGCACAGCACGCGCAGGGCCGAGCAGCGCTGGCCGGCGCTGTCGAACGCGGAGGAGACCGCGTCGGCCACCACCTGCTCCACCAGCGCCGACGAGTCCACGATCATCGCGTTCTGCCCGCCCGTCTCTGCGATCAGGGGGATGGGGCGGCCGACGGCATCCAGGCGACCTGCGACGGCGCGTTGCAGGATGCGCGCCACCTCGGTCGAACCGGTGAACATGACGCCCATCACACGCGGGTCGCCGATCAGCCGGGCGCCCACGGTCTCGCCCTGGCCGGGCAGCAGCTGCACCACGCCGCGCGGCACACCCGCCTGCCACAGGATGCGCACGGCCTCGGCGGCGATCAGCGGGGTCTGTTCGGCCGGCTTGGCCAGCACGGGGTTGCCGGCGGCCAGGGCTGCGGCCACCTGGCCCATGAAGATGGCGAGCGGGAAGTTCCAGGGGCTGATGCAGGCCACGGGGCCCAGCGGAAGGTGGGTGGTGTTGTCGAAGGTGGATTCGACCTGCGCGGCGTAGTAGCGCAGGAAGTCCACCGCCTCGCGCACCTCGGCGACCGCGTTGCTGCAGCTCTTGCCTGCTTCGCGCATCAGCAGACCCAGCAGGGGCTGCATGCGGTCCTCCAGCAGGCCCGCGGCACGGTCGAGCGTGGCGGCGCGCTCGGCCGGGGGCGTCGCGGCCCACAAGGGGGCCGCCCGCAGGGCGTGTTGCAGGGCCGCATCCACGTCGGCGGCCGTGGCCTCCTGCACCTGGCCCACCACGTCGCGGTGGTCCGCGGGGTTGCGCACGGGCATCGGCGCGCCCGGCGCGGCGTCGGCGCCGAGCAAGGGGCCGGCGGTCCAGCCCTGGCTGGCGGTGGCCTGCAGGATCGCGTCCAGTTGCGCGAGGGTGTTCTCGTTCGACAGGTCGAGCCCGCGCGAGTTGGCGCGGTGCGGGCCGTACAGGCCCCGTGGCGTGGCGATGCGCGGATGGGGCAGGCCTGCGCCGCCTTCTGCGGCGGCCTGCTGGTCCACCACCTCGACGGGGCTCTTCACCAGGTCCTCCAGCGCGATGGTCTCGTCGGCGATGCGGTTCACGAACGAGGTGTTGGCGCCGTTTTCCAGCAGTCGGCGCACCAGGTACGCCAGCAGGGTCTCGTGCGTGCCGACGGGGGCGTAGATGCGGCAGGGCCGACCCAGCTTGCCGGCGGTGACGGCGCCCACCACCTGCTCGTACAGGGGCTCGCCCATGCCGTGCAGGCACTGGAATTCGTACTGGCCGGCATAGTAGTTGTGGCCCGCCAGGTGGTAGATGGTGGCGAGTGTTTCCGCGTTGTGCGTGGCGAACTGCGGGTAGATGGCCTCGGGCGCGGCCAGCAATTTCCTCGCGCAGGCGATGTACGAGATGTCGGTGTGCACCTTGCGGGTGTACACGGGGTAGTCGTCCAGCCCGTCGACCTGGGCGCGCTTGATCTCGCTGTCCCAGTAGGCACCCTTGACCAGGCGCACCATCAGTCGGCGCTGCGTGCGGCGCGCCAGGTCCACCACGTAGTCGATGACGAAGGGGCAGCGCTTCTGGTAGGCCTGGATCACGAAGCCGATGCCGTTCCAGCCGGCCAGCGAAGGCTCGTGGCACAGGCGTTCGAGCAGGTCCAGCGACAGCTCCAGCCGGTCGGCCTCCTCGGCATCGATGTTGATGCCGATGTCATAGCTGCGCGCGAGCTCGGTCAGGCGCAGCACCAGCGGGTACAGCTCGTCCATCACACGGGCGAACTGCGCGCGGCTGTAGCGCGGGTGCAGGGCCGACAGCTTGATCGAGATGCCGGGGCCTTCATAGATGCCGCGCCCGGCGGATGCCTTGCCGATGGCGTGGATGGCCTGCTCGTACGACGCGTAGTAGCGCTGGGCGTCCTCGCTGGTCAGCGCGGCCTCGCCCAGCATGTCGTAGGAATAGCGGAAGCCCTCGCCTTCCATCTGGCGGGCGTTGGCCAGGGCTTCGCCAATGGTCTCGCCGGTCACGAACTGCTCGCCCATCATGCGCATGGCCATGTCCACGCCCTTGCGGATGAGCGGCTCCCCGCCCTTGCCGATCAGGCGGCCGAGCGATGCGCCCAGGCTGCCTTCGCTGTGCGTGGCCACCAGCTTGCCCGTGATGAGCAGGCCCCAGGTGGCCGCATTCACAAACAGCGAAGGGCTCTTGCCCAGGTGGGGTTCCCACTGGCCGTTGCTGATCTTGTCGCGGATCAATGCATCGCGCGTGGCCTTGTCGGGGATGCGCAGGAGCGCCTCGGCCAGGCACATCAGCGCCACGCCTTCTTGCGACGACAGCGCGAACTCCTGCAGCAATCCCTGCACGATGCCCGCGCGGCCCCCGGCGCTCTTGCGGCTGCGCAGGGCGCCCGCAATGCGCAGCGCCAGCTGCCCGGCCGCTTGCGCCATCGCCTGCGGCAAACGGGCCTGCGCCAGCAGCGGGGCCAGGGCCTCGGGCTCGGGGCGCCGGTAGGCCGCGGTGATGGCGGCGCGCAACGGGCTGGCCAGGGGCGAGCGCGGGGCAAAGCCGGCGGGGCTGGTGGAAGAGGGCAGGGCGCCGATGGGCTGCGTCATGGCGTGTCTTTCGGTGGGTATCAGGGGTATTGGTGGGTTGGGCCCCCAGGGCCTGCCGGGGGCGGCTGGATGCGATGATCCTTGGTCTGTGGATGAATAAATGGTCGAAAATAGGCGGTCTGTCAGAATAAATCACTATCCAAAATGACGATGGAAACCGATCTGGACCGTATTGACCGCAAGATTTTGTCAATCCTGCAGGAAGATGGGCGCATTGCCAATCTCAAGCTGGCGGACGCCGTCGCGCTGTCGCCCACCGCGGTGCTGGCGCGCGTACAGCGCCTCACGCGCGACGGCTTCATCCTGGGCTACGAGGCGCGGCTCAACCCGCTGAAGCTGGGGGCGGGCATGCTGGTGTTCGTGGAGGTGCTGCTCGACCGCACCACGCCGAATGTGTTCGACCAGTTCAAGGCGGCGGTGCAGGTGCATCCCGAGATCATGGAGTGCCACATGGTGGCAGGGGGGTTCGACTACCTGCTCAAGACGCGCTCGGCCGACATGAACGCCTACCGCGTGTTCGCAGGCGCGGTCCTGTGGCAACTGCCCGGGGTGCGCGAGACACGCACCTATGCGGTGATGGAAGAGGTCAAGCACACCAACCACCTGCACCTGCGTTGAAGGGGCGCGCGGGGCCCGGCGGTGCGCGCCGCTGCCATGGAGCCACGGCTGCATTGGCTCGGCACGCCAAAGCCTCCATAATCCCAGGCAGACATGCCAGATCGAGGAGAAGAACCATGACCCGCTTCCCATACGCCACTGCCGCTGCCGCCGCGCTGCTGGGCGCCCTTTTCAGCCAGTCGGCCGCGGCTTCGTGCTACGTGGTCTACGGCCCCGACAAGGACATCGTGTACCGCGCGCCCGAACCGCCGGTGGACATGTCCTACCAGATCCACCAGACCCTGCCGCTGGTGGCGCCGGGCGCCACGCTGGTGTTCACGCCGGACAATTACAACTGCGACCTCACCGTCAACAAGCTGCCCCTGGCGTCCGCGCAGGGCGCCACGGGATCCATGGGATCCGTCGGCGGCCGCCCCGCGCGCGCGGACCGCGGCTGACCTGACCGAGCCGGCAGGCTGCGGCGATCCCCGGGCAGGCACCGGCCCGGGCCTGAGACAATCGGGGGATGAGCGAACCGAAAGAACTATCCCCCTCGTTTGAACCCACCGCGCAGGATTCCCACGGCGATCTGCCCGAGGGCTGGCTGCAGGTCCAGTCCATGGACCTGGATGCCCAGGGCGTCGCCCGCAAGCCCGACGGCAAGGTCATCTTCATCGACGGTGCCCTGCCGTTCGAGCTGGTCACCGCCAACACCCACCGCAAGAAGAACAACTGGGAGCAGGCCAGCCTGACGGCGATCCACCGCGAATCGTCGCAGCGCGTGCGCCCCGGCTGCCCGCACTTTGGCCTGCATGCCGGAGCCTGCGGCGGCTGCAAGATGCAGCACCTGCACGTGGGCGCCCAGGTGGCCGTCAAGCAGCGGGTGCTGGAAGACAACCTGTGGCACCTGGGCAAGGTCAAGGCCGGCACCGTGCTGCGCCCCATCGAAGGCCCCGCCTGGGGTTACCGCTACCGTGCGCGGCTGTCGGTGCGCCATGTGATCAAGAAGGGCCAGGTGCTGATCGGCTTTCATGAACGCAAGAGCCGCTACGTGGCGGACATGCAGCAGTGCCCCGTGTTGCCGCCCCATGTAGACGCCATGCTGATGCCCCTGCGGGCCCTGATCGCCGACATGGATGCGCGCGACACCTGCCCGCAGATCGAGCTGGCCTGCGGCGACAGCGTGACGGCCCTGGTGCTGCGCCATCTGGAGCCGCTGAGCGCCGGCGACATCGCCCGGCTGCGCGCCTTCGCCGCCGGGCACGGCGTGCAATGGTGGCTGCAGCCCAAGGGCCCGGACACGGTGAAGCTGCTCGAGGAGGGCGGCGAGCAGCTTTCCTATGCGCTGCCGGATTTCGGCATCACCATGCCGTTCAAGCCGACAGACTTCACGCAGGTGAACCCGCACATCAACCGCGTGCTCGTCTCCCGCGCGCTGCGCCTGCTGGACGTGCAGCCCCACGAGCGTGTGATCGACTGGTTCTGCGGCCTGGGCAACTTCACGCTGCCGCTGGCCACGCAGGCGCGCGAGGTGCTGGGCATCGAGGGCAGCGAGGCCCTGGTGGCCCGCTCGCGCGAGAACTATGCATTGAATCATGCTGCAGCGCAGGACCATAAAGCGCTGGCAGCTACTGATTTTGTAGCGCGTAACCTGTTCGAGATGACCCCGGAGATGCTGGTGGCCGACGGCGCGGCTGACAAGTGGCTGGTCGATCCGCCCCGCGAAGGCGCGTTCGCGCTGGCCAAGGCGCTCGCCGACATCGAGCAGGCGCGCATCGGCGCCGAGGGCGCGGGCCCGCTGCCCGCCGGGGCCGAAGGCTGGACCCCGCCCAAACGCATCGTCTACGTCAGCTGCAATCCCGCCACGCTCGCCCGCGATGCCGGGTTGCTGGTGCATCTGGCGGGCTACCGCTGCACGGCGGCTGGCATGGTGAACATGTTCCCGCACACGGCGCACGTGGAAAGCATGGCGGTGTTCGACCGCGCCTGAGGGGAGAAAGGGCCGCCGCAGCCGGTGTGCGCCGGCCTGGCCGCGCGCACGGGGGAGCGGCCCGCTAGCCCTAGCTGCGGTTGCGGTTCGAAGCCGCGTCGCGGGGCTCGGTCTCGATATCGCCGGACCGTTCGGCGCGCTCGGGCTTCTCGACCACCTTGCCGAGCACCGAAGGCGTGCCTTCCAGCTTGTTTTCACGCATGTAGGCGTCCATGTCCTTCCACCCGGCGAACACCGAGGCCTTGGCGGCCTTGGGGTTCAGGGTGTAGCAGTCTTCCAGCCCGCGCAGCGCGTGGCGGCAGGCGCCGCCGATGGCCTTGGCTTCTTCCTCGCGCTGGACGATCCTGGGATCCGGGCCCAGGCCAGGGATCTTGTTGCAGGCGGCCAGCAGCAGGATGCTGCACAGGGCCAGCATGCGCAGTGCGGTGGAGCGGGTTTTGCGATACATGTGCTTGCATTATCGGCACGCCGGCCGCGCTATTGAGGGCTTGGCGGTGCGAAGCGCAAGAAAAAGGCTCCCGAAGGAGCCTTTTTGCCTTGAGGTGGCGCCCGGGAGCGCGCCACGGGGTCAGTCGCGCTCGCCGCCCATGATGCCCAGCAGCGCGAGCAGGCTCTGGAACACGTTGAAGATGTCCAGGTACAGGGCCAGCGTGGCGCTGATGTAGTTGGTTTCGCCGCCGTCCAGGATCTGCTTCAAGTCATACAGCATGTAGGCGCTGAAGATGCCGATGGCAGCGACCGAGATCGCCATCATGCCGACCGAGGAGCCGACAAACACGTTGATGACGGCACCCACCATGAGCACCAGCGCGCCCACCATCAGCCACTTGCCCATGCCCGAGAGGTCGCGCTTGATCACGCTGGCCAGGCTGGCCATCACGAAGAACACGCCCGCGGTGCCGGCGAAGGCCGTCATGATGAGGTCGGTGCCGTTCTTGAAGCCCAGCACCATGCCGATGAGGCGTGAGAGCATGAGGCCCATGAAGAACGTGAAGGCCAGCAGCACGGGCACGCCGGCTGCCGAACGCTTGGTCTTCTCGATCGCGAACATGAAGGCGAACGCGCCGCCCAGAAACACGATCAGGCCCACGCCGCCGCGCAGCGACTGGGTGATGCCGGTGGCGACGCCGACCCATGCGCCCAGCACCGTGGGGATCATGCTCAGCGCGAGCAGCCAGTAGGTATTGCGAAGCACCTTGTGGCGCTCCTCCTGCGAGATGCCATAGCCCGCAGAGTGCCCCAGGGTGGTGACTTGGTCATTCATCTTGTGTCTCTCCTTGTTGGCCTGCACGACGCAGACAGTGCAAATTCTAGGTGGTGGCGGCTGGAGGCCTTCCAATATCCGCGTCCGGTCACCTACTTTGGGTAAGGGTTCTTTCACCCTGCATGGGGGTGAGGCGGTGGGCGTATGCCGCTATGCTTGCCGTCTTTCCCCCGCCGGCGCGGACTCTCGCGGCCCGGCATTCTTCTCCTTTGCGGGTATACCAATGAAAACCAAGCATGAACTCGAACTGGCCGACGTGAAGGCCATTGCCGCTGCCGCCGAAGCCGAGGCGCTCAAGAACCAGTGGGCCGTGACCATCGCCATCGTGGACGATGGCGGCCACCTGCTGTGGCTGCAGCGCCTGGATGGCGCCGCCGCGGTGTCGTCCCACATCGCCCCGTCCAAGGCCCGCACGGCCGCCCTGGGGCGCCGCGAGAGCAAGGTGTACGAGGACATCGTCAACGGCGGCCGCACGGCCTTCCTGAGCGCGCCCGCCATCGACGGCCTGCTGGAAGGCGGCGTGCCGATCCTCAAGGACGGCCAGTGCCTTGGCGCCGTGGGGGTGAGCGGTGTGAAGTCCACCGAGGACGCGCAGGTGGCGCGCGCCGGCATCGCCGCTCTGGGGCTTTGATGGGATTCCAGGGCGTGGGCCCGCAGGGGGCAGGGGGCTGAAGAGCTTTCAGGTCCTGTGCCCCTCAATGAAAAAACCGGCCCGCGAGGCCGGTTTTTTCATGGCGTGATGGAGAAATCTGGGGCGGGGATGGGACCGCAAAAAAAGCCTGGCTACGCGGGCGAACCCGTTGGCTGGCAAAAACGACCCTTTCGAGCTTGTAGCAAGCCCGGGAGTCGCCCCACGATGAAACTTGGAGCCGCTGCCAGGGACTACTTGGTCAGGATCAGCTTGCCCAGCTTGGTTGCCTGCAGGCGGTACACCGATCCGTTGTGGCTGATGGCCACGGCCTTCTGGCCTTGCAGCAGGGAGCTGCTGTCCACGGCGGCGGTAGGGGGGGTGGGCTCGGTGCGTTGGCTGGCCAGTCCGTCGGCGTGCGAAACCCCCTTGCTGGCGGAGGCGGGGCGCAGGATCGAAGCGGCGGTCAATGTGGCTTGCATGAGGTTGTTCCTGGTGCGTTGCAGTGCGTTTTGCTAATGATAACGATTCGCAATTGCAAGTCAAGCAACAGGAGTGTTTCTTTTTGTTCTTCTGGGTGAGACATTTGATTTCGAATGGCGCGCCGCGCGCTTTGGCACTGATTTACGCCGCCTTTGGCGCTAAATCTCGCCGCCTTTGGCACTCCAAGGGTCAAACAAAAGCCGCCCGAAGGCGGCTTTAAACCCAGCACGGTGAGGGTTTCACTCGCTCGCGAGAAGCTCCACGAGCCGTTCCAGGCCTTCCTCCACGCCGCCCAGATCACCAGCAAAGCCCCAATGGCGCGGCTGGTTTCCAGCCCTGTGGCTATGCATTGCCAGCTCATCGTTCAATGCCGCCAGCAGGATCGAAATGTTGGCTTGCCGCGCCTTGTAGGCGCCGACAGCCGTCGATTCCCGATTGGCATCAATCAGCTCAAGGCCACTGGCGTTCTGAAATGTGATCATTGGGTGTTCTTCAGTTGCGATGCAGCCAGTACCGCTCTTTAAAGCCACCCACAAGACCGCCCGCGAACTGGCGGTGGAATACCACCTGACCGAAAGCCAGATCGTGCGCATCGTGGCTGCACATGGAGTCCGGGCGCCTGAGGATCGCCGCCAGGCTGTGCTGTTTTAAAGACGGGGTGGGGTGGGTTTAAAGACGTGCGACTTGGACTAAGTCACGCATTGTGGATAAGTTCGATGTGCGTCTCTCTAACCCATTGATTTCAAAAGAGATACCGAAACTCGCACTCGCCGCAACGTGCGACTTCCAAACGTGCGACTTGTCGCCTGACTCTCAGTCCACCGAGCGGCCGTCCTGCTGAGGCCTGTGCCAACGGCTTTCCCCTATGAAAACGGGGCAACAAGGCCCCGAAACCAGTTCCTGTCACCCCAGGCCCACCTTTGCCCGGAAGGAAGCCGCCCATTTCGGCCGTTTTGCCCCTATGGTCCGCCCGTTCCGTGCCAAAGCCATCGGCAACGCCCAAACACCCTGAATCGCCCGCAAACCCGCGCAAGCATTAGCGAGGCCCAAATTTATCCACAGCCCCCGACCGTGCCAATTCGATCACCTCCCCACTTTCGAATGGTGCGCCGCTGGTTTTGGCGCCGATTTACGCAGTCTCAAGCGGGAAAGTAGGTCAAGCAGCCGGGGGGAAACGGAAACGGTCACGTCTCGGGCGGCGGGTGTCACCCCGCTCCGACGGGAACCGCCCAGGTGTGAACTGACCCCGGATGCGGCGCCGCTGTGGGTCAGTCTTGGCAGAGACCACTGTGGGGTCTCTGCAGGGACCCGCCTCTCCACCGCCGGGCGAGCCGCTTCAGAGGATGAAGGAAGCCAGGGCGTTCTCGGCGCCCGAGCGTGTCACTGGGCGACGGAAGAATTTCACATCCCCCCGCCGACATCGGGCTGGGCAGGAAAAACGACCCAAAGACGAACAAACCCGGCGCGTCCTCTGCAGCTAGTGGTGCAGCGGCCGGGCCGGGCGGGTTTTTGGCGCGCAGGACGCTGGCGGATTGTCTGACTGATTGACTGCCGTCAGGGCGCGGGGTCGGTCACGAAACCGATCTTGCGCACGCCAGCGCGTTGCGCGGCGGCCATGGCCTGGGCCACGCGCTCGTAGCGCACTTCCTTGTCGCCGCGGATGTGCAGATCGGGCTGCGGCTCCTTGGCCGCCTCGACCTGCAGGCGCGGGAAGAGTTCTTCCTCCGTGACCTGCGACTCGTTCCAGTAGTACTTGCCGTCGGCCGATACCGACAGGCGCACCGTCTCGGGCTTGATGTTCTCGGGCTGGTTCGTGGCGCGTGGCAGGTCCACGTTCACCGAGTGCTTCATGACGGGCACGGTGATGATGAAGATGATGAGCAGCACCAGCATGACGTCCACCAGCGGCGTCATGTTGATCTCGTTCATCACGTCATCGGCATCGTCTTGCGTTCCGAAAGCCATGGCTCAGCCGCCTTTCTTCATGGGCAGCACCTTGCCCTGTTCGCCCGCCGCGCTCACGCGGGCGCCGGTGACGAAGTAGGCGTGCAGGTCGTGGGCGAAGCTGTTGAGGCCGCCCAGGATGGACTTGTTGCCGCGCACGAGGGCGTTGTAGCCCAGCACGGCGGGGATGGCCACGGCCAGGCCCAGGGCGGTCATGATCAGCGCTTCGCCGATGGGGCCGGCCACCTTGTCGATGGTGGACTGGCCCGAGGTGCCGATGGCCAGCAGCGCGTGGTAGATGCCCCAGACGGTGCCGAACAGGCCGATGAAGGGGGCGGTGGAGCCGACCGAGGCCAGGATGGCCAGGCCCGACTGCAGGCGCGAGGTGAACTCGTCGATGCAGTTGCGCAGGCAGCGGGTGACCCAGTCGCTCACGTCCAGCGTGTCGTGCAGGTGGGCCTTGGTGTTGCGGTGGTGGGCGGTGGCTTCACGGCCTTCCAGCGCCAGGTGGCGGAAGGGGTTGGTAGGGTCCGTGCCCAGCTTGGTCAGGCCGGCGGCGAAGTCCTCGCTGTGCCAGAAGTCCTGCGCGGTGCGGGCGTGCTTCTTGAACTTGATGATGTCCAGCGCCTTGATGAGGATGACGATCCACGAGGCCAGCGACATGGCCAGCAGCAGGATGGCGACGGCGCGGGTGACGAAGTCACCCTGGATCCAGACGTTGGCGATGCCGAATTGCGATTCCATGAGAAAAACTCCCTAAAGCGGTGATTTGCGGTGATTTGGTTATTCGAGAACGAAGTTGACAGGGACCAGGTTCCACATGGTCTCGGGCACGCCGTTGCGTTTGCCGGGCACGAAGCGCCAGCGCATGACGGCTTCCTGGGCCTGTCGGTCCAGCCGGTCGAAGCCGCTGGACTTGTTGATTTCGACCTTCTGGGGCAGGCCGTCGGTGCCGATCAGTACCCGCAGCACCACCTTTCCCTGCTCGCCCATGCGCTTGCTGATGGCCGGATAGCTGGGTTTGGGGTTGTTCAGGTAGGCGGCGTCGCTGGACGGCAGTTCGATCTTGGGCGGCGCGGGGGGCGCTGGAGGGGCTGGCGCCGGTGCGGGCGGGGCCATGGGCGCTTCGATGGGCGGTGCCGGCGGCTGCGGGGTGGTGATGCCCGTGGGGGCATTGGGGGCGGGCGTGGGGTCCGCGATGGCCACCGGCATGGGGGCGGGGCGCGGGGCGGCCTTCGGGGCCGGCTTGGGGGGCGGTGGCGGCGCGGGAGGCGGTGGCGTGACCTTGGGGGGCGCGGGTGGTGCGATGAATTCCGTCAGCAATTCCGCCGGCACGATGACTTCGGCCGCGCGGCGCAGCAGGCCCGACTGCAGGGCCCAGAGGCCCGCAACATGCAGTGCGACGACGGAGCCCACGATCACGGTGTTGCGGCTGAACCCCCCGGGGGTGGCAAAACGATCTGGGTGAGACATAAAAATGATAGCAGCTAGCGCTTGTGGATCAAGCGCTAGCGCCCTAAAAGACCTTGATTATTTGCGAAAGATCCACCAGGCCGAGCCTGCGACGAGGATCAGGCTGCCAGCGAGCGTTGAGAGGAGTTCCATGACTTGCTTTCCAGGATGGAGCTGGCAAGCTGGATCGTTTGCGGCGCTGCCTCATTGTGCAGGGCCGCCACCGGATTCGATGCGCTGCACTGTGCCACCACGTCGCGGGCACAGCTTTCGCAGCATCCGCATTGGGTGGCCACGCCCAGCTCGAACTGGATTTCGTCAAAGCTCATGCCCGCACGTGCGTGGCGGGCAATCTCACGGTCGGAAATCCGGCGGCAAACACAGACGATCATGGCGGCAGGCAGTGTGGCTGGCTGTTGAAGGTGTCGCCATTATAAATAAGAATCTATCGCATTTGCAATAAGCCATTTCTGCCATGAGGGAGAAACCGGCGCAAAGCCGCCGCCTCAGCCGGGGCTGTCTGCGGTGAGCAAGGCTGGCGTGGCGTCTGCCAGCGTGGCGCAGCCGGTGAGCGCCATGGCGATCTCGAGCTCGTCGCGCAGCAGGCGCAGCACGTGGGCGACGCCGGTGGCCCCCGCATTGGCCAGCCCCCAGACGGCCGGGCGCCCCACCAGCACGGCGGATGCCCCCAGCGCCATCGCTTTGAGCACGTCGGTGCCGCGCCGGATGCCGCCATCCACCAGCACCGGCAGTGCGCCGCCCACGGCCTGCACCACGCGCGGCAGGGCGGTGGCCGTGGCCGGGGCGGTGTCCAGCGTGCGCCCGCCGTGGTTGGACACGATGACGCCCGCAACGCCGGCCGCCACGGCCTGGCGCGCATCCGCCGGGTGCAGCACGCCTTTGAGCAGCACGGGGAGCCGGGTCACGGACTGCAGCCACGCCACGTCGTCCCACGTGGGGGCGTGGTGCAGCAGCCCGTCGAACAGCGCGCTCTGGTCCGCGCCGAGGGGTGGGGTGGGCGGCGCCTGCATGCCGGCCAGATTGACGGGGCCGATGCCGGGCGGCAGGCGAAAGCCTGTGCGGCGCTCGCGGTCGCGTGCGCCGCTGGCGGGCGCGTCCACGGTCAGCACCAGGGCTTCGAACCCTGCGGCCTCGGCGCGCTGTGCCAGTGCGCGGGTCAAGCCACGGTCTGGCTGCAGGTACAGCTGAAACCACAGCGGACCGCGGCCGGGGTCGGGCAGTGCGGCCTGGGCAATGCTCTCCAGCGACACGCTCGCCTGGGTGCTCAGCACCACCCCCGCGCCCAGGGCCGCAGCCGCGTAGGCCATCGCCAACTCGCCGTCGGCGTGGGCCAGGCGCTGAAAGGCGACGGGTGCCAGCAGGATGGGGTGTGCCAGCGTGCGGCCCAGCAGCTGGACGCGGGTGTGCCCGCCCGCCAGCGGACGCAGCACGCGGGGCCACAGGGGCAGGGCGTCCCATGCGCTGCGGTTGCTGCGCAGGCTGATCTCATCGGCCGCGCCGCCACTGAAGTAGGCCCAGGCGTTGTCGTCCAGGTGCTGCCGGGCCTGCTGCTCGTGGTCGGCCAGGCTGACGATGCCCGGAGGAAGCTGTTGGCGTGCGGGGACGTGGGTCATGGCAATGAAAAAAGCACCTGGCGCTTTTTCAGAGCGCGCAAGGTGCTATCAATAAAGGAGCGAAAGGGGCGGCGCTCACACGTCGGCCCACATGCGCAGCAGGTTGTGGTACGTGCCCGACAGGGCGATGACCGAAGGATCCGTTTCACCCACGCTCTGGCGCAGCCGCAGCAGGGCCATGTCCATGTCGAACAAGAGCTGGCGCTGCTCCAGTCCGCGCACCATGCTTTCCACCCAGAAGAAGCTGCTGATGCGGTGGCCGCGGGTGACGGGCGACACCTGGTGCACGGTGCTGCTGGGGTACAGGATCATGTCGCCGGCCGGCAGCTTGATGCGTTTTTCGCCCCAGGCTTCGGTGGCGACCAGTTCGCCGCCGTCGTATTCGTCCGGCGGGGTCAGGAACAGCGTGCACGACAGGTCGCTGCGCACCCAGCAGCTGTCTGCCTTGGAGTGCATGACGGCGCTGTCCACATGGCGGCCATAGAAGTTGGCGCCGTCGCCGTAGTTGTTGAACAGCGGGTTGTAGATGCGCCGGGGCAGGGCGGCCGAGAAGAACAGCGCATTGCGGGCCAGCGCGGCCTTGACGATGCCTTGCAGCTGGGCCGACAGCTCGCTGCCCTGCGCGAGTTGCAGGTTGTTCTTCTGGTGCACGGCCTGGCTGCCCGCGCTGCGGGCGCCATCCACCCAGGGGGTGTCGGCCGCCCAGAGCTTTTGCCGGAACAGGGCGACCTCGTCGGCCGTCAGTACGTCTTGGATGTGCAGGAACATGGGGCCTGATTGTGACTCCGCCCCAATGAAGGGGCGGTGTCGTTTCGTCAAAACATCGGCGCTTTCAGTGCGTCAGCAACGCACCACAGGCGCATTGCATGCGCGTCAGAAGCGCGTCTTGAGCGACAGCTGCACGGAACGCGCCGTGCCCGGCGTGTAGAAGCCGCGGTACAGGCCGTCCGCATAGGTGCGGTCGAACAGGTTGTTGACGTTGAGCTTCAGCGTGGTCTTGTCGTCGAACGCGTATTCGACCATGGCGTCCATCACCGCGAAGCCGCTGGCGTACACGGCACGCGAGCCTTCGGGGTTTTGCTTGCCGCGGTAGGTCACGCCCGCGCCCACGCGCACCTTGGAGGTGACGGCGTAGGTCGTCCACACGCTGCCGCTGTGCTTGGGCGTGAGGCCGGGGCGGTCGCCCTGCGCCTGGGCGCCACCTCCGTTGGCTGGCACCACCACATTGCTGTGGTCGATCTTGGCCGATGGGATCCAGGTGTGGTTGGCGAACAGTTCCCACTGGGGCGTCAGGCGGCCGGCGAGGTTGAATTCCATGCCGGTGGCGTGGCGCTTGCCGGACAGCAGCTCTTGCTGGGCTGCGGTGTCGGGGTCGGTGTTGCGCTCGTTGTACTTCTGGCTGTAGAACGCGGCCACACCCAGCAGGGCACGGCGCTCGAACAGCTCGAACTTGCTGCCGATCTCGAAGTTGCGGCTCTTTTCAGGGTCGGTGTTGGCCGTGCGCGCCGTGCCGGCGCCGGGGTTGCCGAACTGGTAGGTGTCGCCCGAGGTGTTGTACGAGGTGCCGTACGACACGTAGTACGAGGTCAGCTCGGTGGGCTGGAACAGCAGGCCCACGCGGGGGCTGACCAGGCTGTCGGAGCGGGAGTTGCTCAGCGCGCCGGTGGCGTTCTTGTAGGAAGCCCTGAAGTTGTCGTAGCGCAGGCCACCCACCAGCTTCAGGGTGTCGTTGATCGCGACCGTGTCCTGGAAGTACAGGCCCAGGTTGCGCGAGGTGAAGGTGTTCCACTGCACCGGTGCGCGGCCGTCGGCCACCCAGGCGCCATCGTTGGGCGAGCCCACGGTGGTATTGGGGCGCGGCGTGGTGTTGGCGTAGTTCTGGTTGCGCTTGGCATCGTCGTCGTAGTAGTCGACGCCGGCCAGCACCGCGTGCTTGCGGCCGCCCCAGTTGAAGGTGTTGTTGTAGTCGCTTTGCACCTGCAGCACTTCGCTCTCGCCCAGGCGGCCCTTGGAGCCACGGGTCAGCACGGTGCTGCCATTGATCTGGCCCAGCGTGATGCTGCCGTTCTGAAAGCCGATGGTGCTGGCCAGCAGGTCGCGCTCGTACTTGCCATAGCGCAGGCGCGTGGTCAGCTCGCCGTTGTCGTCGAAGCGGTGGATGTGGCCCAGCGTGACGTACTGCGACGAGGTGTCGTTGTGGTCGCTGGCCAGGCCGTAGTAGTTGCGGGCGTCCAGCGGCGTGTTGATCTTGCCGTCGACCACGCGCCAGGGGTGGTTGTACAGCGGACGGCCCTTGGATTCGAGGTAGTACAGGCCGATGGAGAATTCATCGCGCGTGCCGATGCCCCAGGCGAAGGTGGGCGCAATGCCGCGCTTGTCCTGCTTGGCGCCGTAGTTGTCGTACTCCTGCACCATGGCGTTCAGGCGGAAGGCCGCGTTTTCGCCGGTCTTCCAGTTGAAGTCGCCCGTGGCGCGGTGGAACTGGCCAGTGCCGAAGGTGTAGCTGGCTTCGTGCTGGTCAATCAGCAGCGGGTACTTGTTGACCTGGTTGACGATGCCGCCGGTCGAGCCCTTGCCGAACAGCATGGAGGCCGAGCCCTTGAGGACTTCGATGCGGTCGTTGTTGAACGTGTCGCGCTCGATCAGTGGAGCGTCCTTCATGCCGTCCACATAGATGTCACCGGCCAGGCCCAGCGAGAAGCCGCGCATGCGCACGTCTTCTTCACCCGTTTCGCCCGACTGGAAGGTCACGCCCGCCGTGGTGCGCAGCACCTCGCGGAAGTCGTCCTGGTTGCGGTCGTTCATGAGCTTTTCGGTGAACACCGTCACGGACTGGGGGATGTCCTTGATGTCCTGGTTGCCCTTGCCGACGGTGGTCTTCTTGAGCAGCAGGGTGTCCTTGCCTTGCACTTCGGCCGCTTCCTGCACCGTCACGGTGGACATGGTGGCTTCCGGTGTGCCGGACTGGGCCATGGCGCCCATGGAGGCGGCCAGCATCAGGGCGCCCAGGGGCAGCAGGGCCATGTCGGACGATGCGCCGGTGGCGGTGGAAACAGGGGATGCGGTTTGACGCAGCGCGGTGCTGCGGCGCTGAGCGCGTGATTTTGCCAAGATGGACTCCGTCGATGGGGGATGTGCAGGTCGGCGCCCGATGTGCGCCGCAAACGAGCCGGATGCAATGACGCTTGTGAGAAATACGTCACAAAGTCATGCTTCTTCGTGCATCTTTATGTTACATCGAATGAGGGTCATTCTCATTTGCATTGATGTTTACACGCCACACTTTGCCTGGGTACGGACGAAAAAAAGCCGGCAGAGCCGGCTTTTTCGGGGGGCGCGAAGCGCTTACTTGACGTGCTTGCCAATGAGGCCGGCGAGTTCAAACATCGACACCTGGGGCTTGCCGAACAATTCCTTGAGCTTGGCGTCGGCATTGATGTTGCGCTTGTTGGTGGCGTCCTGCAGGTTGTTGGCCTTGATGTAGACCCACAGCTTGCTGATGATCTCCGTGCGCGGCAGCGGTGCCGAGCCCACCACGGCGGCCAGCGCGGGGCTGGGCGTGAGCGCCTTCATGAAGGCAGCGTTGGGGGTGCGCTTCTTGGCGGGGGCAGCAGCCGTCTTGGCTGCGGGGGCTGTTTTTGCCGGAGCTTTTTTTGCAGTTGCCATGTTGGGTTTTCCTTGTTGGAAGTAAATTTTCACCAGCGAAAACTAGGCTGTCCCACTGGCAGGCTGATGCTACTGGGAAAAAAACGCGTTTCCAAGGGAGAAACGGCTTTTTTTGCCTCGATTTGTAGCCGTGGCGCCGCGTGCGGGCCAATAAGTCGCGTGCGCGGCGCTCCTGCCTTGACAAAGCGGTGCGTGTGCACGCGTTTTCCCTATGGCAGCGCAGGCCTGGATGGCGTCCTGGAGGTCTGTATGACAATGCCGGACGCACCACGACGCCGGTGGCCCGCCCGAAGCTGGAAACGGACCGCTGGCGGCAGACCCCCCGTCCCGTCTCTTTCCTTCTTTTCCTGTTTGAAAGGCCTTTGAAAATGACCGCTGCACTTCCTGTCAACACATTCAGCACCTGCGATTTCTGCGATGTGCACAAGGGGGACAGGGGCGGGGCCTTTCGTGTGCTGCCCCCGGTCTTCCAGAGCTTTGGCGGTGTGGCTGCGTTCGCGGGCGCGGTCAGCACCGTCAAGTGCCACGAGGACAACACCCACGTGAAGGCCGCGGTGGAGTCGCCCGGAGAGGGCCGCGTGCTGGTGGTGGACGGCGGGGCGTCGCTGCGCCGGGCGCTGGTGGGCGGCAACCTGGCCGCCGCCGCGGCACGCAATGGCTGGGCGGGCCTGGTGGTCGATGGCTGCGTGCGCGATCTGGCCGAGCTCAATGCGGCCGCCGTGGGCATCCGCGCATTGGCGCTGATGCCGCTGCCCACCGAGCGGCGGGGCGAAGGGCAGCGCGATGTCGCGGTGCAGATCCAGGGCGTCTGGGTGCGGCCGGGCGACTGGCTGTATGCCGACGCAGACGGCATCGTGGTCAGCGCGGGGCCCCTGGCTGCATGAACGGGGGGAGGCCGCAGGCCGTGGGCAGCGCGTCAGCTGGCACGCCGGCCCACGCGCAAGGCAGCGCGTGAGGGCAGGGTGGCCATCAGCACGCTGGCCAGGGCAATGGCAAATGCCGCCCATTGCAGGCCTGTGAGCGATTCGCCGAGCACCAGCACGCCCACGAGGGCCGCGCTGACAGGCAGCATCACCGAAAAAACGCCCCCCTGCGCCGCCGGGACGGCCTTGAGGCCGGTCATCCACAGCCAGACCGTCCACACGCAGGCGGCCAGCGCGTAGAACACCAGCAGCGTCCACGTGCCCCAGCCCACGGCGGCAAAGTCGAATTGCCAGGCCGCATACAGGCCGAAGGGGGTGGACAGCACGAAGCCCCACAGGTTGATGAGCGAGGTGATGCGTTTGGGCCCGAGGCTGCCCGTGAGCTTCTTTCCGATCACCGTATAGGCGGCCTCGCACACCACGGCACCCACCAGAAGCAAGGGGCCCAGCCATGCCAGATCTTGCATGTTTTGGGCATCTGGCGTTTGTGCAATGTGCGCTGAATGCTCTTGTTTTGATAGCGAAAACAAGACAATGCCGGCCACTGCGCAGGCCACGGCCGCCCAGGTGCGCGGCGCGACCTTCTCGCGCAGGAAGACCCAGCCCATCACGGCCACCGCAGCGGGTATCGCGGCCAGGGTGACGCCGGCCGAGACGGCGTTGGTCAGGCTCACGCCGTACAGCATGCAGACGGTGAACAGGAAGTTGCCCAGAAACGATTGCAGAAACAGCAGCCGCCGGGTTTGCCGTGTGAGCGGGGGTTCCTCCACAGGCCTTCTGAGCCAGTGCAGCATCGCCAAGCCGCCAATGCCAAAGCGCAGCCATGCGAGCAGGAACACGGGCAGTGCCGTCGCCAGGGGCTTGGACAGTGCCACATAGCTGCCGACCAGCGCCATGCTGAGGGCCAGGCACAGGTAGGCGAAGGGGCGGCTGGGCGTGGTGTTCACTAGACTGGTGATCGTTCAACGAAAAAGAGTGCGCATCATGCCCGACGAATCCGTGCCCGCCCCCCCCGCACGCCATGTCTTTGTCTATGGAACGCTGCGGCGCGGCGGCACCAACGACATCAACCGCCTGCGGCCGGCGCCAAGGTTCATCGGGATGGCCCGGGTGGCGGGCAGCCTCTATCACCTCGGGGGGTATCCCGGCATGACGCTGGGTGGAGGGCGGTCGGTGACCGGGGAGGTCTATGCCATCGCGCCGGCGCTGGAATCCGTTCTGGACGAGATCGAGGACCTGGGCGCCAATCCGAGCGACGAATATGCCAAGCGCGACATCGTGGTCGAGGTCGAGGGACGCAGCGTTCCCTGCCTGGTCTATGAGGTCAACCCGAGGTACGTGGAGTCCGCCCAGCGCATCGCCGGGGGGGATTGGCTGCAGGCTCTGCAGCCGCCAGCCGATTCCTGATCAATCTTTTGCAATGCGGAAATTGGATTTCATGATTTGGAATGCGATAGATGTTGCATTGCCGCAATTTTTCTCGATATGAGAAATCAATTTCTGTATTGAGAAATGTTGTGTGTAAGCTGTTGTTTTGAAAGAAGAAAATTTATCTCTTCTATAAGACATAAGAGCTTGCGCAAGTCTTATAGAAGACTTAAAGTTGTTCCCAAGGGCAGCACGCAGCAGCCCGGCGTTTTCAACCAACCCCTGGAGTGATCTCATGCCCCAATCCCTCAACGAACAACTGAGCCGCGAACAGCAAATTGCCGCCCTGGAAAAAGACTGGGCGACCAACCCCCGCTGGAAGGGTGTGAAGCGCGGCTACTCCGCCGCTGACGTGGTGCGCCTGCGCGGCTCGCTGCCCATCGAGCACACGCTGGCCAAGCGCGGTGCTGAAAAGCTGTGGGACAAGATCAACGGCGGCGCCAAGAAGGGCTACGTGAACGCGTTTGGCGCCATCTCCGCCGGCCAGGCCATGCAGCAGGCCAAGGCAGGCCTCGAAGCCGTGTACCTGTCGGGCTGGCAAGTGGCCGCCGACGGCAACACCAGCGAAACCATGTACCCCGACCAGTCGCTGTACGCATATGACTCGGTGCCAACCATGGTCCGCCGCATCAACAACACCTTCAAGCGTGCCGACGAAATCCAGTGGGGCCGTGGCATCAACCCCGGCGACAAGGAATTCATCGACTACTTCCTGCCCATCGTGGCCGATGCGGAAGCCGGTTTCGGCGGCGTGCTGAATGCCTTCGAACTCATGAAGAACATGATCCAGTCGGGCGCCGCAGGCGTTCACTTCGAAGACCAGCTGGCGGCCGTGAAGAAGTGCGGCCACATGGGTGGCAAGGTGCTGGTGCCCACGCAGGAAGCCTGCGAGAAGCTGATTTCCGCACGTTTCGCGGCCGACGTGATGGGCGTGTCCACCATCGTGCTGGCCCGCACCGACGCAGAAGCCGCCAACCTGATCACGTCCGACCACGACGCCAACGACAAGCCTTTCCTGACTGGTGAGCGCACGCAAGAAGGCTTCTACCGCGTCAAGAACGGCCTGGAGCAAGCCATCAGCCGTGGCGTGGCCTACGCCCCCTACGCCGACCTGGTGTGGTGCGAAACCGGCGTGCCGGACATCGGCTTCGCCCGTGAATTCGCCCAGGCCGTGCACGCCGCCTGCCCCGGCAAGCTGCTGTCGTACAACTGCTCGCCATCGTTCAACTGGAAGAAGAACCTCAACGACAAGCAGATCGCTTCGTTCCAGGAAGACCTGTCGGCACTGGGCTACAAGTACCAGTTCATCACGCTGGCCGGCATCCACATCAACTGGTTCAACACCTTCCAGTTCGCCCATGCATACGCCCAGGGCGAAGGCATGAAGCACTACACCGAGATGGTGCAAGAGCCAGAATTCGCAGCACGCGAAAAGGGCTACACCTTCGTGTCGCACCAACAAGAAGTGGGCGCAGGCTACTTCGACGACGTGACCACGGTGATCCAGGGCGGCTCGTCCTCCGTGAAGGCCCTGACGGGTTCGACCGAAGAAGAGCAGTTCCACTGATCCGGCGTCCCCCGCACAGGGGGATGGGGAGACAGCAAGACAAGAAAGCCACCCTGCGGGGTGGCTTTCTTTTTTGGCGTTGAGCGATATGCAGAGCGCCGTGTCTGACGCGCGCGCTGTATCCATGGATCCATGGAGCGCTGTGTGAGGGGGCCTCACGCCGGCGTCCGGCTGCAAAGTGGCAGTCACCACTCCGGGTTAGGATGATCCTCGTGCTGGCGCGTGCATGACTGGGTCCTCATTGCCAGGGGGCTGCCTCTGTCGCAGCAACTGCGAGCACTGCATGCGTCCGCCACCGACAGTTTCTCCCGTGACCCTTCAGAATGCACGCCGTGACTCCCCTTGCCCTCCAAGCCTATCTGCACCAGCACATTCCCCTGTCCCACGCCATGGAGGTGACGGTGGTCGACGCCACGCCGCAGCAGGTGGTGCTGGCCGCTCCGCTGGGGCCCAACATCAACCACCGCGATACGGTGTTTGGCGGCAGCGCATCGGCCGTGGCGATCCTGGCCGCCTGGTCGATGCTGCACCTGCGCCTGTCGGCCGAGCAACTGGGCAGCCGCCTGGTGATCCAGCGCAACACCATGGACTACCTCGCGCCCATGGCCGGCGCCTTCACCGCCGTGGCGCAGGCGCCCACGCCGCAGGCCTGGCGCTCTTTCACCCGGATGCTGCAGCGCAAGGGGCTGGGCCGGATCGTGCAGGCGTCGGCGCTGCACTGCGATGGGCGGCCAGCGGGGCGGCTGGAAGGAGAGTTCGTGGCGTTCGGGCCGGGTTACCCGTAGGGCAGGGCCCTGGGCGCACGCCGACTGCGGCGGGCCGCCGGGGCATCCAGCCCCCGGGTTTGTCCCCGCGCTCCGGGCAGGCGAGACGCCGGCGTGCTCCAACGCTGGGGCACGGAGCGCCGCATCGCAGCCGGGATGTGCCGGACAGGTGCCGAAATGGGGTCCAAAGGGTGCTTTCATCCTGCCACTGCGTCGTGGGGCGCGGCGTACCCTTCATGTCCTGGGCGAAGCGGTGATCACGGTGGCCTTGTCCTTTTGTCTTCTCCAAGCAAGGACCAGCAGGAAGGGCCAGGACACCGGGTTTTGCCCCACAGGAGTCCATGGCGATGTCACCTCTTATCTCCGGCCTTGCGTCCGTAGCCTCTCTGATCTTCAACGCAGCCTCCAGCGGGCCGGGCAAGTCAGCCGCATCGCGGCGCGGCGCTGGCGCGACCGAGCCTGAGCCCTCCACGGTCCTCACCCTGAGTCCGCAGGCCGAGGCACTGGCAGGGTTTGCAGAAAAAGGCATTCTGGTCTCGCAGGGCAAACTCGACGGCCCCGCCGTGGGCGCGGTGGGGCGGGGCGGCGGTTCGGTGCCGGCGGGGGCTTCCGGCGCACCGGGCGGCCGGTTGGTCTCCAGGGAGGATTTTCGGGACCTGCTTGCCCGCTTTGGTGCCACCGAGGCCCAAACCGAGCAGCTGACGGCAGGTTTTGACACCAACAAGGACGGATCCATCTCGCAGGATGAATTCCTCAAGGGCCTGGCCAGTACCAAGGGCGCCCAGGCGGGCAGTGGTTTTTCGCAGGCGGTGATGCAGCTCATGGACCAGGGCGGCAACGCGGATGGCACGGTGGCGCAGAAGGAGTTCGCGGCGTTCTCGACAGCCTTCGCGGCAGCGGGCCAGCGCCGGGCGTGAAAAGCCAGGCCGCAGGGGCATCGAACCCGGTGCCGCCAACGGGCATAAAAAAACGGCGCTTCCAAGGAAGCGCCGTTCTCTTGCGGGGCCGACAGGTGCCTCCACCCCCTTGCGGGAGCAGGGCCCCCAGCCTCAGCCGGGAGGCGTCGTCGTCATATCCTGCCCATCAGCAGCAGGATCACGAGAATCAGCACCACCAGCCCGATCCCGCCGCTGGGTCCGTAGCCCCATGAGCGGCTGTGGCCCCAGGTTGGCAGTGCGCCAACCAGGATGAGGATGAGGACGATCAGCAGAATCAGCGAGAGCGACATGGCAGTTCCTTGTTGTGTGTTGCGGTGACTGCATTGTTGGGGCGCCCCCCGGGGTGCGGCCGAAGGTGCCGCGCCCGCCTGGAGGTCAGGTTTTTCCGACGTGGCCTGTGGGAGGCCGCGCAGTGCCGCAGGGCGCGGCAGGTGGCTTGAATGCTATAAAAAAATAGCTGCTAGCGCTTGTTGTTAAAGCGCTGCAGCCATTTTCCGGTGTTATTCAGCTGCTGCCGGCCCGCAGGCCCTCAATGCGCTCCGGCCGCGTCGGCGGCGCCCGGGCCCTGGGCCCTGGGCGGCCGCCTGGTCAGCCAGATCAGCCCGATCAGCAGCAGGAACAGCCCGGCCGATCCGAGGAAGATGTCGTTGGCCGCGCGGGTGAACGCCTGCTGGTCGATCAGGCGGTTCACCTGCGCCAGCGCCTGCAACTGTGTCAGGCCCGATGCCATCAGGTTATCCAGCGTGATGGCGAACACGCCCTGGCCCTGCACCAGGCCCTCGGTCAGGTGCGCATGGTGCATGGCGGCGCGGCTTTCCCACAGCGTGGTGGCGATGGACGTGCCCATGGCCCCGGCGGTGATGCGCACGAAGTTGCTCAGCCCGGCGGCGGCCGGAATGCGCTCGGGCGCCACCCCTGCCAGCGTCAGCGTGGTCAGCGGGATGAAGAAGAACGCCATGGCCGCACCCTGCAGCAGCGTGGGGATCAGGATGTGGATGAAGTCGGTCTGCACGGTGAACTGCGAACGCATCCACAGCACGATGCCGAACACGATGAACGCGCCCGTCGCCATGCGCCGGGGGTCCCACTGGCCGACCTTGCGGCCCACCAGCGGCGTGAGCAGGATGGCGAAGATGCCCACCGGCGCCAGCGCCATGCCGGCCGAGGTGGCGGTGTAGCCCATCCACTGCTGCAGCCACAGCGGCAGCAGCACCACGTTGCCGAAGAAGAGGGCATAGGCCACCGACAGCGCGAGCGCGCCGAAGGTGAAGTTGCGGCCCTTGAAGAGCTTGAGGTCCACCACCGGGTGCTTGTCGGTGAGCTCCCAGACCAGGAACACGGCGAACGCCACCACGGCGACGACGGCCATCACGATGATCTCGTTGGAGGCGAACCAGTCGAGCTCCTTGCCCTTGTCGAGCATGAGCTGCAGCGCACCCACCCACAGCACCAGCAGGGACAGGCCGACGGTGTCGATCGGCAGCTTGCGGATCGGGGTCTCGCGCTTGCGGTAGATGCCCCAGGTGAGCACGCCGGCCAGCAGCCCCACGGGCACGTTGATGTAGAAGATCCACGGCCAGGAGATGTTGTCCGTGATCCACCCGCCCAGGAGCGGCCCCACCACGGGCGCGACCAGCGTGGTCACGCCCCACAGGGCCAGCGCCGTTCCGGCGAGGGCACGCGGGTAACTGGCCAGGAGCAGCGTCTGCGACAGCGGGATCATCGGCCCGGCGACCAGGCCCTGCAGCACGCGAAAGAAGACCAGCATCTCCAGCGACGAGGCGAAGCCGCACAGCCAGGAGGTGAGCACGAACAGCAGCACGCTCATGGTGAACAGCCGCACCGCGCCGAAACGCTGCGTGAGCCAGCCCGTGAGCGGCACCGAGATGGCGTTGGCCACGCCGAAGCTGGTGATGACCCAGGTGCCCTGGCCCGGGCTCACGCCCAGGTCACCGGCAATGGCGGGGATGGAGACGTTGGCGATGGACGAGTCCAGCACGTTCATGAACGTGGCCAGCGACAGCGACAGCGTGCCCAGCAGCAGGGCCGTGCCCTGCAGCGGGGGGTAGGCCGTGGGCGGCCCGGGCGGGGCGGCTGGCGGCGGCGCGGCGGGCAGCGCCGAGGCGCCGGCCTGGTCCGCGGTGGGGTTGGCGGCAGTCATGGAAAAGACTCCGGCTTACTGCACCACAGGGGCGCGCACGGGGGCGGAGGCGTGGTTCTGTGCCTGCCCGGCGCTGCCGCCCGGCGTCTGGACCACCTTGGGCGAGGCCACGGCCAGGGCCTTGCGGCCCAGGTTGGCGGCGATGATCTGGGCCACCTCGTCGTCGGCGGCCTTGAACTGCGCGTCGAACACGGCGGTGGCGGCCACGGGCGTGGTGCGCTGGGTGTCGGACAGGGTCTTGCCGCTCTGGTCGGCCGTGTCCACCTTCACGTCCATCGACAGGCCCACGCGCAAGGCGTGTTCGCTGACTTCCTTGGGGTCGAGGGCAATGCGCACGGGCACGCGCTGCACCACCTTGATCCAGTTGCCCGTGGCGTTTTGCGCGGGCAGCAGCGCGAAGGCGGCGCCCGTGCCGGCACCCAGGCCGGCGACCTTGCCGTGGTAGACGACCTTGGTGCCGTATACGTCGGCCACCAGCTCGGCGGGCTGGCCGATGCGCAGGTTCTGCAGCTGGCTTTCCTTGAAGTTGGCGTCCACCCACAGGTCGTTCAGGGCCACCAGCGTCATCAGCGGGGCACCTGCCTGCACGCGCTGGCCCACCTGCACACCGCGCTTGGCCACATGGCCGTCGAGCGGCGCCACCAGCTGGGCGCGCTGCACGGCCAGGTAGGCCTCGCGCACGCGTGCCGAGGCGCGCTGCACGTTGGGGTGCTGCTCGATGGAGGTGCCTTCGGTCTGCGTCTGGCTGGCGGCCAGTTGCTCCTGCGCGGCCACCACGGCGGCCTGGGCGGCGGCCACGGTGCTCCTGGCGGCCGTGACCTGGGCATTGGCGTGCTGGAACTCTTCCTTGCCCACGGCGCCGCTGGCCATCAGCGGGGCGCGGCGGGCCACGTCGTCCTGCAGGCGCGCGGCATCGGCCTGGGCGCGCGCCAGGTCGGCGCTGCGCAGGCTGACCTGGGCCTTCAACGTGGAGTTGTTGGCGAACAGGGTGCGCACCTCGCGCACGGTCTGGGCCAGCTGCGCCTCGGCCTGCTCCAGCGCCACGCGGGCATCGGCGGGGTCGAGCTTGACCAGCAGCTGGCCGGCCTTCACGTAATCGGTGTCGTCCGCGCCGATGGAGACCACGGTGCCGCCGATCTGCGGCGTGATCTGCACCACGTTGCCCGCCACGTAGGCGTTGTCGGTGGTCTCCACATGGCGGCCATTGGCCCAGTGCCAGCCGCCCCAGCCGATGGCGGCCAGGGCCACGGCGGCGGCGATCAGGGTCAGGCCCCGGCGGCGGGCGGTGTTGGCTTCTTGGGAGGTGAGGGGTTCGCTCATGGCTGTGATCTTTCGGTAGGTGTTTGTTGTGTGTGTTTTGCGTGTGCCAGGAATCAGCGCGCGGCGGTGCGCAGCGTGTCGGTGTCGTCCGTCCAGCCGCCGCCCAGGGCCTTCATCAGCATGAGGCGGGTGTCGAGCTGGCGCGCGCGCAGGTCCACGGCCAGGCGGCGCTGGGCGAGCACCTGGCTTTCGGTGGACAGCACCACCAGATAGTTGCCCAGGCCCGCGCGGTAGCGCTCCTGCGCGAAGCGGTAGGCCTTCTCGGCGCTGGCGGCGGCATCGTCCTGCAGCGCCTGCTGGCGCGTGAGCGACTGCACCGAGGCCATGGCGTCGCCGGCTTCCTTGACCGCGTCGAGCACCATGCCGTTGTACTGGGCGATGGCGGCGTCGAGCTCGGCCTGGCGGCCGCCCAGCTGCGCGCGCAAGCGGCCGCCGTCGAAGATCGGCAGGCGCAGCGCGGGCGTCACGCCCATCTGGCGCGAGCCGGCGCTGAACAGGTTGTCCAGCCCCAGCGAGTTCAGGCCGATGAAGGCGCCGATGTTGATGTTGGGATAGAACTCCGTGCGCGCGACCTTCACGCCCTGGGTGGCGGCTTCCACGCGCCAGCGCGCGGCCACCACGTCGGGGCGGCGGCCCAGCAGGTCGGCGCCCAGCGCCTCGGGCACGGGCGCGGGCTGCAGGGCGGCCAGCTGCGGGGTCAGGGTGGTGAGCGCATCGGGCGCCTGGCCGGTGAGCACGGCCACCTGGCGGCGCGCCAGGGTGATCTGCTCGTCCAGCGCCTCGATCTGCGTGCGCGCATCGGGCACGGCGGCCTGGGCCTGGGTCAGCTCGACCTGGCTGTCCAGGCCCGCGGCCACGCGGTCATTGGTCAGGCGGCGCTGTTCTTCGCGCTGCTCCAGCGCGCGCACCGCGACTTCGCGTTGCGACACCAGGCGCGCCAGGGCCACGTAGCTGCGTCCCACCTGGGCAGCCAGGGTGTTGGCTGCCGCGGCAGCATCGGCCTGGGCCGCGCGCGCCTGGCCCAGGGCGGCCTGCAGCTCGGCGGCGTGCTGGCCAAAGAAGTCGGGCGACCAGCTGAACGTCGCCTGCACCGTGCCACTGTTGTAGGTGTTGCCGGCCACCGGGGCGGGCACCAGGCCGTGCGCGGTGTAGCGCTGGCGCGTGGCGTCCACGCCCAGGTTCACCTGCGGGCCGCTGGCGGCTTCGCGCACCTGGCTCAGCGCCACGGCCTGCTCCAGGCGGGCGCGGCTCACGGCCAGGCTGGGGCTGCCCTGCAGGGCCTTGTCGACCAGGGCATTGAGCTGTGTGTCGCCCAGGGTGGTCCACCACTGCGACGGGGCGGCCGATTCGCTGGCCGAGGCGTTCAGGCCCGCCCCGGCGGGCGTGGTCTGTGCCAGCGGCGTGTGTGCCGGCCCGGGGCTGGCGCAGCCGACCAGGAACAGGGCGGCCGCCAGCGCGACGGCCGAGACGGTGAAGTGGGCCGCCACGGCGGCGCGGGTTGAAAAGGGGGTGGGTTGGGACACGTCAATCTCCAGGGATTCGAAAAAAGTACGGGGCACCGCGATCAGGGCTGCGCGGGCGGCTGCTGGCGCAGCGCTTCGCCATTGGCCAGCATGCGGCGCAGCATGCGCAGCAGCAGCTGCCATTCGTCGTGGGTGAAGTCGCTCAGGTGGCCGTTGAGCACGTCGGCCAGCACGGCGGGCACCTGGGCGGCCACGGCCTGGCCTTCGGCCGTGAGCGCGAGTTGCACCACGCGGCGGTCCGTGGTGGAACGCTCGCGCAGCACCAGGCCCTTGGCTTCGAGCCGGTCGAGTGCCCGGGTCATCGACGCCGGATCGGTCTCCAGGTCGCGGGCGAGGCTGGCCACCGTGGTCTTGTCGCAGCGCGAGATCTTGTACAGCGGCAGCCACTGGGCGTAGGTCAGGTCGCGCGGAGCCAACTGCGCATCCGCCTGGGTGCGGATGGAGGACATCACCTTGCGCATGAGGTAGCCCACGCTGTCCTCGGGCTGGAGGTGGTCGGGGCTGTAGAAGCCCTGGATCGAGGGGGTGGGGCGCGCGGAAGTCATGGGCAGGAATTTAATTGACTAGACAATGATTGTCTTTGCAATCAACTGATTCCCGAGTTGTTGCCAGGGGTTATTGCAACTTCCGGCCCTGGGTGAGATGGCCGTGCCACGGCCTTTGGGCTATGGTGCTGGCACATCCCATCGAGAGCAGGGCACACCCTTGAATCCTTCGCCACCCCCGTCTGCGCACGCCGCGCGCCCCACCCCGGCCGAAAGGCGGGCCACCTTTTCCCTTGCACTGCTTGTCTGGTTCGCCGTGCTGCTCCAGCTGGTGCTTTCCCTGCGGCTTGCGTTGGCCGGCGGCCAGTCCGCCCTGCAGGGCCTGGTGGCCTATCTGGGATACTTCACCGTGCTCACGAACATCCTGGTGGCCCTGGTGCTGACCCTGCCGGCGGTGGCCGCAGGCTCCTCCTGGGGGCGGTTCTTCGCGCGCGCGCCGGTGCAGGCGTGTGCCGCCATCAGCATTGTTCTGGTGGGCCTGGCCTACCACTTCCTGCTGCGCAACATCTGGGATCCCCAGGGCTGGCAGTGGCTGGCCGATGTGCTGCTGCACTACGCGGTACCCGTGCTGTTCGGCCTGTACTGGCTGGGGGCCGCGCCCGGCAAGCGCGGGTTGCGGTGGTGGGTGCCGCTCGCAGCCTGCGCCTACCCGCTGGCGTACTTTGCCTATGCGCTGGTGCGCGGCGTGTGGCTGGGCAGCTACCCGTATCCGTTCATCGATGTGAACGCCCTGGGGTATGCCACGGTGCTGCGCAATGCGGCTGGCCTGCTGGGCGGCTTCGTGCTGGTGGGTTTCCTCTTCCTGGGGGCGGGCAGGTGGGCGGAGCGCGTGCTGCGCGGCGCATGAGCGTGCGGGCGGCCGATCGCCCGATATAGTCTCAAGGCCCATCGGCCCAGCCTTCTTTTTTGTGTCCCCCGGACTTTCCATGACCACAGCCGTTTCCTCCAGCGCCCCGCCCACCCCCGGCCCCTTGCTGCGCATCGCCGTCATGGGCGCGGGGGCGGTGGGCTGCTACTACGGCGCGCTGCTGGCACGCGCCGGGCACCCGGTGACGCTCATTGGCCGGCCCGCCCATGTGCAGGCCGTGCGCGAACGCGGGCTGCGCCTGCAGACAGCCGTGCTGGATGTGCAGGTGCCGCTGGCGGCCAGCACCGAGGCCAGCGCGGTGCAGGGGGCCGACGTGGTGCTGTTCTGCGTCAAGTCCTCGGACTCGGAGGACGCCGCGCGCGGGATGCGCCCGCACCTGGCGCCCGGCGCGCTGGTGCTGACCCTGCAGAACGGCGTGGACAACGACGAGCGCGTGCGCGCCGTGCTCGGCGCCAACACCACCGTGGCCGCCGCCGTGGTGTACGTCGCCACCGCCATGGGCGGCCCGGGGCATGTGGTGCACCATGGCCGGGGCGAGCTGGTGATTGCGCCATCGCCACGCAGCGGCGAGGCCGCCCGCCAGCTCACGGCGGCGGGCATCCCCACCCAGGTGTCAGACAACGTGCGCGGTGCGCTGTGGGCCAAGCTGGTGCTCAACAGCGCGTACAACGCGCTCTCGGCCCTGTCGCAACAGCCTTATGGCCCGCTGGTGCAGGTGCCCGGCGTGACGCAGGTGATCACCGACATCGTGGCCGAATGCCTGACGGTGGCAGCTGCGGACGGAGTGACGATTGCGGGCGACGTGCAGGCCGCCGTGCGCGGCATCGCTGCCACCATGCCCGGCCAGTTCTCGTCCACCGCACAGGACCTGGCGCGGGGCAAGCCCACCGAGATCGACCATCTGAACGGCTACGTCGTCAGGCGCGGGGCCGCCCTGGGCGTGCCCACGCCTCTCAACCACGCTTTGCTGGTCCTCGTGAAATTGGCGGAGATGAAGGGCGCTGCGGGCTGAGTGGGCGGCCAGCCGATCTCGCGGCCGGGCCTCCGTCATGCCAGGGCCGCTTCCTCCAGCAGCCGCCCGCGCACTTCCTGCGCGGCCTGCACCATGTGGCGCAGGGCGGCTTCGGTCTCGGGCCAGCCCCGGGTTTTTAGGCCGCAGTCGGGGTTCACCCACAGGTGCTCCACGGGCACGACCTCGGCGGCTTTTTCCAGCAGCGCGGCCATCTCCTGCACGCCGGGCACGCGGGGGGAGTGGATGTCGTACACGCCGGGGCCGATCTCGTTCGGATATTTGAAGTCGCCAAAACCTTGTAGCAGCTCCATGTCCGACCGGCTCGTCTCAATCGTGATCACATCGGCGTCCATGGACGCGATGGCGGGCAGGATGTCGTTGAACTCGCTGTAGCACATGTGGGTGTGGATCTGCGTGTCGTTGCGCACGCCGCTGGCACTGATGCGGAAGGCTCGCGTGGCGCGCTCCAGATAGCTCTTCCACCCCGCGCGGCGCAGCGGCAGCCCTTCGCGGATGGCGGGCTCGTCGATCTGGATGATGGCGATGCCGGCGGCTTCCAGATCACACACCTCGTCGCGGATGGCCCAGGCGATCTGGTCGGCCGTGGTGGCGCGCGGCTGGTCGTCGCGCACAAAGCTCCATTGCAGGATGGTGATGGGGCCGGTGAGCATGCCTTTCATGGGTTTGGCGGTGAGGCTCTGCGCATACTGCGTCCAGGCCACAGTCATGGGCGTGGGGCGGGCCACGTCGCCGTAGATGATGGGCGGCTTCACGCAGCGCGAGCCATAGCTCTGCACCCAGCCGTTGGCGGTGAAGGCAAAGCCATCGAGCTGTTCGCCAAAGTATTCGACCATGTCGTTGCGCTCGGCTTCGCCGTGCACCAGCACGTCAATGCCCAGGGCTTCCTGCTTGCGCACTGCCAGGGCAATTTCCGCTTGCATCTTTTGTTGGTAGTGGGCCGCGTCGAGCGCACCGCGCTTGAAGGCGGCGCGGGCTGCACGGATCTCGGCCGTCTGTGGGAACGAACCAATCGTGGTCGTGGGCAGCAGCGGAAGTTTCAGCCGTGCGCGCTGTGCCTTTTGCCTGGCGGGAAAGGCGTCGTGGCGCTGGTCGGCCCCCGGCGCAGCGGCGGCCAGGCGGGCGGCCACGGTGGCACGGTGAACGCGGGGGCTGGCGCGGCGGGCGGCCAGGGCGATGCGGGCGGCGTGCAATTCATCGTCCACCGCAACCTCGCCTTGCGACAAGGCGGTGGAGAGCACACGCAGCTCGTCGAGCTTTTCGACGGCAAACGCCAGCCAGGATTTCACTTCGGCATCCAGCTGCGTTTCGGCCTCTAAGCTGAACGGCACATGCAGCAGCGAGCACGACGGTGCCAGCCACAGCTCGCCCTGGTGCTTGTCGGCCACGGGGCGCAGCTTGGCCAGAGCGGCATCGAGGTCGGTGCGCCAGATGTTGCGGCCGTCCACAATGCCTACCGACAGCACCTTGTGCGACGGCAACCAGTCGGCCACGCCCACCAGTTCTTCCGGCGCGCGTACGGCATCCACATGCAGGCCGGCCACTGGCAACTGGCAGGCCAGGCGCAGGTTCTCGGCCAGGGGCGAGAAGTAGGTGGCCAGTAGCAGCTTGGGCGCGCTGCGGGCGAGTTGCCAGTAGCTGGGCTCAAAGGCATGGCGCCACACATCGGGCAAGTCCAGCCCCAGGATGGGTTCGTCGATCTGCACCCATTCCACGCCCTGGGCTTTCAGGCGCGCCAGCACGGTTTCGTACACCGGCAGCAATGACTCCAGCAGGCTAAAGCGGTCAAAACCCGCCGTTTTGGATTTGCCCAGCCACAAAAGGCTCAGGGGCCCCAGCAGCACGGCCTTGACGCGGTGGCCCAGGGCCTGGGCCTCGGCCACTTCGGCGAACAGGCGCTCGCTGGCCAGGTGGAACTGGGTGTGGGCGCTGAACTCGGGCACGAGGTAGTGGTAGTTGGTGTCAAACCACTTGGTCATCTCCAGAGCGGGCTGGCCTGCGGTGGTGTGCTTTGCCTGGCAACCGGCGCTGCAGCCCTGATGGTCTTCGGCGGCGTGGGCCGACACGCCCCGCGCCATCGCAAAGTAGCGCGCCAGCTCGGGCGTGGCGTCAAAGCCAAAACGGGCAGGCTCGCAGCCCAGCAGCTGGATGTGGTTGGCCACGTGGTCGTACAGCGCAAAGTCGCCCACCGTCACACAACCCAGGCCCGCATCGGCCTGCGCCTGCCAATGCAACTGGCGCAATTGGGCGGCGGTTGCCTGCAGCTCGGCCTCGGTGCTGTCGCCGCGCCAGAAGGACTCGAGCGCGAATTTCAGTTCGCGCTGCGCCCCCATGCGCGGAAAACCCAGTGTGTGCGTGAGCACAGGGCGAGAGGAGGATTGGGCGGCGAGCGACATGGTGATTTCCTTCTTCTGAATGGAGCAGTGCAATGAAGGCACCGATGGTCGCGCGGGCTCGTTTATTATTCAAACGAAAGTTTTATGCGATCAACTTGAAAATTAATAATGAATCAGTCGATTCTGGAAGTGCGCCACCTGCGCACCCTGGTCGCCCTGCGCGACAGCGGCAGCCTGGTGCGGGCCGCGCAGCTGCTCAACCTCACGCAGTCGGCGCTGTCGCACCAGATCAAGCTGCTGGAGGACCGCTATGGCCAGCCGCTGTTTGAGCGCAAGTCCGTCCCGCCGCAGTTCACCGCCGTGGGCGAACGCCTGCTGGCCCTGGCCGATGCCATGCTGCCGCAGGTGGAGGGAGCCGAGCGCGACATTGCCCGCCTGGTATTGGGGCAGGGCGGGCAGATGCGCATTGCGGTGGAATGCCACACCTGTTTTGACTGGCTGATGCCCGCCATGGATGCGTTTCGCACCCGCTGGCCCGAGGTGGAGCTGGACATCGTGAGTGGCTTTCACGCCGACCCCGTGGGCCTGCTGCACCAGGGCCGGGCCGACGTGGCCATCGTGTCGGAGGTGGATGTCGACGAGGCGGGCGTGGACTACCACGCGCTGTTTGGCTTCGAGATCCGCGCGCTGCTGGCCAACACGCACCCGCTGGTCGCCAGGCCGCACCTGGTGGCGCAGGACTTTGCCGACCAGACCATCATCACCTACCCCGTGCCGGACGAAATGCTGGACCTGATCCGCCAGGTGCTGGAGCCCGCCGGGGTGCGCCCCCCGCGCCGCACCACCGAGCTGACGGTGGCCATGCTGCAGCTGGTGGCCAGCGGGCGCGGCGTGGCGGCGCTGCCGCTGTGGGCGGTGCAGAGTTACCTGGACCGGGGGTATGTGACGGCCAGGCCCATCGGAGCCCGGGGGTTGCGGGGCGAACTGCACGCCGCCTGCCTGCCCAGCCTGTCGGCCAAGCCGTACCTGCAGGACTTTGTGCAGGTCACGCGCGAGACGAGTTTCGTGACGCTCAAGGGCGTGGAGCTTTTGTGACAATCGGATCAGGCGCGTACTTGCCGCCCACTTCTTCGCGCAGCGGGTGGGTGTCGTAGACGATGTTCATGTCGCGGATGCGGGTGCTGCCCGCGTCGAATGTGAACACATCCACGCAGGTGAACGTCACCTCGCGGCCATCGTTCAAGGTCCAGTCGTAGCGGAAATAGGCGGCGACCCGCACGGCGCCGCCGCTTTCTGGTTGGGCGGAGGCGAACAGATCCAGCACGGTGATCACGCTGCCGCTGGAGGCCTGGGCGAGCTTCTTGAAAAAGTCGCTCGCGCGCATCGTGCCCAGGAACGGCGAGTGCACCACGCCATCGTCTTCAAAACAGGCGATCAGGCCTTCGGTGTGGCTGGCGTGCAGGTGGGCGAGGTAGGTGCGGACGGTGTCGATGGGGGTAGGGCTCATACGTGGCGATGCAAAGGGCGTGGAGTGGAGTGCGTAGCTTCGCCAACTCCGCGCCGCACGACAAGAGACAATGGTGGCTTATACATAAAAGGTGTTTATGTATCTGCGCTACCTGCAATACCTCCGTGCGGTCGTCGAACAGGGCTCGTTCGCCTTGGCGGCCAAGGCCTGCGGCGTGTCGCAGCCTGCGATCAGCCATGGCATGAAGGCACTGCAAGCCCACTTCGCGAAGCCCTTGCTGGTGCGCGAGGGGCGCCGCCATGTGCCCACCGACCTGGCCCGGGCTGTAGCCGCGCAGGCCCTGCACCTGGCACGAGGGGTTGAGGCGCTGCCCCGCGCGTCAGTGGCTGCGGCAGACCGCTACCTGCTGCGGGTAGGGCTCACGTCTTCAGCGGCGCTGGTCTGTGGCCCGCTGCTGTATGCCAGTTGGTGCCTGCCCAACGCCCGGCGCTCGCTGGAGATGGCGACGGCCGATGAAGGCAGTCTGCTGGAGGGCCTGCTGCAGCGGCGCTTTGATGCGGTCATTGCCCCCAAACCGCGCAAGTTTGCGCATCCCGATGTGACGGAGCGCCCCCTGTACGAGTTGCATCCCCAGGTCTATGCGCGCAAGGGCCACCCATGGGTCCGGGCCCAGTCGCTGGCGCAACTGCAGGGCGCTGCGTGGGCCTGTGTGGGGCCCAGTGTCAGCGGGCCGGTGGATGTGTTGACGGAAGCGCACCGTGTGCGCCGCATGCCCGCGCCCAAGATGTCCGTGCGCTGCCCCGACTTTGCCAGCCTGCTGCACCTGGTGGCGCAGTCCGACCTGCTGGCTGTTGTGCCGCACCCTGCGTTGCTGGGCGGTGCGTCCACGCTGGTGGCGCCCCTGCGGCTGGCGGAATCTCTGCCGCTGTATGGCATGTGGCTGTTTGAACCCCGGGGCTACAAGTCACGGCTGAGCCCCGAGGTGTTTGCGCCTGCGGGCTGAGTCTGGCGCGCAGGCGCTGACCGAAGCATTGCAAGGAGGATCAGTGTTTGAAATTGGTGTTGCAAGACTCCATAATCGCTTTCCTCATCCCTTCACCGAGCCTTTGCACCATGCACCATCCGCAGCGCCGCCCACACTAACCCCTTCGTTTGTCCGCCCCCTGATGGCCTCGCTGGCGCTGGCGTTTGCCGCCGCCGTGGCCCACGCTGCGCCGGTGGCTGATGTCCACGCGCTGGCCCAGAAGGAGCAGCAGCCGGTGCTCGACACCCTGCGCGACCTGGTGCACATCGAGTCGGGCAGCAAGGACATCGAGGGCCTGAACCAGATCGCCGAGCGCATTGCCAGCCAGCTCAAGCAACTGGGCGGTACGGTGGACGTGCTGCAGACCAGCGACATCTACCGCCTGGACGACACGCCCGAGAAGGTGGGCCCTGCCGTGCAGGCCGTGTTCAAGGGCACGGGCAGCAAGAAGATCATGCTCATCGCGCACATGGACACGGTGTACCTGAAAGGCATGCTCAAAGGCCAGCCGTTCCGCATCGATGGCGACAAGGCCTATGGCCTGGGCATTTCGGACGACAAGCAGGGCATCGCACTCATCATCCACACCGTGGCCTTGCTGCAAAAGCTCAGCTTCAAGGACTACGGCACGCTCACCGTGCTGATCAATGGCGACGAGGAAATCAGCTCGCCCGGCTGGCGCAGCACCATCACCCGTGTGGCGTCCGAGCAGGACGTGGTGTTGTCGTTCGAAGGCGGCGGCACCGACGGCACGCTGCGCCTGGCCACCAGCGGCATCGGGGCGGCCTACCTCACGGTGCAGGGCAAGGCATCGCACGCCGGGGCCAAGCCCGAGGATGGCGTGAACGCGCTGTACGAACTGTCGCACCAGCTGCTGCAGATGAAGGACCTGTCGAAGAACGACGAAGGCCTCAAGCTCAACTGGACGGTGTCCAAGTCCGGCACCAACCGCAATGTGATTCCGGCCGAGGCCACCGCCCAGGCCGATGCGCGTGCCCTCAAGGTGGCGGACTTTGACGGGTTGGAGAAGGCGCTGCAGGAGAAGATCAAGACCCGGCTGCTGCCCGCCTCCAAGGTGGACGTGAAGTTCGAGGTGCGCCGGCCGCCGCTCGAAGCCAGCGAGGCATCGCGCCGTGTGGCCGGTTACGGCAAGGTCATCTACCAGGAGTTGGGCCTGCCGCTCAATGTGGTCGAGAAAGCCACCGGGGGCGGCACCGATGCGGCCTTTGCGGCGCTCAAGACCAAGGGCGCGGTGGTGGAGGGCATGGGCCTGTCGGGCTACGGCGCCCACTCCAATGATGCGGAGTACGTGCAGATCAACACCATCGTGCCGCGTCTGTACCTGGCCACGCGCATGATCATGGACATCTCGCGCGACAAGCTGAAGTGACTCCCTGAGCCGCTTCGTGCCTCCCCCCTGCGGGGGCGTCTCCGGTGCTGCAGGGCGAGGAGCCAGGCACGGAGGCGCTGTTTACGGCTTACTCAAGTACCAAGGTGCCAGGCACCGGCGCCAGCACGGCACCGGTGGTGTAGAACGATTCCAGGTTTTCCAGCACCAGGTCGGCCATCGCGCGTCGGGTTTCGTGCGTGGCGCTGGCGGTGTGGGGCGTCAGCACCACGTTGTCCAGCGCCATCAGCGCGGCGGGCACGGTGGGCTCGTTCTCGAACACGTCCAGCCCTGCACCGGCGATGCGGCGTTCGGTCAGCGCTTCGGTCAATGCGGCTTCGTCCACCACGCTGCCGCGCGCCACATTGACGAGGTAGCCGTTCGGCCCCAGGGCATCCAGCACATCGCGGTTGACGAGGTGGCGCGTGCCAGCGCCGCCCGCCACGGTCAGCACCAGATAGTCGGCCCACTGCGCCAGCGCGGTCAAGGACTCGAAATAAGGGAGTGCGCAGCCCTCGGCCTGCCGACGGTTGTGGTAGCCCACCTCCATGCGGAAGCCGCCCGCACGATCGGCCACCGCCTGGCCGATGCGGCCCATGCCCACGATGCCCAGGCGCTTGCCCGACACGCGGCTGCCGAGCGCAAACCTGGCCTTCGGCCATTCGCCACGGCGCACAAAACGGTCGCTGGCGGCAAGGTTGCGCGACACATCCAGCATCAGCGCAAATGCCATGTCGGCCACGCAGTCGTTGAGCACGCCGGGCGTGTAGCCCACCTGCACGCCACGCGCCTTGGCCGCATCGATGTCCAGCGCGTCAAAGCCCACGCCAAAGCTGCTGATGACCTGGAGGTGGGGCAGCGCGGCGATGACCTCGCCCTCGAGGCCGATGGCGGCGGTGGTCACCACCCCGGTGAACTCCGCACCGTGTGACGCCAGAAAAGCCGCTGGATCGGGCTGTTCGGCCAGGCAGGCGACGCTGTAACGGGCCGCCAGTTCGGCCTCCAGCGCGGGAAGGGGCAGGCGGCCGATTTGCAGGATGCGGTGGGGAGTCGTGGTCATGGTTTCGTGGGGCAGCAGTGCCAAAAAATGCAACGGGCGGCATACGGCGGCACACAGCCGCCCCGATGTGTCTACATCATGCCGCGACGCGCACGGCCTGGCGCGCCAGCAGCTTCCACTGGCCGCCTTGCTGCTGCCACACGCCCAGGATCTTGATCTGCACCTTGCCGGGCTTGCCCGAGTCATTGGTATCGGCCGTGAGGGTGTGGCGCACGATGGCAGTGTTGCCCACGACCTTGATGGTCTGGTCGGAGATGGCGATGGTGACGAAGTCGGATTTTCCTGCGATCAGGTCGCCGATGAAACTGTCCTTGGTGTCCACGCGGCCCCCCGAATGGCCGTAGCTCAGGTCGTCGGCGACGAGTTGGGCGAGGGCCGTGGGCGTGGGATCGATCATGGCCACGCGCAGTTTTTCCGCAGCCGCGGCCACCGATTGCTCGGACGATGCCGAAGATGCAGCGGGTGCGCTGGCGGCGCAGCCCGTGAGCGCGGCAATGGCCAAGGCGGCGGCGGTGGCGAGAACGATTTGCTTGAACATCTTGTCTGTCTCCGTTGTGGTGTTGGGGATGTGTGTGCGTGCCACGGCTGCACCACGCGCCCGTGCACGGCCAGGCGCGTGGTGGAATGCAACCAAAGAAGAGGGGCCTGGCTTGCCAGGCCCCTCGGCGCGCTTACTGCGGGCCGAGCTTGTCGATGAGCGCCTTGAGCTCTTCCATCTCGCTGGGCTTCAAGTCCGTCAGCGGCGCGCGCACCGGCCCACCGTCATGGCCCACGATCCTGGCGCCCGCCTTGATGATGCTCACGCCATAGCCCTCCACCCGGTTGCGGATGGCCAGGTAGGGCATGAAGAACTCCTTGAGCAGCCTGTGCTGCGTGGCCGTGTCGTCGGCCGCCACGGCCTTGTAGAAGTCCATCGCCGTCTTGGGAATGAAGTTGAACACTGCGGACGAA
>NZ_JBXAKN010000018.1:0-36494 GCF_058798375.1 Acidovorax sp. GW823-FHT01C06
ACAGTGAAACGACTTTGCGCCGATGATAGTGCGGGTTCCCGTGTGAAAGTAGGTCATCGTCAGGCTCTTACAGCCCAAACCGCCCTTCTGCTCTGCTGAGTAGAAGGGCGTTTTGCTTTGGGCCGCACGCAAGCACGTTTACATTCAACTAGCTTCTATTTCTCCGCGTTATGCAGCTGCAAGATATTCTGTATTCCCAAGGCTTTGGCACCCGCCGTGTCTGCGCGGGGTTGGTACAGCAGGGCTGGGTATCGGTGCGCGAATCGTCGTCCGGCACCCAGGGTTACGAGCCGTGCACCGACGCGGCAGCCGAGCTGGAGCCGGAAGGGTTGATACTGCGCGTTCAGGGCGTCGATTGGCCCTATCACGCTAAAGCGTATGTGTTGCTGCACAAGCCCGCAGGCACCGAATGCTCTCAAAAGCCTTCGACTTACCCAAGCATCTATACCCTGCTGCCGCCTCCTTTGCGCCAGCGGCCTACGAAAAGTGCGGTTCAAGGGGTGCAGGCTGTGGGCCGGCTGGACCAGGACACCACAGGATTGCTGTTGCTGAGCGATGATGGACAGTTCATTCACCGGATGAGTTCGCCCAAGAAACATGTGGCCAAGGTGTACCAAGTCACCACGAAGCACCCCGTAGATGGGGGACAGATCGCAAAGCTGCTTGCAGGCGTGGTGCTCGACGACGACCCGAAACCGGTGAGGGCAGCGGCCTGCGCGCAAGCGGGGAGCCATCGGCTGGACCTCACGCTGACAGAAGGAAAATACCACCAGGTCAAGCGCATGCTCGCTGCTGTTGGCAATCGCGTGGAGGGGCTGCATCGGTCGCGCATCGGTGCGATGGAGTTGCCATCCGATCTGGCCCCCGGTGCGTGGAAATGGCTCAGCCACGACGAACTGGATTTGCTTGCTCAATCCAATTGAGAGGTAAGAGGAGGGGAGCGCACAGCAGCACCCTCGCGTGTATTCGGTGCTTGGCTGCTTGGAGAACATTCCAATGTGGGGGCTACTGATTGAGGGGGCTTGTAGCTGGAAGCACCTGAATCCGTGCCCTTTCGATGCCGAGCTTCTGGCCTTTCGAAGCCTGGTTTCTTGATCCAAGGCCGTTCTACATCAAGGATGTTACGTGTTCCTGTTCGGGGTATCCGCATGGGCGGCGCTACACTCGAATGCTGTGTTGAAAGTGGTTGTGTGAAGATTTTTTCGATTGCACGCGCATACCTTGCGCTGGGTGGGCTCTGGATGTCGATGGAGGGCGTGCTGGCTGGAGCGCCTCCTTTGTTCGTGCTCAATTCCCTGGAAGCCAACGTCAGCGTCATTGACCCTGCGACCTGGACCGAGACCGTCCGCATTCCCACGGGCAAGGAGCCTCACCATCTCTATCTCACCCCCGACGAGAAGTCGATCATCGTGGCGAATGCGCTGGGTGACACGCTGACGTTCCTGGATCCGCGCACCGCACAGGTCCAGCGCACCGTCCGCGGCATCGTGGACCCTTACCACTTGCGCTTTACACCGGACATGAAGTGGTTCATCACGGCGGCCAACCGGCTCAACCACGTGGACTTCTATCGCTGGGATGGCAAGGAACTGACTCTCGTCCAGCGCGTGGCCACATCCCGCACCCCAAGCCATTTGTGGATCGACAGCCGAAGTACCACGGTGTACTCCACGATGCAGGACAGCGACGAGCTGGTGGCCATCGACATCGCGACGCAGACGATCAAGTGGCGCATCAAAACAGGAGCCATGCCTGCAGATGTCTACGGCAGCGCAGACGACAAGCGCGTGTTCGTGGGCCTGACTGGCAGTGACAGCGTAGAGGTGTTCGACGTTTCCGGACGCGAACCCGTGAGCATCAAGAAAATCAAGACGGGCAATGGAGCGCACGCTTTCCGCGCGGCGGGTGACGGACGGCATCTGTATGTCAGCAACCGCGTGGCCAACTCGATCAGCAAAATCGACATGACGACCCAGCAGGTGGTCGAGTCCTACCCTGTTCCCGGGGGGCCCGACTGCATGGAGGTGTCCGCCGATGGCCGTTTCATCTATGTCAGTTCCCGCTGGGCGCGCAAGCTGTCCGTGGTGGATACTGAAACGAAGAAGGTCGTGCGGCAGGTCACGGTGGGCAAGTCTCCCCACGGCGTATGGACGCTGCAGCACGCGCCGCGCTGAACGGCGGGGCTGGCCGTAGCCGGCTTTCCCGGGGTTGGGGGCAGCTTGCCCGCGGGATCAGGGGTGCTATATTTTTTATAGCAATTGGCGCATGCATATCGGGCGCCAATGCCCAAAACGACTGTAAAACTCCTGTTTACCTCACCTTTGACACGGGCCACATGGCCGTCGCGCCTCTGGTTGCGGAGGTTCTGGCGCGCCAGCAGGTGCGCGTGACGTTTTTTGCCGCCAATGAGCGGACCCAGGAAGGCGATGGCAGCCTGGGCGCCCACTGGGCTTCGTGGTGGCGCGCACGCGCGGCAGAAGGGCATGAGTTTGCCTCGCACACCTGGGACCACACGTACTGGCGCGCCGACCTTGGCACGGTAGAAAACCCTTCGTTCCGCGTGCGTCCCTCGGCAGGGCCTCGAGAGGGGCAGGATTTTGTGCTGACGGCCGCCGGGTATTGCGAAGAGATCGCCCGGGCCGCGGACCGGTTGCAGGTGCTGACGGGCAAGACTCCCCTGCCTCTGTTTCGCGCGCCGGGGGGCAAGACATCGCCACGGCTGCTCGCCAGTGCGCGCGCATGCGGCTTCACGCATGTGGGGTGGTCCCCGGCGGGGTTCCTGGGAGACGAATTGCCCAGTGAGAAGGCCAGCAACGCCGCGCTCTTGCACAAGGCCTTGCGCGAGGTGCGCAGTGGCGACATCCTGCTGGCCCACCTGGGCATCTGGTCGCGCAAGGACCCGTGGGCGCCGGCGGTGCTGGAGCCGCTGATCGTGGGCCTCAAGGAGCGGGGGTTTTGCTTTCGCACATTGCGCGAGCATCCTGACTATGCACCCGGGAAGGGGCGCTGAGATCATGGCGGCGGGGATTGTTTGGGTTGTGCACGGCCGCCGCCTGAGTGCAGGCGGGGCCGGCGGTACGGAGGGAGCGTGACGCGATGGGGTGGCTAGGCAACGGATTTGATGCGGCTCAGCAATGGCTTTTTGAAAGCCTGTTGCAGCCAGCGATGTTCGCCATGGGACTGGGGAACCAGCTTGAAAGCGGCTACGAGGCCGCGGGCTGGATACTGGTGGGTCTTTTGCAGCTCGTGGTGATCGCCGCGGTGATTGGCCCGCTGCAGCGCTGGCGGCCGGTGGAGGCCGTGACCGACCGGGCGACGATCCGCACCGACATTCTCTACACGCTGATTCACCGGCTGGGCCTGTTCCGGCTGGGCCTGTTCCTGGCGGTGGACCCGCTGGCGGATTCGTTCTTCGGCGCCTTGCGGGTGGCGGGCATCAGCACATTCCAGCTCGATGGCCTCTGGCCCGGTATCACCGATGTACCCTGGGTCAGCCTGTTGCTGTATCTGGTGGTGTTCGATTTCGTGGACTACTGGATTCACCGGGGGCAGCACCATTTTGAATGGTGGTGGCGCCTTCATTCCCTGCACCATGCGCAGCGCCAGATGACCATGTGGAGCGACAACCGCAACCACCTGCTCGATGACCTGCTGCGCGACACGATTCTCGTGGTGGTGGCGCAACTCATCGGGGTCGCGCCGGGGCAGTTCATCGCCATCGTCGCCATCACGCAGCTCAGCGAGAGCTTTCAGCATGCCAACGTGCGCCTGTGGTTTGGCCGCTGGGGCGAGCGGCTGTGGGTGAGCCCGCGCTTTCACCGCCTGCACCACAGCATTGGGATCGGCCATGAAACCATCAAGCCGCTGCCGGGTGAGGGGGCGAGCGCGGGGCGCGCAAGGTATCGCACCGTCCTGGGCGGTCACAACTTCGGAGTGCTGCTGCCCTGGTGGGACATTCTGATGCGCACCGCCAATTTCGAGCTGCGCTTCGATTCGACGGGCGTGCGCGACCAGGTGGAGGCGGGGCCGACCGGGCAGGTACGGGACTACGGCAAGGGTTTCTGGTCGCAGCAATGGCGTGGCTTGCTGCGGCTGCTCGGCAAGGCTTGAAAGCCCCTGCGGACGGTCAAGACGGTATGCTTGCCGGCATGGGACTTCTGTTTGATTCTTTCTGGCGCGCCGCTGCCTACTGCCTGCGCCCGCGTGTGATGGCCCTGTCCGTGCTGCCGCTCGTGCTGATGGTGGCGCTGGCGCTGGGCTTGGGGTACTTCTACTGGGACGGCGCCGTGCGGGGAATGCGCGCACTGCTGGACGCCTCCGCCCTCCTGGCCAGCTTCTGGAGTTGGCTGCAGGGCTGGGGGTTGGGAGATGTCACTTCGGTGGTGGCGCCACTGATGGTGATCCTGGCGGTGGCACCCGCGCTGGTGGTGGTTTCCCTGCTGGTGGTGGCGGTGCTCATGACGCCTGCACTGGTGGCGCTGGTGGCCGACCGGCGCTTTCCGGCCCTGGAGCGCAAGAAGGGCGGCTCCTTCATCGCCAGCGTGGTGTGGTCGGTCAGTTCCACGTTGCTGGCATTGATCGCCCTGGTGGTGTCTGTGCCCCTGTGGCTGGTGCCGCCGCTGGTGCTCATCCTGCCGCCCTTGATCTGGGGGTGGCTTACTTACCGGGTGATGGCTTTCGATGTCTTGGCCGACCATGCCAGCAAGGAGGAGCGGCAGGCTATTTTTCGCCGCCACCGCAGCAGACTGCTGGGCATTGGCATCCTGACGGGCTACCTAGGCGCTGCGCCGAGCATCGTATGGGCCTCGGGGGTGGTGTTTGCAGCGGCCTTTTTCATCCTGGTGCCGTTGGCGATCTGGATCTACACCCTCGTTTTCGCATTTTCATCGCTGTGGTTCGCGCACTACTGCCTGGCCGCGTTGGCACGCCTGCGGCAAGAGGCTGCGGGGCCGGTGGCCGCTGAGGCGCCCCCGATCCTTGCGCCGGCGAAGGAGCTGGTGCGCGGACCGGACGCCAGTGCCGAGCCGCCTCCTGCTGCTGTAGCCCCGGCGGCACTCGCAGCGTCTCCGACGCCATCTCCCACCCACGGAACCCCTTCCCCATGACTCCCTCTTTCGGCCTGATCATCGTGGGCGATGAAATCCTGTCGGGCAAGCGCGCGGACAAGCACATGCCCAAAGTCATCGAACTTCTCTCGGCTCGCGGCCTGTCGCTGTCGTATGCGGACTACGTCGGGGACAGCCCGGACCGCATCACCGCGACACTGCGGCGGGCCTTTGCCTCGGGCGATGTGGTCTTCTCCTGCGGAGGCATCGGTGCGACGCCCGATGACCACACCCGCCAATGCGCGGCAAGCGCCCTGGGCCGTGAGCTGGCTCTGCATGCCGAGGCCGAGGCGTTGATCCGCGAACGCATGCAGGACGTGGCGCGGGAGCAAGGTGTGCCATACGAAGCCGAGCGGCCGGACAATGTGCACCGGCTCAACATGGGCGTCTTTCCCGCAGGCGCCCGCATCATCCCCAATCCCTACAACAAGATTCCCGGCTTCAGCTGCGAGGGCGCTGGCGGCGGTGCCGTCCATTTCGTGCCCGGATTCCCGGTCATGGCCTGGCCCATGATCGAATGGGTGCTCGACCACCACTATGCAGACCTGTTCAACCGTGCTCCCCAGGTCGAGCAGTCGGTGGTGGTCTATGGCGCCATGGAGGCAGCATTGACACCTCTCATGGAGCGCATAGAAAAATCGCACCCCGAGATCCGGGTGTTCAGCTTACCCAGCGTGGATCATCCACAATACGGGCGGCACATCGAACTGGGCGTCAAAGGTCCTGCTCCCTTGGTCCCGGCCGCCTGGCAGGATCTCAAGACGGGATTGCACAGTTTTGGTGCAGAGTGTGGCCCTGAATTGGTGCGCAATTTGTGATGCTTGGTGTTGATCGTTGTTGCGCACCTTATTGGTGCAATCTCGCAAATGTCCTATCGGCCTGCAGTCCGTAGTGCTCCTTCATAGTGCGGCGGCTGCACCCAGCTGGCACGCAAACTGCTTTTATTTCCACAAATTCTTTTTTCAACAAGCGCTTTACCCAGGAGAACCTGATGGCCAAGACCGTTGCAGACGTGATGAAGATGGTGAAGGAGAACGAAGTCAAGTTCGTTGACTTCCGTTTTACCGATACCCGGGGCAAGGAACAGCACGTGACCGTGCCGGTGTCCCACTTCGATGAAGACAAGTTCACGTCCGGCCACGCATTCGACGGTTCGTCCGTGGCTGGCTGGAAGGGCATTGAAGCCTCGGACATGCAGCTCATGCCCGACCCCAGCACCGCCAACATCGACCCCTTCTTCGAAGAAACCACGCTGTTCCTGCAGTGCGACGTGATCGAACCCGGTGATGGCAAGGCCTACGACCGCGACCCACGCTCCATCGCCAAGCGCGCTGAAGCCTACCTGAAGGCCTCCGGCCTGGGCGACACGGCCTTCTTCGGCCCCGAGCCAGAATTCTTCATCTTCGACGGCGTGCGCTGGTCCAACGAACCCGGCAAGGTCATGTTCGAGATCGAAGAGTACGAAGCCCCCTGGAACTCGGGCGCCAAGCTCGAAGGTGGCAACCGCGGCCACCGTCCCACCGTCAAGGGCGGCTACTTCCCCGTGCCTCCTGTCGACAGCACGCAGGACATGCGCGCCGAAATGTCCTTGATCCTCGAATCCCTGGGCATCCCGGTCGAAGTGTTCCACCACGAAGTGGCGGGCGCTGGCCAGAACGAAATCGGCACGCGTTTCAGCACGCTGGTCGAGCGCGCTGACTGGACCCAGGTCCTGAAGTACGTGGTCTGGAACGTGGCCAACGCCTACGGCAAGACGGCTACCTTCATGCCCAAGCCCTACGCTGGCGACAACGGCTCCGGCATGCACGTGCACCAGTCCATCTGGAAGGACGGCAAGAACCTGTTCGCGGGCGACGGCTACGCCGGCCTGTCGGACTTCGCGCTGTACTACATCGGCGGCATCATCAAGCACGCACGCGCCCTGAACGCCATCACCAACCCCGGCACGAACTCGTACAAGCGCCTGGTGCCCGGCTTCGAAGCCCCTGTGAAGCTGGCCTACTCGGCCCGCAACCGCTCGGCCTCGATCCGCATTCCTTACGTCGCCAACCCCAAGGGCCGCCGCATCGAAGCGCGCTTCCCCGATCCATCGGCCAACCCTTACCTGGCCTTCTCGGCCCTGATGATGGCCGGCCTGGACGGCGTGGAAAACAAGATCCATCCGGGCGAAGCCGCCACGAAGGACCTGTACCATCTGCCACCCGAAGAAGACAAGCTGGTGCCCACCGTCTGCCACAGCCTGGACCAGGCCCTGGAGTATCTGGACAAGGACCGTGGTTTCCTTACCAAGGGCGGCGTCTTTACCGACTCCATGCTCGACGCGTACATCGAGCTCAAGATGGGCGAAGTCACGCGTTTCCGCATGGCGCCTCACCCTGTCGAGTACGACATGTACTACTCGCTGTAATCGCCTCCCTGCAGGCTGTTGCTCACCAAAAAGGCGGCCAAGGCCGCCTTTTTTCATGGGGCCGGAGAGGCTGGTGAAACCAATCCCGGGGCCGTTGCATCCATGTACAAAGCCCTGCGAGGGCCTGCTGGTGTTGGATTGGCGATGCATGGTGATTGGTGGATACTCCCCTGACCCCTGCATGGCAGTGCGAGGAAACCGAATGAAGAAAACGCTCATCACCCTGTTACTCATCGCCGCGACGGCACCGGCCGCGTGGGCGCAAGACCGCATCTACCGCTGTGGCAACGAATACACCAACAACGCCGCCCAGGCCAAGGAGCGGGGATGCAAGCTGGTGGAAGGCGGCAATGTCACCGTCGTGCAGGGCACCCGGCCGGCGTCGGCGGCCCCGGCGCCCTCGGGCGGCGGCACGCCTGCGGCAACGGCGGCACCTTCGAATGCACCCCGGGCCAACAGCAACGACCAGAAAGCGCGCGATGCCGATGCGCGGGCCATTCTCGAATCCGAACTGCGCAAGGCCGAGGCCCGCCATGCCGAGCTGGTGAAGGAATACAACGGCGGCGCGCCAGAGCGCAATGCCCTCGATTTGCGCAACCCCCAGCGCTACATGGAACGCACGGCGGAGCTCAAGGCCAACGTGGCCCGCAGCGAAAGCGACATTGCCGGCATCAAGCGCGAGATCGCACGCCTGCCGCCCGCCAACTAAGTCACCTTCCTTTTTTCTTGCATGGCACGCGTGTGAGCTCTTCGCCCTTTCCCGACACCCCAGCCACCGACACAGGGCGATTCCATTCGCTGGACCTGATGTCCACCCTGGTGGCCGTGCTGCGCGCCGATGGCGCCGTGCAATTTGCCAATGCGGCACTGGAAAACACGCTCGGCCTGTCGCGCCGCACCCTGGAAGGCGTGGACTTCTCCACCTTTTTCACCGATCCCGCGTTGCTGCAGACCGCGCTGGCAGGTGCCCGGGGCAAGGACTTTGCCGCCTTGCGGTATGAGGCGAGCCTCAAGCGCCTGCACCAGGACCCGGTGCCCGTGCATGTGAACGTTGCCGACGCCGAGCAGGTGGGCGAGATCCTCGTCGAGCTGTGGCCGCTGGAGCAGCAGGCGCGGCAGGACCGCGAGGAGCGCCTGCTCGACCAGGCACAGGCCAACAAGGAGCTCATCCGCAACCTGGCCCACGAGATCAAGAACCCCCTGGGCGGCATCCGTGGTGCCGCCCAGCTGCTGGAGATGGAGCTCGAGAGCCGCGAGCTCACCGAGTACACCCAGGTCATCATCCACGAGGCCGACCGCCTGCAAAGCCTGGTGGACCGGCTGCTTGCGCCACACCGCCACCCGCACCTGGTGGGCGACGTGAACATCCACGAAGTGTGCGAGCGCGTGCGCTCGCTGGTGCTGGTGGAGTACCCGCAGGGGTTGCGCGTGCAGCGCGACTACGACACCTCGATCCCAGAATTCCGCGGCGACCGCGCCCAGCTCATCCAGGCGCTGTTGAACATTGTGCAGAACGCGGCCCAGGCGCTGACCGACCGCATCGCGGCCGGCGACGCGGTCATCACCCTGCGCACCCGTGTGGCCCGACAAGTAACGTTTGGTCGCCAGCGCTACCGGCTGGCACTGGAATTGCATGTCATCGACAACGGACCGGGCGTGCCCGACACGATCAAGGAGCGTATTTTTTACCCTCTGGTGTCGGGTCGGGATGGCGGGTCAGGGCTGGGGCTCACGTTGGCGCAAACCTTCGTGCAGCGCCATCATGGGTTGATCGAATGCGACAGCGTGCCGGGTCGCACCGACTTCCGCATCCTGATTCCCTTGCCTTGAAAGCGCACGATGGTCCCTGACACGCAACCACAGGGAAGGTAAGAAAAACATATGAAGCCGATCTGGATAGTAGATGACGACCCCTCGATCCGCTTCGTCCTGGAAAAGGCGCTGGCGCGCGAAAACCTGCCCACGCGCAGCTTCACGCACCCGCGCGAGGTGCTCGATGCGCTGGCCGACATCACCGCTGGCGACCCCGCGCGCCAAGGGCCCCAGGTCCTGGTGAGCGACATCCGCATGCCCGGCGGCTCGGGCCTGCAGTTGCTGGAAAAGGTGCGCGAACTGCAGCCTGGGCTGCCCGTCATCATCATGACGGCGTACTCCGACCTGGACAGTGCCGTATCCGCCTTCCAGCGCGGCGCCTTCGAGTACCTGCCCAAGCCCTTCGACCTGCCCAAGGCGGTGGAGCTGATCCGCCGGGCGGTGGAGGAAAGCCAGCGCGAAGAGGTGACGGAAGAGCGCCAGGCCGAGACGCCCGAGATGCTCGGGCAGGCGCCCGCGATGCAGGACGTGTTCCGCGCCATCGGCCGCCTCTCCCAGAGCCAGGTCACCGTGCTCATCACGGGCGAATCGGGCTCGGGCAAGGAACTGGTGGCGCGCGCGCTGCACAAGCATTCGCCGGTCGCCGATGGGCCCTTTGTCGCCATCAATACCGCTGCCATCCCCAAGGATCTGCTCGAGTCCGAGCTCTTCGGCCACGAGCGCGGCGCCTTCACGGGCGCGCAGACGCAGCGGCGCGGCCGCTTCGAGCAGGCCGAGGGCGGCACCCTGTTCCTCGATGAAATCGGCGACATGCCCTTCGACCTGCAGACGCGCCTGTTGCGCGTGCTGTCGGACGGCCAGTTCTACCGCGTCGGTGGCCATGCGGCCGTGAAGGCCCACGTGCGCGTGATTGCCGCGACCCACCAGGACCTGGAAAAGCGCGTGAAGGAAGGAGGCTTCCGCGAGGACCTTTTCCACCGCCTCAACGTCATCCGCCTTCGCCTTCCTGCGCTGCGCGAGCGGCATGAGGATGTGCCCGTGCTCACGCGCCACTTCCTGCAGCAAAGCGCGCGGCAACTGGGGGTGGAGCCCAAGCGCATTGCAGATTCGGCCCTCGCGCGGCTCGAGCAGTTTGCCTTTCCGGGCAATGTGCGGCAGCTGGAGAACATCTGCCACTGGCTCACTGTGATGGCACCTGCCCAGGTCATTTCCCTGCAGGACCTGCCGCCCGAAGTGCTGGAAGCCCCCGTCCATCAACCCGTGCCGCGTGCAGGCGCCACCACCGAGCCTGCCGCGCAGCAGCTGCAGCCTTCCGCCGGTGCGCCTCCTCTCCCGCATGCGGGCCCCGTGGCCGCTGTGCCGGCTGAGCGCGTTGGTGGACTGCACCCGCCCGTGGCCCCGGCCATTGCGCCAGTCAGCGTGGCCCCCGGGGCGGCCGCCTGGCCGGTGGTTCCGGAGGTGTCCGCGGCGCCGGTTGCGGCCCCTGTCGGCCACGGCTGGGAACAGGCGCTGGAGACCGAAGCGCAGAAACTGCTCGCGGGTGGCCAGCCCGAGGTGTGGGATGCCCTGACGCGGCGATTCGAGTCACGGCTCATCCGCACCGCGCTCACCGCCACGCATGGCCGCCGCATGGAGGCCGCCCAGCGCCTGGGCATTGGCCGCAACACCATCACGCGCAAGATCCAGGAGCTGGGCCTGGATGCGCCAGATGAAGGGTGAAATTGGCCTGTAGCGCTTTATTTTCAAGCGCTGTATGCTATTAAAAATATAGCGTATTGGTGTGGCTGCGCCTCTTGCAGAAAGGCGCCGGACGGTTCGCATCGCCCCAGCCTGTGGCGAGGGCGCGGCGTGCTGGTCGGTGTCCTACACGCAAGCACTCCATGGACCGACCCGGGGCGGCGGGGGTGAATCCAACAATGAACTCACTGTTAACCAACCGGAGAGCTTCTATGTCGGATTTCAACGATGCCAACCGTGACCCCTTGACCAACGAGCCGGGCGCCCATCCCGTCGGCACCGGCGTGGGGGCCGCGATGGGTGGGGCGGCCGCTGGGGCGGCTGCGGGTGCCTTTGGCGGCCCCGTGGGGGCAGCCATTGGCGGTGTGGCGGGCGCCGTGGCCGGCGGCCTGGCTGGCAAGGCTGCCGCCGAGGCGGTCAACCCCACGGATGAAGACGCCTACTGGCGCGAACGCTACCACCGCGAGCCCTACTACGTGGGTGGCCGCACGTACGACCAATACCGCCCTGCCTACGAACTGGGCTGGTCTTCCGTAGACCGCTACGAAGGCGACTTTGAGGCCGTCGAACCCCGCCTGGCGGACGACTGGCGTGCCCGCCATTCGGACGGCCTGGCCTGGACGGATGCCCGTCCTGCCGCCCGCGCCGCGTGGGACCGCGTATCCAGCGCCCGCATCAACAACGAGCTTCCGCTGGACGTGGCGGACAACGAAGACACGGTGGACGTTCTCAACGATCTGCTGGAATCGGCGCGCGACGGGGAGTATGGTTTCACCGCCTGTGCCGAGCGCGCCAATTCGGCGCAACTCAAGGGGGTGTTCCAGCGCCATGCGCGGGAATGCGCCGCCGCCGCCACCGAGCTGGAAAGCGAAGTCCGCCGCCTGGGTGGCGAGCCGGCCTCGGGCGGTACCGTGGCCGGGGCCTTGCACCGGGGCTGGGTGTCGGTCAAGTCGGCGCTGTCCATCAACGATGACAAGGCGGTGCTGCAAGAGTGCGAGCGCGGCGAGGACGCTGCCGTGGCGCGCTACCGCAAGGCCTTGAAGTCGGCACTGCCCGCCGATGTACGGGCCCTGGTGGAACGCCAGTCCCAAGGGGCGCAGCGCAACCATGATGAAGTGCGTGGCCTGCGCGATTCGTACTCCAACACCTGATCGGATCCTATCGGACGGCTGCACCCCCGGGCTCCGGCCCGTGGCGCATGCAAGGGCCGCCGGCGGGGCCCATGGCGCGTCTTTTGCCCGTGCATGAACCAGCAAAGGCTGCAAGGAGAAATCCTTGCAGCCTTTGTGTTGTGGCCTGCCCGGCGTGCGCCCTGGCCGGTGGACCTGCTGCGGGCGCGCCGGCAGCAGGGCAGGCGCCTTGCCAACACGTCACGCCATCGTGAGCACCACCGGTGCATGGTCGCTGGGCTGGGGGTTCTTGCGCGGAGCGCGGTCCACCACGCACGCCGTCACCGTCGGGCGCAGGGCCTCGCTCACCAGGATGTGGTCGATGCGCAGGCCCCGGTTCTTCTGGAAGCCGAGCATGCGGTAGTCCCACCACGAATAGGCTTTTTCAGGTTGCTCGAACATGCGGAAGGTATCGGTCAGGCCGAGCGCAACCAAATCCTGGAAGTGCTGGCGCTCTTCCACCGTGTGGTGGATCGTGTCCTTCAGGCCCACCGGGTCGAATGAGTCGCGGTCTTCCGGCGCGACGTTGAAGTCGCCCAGCAGCGCCAGCCGCGGGTGGGCCCGCAACTCCTCGCGCAGCCAACGGTGCAGCGCCGTAAGCCACAGCATCTTGTACGCAAACTTTTCCGTGCCAGGGGCCTGTCCATTGACGAAATAACAGTTGACCAGCCGCAACGCGCCGGAGGGGGTGTCCACCGTGGCGGCGATGACGCGGGCCTGTTCGTCCGTGTGGCCCGGGATGTTGCGCACCACGTCCCGCAGGGGATGCCGGCTCAGGATGGCCACGCCGTTGTAGGTCTTCTGGCCGAAGGTCACCGCTTCGTAACCGGCCTCCTTCAGCGCGTCGTGCGGGAATTTGTCGTCGGTCAGCTTGAGTTCCTGCAGGCACAGGGCATCCACCGGATTGGCCTCCAGCCAGGCCAGCACCTGGGGCAGGCGCACCGACAGGGAATTCACGTTCCAGGTGGCTATTTGCATTTTTTGAACAGTAATAGTGAATAAAAACAAGGGCTCCGCACTGACTGCCAGCAGCTGCAGCGGTGGCGGCCGTGGGCGAAGGCCCGCAGCGCGCATCGTACCCATCATTGCTTTCTTGTGGCATCAGCCTGTGCACTGAGTGCCCGACATGGCACCGCGGCACGAAGCGCCCCATCCCCCGGGACCACGGGTATTTGTCCGACGCTTCGCGGCCGCCGTTCCCCAGACACTGGAAATCTGTTCCCGATGGAGAACTCCATGCCATCCATTCACCAGCAAGCGCTGGCTTGCGTTCTGGCCATGGGGGCCGCGGCTGCAGGTGCCCAGGGGGTGAACACTCCTGCGGTGGTGCCTGGCTTGCAGCCTGCGTTGACCCCTGCCTCCACGCCGGTGCAGACGCCGGCCCAGACGCCAGCTCCCCCGCCCGCGCAGACGCCGGCGGAAACACCGGCACCCGCTCCGGCCCTCACGCCCGCACAGACGCCCGATCCGTCGCGCGACCAGACGCCTGCAAAAACCCCGTCAGCCACCCCATAGCTGGGTGCAAGGGGAAAGGGAAGGGCACGTGCCCGCCGAAGAGGGACTCAATCCGCCGCGCGCACGTAGCTCACAAAACTGAAGGGCAGGCCGTTGGTGCTCACATGGTCGCTGCGGGCGGCCTCGGTCCAGGCTTTGCCTAGCACTGGCGCGTGGGCGTCGCCCTCGAAGTCCCGGGCGATCTCGGTCACCTCCAGCCGGTCTGCCGTCGGCAGGGCCTCGGCGTAAATCTGCGCGCCGCCGATCACCCACACCGTCTGGCGGGGATCGCACTGCGCCAGCGCAGCGTCCAGGCTCTCGGCGCGCCGGGCGCCTTCGGCCTGCCAGTCGTGCTGGCGCGTCACCACGATGTTGGTACGGCCCGGAAGGGGGCGAAAACGCGCCGGAAGCGAATCCCAGGTCTTGCGGCCCATCACCACGGGGCAGCCCTGCGTCAGCTGCTTGAAGTGCGCCATGTCCTCCGGCAGGTGCCAGGGCAGGGCGTTGTCCTTGCCGATCACACCGTTGGCGGCGCGGGCGTAGATGAGGTGCACTGGCATGGCGGGACGTCCTTGTTTTTCAGATGTGCAAGGCGGCGAGGGCACCCACGCCCAGGCCCACGGCGGCCACGCCGTACATGCCGTATTCCAGCCATTTTTTCTTGGTGAGCAGCGCAATGGCGGCCAGCGCGATGGCCACCTGCAGCGCCGTGGTGGCCTGGGCCCAGCGGTGGTGCTGGTGCATCTGGGCTTCGCTCTTGCGGTCGAATTCGTGGGCATCGGCCTCGAGCTTCTCGGCGGCCACCTTGATCTCGTTCTTCTCGGTTTCGTAGCGCTCCACTTTGGTCTGGTAGCCGGCCTTGCGGTCATCGGGCGCCAGGTCGCGGGCCAGTTCGGCCAGGGATTGCTTGGTGCTCTTGGACTGGAAGTAGTTCCACTGGTTGGAGGCCTCGGTCTTCTTGATGGCCGCGTCGTTCTTGAGCAGCCCGGCGTTGGCCTGCGTGGCGCCGCCCATGTACGAGAAGATCGCGCCCACCGTGGCCACGATGGCGGTGAACATCGCGATTTTGTTCATGGACGAGCCATTGCCGTCGTTGCCGTGGCTGGCCGTGGCGTCGTCATGGTGGCCGTGGGTGGCATGCTCCACCGCGTGGTCGTGGGGGCCGTGTACGTGAAATCCGCCGGAAGACATGGATGAAAGCTCGTGGTGGTGGTTGTTGGTGGATGCGGGCTGGGCGCTGCTGCACCTGGCCCTGGGGCTCAGGAGGTGTGGGGTCTCAAGAAGGGCTGGTGCGTGATCACACGGCCACGGGGGCCTTGATCGCCGGGTGGCACTGGTAGTCCACCACTTCGAAGTCCTCGTATTGGTAGTCGAAGATGCTGCCGGGGCGGCGCTTGATGTTCAGCACCGGGTAGGGATAGGGTGTGCGCGCCAGCTGCGTTTGCACTTGCTCGTGGTGGTTGCTGTAGATGTGTTTTCGGAACCAAAACAATGATGTCAACACTGGGGCCTCTCCAAAGGAACTGTCTGTTGTGCTGGATCTTGACAGATTTTTAGTAAGAACCAAAAATTCAACCAAACAACCAGGATGCGCAGATGAGTCTCCAGCCAAGGAAGCAAGTTGAGTCGAACCTTTGGCCGGTGCCCATGTGGCAAATACATTCCGAGCTTCAGGCCCGGCTGAATTGCGCAGCGCTCCCTGCCGGTGTGCCCCGCTTCACTCTGCAGTCTTCCGGGGAAGAGGTCGAGCTCGCCGCCCGAGCGGTCGCTAGCAAGAACTTTACGATCACGGACAGCAACGGTGTCATTGTACGAACCGCATCGAGTTGGCTTCGCAAAATTCAATCCGAAGTTGGTCACACGTACGCTCAGGGAACCGTCATTCAATACGGCCGCAACCTCACCTATGTGGTTCGCTGGCTTGAAGAGTTTCCTTCCAGTTTCAAATCTTCAATTGACGAACGTATTCTTCGTTTCAATCGCAATGATTTGGTGACTTGGCTGACCCATATGCAAGAGTTCGGTCGCGAGCGTTCCACTCGTCAAGGGCGGGAAGCTTGCTTAAAAGAATTTCTTCTTTGGCTTTGCACCGAAGAAGCGGGCCGGCTCCGCGACGAAGATTATCTGCCCTGGGGCCGAATTGGGATGACCAAGAACGTCACGAAGCGTTCCAATGCCAAAAGCCCGAAGTTTATTGAGGCTGCTCACGTTATTGATCTGCTCCTTCAATTGCACAATGAATGCGAGCGGTGCATGTTTCATGCTCAATATGATATGGGTCTGAGAATCAGCGAGTTGGTCGAATTGAAGCGTAAGGACCTGCCCGACGAGAAGAGCTATGCATCTGGGTATGAACTGATCCCAATTCGCATCAATGGTGTCAAGGGTCGAGCCGGGCAAGGAAAAGAGCGCATTACGCTTATTTCACGCGCCGTCCTTCGTCGTATTAAGGCTTACCACGCGACCCTTGAATATAAGCTTGCACCGGATTGGGATGTCGCAGATCCGAACAAGCCTGTCTTCCTCACCATCAACCAATTGATTTGGAGTGTGCGAAACGCCAGCAAACAGTTCAAGAACGCTGTTCGCCGCGCCGGCTTGCATGCGGATTTCTGCACACACTGGCTGCGCCATGGTGCTGCCTTTTCTGTTCTTCGTTCGGACGTGGGGGAGGAGTACACCGACCGGATGCTGATTGTTCAAAAGATGTTGGGCCACGATGACCTGAGCACCACGGAGATTTATACCCAAATTTCTCCGCACATGCTCGATAAGCTGACCAAGAAAGGTCGGCAGATCAATCGCCTTGAGGAAGCTGAAGATATACGGACCAAGACGTATATAGGCAGTCTTCAACACAAGGAAAAACGAGGTCATCGAAATGGAAAACGTCATTCAAATCACTCGCCCGCCCGAGCCGACTCTTCATAACCCATACGCCCAGGTTGTTTGGATCTTCTTCCAAGTTGAGCGCGAAAACGAAGAGCCAACGGCCGCCACATTCAGGTACGCCAAAAATAAGTACATTGAATATCTTGAAGAAACCCGCGCCGGTTACGCCGAATTGAAAGAAAATCCGCGGTTCTACTTGCACAAACATTGGGAAACAGACTCCCTTATCAGATTTTTCAAGTGGTTGGGGGAGAGCCGGCTCACCAGCATAACGCGCTACGGCATTTACAAGGCAGTGAGGCAAGTGATGGACTTCGCCTATGCCGTTCGGGTTATCGACAATGTCGTGTACCCGCCGCCTGTCTACAAGGGCACGCGGGAGACTGACTCCCGCTCCGCATACGATGAGGAGGCGCAGGAAATAATCAACGCGGCGCTCGCTCGCTGGATTAGCCTCGCCTCTAGCGTGGTGCGGGGGTACAAGCCGATAGGTATGGGCATCCCATATAGGGGAGGCACTATGGTCGAGTCACTGACGCTGCACGGGTGCGAAGTGCCCGTTGCAGAGGCCGCCCGCATCTACGGCGTGGCGCATGGCCACATCACCGACCGCATCAAGAAGGGCTGGACCGCACGCGAGGCTGTTGGCTTGGATGTCAGAGTGCGTACTGCAAATGGAACATCGCGCGAAGTCGTCGTCGAGGGCGTTACCTACTCAAGTCTTGCCGCCGCTGGGCGGGCATACAACGTCTCGGAGCGGATGATCGCTCACCAACTACAACGCGGGAGCACCCCTGAGCAAGCCGTTGGCCTCACCCCCATTTACCTGCCGCAGGCCGATGAGCGCGCTCTTGTCTGGGCGTTCGAGAACAACTACGGTTGTGACCCGCAGGCGATGCTTGCCGACTTCAATCTCCGCAAGCTGTCCTTGGTTTGCACCGAGAAGCGAATGCGAACGCTGTTCCACCGCTGGGGCGTGTGGCCACACATTGACGACCGGCTCATCATGCCGCTTGCGACCGAACTCGGCGTCCTCACAGGACTGAACGTGGAAGCGCTGAAGCTCCTGGAGATCGACTCCTTTCAAGATGAGCACGGATTGACGGGAGAGCCCGCAATTGCGTACAGGAAGAAACGTTCCGGAAGCGAGCGCCGCTCCGAGGAGCAAGCGCTGCACCTTGGTGTGCTTGATCTCACAGAGGTCTTCCTCCCCGGAGATGTGGCAAGAAAGGTGAAGGCACTGATCGACATCATCCTCGCCCTCACCGCCAGGATTCGTGGCGACGCACCCATGGAACTGGCCAAGCGCCTCTTCGTCTTTCTAGATGTTGAGGCGACTCGCAAGGTTGGCCAGCCGGTGGTCGTCGGTCTCGACCCCAAAGGAAAGGCCGGCGCTTGGTACAAGAGGTTCAAGCGTGAGGAGGGGCTGGAAGAGCTTTTGGGAGACGATTTCAGATTCAACATCTCACGGTGCAGACCGACTCTCGTTACGAACATGGTGCTCGGAGGCGCAACCTTGCTTCAGGTCCAGACGACTTTGGGACACGGAAGCATTCAAACGAGCACTGCCTACTTGGATGCGCATCGGCTGCAGCCTGCTTTCAATCGGGAAGTCACTGACGCCATGCAGAAAATCGTCCGCCGATCTCAAGATCAGCGCGACGCAGGGAGCACGCTCAGGGCCAACCCCACGCCTGTCGATACGGGATTCAGCGAAACCCTGTCAGGGTGCGGTTGCCGGGACCCGTACGCGCCTAGTGAAAACGTCCGAGCCGCGACAAAACACACTAAAGGGACTGTGTGCAAGTTCTGGAACATGTGCCTCTTCTGCGACCAAGCCATCGTCACTGAAGCATCCCTGCCGCGAATCATCGTCTACCGCCAGCGGGTCAAGTCAGCGTTGGAGATCAACTCGCCCGCGATTCAACCGCGCGAGCAGCTTTTCAAGGACGTTGTGACTCTCATCGACGGAGTCATCAAGGAAGACGTCGTTTTCCCTCGCGAAGTCATTGAGGAGGCCAGGCGTAAGGCTGTTTCCCTTGACGACGTCCTGATTGACCAATTGATCTATCAAGGGATTTGACATGCTGGCCAACACTATTCCTTCTCTTAGCGACGTGATGGCCGGAACCGGGCGGTTCTCTGACGACATGCCCATTTGGGAGGCTAAGTTCGGAGACCTTTCTTGGCTTCTCGTGAAAACTGAATCTGTGGAAAACGATGGGGTCGCGTCCAGTTCAATTGTGTGGGGCGATCTTATGCATGGGCGCGGCGCGACTTTCGGTCACGCCAACTCGGCGCACCGCTCAAAATATAAATACTGTCTCACGCTTGAGATGGTTGGCGATTTGAAGATTGCCGCAGTCATTCATGGCTACTACCCTGCCTTGATTAAAAACGCGCGCGTCAGTCAAGAGGAGGTGAGTCCTCAAACGGTCAAAGCGCGCATCGAAGACCTCGCAAGGATTTTCTCTGCTGCAGTGCTGAAGGCGGCGACGCGAGGCGTTTCCATTCGGCGCCTTCAGGACATTTCTTTTTCACTACTGAAGGAAGTTATCGCGGAACATCCGGGGCGGGGTTCAGCTCTAAAACGCGCACTCAAGCTCATCTCCGCCCCTTACATCCAAATGAACCTTTCAGGCCCGTTGAAATGGCAGCTCGTGGATATCGAGAAGGGGTCTATTCACTGGCCTGATTCGAATGAAGGTGACGGCATCCAGCCGCTGCCTGATGTGTATTTTCTTGCGATTCAAGACTACTGCATGGAGGCGATTCGCGACTTTAAAACAGATGTTGGTTTGCCTCTGCTATGCGCTGAGCTGGCTCCCAACAAAGATGCCGCGTCCCGCGACGTGAAAGCCAATTGTGCTGCGATCGAAGCTTTGCTTCGAGAGAACCCCAACGGCCTTTCAGAATGCGCTGCGTTTCGCAGTCGATTCGGCCTCACTTACGAGACCGTTGAAGAAATGATCGTAGATGCTCAGTGCTCGGCCATCATGATTTTGTTGCTCTTTACGGGGATGCGTCGAAGCGAAACGCAGTACGTGCTCGATGGTTCCATCTTCTATGAGCACGGATACTGGTTCATCAAATCGAAGGTCGTGAAGCAAAGGAAGAAGGACGCTCCGATAAGCGAAGGGTGGTTGGCCATAGACATCGCGCGCGATGCGTATGAAGTGCTTTCATATTTTTGCCGATTCACCAAGCAAAAATACCTCTTCTCTAGCCCGTTCGGTCGATTTAGAGTCGGGCATCGCGGGTATGCCAGTTCAACCCTGAACATTAAGCTGTCGCGTTGGCTTGCTCGTATCGACGTTGACGAAAACTACTCGGACTGGAAATTTTCTGTGCACCAATGTCGTGAAACCTTAGTCGCTCAGTTGGCTCATCAGCAGGTCAAGCTTCCGTACATCAGCATGCAGCTGAAGCATTTCCACAGCCGATTCAACAGCATGCCGAACGAGGTAACCGCGGGATATGGAAACTACAGGTCGCAACTGATGGCAAGCGTCGCGAATAGGTTGCCGTCTGCTCGCGAGTTCATGATGAAGGACCTGTACAGCGAGAACGCGAAGTTCGCTGGCGGCGGCGCAGATACGCACAAGGCACGGATCGACGCATTCTTCGCAGGCATGGGGCTTTATGGGGAAGCTCGGGAGAGGTACATCGAGATGCTCGCCAGACGGAGCGCTCGATTTCAACCGACAAGCATCGGCGGCTGCGTGAAGAACTTCGACCTGCCCACTCAAGACGAGGCTCCGCCATGTTACGGGGACTACGAATGTGATCCTGACTGCCAGAGCCACGTCATCACAGAGCGCGGTGGACAGGCTCTGAGGGCTCGTCGATCGCATGCGCTGGCCAAAGGGCTCCAAGAGAGCAATGAGCAGTTCAAGGTGATCTGGCTGGGCCTCGCCGACCGGTTGGGACGGCACGTGGAAAAGTTGGGCGGAGCGCAACATGTCGGATGAGCGTCTCCTCCAACCCTGCGCGCAGAATGCCTGTGTACAGGTTGATGAACTCCTGCTGCCGGCGGTGGCGTCGCGGTGCGAGCTGGCAAAGCACGACGCGTTTATTCATCCCTGCCCGGTCCGGGAGTTCCGCAAACTTTCTAAAATGGCGGTTGATTCAATCCGTCTAAGGGCGTGGTCATGGTAGTGCAGGGGAGCTGACAAATGGTCTCTGACAATACCGACGCGATTCGCGAGCAGAACGACAAGATCATCCTGAGCGCCCTTGAGACGCTCCGCGATCCGGCCAAGCGCGCGAAGCTAGGGTTGAAGTGCACGGTGCCGGCATTGTGCAAGCTCACCGAGCTGTCGACCAACACGATCCGTTCCAGATCGTGGGCAATCGATGCACTGAAGGCCATGAAGGTCGCAGCCAAGCTCAAGGCGCGAGAGGTCGACGCGATGGCGACAGGGGAGAAGGCACTTCCTGCCGTTAGTCTTGTCGATGCGTTGCGGACCCGGGTTACAGGACTGCTCGAGCAAAATTCGCTTCTCTTCGACGAGATATTGCTCCTTCGAGAACAGGTTAGAGCGCGAGAATTGAGAATTGAAGAATTGCAAGGCAAACGCCTTGCGGCGGTTTGACCGCCCAACTAAGAAATAACATGAAACAGTACCTCGAACTCCTTACCGACATCCTCGAGAACGGCCAAACTAAGGGTGACCGGACTGGCACCGGAACCACTTCGGTGTTCGGTCGGCAGATTCGTCACGACCTGGCAAAGGGCTTCCCGCTGCTGACGACGAAGAAGTTGCACTTCAAGAGCATCGCCAATGAACTCATCTGGTTCTTGAACGGCGACACCAATGTGAAGTGGCTCAAGGAGCATGGCGTTAGCATCTGGAACGAGTGGGCGACCGAGGATGGCGAGTTAGGCCCTGTGTATGGTAAGCAGTGGACTGCTTGGCCTACCAAGGACGGCGGCACCATTAACCAGATCGACTATGTGGTGGCCGCCCTCAAGAACAACCCGAATAGCCGGCGCATTCTCTTTCACGGGTGGAACCCAGAATATCTCCCGGATGAGAAGCTTAGTCCGGTGGAGAACGCGCGTGCAGGAAAAATGGCCCTGCCGCCATGCCATTTGCTATATCAGTTTTATGTGGCAAACGGAAAGCTCTCTGCCCAGCTGTACATTCGTAGCTCCGATAGCTTCCTTGGCCTGCCATATAACATTGCTTCGCTAGCGTTGTTGACACATATGCTGGCACAGCAGTGCGATTTGGTGCCGCATGAAATCATTGTGAGTATTGGTGACCTTCACGCGTACTCCAATCACATGGAGCAGATTCAAACACAGCTAAAGCGTGACGTCCGGGCCCTCCCTAAACTGGCGATTACACGCCGACCGGATTCTATTTATGGCTATAAGTTTGAAGACTTTGTTATTGAAGGGTATGACCCGCATCCGTCGATTGCTGCTCCCATTGCAGTCTGAGCACTGAGGGCGCTGCTCTCCGCGCCCGCGAGCAGGCACATCTCAGACGAGCTCGATCAAAAGGGTCTGAGCTTGAATCGATTGGTTGCGAGGAAAACTAGGACCGATTCCGCGCTCTTCGAGAGAGCGTGAAGTTCTTCACCAAAGTATTGTCAACGCTGCCCCCCCTAGAATGATTCACATGATCCATGTGGATCAAGGTCGGCGACTGCGGAATGGAAGAGGCCCTAGCAGTCTCGACTGAAAAGACCGGACGGGGTCAAGTTCTGCGTTTGCAGGCCTGTTCGCCGGCGTTCCCGATGATCACAAGCGCCGGGAACTTATTCGAGAGTGGTCGTCCGTGAAGGGCGCGCCAGCCTAGATGCTCGGATGGAAGATTGCGAGCGTGAGCTTCGAGTCTCCAGCCGCTACCCGTTTTCAACCAAGCGGCGTGCTGCGATTTCGCAAGTTTCAGAAATCAATGCAGCTGGAGTTTGACCTACTGCATACGCGAGTGCGCAAATCACACTTAACGAGGGCTGGCGCTTCGATGTCTCAATGAAGGCGACAAAAGTTCTGTCGACATTTGCCTTCACAGCGACCTGCTCCTGCGTTAGTCCGGCGGCGTTACGCGCCCGTCGCAGCGCGACGGCAAAGGCTGCAATGAGGACTTCGTCGCGGGCTCCAGGCATTCATGCGATTGTTCGTTCGTGTAGACTATGGTCAATAGACAATAGTCTACAAACGGTATGTCAGGAGTCCAAAATGGCGGAGTCACTTCGATCGGCGGATATTGATGACGGCCTCCTTGAACCAGACGATTACCGCAAAGCTACCGACAATTGGTTCAAAGTAGTGCCACATGGGATGAGCACTGGAGACAAGGTTTCCATCTTCGAGCTGGGTTCGCGACGCATGATGTACGTTCAATTGTCGTGGCCAGAGCACCCGAACAAGCAAAAGCAGGTCTTCGCACTGGCCACGGTGCAGCAGCTACTTTCGCTGCCGCTGAAAGCCGGTCAAGTGGTTGAGTCTGTCGACCTTATGCTGATCCCTGACGATCCGGCGCACCCACCTGCGATTGAGCGCGTTACGTCTGTCCTCGCTGCGAGGCCTGGTTGTGCTTGCCTCACGAGGTACTTGATCGTGACCAAAAATGGGAACATATTTCCCATTCCGTTGGATACCGAAAATTCAATAGAGCGATCAGACTTTGAACTGATCTATGTCGGCGGTAATTGGGTTGCTTCGGAATAATCTAACGGACTAGCGTTGTGAGATCTACTTCCTGACCGCGCAGTTAATAAATTAGCACTCCGACTCGCGCTTTAGTCTGCGTAGATTCTCGAGTGCGATTATTGCGCTCTCGTACGATGACGGACGTGCCGCGCCACTCTGAAGAAGCTGGGCGTGCAATCCTGTATTTAACGGAACTATGGGCTGCTGAGTTGCGCTAGCTTGTTCAAGCTTTAATCGATTCTTTTGCCTAAGCTGTTTTCGCTGCTCTGAAATTTTCCGTGTTGATCGCGTCATATATCAAACTCGATTTCTAGAAAATAAGCGGTTGACACCATCAGAATGAAGAATCATCCCCTTCGATTTCATTAATTATCTTTATACGTGCTCGCACTGAGACGGGGTCGTAAATCGGGACGCCGCCAGTTTGAATTAGGTATTCCACCAGTGGAATGGTGGTTTGGCAAGACTGCGAGCTGTCGGGTTCTGCGTCTTCCAAGAAAAGTGCCAAATTCATCAGGCGCATTCTCCGCTTTCAGAAGGATTCGGCAAGACGTTTGTGCCGTCACTGGCACAAGTCGCATTCCCGCTGCCTTCGAGCGGCGAATTGCGGCGAATTGCGGTGCCGCTCCGCAATTGCGGGTTTTCACCGCAATTGTCTGAGCGCGAGGTGACGAGCGCACATGGGCTTCGGCGGTGGGTGTTCCCCATAGACGCGGCGGTCGCTCCAAGACACGCAAAACGCAGTACATTTGCATCACATGACCATGTGGGCGCGACCATGAAACGAACGAAGGATGAGACGTTGTCTATCCGCACCTCAGCGGACATCAAATATCTGCTGAGGTTAGCTGCGGAGCGTGAGCACCGTTCAGTCGCCTCCATGATCGAGGTGCTGGTTCTGGACTATGCCCAAGAGCATGCCTTGGAAGTCGCAGCCGACGTAGTGATCGATGCTGGGGAGCGGAAGAAGAAGCATGGAACTGATTGACAACATCACCCGTTTACTTGGTGACGACCTCAAAGCAACTCTGAAGCCGAAGGCTCGCCTCAAGATCGCGGCTTCGTGCTTTTCGATGTACGCCTTCGACGCTCTGAAGGCCGAATTTGAGAAGATCGACGAACTCAGCTTCATCTTCACGTCCCCCACCTTCACGGCAACCGAGGTCACCGACAAGGTCCGCAAAGAGCGCAAGGAATTCCACATTCCGAAGCTAGACCGCGAACGCAGCCTGTACGGAAGCGAGTTTGAGATTCAACTTCGGAACAAGCTGACCCAGCGCGCTATCGCCAAAGAATGCGCCGATTGGATACGCCGCAAGGCCCGGTTCAAGAGCAACCGTACGAAGGCCCCCATGCAGCCCTTCGCGTGCGTCCAGGCCAATGGAATGGACACCGCGTACATGCCCCTCCACGGCTTCACGGCGGTCGACCTGGGCTATCAGCAGGGCAACGCTGTCTCCAACCTCGTCAACAAGATGGACGAGCCGGCCTTCGCCGCCACGTATCTCAGTCTGTTCGATCAGATCTGGAGCGACCCCGAGAAGCTCGACGACGTGACGGCGCAGATTTGCGAGCACATCGCCTCCGTCTACCAAGAGAACTCTCCCGAAAGCATCTACTTCGTGATGCTTCACAACATTTTCAACGAATTCTTAGACGACATTGATGAAGACGTCCTCCCCAACGATCGCACGGGTTACCAAGACACGCTGATCTGGAACAAGCTCTTTAACTACCAGAAGGACGCGGCAACCGGGATCATCAACAAGCTGGAAACCTACAGCGGATGCATCCTTGCCGACAGTGTCGGCCTCGGCAAGACCTTCACCGCACTTGCTGTGGTGAAGTATTACGAGCTGCGGAACAAGTCTGTCTTGGTGCTTTGTCCCAAAAAATTAGCCGACAACTGGCTCAACTACAACCGCAACCTCAGAACCAACATCTTCGCCAAGGACCGCTTCAACTACGATGTCCTTTGTCATACCGATCTCAGCCGCAACAGCGGGGAATCCTTCGGCACCCCGCTGAACCGGATCAACTGGGGCAACTATGACCTCGTGGTCATCGACGAGTCCCATAACTTCCGCAACAACGATGCTTTCAAGGACAAGGAGACGCGTTACCAGAAGCTGATGAACAAGGTCATCAAGGAAGGGGTGAAGACCAAGGTGCTGATGCTCTCTGCCACCCCGGTCAACAACCGCTTTGCCGACCTTCGGAATCAGCTTGCCCTAGCCTACGAAGGCGACTCCGAAATCCTCAACAAGAAGCTCAGAACCACCAAGAGCGTCGAAGAAATCTTCCGAGGCGCACAGGCGGCATTCAACGCTTGGGCAAAGCTTCCGCCCGAAGAACGCACCGCACGCGCCATCCTCGACTCGTTGGACTTCGACTTCTTCGAACTGCTGGACAGCGTGACCATCGCACGCTCACGCAAGCATATCCAGACCTTCTACGACACAAAAGACATCGGCCAATTCCCTGAGCGCCGCAAACCGCTGACGTATCACTGCCCGTTAACCGCGCGTGGCGATGTGATGGGATTCAATGAAATCTTTGACCAACTGTCGCAACTGAAGCTCGCGGTGTACGCACCGATCAGCTACATCCTCCCCAGCCGTCTGAAGAAGTACGAGGACATCTACGACACCAAGGTTGCCAACAAACAGACCTTTAAACAAGCGGACCGGGAGTCAGGCCTCCAAGCGCTGATGACGGTGAATCTGCTCAAGCGGCTGGAAAGCTCGGTCGAATCGTTCCGGCTGACTTTGAACGCCCTCCGTCGCAATCACCAAGGCACCTTGGGGAAGATCGCGGCCTTCAACCAATCCGGCACGTCAGCCAGCGTGGGTGATCTGACCGAGGTTCTGGCGAACCTTGAAGGCGAAGACGACGAACTACCGATCCTTGATGACGACACCGGTGAGATCGGTGGCAAGGTCAAGATCAGCTTGGGCGACATGGATCTGCCCTCGTGGGAGCACGACCTGAAGGTCGACCTTGAAGTCATCGACACCCTGCTGGCGTCGATGAGCAAGATCACGCCAGAGGACGACGCCAAACTGCAACACCTTAAAGCCCACCTGCTGGAGAAGATCGCCAACCCGATCAACCCCGGCAACAAGAAGGTGCTGATCTTCACCGCCTTTGCGGACACGGCCGACTACCTGTATGCCAACCTCGCCCCGGTGCTGCAGGAAGTCCACGGCTTGCACACCGCCAAGGTGACCGGTAAGGGCACGCCCAAGTCCACGCTGAAGAAAGGCTACGACTTCCAGGAACTGCTGACGCTGTTCTCACCGCGCTCCAAGGAGAAAGCCGTTGTGCTGCCAGCCGAGCCTGCCGAGGTGGACTTGCTCGTTGGGACGGACTGCATCTCTGAAGGCCAAAACCTTCAGGACTGCGACTACCTCATCAACTATGACATCCACTGGAATCCTGTCCGTATCATTCAGCGGTTTGGTCGGGTGGACCGCATCGGCTCACCCAACAGCAGCATCCAACTGGTTAACTACTGGCCCGATATCACCCTCGACGAGTACATCAACCTCAAAGACCGGGTGGAGAGCCGCATGATGATTGCGGACGTGACAGCCACTGGCGACGACAACGTGCTGTCCGCCCAAGCCAACGACGTGTCGTACCGCAAGGAACAGCTGCGCCGACTGCAAGAGGAAGTCATCGAGCTGGAAGACCTGAAGACCGGCGTATCCATCACCGACCTCGGCCTCAACGACTTCCGCATGGATTTGCTCAACTACGTCAAGGAACATGGCGAGCTGAGCAACGTGCCCAATGGCATGCACGCCGTGGTGCCTGCCGAGCCCGCCATGGGCCTGCACCCTGGCGTCATCTTCACGCTGCGAAACCTCAACGAAGGCGTGAACGTCAACCAGCACAACCGGCTGCACCCGTACTACCTCGTCTACATCGATCGGGCCGGCCAAGTAGTGCACGACCACACCGAGGTCAAGCGCTTGCTGGATTTGGCGCGCACCTGCTGCAAGGGCCAGGTAAAACCCATACCGCACGCGACCCAACTCTTTAACGAAGAGACCGCTGAGGGCCGACGGATGCAGGTGTACTCCGACCTGCTGGGCAAGGCCATTCGCTCAATGATCGAGGTGAAGGAAGAGAAAGACATAGACAGCCTGTTCAGCAGCGGAAAGACCACGGCGCTGACCAACACCATCTCCGGCCTGGACGACTTCGAACTCATCACCTTCCTGGTGATCCAGGAGGCCGGATGAGTGCTTTGTTCGCCTACCCCAAGCAAGCGGAGTTTGGCCGCGTATTGCCCAAGAACAAGATTTACGAGTACAGCGGCGCCAACACCCGCTTGAAAGACTTGTTCGTGGAGCAGGTGGAGCAGATCGTCTGGCGCTACAAGCTGGCACCCGAGACGATCAACCTAGCGGCAAAGCCCGGCGTGCCGGAGATTCAAGTCTTCGCAATCCAGCTAAAGACGCCAGAGCTGCACCACGACGTGCTCCGGTGCATCGACGGCGCAGTGCAGTTCCCGATCATCTTCGAACTGACTCAAGGCCAAGGCGCTGATGCTCGGACTCAAGTGGTCGCCGCGTACAAGCGGCCCAGTGAAGCCGATGCGGCAAGCTGGGTCTGCTCAGAATACTTCGAGTCAGGATGGATGCCTGCAACTTCCGAGCGCGTACCACTGCCGCTTGCCCTCGATCTGGGTGGCGTCTATGAGCAGTTGCTGCGCTGGCTGATGCCGATAGCGACGAGAACGCATGAAGCCTTACGCGACTTGGTAGCTCGGGCAGAGCAAGTGACGGCGAAGGCGCGAGAAGTGGCAAAAGCTGAAGCCCGCCTTGTCAAAGAAAAGCAATTCAATCGCAAAGTGGAAATCAACTCGACTTTGCGCCAACTTAAAGCAGAACTCGAACATATGAGTCGCTGAGTACCGACTCATCAAGGGAAACAACATGAACAAGCTGAAGATGCATTCGCCCAACATCGCGCAAGCCAACCTACAGCGAATCCGCCAACTCTTTCCTGGCTGCGTAACGGAAACCGCCGGCGCAAACGGCGAGCTGAGACTGGCCATTGACTTTGACCAACTCCGCCAAGAACTGGCCGACTCCATCGTTGAGGGCCCTCAGGAGCGTTATCAGTTGACATGGCCAGGCAAGCGAGAAGCATTGCTGACAGCGAATTCGCCTATCGCAAAGACGCTGCGACCCAGCCGCGACGAGAGCGTAGACTTCGAAAATACTCGCAACCTTTTTGTTGAAGGCGATAACCTTGATGCACTGAAGTTGCTGCAAGAGACGTATCTTGGCAAGGTCAAGATGATTTACATCGACCCACCATATAACACCGGGAACGATTTTCTCTATGAAGACGATTTTTCGGCGGATTCGGCAGAGCATCTGCGTCGATCCAATCAGGTAGATATTGAAGGCAATCGCCTGGTTTCGAACCCAGTCACGAATGGTCGATTTCATTCGGACTGGTTGAGCATGATGTATCCACGATTGCGAGTTATGGCCAATCTCCTGGCAGACGACGGCTTGCTCGCTGTGTCGATAAATGACAAAGAAGTTTTCCAACTAGGAAAGTTGCTAGATGAAATCTTCGGATACTCTAATCGGCTTGCCTGCGCGCCCTGGCTTTCTGAGGCAAGTGGGGGAAAGGAAAAGACGGGACTCAGGACTGGTCACGAGTATTTGCTAATCTATTTTAAATCCTCCGCTGAAAGCGTCTCCCAAGACGAAAGATCCACTGGCGCCCTGAATCTTAGCGACAAGGAAGGACCTTACAGAAAAGGTCGAGAATTGATGAAGTGGGGCGGGACATCCTTGCGATCAGATAGGCCCAACCAGTTTTACGAACTTAAATGTCCGACTGGTGAGTACGTTCTTCCTTACCGAAATGATGGGAAGGAGGGGCATTGGCGCTGGGGGAAGGACAATCCTGACGTTCTTATTGCGCAGGCTGATCCTGACTTCTTTCACTGGGAGAAACGCCCGTTCGACGATGGAAAGTCCGTTAATTCGGCTGCTGAGAGATGGGTCCCATATGAAAAAATTCGCGACGTAAAGAAGTCGGTCGGATGGAGCACTTGGCTGGATAAGTTTGGTACAAATGCAGATGGCACGCGAGAATTGAAAGAGCTTTTTGGTGTGAAGGTTTTTGATACACCAAAGCCAACCCAGCTTATCAAATGGTTCATATCCCTACACGGGGATGACGATGGTATTGTTTTAGACTTCTTTTCAGGATCTTCTGCAACTGCAGATGCTGTCATGCAACTAAATGCTGAGGATGGAGGCAAGCGTCGCTTCATCATGGTTCAGCTGCCTGAGGTTTGCGCAGAAGATTCTGAAGCATTCAATGCTGGCTACAAGACAATTTCCGAAGTCAGCAGAGACCGTATTCGCCGTGCAGGCGCCAAGTTTCTGGGAGATGGACATCAGATCGACGTTGGATTCCGCGCCCTCAAGATAGACACATCGAACATGGTCGACGTCTATTACGCCGCAGACAACTTGGATAAAAATCAAATCGATCTGTTAACTGACAACATCAAACCTGACCGCACACCCGAGGACCTACTCTTCCAGGTGATGCTCGACTGGGGCGTGGACCTTGCGTTTCCTATCGCCAAGCAGACTATCCAAGGCAGGGACATATTCCTGGTGGACGGCAATGCACTGGCGGCTTGCTTTGATGGTCACGGTGGCATCGATGAGGACTTTGTGAAAGAGCTGGCCAAGGTGCAGCCATTGCGCGCAGTGTTCCGAGACGCGGGTTTCAAGGACAGCTCGGTCAAGATCAATGTGGAGCAAATCTTCAAACTGCTGTCGCCAGCCACCGAAGTGAAATGCATCTGAAGGGCTGGCGATGAAACTCAAGTTCAAGACCCAGGCCTACCAGTCTGCGGCGGTACAAGCCGTGGTGGACTGCTTCAAAGGCCAGCCACCTGCATCGGCCGAGGCCATCGCCTACCGCATCGACCCCGGCCAAGCCAAGAAGAGCACGGAAGATCTTTTTTCTGATTCTGGCTTCAAGAACGCGGATCTGGCGCTTCCCGATTTCGCGTTGATGGACAACATACAGCAGGTGCAACGCGGGCAGAACATGCCGGTGTCTGACTCGTTGGTGAAGACGAAGGTTGCCCGCGTTAATCTCGATGTGGAGATGGAAACGGGCACGGGCAAGACCTACTGCTACGTCAAGACGATATTCGAGTTGAACCGCCGCTACGGCTGGAGCAAGTTCATCATCGTCGTGCCCAGTATCGCCATCCGTGAGGGCGTGGCCAAGTCGCTGGAAATCACCGCCGAGCACTTCTTGGAGACTTACCAGAAGAAGGCGCGCTTCTTTATCTACAACTCCAAGCAGTTGCACCACCTGGAGAGCTTTTCGTCGGATGCGGGCATTAACGTCATGGTCATCAACGTGCAGGCCTTTGCCGCCCGTGGTGCCGACAACCGCCGTATCTACGAGGTGCTGGACGATTTCCAGTCTCGCCGTCCGATCGATGTCATCAGTGCGAACCGACCCATCCTGATCCTGGATGAGCCGCAGAAGATGGAAGGCGCGCAGACCTTGAAGTCCCTGGAGGAGTTCAAGGCCTTGATGGTGCTGCGCTACTCGGCCACGCACAAGACAACGCACAACAAGATTCACCGCCTGGACGCCCTGGACGCCTACAACCAGAAGCTGGTGAAGAAGATCGCCGTGCGCGGTATCGCGGTGAAAGGGCTGGCGGGCACGGCCGGCTACATGTACCTGCAATCCATCGAAATTTCGAGCAAGAAGCCGCCCGAGGCCCGCGTCGAGTTTGAGCAGAAGCTGAAAGCCGGCGAGCCGAAGCGCGTGGTCCGGAAGCTGAAAAAGGGAGACAACCTTTATGAGCTGTCAAACGGGTTAGAGCAGTACCGCGACGGCTTCGTGGTGTCGGACATCAATGCCAACACCGACACCCTGAGCTTCACTAACGGGCTGCAGCTGACGGTGGGTGATGCAACTGGCGACGTGACCGAGGCGGCTCTGCGCCGCATCCAGATTCGCGAGGCGATCAAGGCTCACTTCGATAAGGAGCAGGCCCTTTTCCAGCAAGGCGTGAAGGTCTTGACGCTGTTCTTCATTGACGAGGTGGCCAAGTACCGCGACTACTCACAGCCTGACGAGAAAGGCGAGTACGCCCGGATCTTCGAAGAGGAATACAACCTGTACCTCAACGAGATGCTGGACTTGGACGAGACGTCCTATGTCAAATACCTCAAGGGCATCAGCGCCGAGAAGACTCACAGCGGTTACTTCTCCATCGACAAGAAGACCAAGCGCGACGTGGATCCGAGTATGGCAAAGACTGGCGAGAACAAAGGACTGTCAGATGACGTCGACGCCTATGACCTGATCCTGAAGAAGAAGGAACAGTTGCTAAGCCTTGAAGAGCCAGTTCGTTTCATCTTTTCGCACTCGGCCCTGAGGGAAGGTTGGGACAACCCGAACGTCTTCGTCATTTGTTTCCTGAAGCACCCCGACTACAACAACGAGGTCACACGTCGCCAGGAGGTAGGACGCGGACTGCGCCTGTCAGTGAACAAGCATGGCGACCGCATGGACCATCCAGCCATCGTCCATGACGTGAACGTGCTCACCGTGGTGGCTAGCGAGAGCTACAAGGACTTCGTCGCGGCGCTGCAGAAGGACATCAGCGACTCGCTGTCTGCCCGCCCGAAGGTGGCCGATGAAGCCTTCTTCACTGGCAAGATGTTGAAGACGGCCATCGGCGACGTAGAAGTCACCCCGCAGCTGGCGAAGCAGATCTACAAGTACCTACTCAAGAACGACTACTCCGACGATGCTGACCGCATCACCGGCACGTATCACGACGCTAAGAAGGCGGAGGCCCTGGCCGAGCTGCCGCCAGAACTGAAGCCCTATGCGCCCCAGGTCTACCAGTTGATTGACAGCGTCTTCAGTGCCAGCCAGTTGCCGGAGATCGGCGACGACCGCCGTCCCAAGAAGAACCCGCTCAACGCCAACTTCGACAAGCAAGAATTCAAGGCCCTTTGGAGCCGTATCAACCGCAAGGCGGCCTACAGCGTCAGCTTCGAAGAGGCTGAACTTGTCCAGAAGGCCGTGGCCGTTCTGAACGACAAGGATGCGGGCCTTCGCGTCACGCCGCTGCAATACACCATCCAGCGCGGCGAGCAGGCCGAGGCCGTCACGTACGACGGAATTAAGTCAGGCGAAGCGTTCAAGCTCAAGGCCACAGAAACCGAGGTCAACCGCCTGTCGGTGCACTCGGCCGTCAAGTACGACCTAATCGGCAAGCTGGCCGAAGGCGCGCAGCTCACCCGCCGCACGATTGCTGAAATTCTGAAGGGCATGAACGTCGCTGTCTTCGCGCAATTCAAAACCAACCCTGAGAGCTTCATAGCCGAAGCCATCCGCCTGATCAACGAGCAGAAGGCCACGGTCATCATCGAGCACTTGGCCTATGACCCGGTGGAAGACAAGTTCGACCTCGACATCTTCACGGCGGGTCTGACCAAGCAGGACTTCAGCAAGGCCGGCGACAAGCTGCAAAGGCACATCTACGACTATGTGCTGACCGACTCCAACATCGAACGTCAGTTCGTGAAGGAGTTGGACACCAGCGGCGATGTCGTGGTCTACGCCAAGCTCCCCCGAGGTTTTCTGATCCCGACCCCGGTAGGCGACTACAACCCTGACTGGGCCATCACATTCAAAGAAGGCTCAGTCAAGCACGTCTACTTCGTGGCGGAGACGAAGGGCTCGATGTCCAGCATGGAATTGCGCGAGATTGAGCGGACCAAGATCAAATGCGCCCGCAAATTTTTCGACGACATCAACCAGCGATTCGCCCCAGATGCAGTCAAGTACGATGTCGTCGACAGCTTTGGTAAGTTGATGGAAATGGTGAAGTAAAAGATAACATTTGGAGGAGAGGATCGTGGCAAAAACCCAAATAAAGAAAATAACAATAGAGAAGTTTCGCGCATTAGCGAATGTCGAGGTGAATTTCGGCGATCACATTACTGTCGTCTGCGGAAAGAACGGTACGTCAAAATCTTCTATATTGGGTATAGCTGCACAAATCTTTAGTTTTGAGAAAGATTACGCTAAAGAAGAAGCGCTGAGCTTCAGGCAAATTACTGGAAGCTCATTCAAATCGCAGTACAGCGAACATTTTCGTATCTCAGATAAATTTGACACGCCTGGATCCATGGCCGTTGGCATTGAGCTAGTCGATGGCTATTCCGAACAGGCGGCGACTGCCAAGCTAGAGCTTATGAAACGGGGGAAATCCCCGCGGCCAGTCGTTAGAAACAACAGCATTGCTGTCGGAAATACAAGTCGAAACTTCACGCACCCGACGATTTTTCTGAGCTTGAAACGACTATACCCGATTGCAGATCGAGACTATTCAGTAGTCGATTTTGAATACCTGAAAGAGCACAAGCAAGATTTTATTGGGCTTACAAACGAGCTTTTAAATCGAAGCTCGTCATCTGCCACTGGTACTGGCGGTACGATCAGTTCTGCGGTATCGCACGGTGAAAATTACGATCAAGAGTCTGTGTCCGCAGGAGAGGATAATGCTGGGCAAATAATCCTGGCACTGATGTCGTTTCGGAAGCTAAAAGAAGAATATGCCGACTATAAAGGCGGTCTTTTGCTTATAGACGAAGCTGATGCCGGCCTGTTTCCTACTGCACAGTTAAACTTGTTGCGTATTTTGGACCGTGAGTGCAAAAGTTTGAACCTGCAAGTCGCGATGACCTCTCATTCTCCTGTACTTATCGAGTATGCATATGAGCAGAGCTTGCAATTTCGAAAAAGGTGGAAAACGATATATTTAAGCAATACCTATGGCGACGTCCAGGTAATGCAGGATTGGTCATGGGCGCAAATAAGCGCTGACATCAATACGAAGACGGTCGCCGCAGCTGCTGGCGCTTCGCTGCCAAGCGTAAATGTGTACTTTGAAGACAAAGAGGCTGCAGATTTTTTCAATGCCCTTATGGCCAGGCAACCAATAAAGAAATTCGTCAATTCAATGTCCGAAGTCACTCTTGGATGTTCGAATTATTTGAATCTGATTGATAAAAAAATACCTGAGTTTGCGGAGCGTAGCATCGTTTGTCTTGACTCTGACGCAAAAGACCAAGTGCAAAAAAAGGCTTACAAAACAGTTGTTTTGTTGCCTGGTAGCCTACCTCCGGATCAATTGATTTTTGAGCACTTGTACAATCTGCCTGCCAATCATGAATTTTGGAAGAACGCATTGCAGTTTACACGAGATGTTTTTACAAATACTGCAGCTGAAGTAATCAGAGAATTTGCGATCAACGGAAATGCGGTTGATGTACGAGAACGAGTGAATGCTTACAAAGGTGCCAAAGTTCCGCGTGAGATATTCAAGAGATTTTACAAGGAGCCCGCATTTCAAGCCCTCGTGACGGCGGGAACAAAGCCGCATAATCCTTGGAAAAATTGGATTGAGGCAAATGCGGCGAACACGAATGATTTCCTGGAAAATTTTAAGCGGAGTATGCACGGCGCTATGAAGGACGGGTATGCCGTTGATGCGGCAAAACTTGCTGCCTTAGAAGTAAAGCCCAAGAAAATATAGCCATGTACTCAAATAGACTATATAGCCCATTAAGGTATCCCGGCGGAAAGGCTCCTTTCGCCTCATTTGTCGCGCAAGTGATGGCGGTCAATGGAATAGAAGGTGGCCACTATCTTGAGCCATATGCAGGCGGTGCAGGTGTTGCTCTGGACCTACTGTTTCGCGGGCAAGCTAGCCATATTCACATCAATGATGCTGATCCCGCCGTATTTGCCTTTTGGACCTCGATTACTACGGAGTGTGATGCGCTACTCGAACTGCTCGATTCCACACCCCTTACCATTGAAGAATGGTTTAAGTGGCGCTCGGTTCTTCGAGAGGATTGCCGGGCAAGTACGGTAGAAAAGGGCTTTGCCACCCTTTTTATGAATAGAACAAATCGATCTGGAATTCTAAAGGCAGGTGTGATTGGCGGGAAAGAGCAGTCCGGAAAATACAAACTAGACGCTCGATTTAAAAAGGATGTTATTGCATCTCGAATTCGAGCGATTGCAGAGCGTGCGGATGATATTTCTGTCTACGGTGAGGACTCGTTGCATCTCTTAAATCGATGCGCCGAAATTCTTCCAAAAAAATCAATGATTTATTTGGATCCGCCGTATTATGTGAAAGGCAAAGGCTTGTATCGGAACTACTACGAGCATGACGATCACGTCGCGATAGCCAAGACGATACAAAGCAAATCGTTCAAATGGCCCTGGATGGTGTCGTATGACAACGCCCAGGAGATCTGTGGGATGTATCAGTTGAGCCGATCACTCAGCTACGGGTTAAATTACACCGCGCAACGACGCTACGTTGGCAATGAAGTGATGTTCTTCAGTCGAGGACTCAATATACCTGACGAGGAAATTCCCCAGACAAAAGAAGTAGCTTAGAAGGCCCAATGAACTGTGCGACTTGAAGAGCGTGATAAACAGCGTCTCAAGTGTGCGAAGCGCGTTTGCGCCCCGCCGTCACTCTGGTGCTTGTGTAGGAGCCTGTGCAACTGGCAGGCGCCTGCATGTTTTTAAGAAAAATGCAGAGAAAAAATCGTACAAGTCATTGATTTTCAATGGATTTGTATGTTTTTTGGTTCCATAAAGATGTGGCAGTCGCCGCCCGTCCAGATGAAATCACCCACATCCAGGTCGCACTGCTGCGCCACCATGTGGGTGAGCAGGGCATAGCTCGCGATGTTGAACGGCACGCCCAGGAAGATGTCCGCACTGCGCTGGTACAGCTGGCAGGAGAGCGTGCCGCGTCCGCCGGGCTCCTGTGCTGGCGCCACGTAGAACTGGAAGAAAGCGTGGCAGGGCATGAGCGCCATCTTGCCGAGCTCGGCCACGTTCCAGGCGCTCACGATGATGCGCCGCGAATCGGGGTTGGTCTTGAGCGTCCTGACCACATCGCTGATCTGGTCGATGTGCCCGCCGTCCGGCGTGGGCCAACTGCGCCACTGCACGCCGTACACCGGCCCCAGGTCGCCGTCCTCGCGCGCCCATTCGTCCCAGATGGTGAATCGCCCCGGATTCCCTAGACACTTTTGAGCCGTTGGAAATGGCGTCTTTCGAACTCTACCGGTGAAGTATCT
>NZ_JBXAKN010000019.1:0-32002 GCF_058798375.1 Acidovorax sp. GW823-FHT01C06
ACCCCATCATCACCCGAACCTCCAGCGCCCCGCATCTCTGCAGCACCGCCTCAGTAGCGAAGCCCTCGACTATAGCATGAGTTCGGAGGGCGAGAAAAGACTCCAGCCAAAAAATTGCCCTCTACCGGGGGGAGACCGCCATGGCGGACTCCAGTGCGTCGATGAACAGGGCGGCGACATCACACCCTGTCTGATCGAAGATTTCCTGGAAGCACGTCGGGCTGGTCACATTGATTTCCGTGACGCAGTCCCCGATGACATCCACGCCCGCCAGCAACAGGCCGCGCTCTTGCAGTAGGGGCCCCAGGGTTTCGCCGATCTCCAAGTCGCGTGCCGTCAGGGGCCGTGCCACGCCCTTGCCCCCCGCCGCAAGGTTGCCACGCACCTCCGTGCCTTGCGGAATGCGCGCCAGACAATAAGGAACGGGCTTGCCGCCAATCACCAGCACGCGCTTGTCGCCGTCCACGATCTCGGGCAGAAACTTCTGCACCATCACGCTCTGCGCGCCGTCGCGATTGAGCGTTTCGGTGATGCTGCCCAGGTTCAGGCCATCCGGTCCCACGCGGAAGATGCCCATGCCCCCCATGCCGTCCAGCGGCTTGAGGATGATGTCCCGGTGCTCTGCGTGAAAACGCTGGATGTCCGATGCGCTGCGCGTGACCAGGGTTGGCCCGATGAACTGGGGAAACTCCATGATCGCCAGCTTTTCCGGATGGTCGCGCAGTGCCCGGGGCTTGTTGAACACGCGGGCGCCATCTCGCTCGGCCTGCTCCAGCAGATGGGTGGCGTAGAAATACTCGCTGTCGAAGGGCGGGTCCTTGCGCATCAGCACAGCGTCGAAGTCCACCAACGCGGCGACGCGTTCGGGCTGCGCCTCGAACCACGGGCTGGCATTCCCCGTCAGTCGGATGTCGCGCACCCGCGCACTCACCTTGCTTGCGCGCTGCCATGTGATGTGCCGTGGCTCGCACACCGCCAGCGTATGCCCGCGCCGATGGGCTTCGCGCATCATGGCGAAGGTGGTGTCCTTGTAGATCTTGAAGCTTTCCAGGGGATCGGCGATGAAGAGCAGTTTCATGGTGTCGGATCGAAAGTAGCAGGAGAGGCGCTGCCAGGCTGTCCAGCTAGCTCCTCTATATAGATATGGGCAAAGACGATGGCCGCAACGCCCGGTTGGCCCGGCCGCCGCGCCAGCGGTTCACCCGGGCTCGCCTCACGCACCCCGGGCCGGCGAACGCCTGTACTGTTGCACAAATAGCGCAAAGCTGCCGGCGACCACGCCCCAGAAGGCCGACCCCACCCCGGCAATGACCACGCCGCTCAGGGTGACGAGGAACGTGACGAGCGCCGCTTCGCGGTGCGACTCCTCGCGCAAGGCGACCGCCAGGCCGTTGCCGATGGTGCCCAGCAGGGCCAGGCCTGCGATCGCCACCACCAGTTCGGAGGGAAATGCGGTCAGCAGGCCGGTGATGACCGCACCAAAGAGACCGATCGCCACATACAGTGCGCCGCAGCACACCGCTGCCGTGTAGCGCCGATGGCGGTCCTCATGGGCCTCGGGGCCCATGCACATCGCGGCCGTGATGGCGCTGAAGTTCAGCGCGAAGGCGCCAAAGGGCGCGAGCGCGAGCGTGGCGAGCCCCGTCAGCGTGATGAGGCGGGAGATGGGCAGGTCATAGCCCGAGGCCCGGATCACCGCAACGCCGGGAAGGTTTTGCGACGCCATGGTGACGACGAACAAGGGGATCGCCAGGCTGATGGTCGCGGCAAGGCTGAACTGCGGCGCCGTGAAGACGGGCATCGCCAGTTCCAGCCGCACCCCCGACCATGCCATCTTCCCCTGCAGGGCCACGAAGACCACGGCCACCGCCAGGGTGACGACCACGGCGTACCGCGCCGCGAACTTGCGGGAAAACAGGTACACGACCAGCATGGTCAGCACCAGCGGCAGTGCCGTCTGGGCGGCGGCAAACGCCTGCAGGCCGAAACGCGCCAGCACGCCCGCCAGCAGGGCGGCGGCGATCTCCATGGGGATGCGCCCCATGGCCCGCTCGAACCAGCGCGTCACGCCGGCCAGCGTGATGAGGACGGCGCTGACCATGAAGGAGCCCACCGCCTCGCCCATGGTGAAGCCCCCGGCCAGGCCGGCCGTGGCCAGCACGGCCGCGCCAGGGGTGGACCAGGCCACCATCACGGGCTTGCGCAGGATGAGCGAGGGCACCAGGGAACACAGGCCCATGCCCAGGCCCAGCGCCCACATCCAGGACGTGACCTGGGCCGGCGTGGCACCAAACGCCTGCGCGGCCTGGAACACGATGGCCACCGAACTGGTGAAGCCCACCAGCACGGCCACGAACCCGGCAGTGAATGCCGACAGGCTCAGGTCTTTGAAAAATTGCATGGGCTGGATTCTGGCACCACGCATCCCCGCCGGCGGCCGCGCCACCACAGAAAGGCGGGGGACACGATTGCTATTATTTTTATAGCTATTGGCGCTTGATGAGCAAGCGCTTGAAGCCCAAAAGACCCCAACCCGCTCAAATCTCGATCTTGGATCCGAGTTCGACGACCGCGTTGTTGGGCAGGTGCAGGAAGTCCGCCGCACCACTGGCGTTGTGGTGCATCTGCGCGAACAGTTTCTCGCGCCAGGGCGCCATGCCGCTGCCAATGGTGGGGATGACGGTATCGCGCGAGAGGAAGTAGCTGGTGGTCATCGACTCCAGCTCGCAGCCCCGCCCGCGCAGCAGCTCCAGCGCACGCGGCACGTCCGGGTCGTTCTTGAAGCCGTAGTGGATCACCACCTGCCAGCAGTCGTGGCCCAGGGACTCCACCTGCAGGCGCTTGTCCAGCCCGATCCAGGGCGTCTCGTGGTTGTGCACGGTCACGAACAGGTTCTGCTGGTGCAGCACCTTGTTGTGCTTGAGGTTGTGCAACAGCGCATTGGGCACCGCACCGGTCTCGGCCGTGAGAAACACGGCGGTGCCCTCGACCCGCGTGGGCGGGCTGATGAACACCGACTCCAGGAAGTCCTTGAGGTCGATGGCGTCCGCACGCAGCTTGTCGTTGAGCAGCCGTCGCCCCTCCTTCCACGTCATCATGAGGGAGAACACGACGCCGCCGATCATCAGCGGGAACCAGCCGCCCTGGAACAGCTTGAGCAGGTTGGAGGCAAAGAACGCCAGGTCCACCACGAAGAAGCAGCCCGTGGCCGCGATGCACAGCGCCAGCGGGTAGCCCCAGCCGTACCGGATCACGAAAAAGGTCAGCGTGGTGGTGATCAGCATGTCCAGCGTCACGGCGATGCCGTAGGCGGCCGCCAGGTTGCTGGAGGAGCGGAACATCACCACGGCCAGCACGATGGCGGCGAACAGCCCCCAGTTGACCAGCGGCATGTAGATCTGCCCGGTGTCCCGCACGCTGGTGTGCTGGATGTTCAGGCGCGGCAGGTACCCGAGCTGGATGACCTGCTTGGTCACGCTGAAGGCGCCGGTGATCAGCGCCTGCGATGCGATCACGGTGGCCATGGTGGCCAGTATCACCAGCGGGACCAGCGCCCAGTCGGGCGCCATCATGTAGAACGGATTCTTCACGGCCTCGGGCTCGGCCAGCAGCAGCGCGCCCTGGCCGAAGTAGTTGAGCGTGAGCGCGGGCATGGCCACGCCGAACCAGGCCATGCGGATGGGGCGCTTGCCAAAGTGGCCCAGGTCGGCGTACAGGGCCTCGGCCCCCGTCACGCACAGCACCACGGCCCCCAGGATGATGAAGCTGGTGCCGGGATGGGCCCACATGAAGCCCAGCGCGTGGTGCGGGCTCAGCGCCCAGAGGATCTCGGGATGCCCCACGATGTGCGAGACGCCCAGCAGCGCAATGGTGATGAACCACACCAGGGTGATGGGCCCGAAAAACTTGCCGATGCCGCTGGTGCCGCGCTTTTGCACGGCAAACAGGCAAAAGAGCACGACCAGGGTGATCGGAATCACGTACTGCTTGAAATGCGGCGAGACGACTTCCAGCCCTTCGACGGCCGACAGGACCGAGATGGCGGGCGTGATGACGCCGTCGCCATAGAAGAGCGAGGTGCCGAAGATGCCCACGGCCAGCAGCACGCCACGCAGCCGGGGCTTGTCCTTGACGGCCTGGGAGGCCAGCGCCAGCATGGCGATGAGCCCGCCCTCGCCGTGGTTGTCGGCGCGCAGCACCAGCACCACGTACTTCAGCGAAACAATGACGGTGAGCGTCCAGAAGAAGATCGAGAGGATGCCGTAGATATTGGCTGGGGAGAACGGCACATGGCCGGACCCGAAGACCTCCTTGACGGCATACAGCACGCTGGTGCCGATATCGCCATACACAACACCGATGGCGCCCAGCGTAAGCGCTGCGAGCGATGATTTGGAGCTTTGCACTGACCGCACCCGGCACACAGGGGCTGCCGGGTTCCGTTACTTTTGGGAACGCTATTGTGCGCCTGAGGCAGATCAAGTGCCTGGGGGGAGCTCCCCATGTTGCGACGCAACAACTTGCCCTTGGCAGCCCGGCGCAGACATGGCAGGCCGCGCGGAATCCCCCGGCGATACTGGCGCTGCCTGATCGCAGGGGCGGCCCCGCCCCAAGGGCCGCGGCCCTGCCCCCTCCGGGAGAAGACGGAGAAGGCACGCCGCTTCCCGGGGGCGCCGTTTCAGTCGTACACCTCGGCGTCCGGGTTGGTGGCTTCCAGCTCGTAGCTGGCCGCCAGCATGGCCAGGCGCGCGACCACGCCGTACATGTAAAAGCGGTTGGGCGCGCTCACGCCGGGGCGCACGCCGGGCTGGGGCATGTGCGTGCTGTGCTCGAACGCGAGCGGCACGAAGCTCGCGCCCGGGGCGTTGAGGTTCTCGTCCACGCCGCGCTCGGCATGCATGCGGTAGAAGCCGCCCACCACGTAGCGGTCCATCATGTAGACCACCGGTTCGGCCACGGCCTCGTGCACGCGCTCCTGCGTGAGCACGCCTTCCTGGATGATGAGGTCGCTGACCGGCTGGCCGTCCTTGATGATGGCCATCTTGTTCTTGGTCTTGCGGTTGACCGCGTCCAGCTCCTTGGCGTCGCGCACGGTCATGATGCCCATGCCGTAGGTGCCGTTGTTGGCCTTGACGATGACGAACGGCTTCTCGTTGATGCCGTATTCCTTGTACTTGCGGCGCACCTTGGTCAGCAGCGCATCCACCGTGGTCTGCAGCTTGTCCATGCCTTTGTCCTCGGCAAAGTCCACGCCGTCGCACTGGCTGTACATGGGGTTGACGAGCCAGGGGTCGATGCCCAGCATCTTGCCGAAGCGCTTGGCCACCTCTTCATAGTTCTTGAAATGGGTGCTCTTTCGGCGCACGCTCCAGCCCGCATGCAGCGGGGGCAGCAGGTACTGCTCGTGGATGTCTTCCAGGATGCCGGGCGGCCCGGCGGAGAGATCATTGTTCAGCAGAATGGTGCAGGGGTCGAAGTCCTTGAGGCCCAGGCGGCGCTTGGTGCGCACCACGGGCTCCAGCGTCACCGTGTCGCCATTGGGCAGCTCGATGAGCGTGGGCTTCTTGATCTCGGGACTGATGGAGCCCACGCGCACGTTCAGGCCCGCCATGTTGAAGATGCGCTGCAGCTGCACCACATTGGCCAGGTAGAAGGTGTTGCGCGTGTGGTTTTCCGGAATGATCAGCAGGTTGCGCGCCTCGGGGCAGATCTTCTCGATGGCGGCCATGGCGGCCTGCACGGCCAGGGGCAGCATCTCCTTGGTGAGGTTGTTCCAGCCCCCGGGAAACAGGTTGGTGTCCACGGGCGCGAGCTTGAAGCCCGCATTGCGGATGTCCACCGAGGTATAGAACGGCGGCGTGTGCTCCATCCACTCCAGCCGGAACCAGCGCTCGATGGCGGGCATCGAGTCGAGAATGCGCTGTTCGAGTTCGTTGATCGGCCCGGTGAGGGCCGTGATGAGATGCGGAACCATGGAAAGCCCTCGGGAAGCGATTGCGATGAATTGTAGGGAGTTGGGGTCGGGCCGGAAATTCGCAAGCCGCCTGCGGCACGAGCCGTGGCGGGCGCTGGCTACCGGCGCCAGAAGGCGGGGGTGAGCAAGGCCATGAAGCTCAGGATCTCCAGCCGCCCCAGCAGCATCGCCAGCGAACACACCCAGATCTGGAAATCGGTCAGCACGGCATAGGTGGACGCGGGGCCCACGCTGCCCAGCCCCGGGCCCGCGCAGTTCACGCTGGCCAGCACCACCGAGAACGCCGTGACCGGGTCCAGGTCGGTCAGCAGCATGACCATGCTGAGCCCGAAGACCGTGCCGCCATACACCAGCATGAACGCGAGCACCGAGAAGATCACGCGGTTGTCCACCACGGCCCCTCCCAGGCACACGGGCTGCACGGCGCGCGGGTGCACCAGGCGGTTCATCTCCCGGCGCGCCTGCTTGGCCAGGATAAGCATGCGCACCATCTTGATCCCCCCGCCGGTCGACCCCGCGCTGGTGGCCACGCCCGACAGCAGCAGCATGAACACGGGCGCAAACACGGGCCAGGCCAGGTAGTCCACGGTGGCATAGCCCGTGGTGGTGGCGAGCGAGATCACATTGAACATCGCGTGGCGCAGCGCATCCAGCGGGGCATAGACCCCCTTGGCCCACAGCAGCAGCGCCACCACCAGCCCCCCGCCCACCAGCGAGAAAAGCGTCGCGCGCAACTCCGGGTCGCGCCAGAAGCCACCCCAGTGGCCCTTGCGGAAGGCCACGAAGTACAGCGCGAAATTGCAGCTGGCCACCAGCATGAAGAAGACGCAGATCGCCTCCAGCAGCGGCGACTGGAAATACCCGAAGCTGGTGTCATGGGAAGACAGCCCGCCCAGGCTCACCGTGGTGAACATGTGCATCAGCGCATCCAGCGGCCCCATGCCGGCCGCCCAGTAGGCCAGGCCGCAGGTGACGGAAAACAGTGCATACACGCCCCACAGGCCCTTGGCGGTGCCCGTCATGCGCGGCGTGAGCTTGGCGTCCTTGAGCGGCCCGGCCGCTTCGGCCTTAAACAGCTGGCTGCCCCCGACCCCCAGCAGCGGCAGGACGGCCACCGCCAGGATGAGGATGCCCATCCCGCCCATCCACTGCAGAAAGGTGCGCCATACATTGACCGACACGGGCAGCGCGTCCAGGCCGCTGAGCACCGTGGAGCCGGTCGTGGTCAGGCCCGACACCGCCTCGAAGTACGCATGCGTGAAAGACATCGGCCGCCCGATGTGGTGGCCCGCCAGCATCAGGGGCACCGCGGCGGACAGCGGCAGCAGCATCCACACCAGCGACACCAGCATCACGCCGTGGCGCGGCTGCAATTCCTGGCGGAAAAGGCGCAGGCGCCACCAGAGCCACGCCCCCACCGCCATCGTGGCGCCCATGGCGATCGGGTACACGTGCCACACGCCATCGCGCGTCCAAAGCGACACCACCAGCGGCAGCCCCATGGCCAGCGAAAAGATCATGACCAGGATGCCCAGCACGCGCAGGACGGGAAACATGTCTGTCATGACGGGCGTCCTTGGTCCATGGCAGCCGGCATCGCATGCAGCTGCCGATACTGGCGCAGCCCAGGCGAGGGCCGCCGCGCAAGGGCCGCCGCGCCGCAGAGGCGGCGCTTCGCTGGCGTGCGCTGGCGGCGTCCCCCTGCCCGCAGCGTGAAGCGCTGCGAGAGCGGGGGCTGGGGGCCGGGGCTCCCAGCGTGCCTGCGCAGGCTGGGACGGCCCCGAAGAGCTGGTGCCTCTGGCAACTGCACGGAGGCGCGAATCAACTCAGGGGGGGACATCAAAAAAACGTCGCGCTCACGCGGAAGAGCTTTTCCACGTCGCGCACGAGCCGCTTGTTCGGCAGGAAGAACACCACGTGGTCATTGCCCTCGATCACCGTGGAACTGCGCGGGATGATGACCTGCGGCTCGCGCAGATCCCCGGGCGGCGCATCGGGCGCATCGGGCGAATCCGGCAGGCCGCGCACGATCAGGCCCATGTGCACATCGCGCGGCAGCGCCAGTTCGCTGACCTTGCGGCCCACCACGCGCGAGCTTTTCCGGTCGCCGCGCGCCACGATCTCCAGCGCCTCCGCCACGCCCCGGCGCAGGCTGTGCACGGCCTGCACATCCCCCTGGCGCACGTAGGCGAGCAGCTCGCCCAGCATGGCCTGCGCGGGCGACAGCGCGATGTCGATCTGCGTGCCGTGCATCAGGTCGGCGTAGCTGCGGCGGTTGATGAGGGCGAGCACCCGCCTGGCGCCCATGCGCTTGGCCAGCAGGCAGGACATGATGTTGTCCTCGTCGTCGTCGGTGAGCGCCAGGAACAGGTCCACCTCCTCAATGCCCTCGTCGCCCAGCAGGTCCTCGTCGGTGGTGTCGCCCTGCAGCACCAGCACCTCGGAAGGCAGGGCCGAGGCCAGCTCGACGCAGCGGTCGGCGTGATCCTCGATGATCTTGATGTTGAAGCGCCCCGGCGCCTGCGCCAGCTGGCGGGCCAGGCGCAGCCCCACCCGGCCGCCGCCGGCGATCATGATGCGGCGCACGGGCTGGGAAGGCTGCGACTGCGGCCGGTGCAGGGCCGCCAGCACCTTCGCGATGTGCTCCTGCGCGGCCAGCACGAAGACCTCGTCGCCCGGCTCGATGCGGGTGCGCCCGTCGCACGCGACGAAACGGTCCGGCTCGTCCGGAAACCGCCGGTAGATGGCCACCATGCGCATGGCCATCTCGGGGTCGCTCTCGCGCAGCTGGCCGATGGTGTGGCCCGCCATGGGGGCACCCGCACGCGCGCGCACCGATACCAGGCAGGCACGCCCCCCCGCGAACTCGCGCACCTGCATGGCCTCGGGGTATTCGATGAGCTTGCCGATGTAGCGCGTGAGGGATTCTTCGGGGCAGATGATGCGGTCCACCGCAAAGCCCTCGGGTCCGGTCAGCCGCGTGTCCAGGTCAAAGCCGGTGGAGCGCACCCGCGCGATGCGCTTGGGGATGTTGAACACCAGCTGCGCGATCTTGCAGCACACCAGGTTGGTCTCGTCCTGCGCGGCGCAGGCGATCAGCAGGTCGGTGTCCTGCGCGCCCGCCTCGGCCAGCACGGCGGGCTCGATGCCGTTGCCCACCACGCCGCGCAGGTCGAAGCGCGACTCCAGGTCGCGCAGGCGCGCGGCGTCCGTGTCGATCACGGTGATGTCGTTGCGCTCCGACACCAGGCTGTCGGCCACGCTCTGGCCCACGCGGCCCGCCCCGAGGATGATGATTTTCATGTGGTATGGGCCGTCAGCGCACTACTGGCAAGCGCCACCAGCTATGAAAAATGGAGCAAATCAGGTCCGCACCTCGCCCTCGCCCAGCACCACGTACTTGAGCGAGGTCAGGCCTTCGAGCCCCACGGGCCCGCGCGCATGGAATTTGTCGGTGCTGATGCCGATCTCGGCGCCCAGCCCGTACTCGAAGCCATCGGCGAACCGCGTGCTGGTGTTCACCATCACACTGGCGGAATCCACCTCGCGCAGGAACCGCTGGGCATGCACATGGTTGGTGGTGAGGATGGCATCCGTGTGGTGGCTCGAATACCGGTTGATGTGGGCGATGGCCTCGTCCACGCCATCCACCACCTTCACGCTGATGATCGGGGCCAGGTACTCCTCGCTCCAGTCCTGCTCGGTGGCGGGCACCAGCTGGGCGCCTTGTACCGATTGCAGGATGGCCAGCGCCTGCGGGCAGCCGCGCATCTCCACGCCCTTGGCGGCGTACACGGCGCCGATCTTCGGCAAGAAGTCGGCCGCCACGCCCCGCGCCACCAGCAGGCCTTCGCTCGCGTTGCAGGGGCTGTACTTGTTCGTCTTGGCGTTGTCGGCCACCTTCACCGCCATGGCGATGTCGCAGGGGTCGTCCACATAGGTGTGGCAGTTGCCGTCCAGGTGCTTGATGACGGGCACCTTGGCGTCGCGGCTGATGCGCTCGATCAGGCCCTTGCCGCCACGCGGAATGATCACGTCCACGAACTGCGGCATGGCGATGAGCTGGCCCACGGCCTCGCGGTCGGTGGTCTGCACCAGCTGCACCGCGTCCTGCGGCAGGCCGGCCTCGGCCAGCGCCTGCTGCACCAGCTTGGCCAGAGCCTTGTTGGAATCGATGGCTTCGGAGCCGCCGCGCAGGATGCAGGCGTTGCCGCTCTTGATGGACAGAGACGCGGCCTCGATGGTCACGTTGGGCCGGCTCTCGTAGATCATGCCGAACACGCCGATCGGCACACGCATCTGGCCCACGCGGATGCCGCTCCCCTGCTGCTTCATGCCCAGGATCTCGCCGATGATGTCGGGCATGGCCGCCAGCTGCTCGCAGCCTTCGGCGCAGGTCTCCAGCACCTTGGGGCCGAGCTTCAGGCGGTCCACCATCGGCTCGGCCAGGCCGGCGGCGCGGGCGCGTTCGAGGTCGCGGGCGTTGTCGATCTGCAGCGCCTCCACGTTCTCGCGCAGCAGGCGGGCCAGGGCCTTGAGTGCTTTGTTTTTGATAGCTGCTGGCGCTTTGGCCATCAGCGCAGAGGCCGTTTTGGCCTGCTGGCCGAGGGTGTGCGTGTATTCAGCGACGTTGAGGGCGTTCATCCGGCGATTTTGCCGCAGATACCCTCTGTGCGGCCCACCGAGCGCCTGTTACCCTTGCCACCCCGCCGCCATCCCCCGCTTCCAGAGCCGCCCATGACCCGCGCCCACCTGCTCCAACCTGTCCACGACGCCCTGCAGGCCTTCAGCCAGGGCACGCTATCGGCGTCCGCCCTGAGCACCACCGCCCGCGCCCAGACCGACCTGCTGGCCGCCCTGCCCCCGCGCTACGCCGAGGTGCTGCACGGCCTGCTGGACCGGCTCGAATCCAGCGCGCTGTTCTCGGAAGAAAGCTGCTCGTTCAGCCAGAAGGATCTTGTCGCCAACCTGGAGATGTGGGTGGACAAGGCACGCGGCGTGCTGGACGCCGCCTGACCATCACTACCATTTTGATAGCTTCCAGCGCTTGATGGACAAGCGGTAGCGGCTATTTTTATCTGGAACCAGGCGCAGCGCGGCTCACCGCGCCGCCTGCGTCAGCCGGCACAGCTGGAACGCCAGGCGCTGCAGCGCCTGCCAGCCGTCGGTCGGCCAGTCGGGCGCCTTCAGGCCCTTGACGATGCCGTCCACCGTGTGCGCGGACTGCAGCAGCCGCGCCAGGGCCGCGTCGCTCGCCTTGGGGAGGATGCGTTCGAACAGGCGCTCCTTGGGGCCCCAGATGCGGTTCTCGCGCAGGGCCATGGGCAGCGGGCGCCCGGCGTTCATCGCATCCTTCACGCGCTTGAGGGCGCGGATGTCCTCGGACAGCGCCCAGTGCACCAGCACCTCGGCCTCGCCCTCGGCCTGCAGGCCGTCGAGCATGCGCTGCACGCGCGCGGTCTGGCCGGACAGCACGGACTCGGACAGCTTGAACACGTCGTAGCGCGCCACGTTGAGCACGGCGGCCTCGACCTGGGCCTGCGTCAGCTCGCCCGCCGGGTGCAGCAGGGCCAGTTTCTGGATCTCCTGGTGCGCGGCCAGCAGGTTGCCTTCCACGCGGTCGGCAAAGAACTGCAGCGTGCGCTGCCCCTCCTCGCCCGCCACCACGCGCTGCCCCTGGGCGGCCAGACGCTGTGCGATCCACTGCGGCAGCATGCCGCGCTCGATGGGGTCGATCTGGAGCGAGGTGCCGCTCGATTCGAGCGCCGCGAACCACGCGCCGGTGCGTGTGGCCTTGTCCAGGCGCGGGAGCATCACGAGCGTGAGCGTGCTGTCGTTGCCCCGGGCGGACTCGGCCACCTGCTGCAGCGCCACGCTGCCGTCCTTGCCGGGCTTGCCCGAGGGAATGCGGATCTCCACGATCTGCTTGTCGGCGAACAGGCTGAGCGAGCCGCCCGCCGCCAGCACCGCGCTCCAGTCGAAGTGCGCGCCCGCCACCGTGTAGGAACTGCGCTCGGTATAGCCCTGCGCACGGGCCGTGGCGCGGATGGCGTCGGCCGCCTCCTGCTGCAGCAGGGGCTCGTCGCCATGCAGCACGTAGAGCGGCGACAGGCCCCGTTGGAGATGCGTGGAGAGTTGGGCCAGGGCGACTTGCATGCGGCAAAGTTTATCCCCTTGCCCTGGCACCCTGGCGCACCAGGAGGCCAGGGGCACAGAAAACCCCGCAGATCGCCAGCACAGGCCTGCAGATTGCACGGTACACGCACCCCATTGCGCAGCTGTCCTGCTTTTCATTGGCGCTCCCCGCCCCGACAATCACCCCGCCACCCACACGGGCACCCAGCACCCCGGGCGCCCGGCACCGTCCGTTCCCCACCAAGGCCTCGCACCATGACCTCCACCCCGCCCCTCCCCGCGCCATCCATCAGCCTCCTGGGCGCCCCCACCGACGTGGGAGCGGGCGCGCGCGGCGCCTCCATGGGCCCCGAGGCCCTGCGCGTGGCCGGGCTGCAGCCGGCGCTGGAAAGCCACGGCCTGCGGGTGTTCGACCGGGGCAACCTGAGCGGGCCGGCCAATCCCTGGCAGCCCCCGCAGCAAGGCTACCGCCACCTGCCCGAAGTCGTGGAGTGGAACCAGCGCGTGTTCGATGCGGTGTATGCCGAATTGCGGCGCGGCCACCTGCCCATCCTGATGGGCGGCGACCACTGCCTGGGCCTGGGCAGCATCAGCGCCGTGGCGCGGCATTGCGCGGAGACCGGCAGGAAGCTGCGCGTGCTGTGGCTTGATGCGCATGCCGACTTCAACACCAGCGCCCTCACGCCCAGCGGCAATGTGCACGGCATGCCCGTGGCCTGCCTGTGCGGCTTTGGGCCGAAGGAGCTGACACAGCTGGCCCGGATGCCCGGCGGAGGCCCCGCGCTGCACCCCGGCCAGATCCGCCAGATCGGCATCCGCAGCGTGGACGAAGGCGAAAAACGCTTCGTGCACGAGCAGGGCCTGGAAGTCTTCGACATGCGTTACATCGACGAGGTGGGCATGCGCCAGACCATGCAGCAGGCGCTGGCCGGGCTGGATGCCGACACCCACCTGCACGTGAGCTTCGACGTGGATTTCCTGGACCCGGACATCGCGCCCGGCGTGGGCACCACGGTGCCCGGCGGCCCCACCTACCGCGAGGCCCAGCTGTGCATGGAGATGATCGCCGACAGCGGCCGCCTGGCGTCGCTGGACATCGTGGAGCTCAACCCCGCGCTGGACGTGCGCAACCGCACCGCCGTGTTGGCCGTGGACCTGGTGGAGTCGCTGTTCGGCAAGAGCACGCTGATGCGCGTGCCATCGGGCCTGCGCGCCCCGCAGGCGGCGCTCCGTAGCGCTTCCTGAAACGGGCGCGCTCCCCGCACGGGACGCCGTGGAGCGGGCCTGGCCCGGCCGCTGGCGTCGCCGCCCCCCGGCTACCGCTTCACGGCGGCCAGCCGGCGCATCAGCTGCTGCACCAGGTCGGTCCGCATGTTGCGGTACAGCAGCGCCTCTTCGGCCTCCTTGGCCAGGGCGATGGTTTCGTTGTAGCTGATGTCGCGCTGCTGCAGCAGTTCGGTGTCAGGGATCAGTTCGGTGCCCGCCGGGGTCCGGAGCCTGAAGCGGATGCGCAGCCGCAACTGCAGCTCGCGCACCTGGCCCGAGGCGTTGAGCCCCACCACCACGCGCTCCTGCTGCTCCTGCAGCAGGTCCAGGATGGCCTCGGCGGTGGGCAGGGCCGCCGGGTCGCGCAGCACCTGCAGCTTGCTGCCCGACCCGTCCAGCGTGCGCTGCAGCTCCCGCGCCAGCGGCGAGCCCGCGGGGGCCGCGATGTAGAGCGAGTCGAACCCGAACTCCGGCACGCCCCGCAAGCGAAAACCGCAGGCCGACAGCAGGGCCGCGGGCGCGATGAAGAGCAGTGTGCGTCTTTGCATTTCAGTTATCCATTGCGTTCGCGCCACCCACAACCCGTGGCACTGGCCCGGCCCAGGCCAGCAGGCGCCGCACCGGGGCCGCCCCGGCGCGCAGCGCCTCAGGGGGGTGTCGCTTCATTTCACACCACCACGTTCACGAGGCGGCCAGGCACCACGATCACCCGCTTGGGCGCTGCGCCCGCGGCATGTGCCGTGAACGCCTCGCTGGCCAGGGCGATGCGCTCGATCGCTGCCTTGTCGGCCTGCGCCGGCACGTGGATGGAGCCGCGCAGCTTGCCATTGACCTGCAGCATGAGCTCGATCTCGTCCTGCACCAGCGCGTTCGCATCCACCTGGGGCCAGGGCGCATCCAGCAGATCGCCCAGGTGGCCCGCGTAGCCCAGGCTGCTCCACAGGCTGTGCGCGATGTGGGGCGTGGCCGGGTACAGCACGCGCAGCAGGATGCCAAAGCCTTCGATCAGCGCCACCTGGGCGCCGGCCGACTCCGTGGCCTTGAAGTCCTCGAGCGCGTTGATCATCTTCATCGCGCCCGACACCACGGTGTTGTACTGCATGCGCTGGTAGTCGTAGTCCACCTGCTTGAGCACGGTGTGGATCTCCAGCCGCAGGGCCTTGGCCTCCTTGCCGAATTCCACCTCCTTCAGGCTGCTGGCGCTTGCCACGCTGGCGCTGGCGGCTTGCATGTCCATGGCGGAGAGCTTGAAGCCGAAATTCCACACGCGGCGCAGGAAACGGTAGCTGCCTTCCACGGCCGCGTCGTTCCACTCCAGCGTGGCCTCGGGCGGGGCGGTGAACATGGTGTACAGGCGCGCGGTGTCGGCGCCGTACTTCTCGATGAGGTCCTGCGGGTCCACGCCGTTGTTCTTGGACTTGGACATGGTGCCCACGCCCTCGTAGTCGATGGGCGTGCCCGCCGGCAACAGGCCGTCACCGCTGGTGGCTTCGTTCTTGAGCCTGGCGCCAACGATCTTGCCGCCTTCGTCCAGCACATGCTCCACATCGTGTGGCCAGAAGTAGTCCTTTCCGCCCTTGGCGGTGCGGCGGCTGTAGATGTGGTTGAGCACCATGCCTTGCGTGAGCAGCTTGGTGAAGGGCTCGTCCACCTTGACCAGCCCCAGGTCGCGCATGACCTTGGTCCAGAAGCGCGCGTACAAGAGGTGCAGGATGGCGTGTTCGATACCACCGATGTACTGGTCCATCGGCATCCAGTAGTCGGCGCCGCCAGCGACCATGGCGTCGGCATTCTTGGGGTCGCAATACCGCATGAAATACCAGGACGAGTCCACGAACGTGTCCATGGTGTCCGTCTCGCGCCGCGCGGCCTTGCCGCACACGGGGCAGACCACGCCAGCATGGAAACCTTCGTGCTTGTGCAGCGGGTTGCCCGAACCATCGGGCACGCAGTCGGTGGGCAGCACCACCGGCAGGTCCTTCTCGGGCACGGGCACGGCGCCGTGCTCATCGCAATGGATGATGGGGATGGGCGTGCCCCAGTAGCGCTGGCGGCTCACGCCCCAGTCGCGCAGGCGCCAGGTGGTCTTGGTCTCGCCCAGGCCCTTGGCCTGCAGCGCGTGGGCCACGGCGGTGACGGCTTCCTTGTAGCCCAGGCCGCTGAAGCTGTCGGAGTTGATGGTGACGCCGCGCTGCTTGTCGCCGTACCAGTCGTTCCACTGGTGGTAGTCGAAGTGCTCGCCATCGACCAGCACCACCTGCTTGATCTCCAGGTTGTACTTGAGGGCGAAGGCGAAATCGCGCTCGTCGTGCGCGGGCACGCCCATCACGGCGCCGTCGCCATAGCCCATGAGCACGTAGTTGCCGACCCAGACCTCGACCTTTTCCTCCGTCAGCGGGTGCGTGACGAACAGGCCCGTGGGTTGGCCCTTCTTTTCCTGCGTGGCCAGCTCGGCCTCGGTGGTGCCGCCGCTCTTGCATTCCTCGATGAAGGCGGCGAGCTCCGGGTTCGTCCTGGCGGCGTGGGCGGCCAGCGGGTGCTCGGGCGCCACGGCGCAGAAGGTCACGCCCATGATGGTGTCGGCGCGCGTGGTGAAGACGTACATGCGGCCGTCGCCGATCAGCGTGCCGTCATCGCCCCGGATATCGTGCGGGAAGGCGAAGCGCACGCCTTCGCTCTTGCCGATCCAGTTCTCCTGCATGAGCTTCACGCGTTCGGGCCAGCCGGGCAGCTTGTCGCCGGTCACGAAGTCCAGCAGCTCTTCGGCGTAGTCGGTGATCTTCAGGTAGTAGCCCGGGATCTCGCGCTTTTCCACCGTGGCGCCGGTGCGCCAGCCCTTGCCGTCGATGACCTGCTCGTTGGCCAGCACGGTCTGGTCCACCGGGTCCCAGTTCACGACCTGGGTCTTGCGGTAGGCAATGCCTTTTTCCAGCATCTTGAGGAACAGCCACTGGTTCCACTTGTAGTACGTGGGGTCACAGGTGGCCACTTCGCGGCTCCAGTCGATGGCCAGGCCCATGGCCTGCATCTGCTTCTTCATGTACGCGATGTTCTCGTACGTCCACTTGGCGGGGGGCACGCCGTTCTTGAGCGCGGCGTTCTCGGCCGGCAGGCCGAAGGCGTCCCAGCCCATGGGCATGAGCACGTTGTGGCCGTTCATGCGCAGCTGGCGCGTGAGCATGTCGTTGATGGTGTAGTTGCGCACATGGCCCATGTGCAGCTTGCCGCTGGGGTAGGGCAGCATCGAGCAGGCGTAGAACTTCTTCTTGCTGGTGTCCTCCGTCACGCGGTAGGCGTCGGTGGCGGTCCAGTGGTCGTGCGCGGCGCGCTCGACGTCTTGGGGAGAGTATTTGTCTTGCATGAGGGCTCGGGGATGAGAGAGGTGTGCGGCTGCGAGGCCGCGCTGCGCAGATTTTAGGCTGTCAGGCCCTGCGTTCCGCGCCCGCCGCCGCCAGCGGCCTGCGCGGCCCCCCTGGGACCCCGGCGCATGGCGGCTTCAAGGTGCCCTGGCAGCGGCCGGCGGCTCGGCCACGAAGCCGATGCGCTGCAGCCCGGCCAGGTGCGCCGCGCCCATTACCTCGACCACCCGCCCATAGGGCACGGCCGCATCGGCGCGCAGCTGGATTTCAGTGTCGGGCCGTTCGGCGCCGATGCGGCGCAGGCGCTCGGCCAGCGCGGGCTGCGACAGGGGCTCGTCCTGAAGAAAGGCCTGGCCCGAGGCATCGACCACCAGGGTGACGAACTGCGGCACCGTGCCGGGTGTGGCGCCTTCGGTGCGCGGCAGGTCCAGCCGGATCGCGCTGGCCATGAGCGGCGCCGTGAGGATGAAGATGACCACGAGCACCAGCATCACATCCACCAGCGGCGTCATGTTGATGTCGCTCATGGGCTGGGGCCCGGCGGTGCGTTCAAGTCGTCCGAAGGCCATGGTGAAAACGGACCTCCGGGATTCAGGGCCGCGCACCGGCGGGCGGCGCCGTGTCGATCAGCAGTTCGCGCAGGTCGCGCGCGAAGCCTTCCAGGTCGGCCTCGATGCGGCCGATCAGGCGGCCGAACACGTTGTAGGCCAGCACGGCCGGTATCGCCACCGCCAGCCCGGCCGCCGTCATGACCAGCGCCTCGCCCACGGGGCCGGAGACGCGGTCGATGGTGATCTGCCCCGCGCCCGCCATGGCCGTGAGCGCATGGTAGATGCCCCAGACGGTGCCCAGCAGCCCCACGAACGGTGCCGTGGAGCCCACCGTGGCCAGCAGCACCTGGCCAAACTGCAGGCGCCCGAGCACGCCGTGCAAGGCGTCGCGCAGCACGCGGGTGAGCCGCTGCGACAGGCTGCCTGCCGCCGCCAGCGTGGGCTGGCCGGTGGGACCGGCATGATTTGCTATTGAATTCGCAGCAACAACCAAAGGCAGGACAAGCGCAGCGCGGTCAAAAGATTGCAGGCGCTGTGCAGCAACGTCCATGGACGGCGCCTGCCAGAACGCCGCCGTGCAGCGGGCCACGTCGGCGCTGGCCTGGCGCATGAGCCGCAGCTTCCAGACGATGACCACCCAGCTTGCCACGGACATGGCCAGGAGCACCAGCGCGGCACCCTGCGTGACGGCGTCGCCCTGGCGCCACCAGTGGAGAGCGTCCATGGCTGGCCCGATGGCTAGTTGTTGTTAAGGCCCAGCACATCGAACATGTCGAACATGCCCGTCTTGTGCCCGGCGAGAAAGCGCACCGCGCGCAGGCTGCCCTGCGCGTAGGTGGCGCGGCTGGAGGACTTGTGCGTGATCTCGATGCGCTCGCCGATGCCCGCGAACAGCACGGTGTGGTCGCCCACGATGTCGCCGCCCCGGATGGTGGCAAAGCCGATGCTCGACGGGTCGCGCTCGCCCGTGACGCCCTCGCGCGCAAACACGCCGCACTCCTTGAGGTCGCGGCCCATGGCGCCGGCGATCACCTCGCCCATCTTGAGCGCGGTGCCCGAGGGCGCATCCACCTTGTGGCGGTGGTGGGCTTCGATGATCTCGATGTCGTAGCCGGTGGCCATGGCCTTGGCGGCCATCTCCAGCAGCTTGAGCGTGACGTTGACGCCCACGCTCATGTTGGGCGCCATGACGATGGCCGTGCGCTGGGCCAACGCCGCGATCTCGGCCTTCTGCGCATCGGTGAAGCCGGTGGTGCCGACGACGGCCTTCACCCCGAGCTGGCTGCACACGGCCAGGTGGGCCAGGGTGCCTTCGGGGCGCGTGAAATCGATCAGGACGTCGGCGTTTTTCAGGCCCGTGGCGATGTCGGCCGTGATGGCGACGCCGCTGGCATGGCCGAGGAACGCGGTGGCATCCGAGCCGATGCCCGGGCTGGACGGCACGTCCAGCGCACCGGCCAGCACGCAGTCGTCACTGGCGCGAAGGGCCTCGATGAGCATGCGGCCCATGCGGCCCGATGCGCCGGCGATGGCGACACGGCAGGGGCCGGAGCCCGTGGAAGCGGTGGAAGGGGCGGCAGGCGAAGAAGTCCCTGTCATGGGTGTCCTGTACGTTGTGGTTGAAGCACGGCGGGCCAGGCACGGCCCACCGCCAGCCCGCCGGCGTTACCGTGCGGGCGCTTCAAGCGGTGGATAGCTGATGGAAGCGGGCTCCAGCGGCGCCGCGGTGGGCGACGCGGGGGGCCGCTGGGAAGCGGGATACCGGGCCAGCTGCTCCGGCGTGGCCTCGAGCACGGGCACCTTGCCCTTGGAGCCGCGCGACCCCAGGGTCGCCACGAACTCCGTCTCGGTCGGCATCTCGTCGCCCTCGGAGCGCTCGAGCGCGTCCCCCTTGAAGTACACGGTCAGCTTGCGGGTCTGGGCATCTTCGCCGGGGCGCTTGAGCGTGAACACATATTCCCAGCGGTCGGCATGGAACAGGCTGGTGACCAGCGGGGTTCCCAGAATCTCTCGCACCTGCTGGCGGCTCATGCCAGGCTGGAGCGCCTCGACCTGCTCGCGCGAGACAAAATTGCCCTGCACCACATCTATCTTGTAGGGGGTGACAATGTTGGCAATGCGGGTACTGGCGCCATCCAGGCTGCTGCAGCCGGCCAGGGCGGCCACGCTGGCACCGATCAACAGGACCAGGCCCAGGCGGGCGCTGCAACGGGCTTTGACGGGCATGGGTAAAAGGGCTGAGGATATGATCGCCCCATTGTAGCGGCAGGCCCTCCGACCCCCAGGCGGGGCCGCATCCCGAAAGACCATGCCATGACCAACATCGACGAACTCAAAAGCACGGGACTCAAGGCCACGCTGCCCCGCCTGAAGATTCTGGAAATCTTCCAGAAGGGCGCGCAGCGCCACATGACGGCCGAGGACGTGTTTCGCGTGCTGCTGGAGGAGCGCTCGGACATCGGCCTGGCCACGGTCTACCGCGTGCTCACGCAGTTCGAGCAGGCCAGCATCCTGATCCGCAGCAATTTCGAGAGCGGCAAGGCGGTGTACGAGCTCAACGAAGGCCAGCACCACGACCACTTCGTGTGCACCTCGTGCGGCAAGGTGGAAGAGTTCTACGACCCCGAGATCGAAAAACGCCAGCAGGCCGTGGCCAAGGCCAAGGGCTGGCTGGTGCAGGACCACACCATGGCGCTGTACGGGCAGTGCGCCGACTGCGCTAAGAAATGACTCCCCCCTGAGCCACCTTCGGCGTCTTCCCCCTAAGGGGGACGCTCCCGGCGCGGCGGGGCGGCCCTTGCGCGGGAGCCCTGGTATGGGCCGCGCCAGTTTCGGTGGCCTGAGCGCCGCTAGCCGCCCGTATCGCGCTCCATGGCGCGGCGATGGCGTTCGACAAACTCTTGGTAGGTGTCGATGCCGCGCAATTGCAGGATGGTGTTGCGCACGGCGGCCTCGACCAGCACGGCGATGTTGCGGCCGGCGACCACCTGGATCACGACCTTGAGCACGGGCACGCCCAGCACGTCCTGGGTGAGAGGCTCGTAGGGAAGGCGTTCGTAGTCGCGCTCCAGGGTTTCCTTGCGCACCAGGTGCACGATGAGCTTCAGCCGCATCTTGCGGCGCACGGCGGTCTCGCCAAAGATGGCGCGGATATCGAGCAGGCCGATGCCGCGCACTTCCAGCAGGTTCTGCAGCAGTTCGGGGCACTTGCCCTCGATGGTGGTCTGGTTGATGCGGAACAGGTCCACCGCATCGTCGGCCACCAGGCCGTTGCCGCGCGAGATCAGCTCCAGGCCGAGCTCGCTCTTGCCCAGGCCCGATTCGCCGGTGATCATCACCCCCAGGCCCAGGATGTCCATGAACACGCCGTGCATGGTGGTGCGGTCGGCGAAGTGCTTGGACAGGTAGGCGCGCAGCACGTCGATGACAAACGCCGACGACTCGTGCGTGGAGAACATCGGGATCTGCGCCCGCTCGCACATCGACACCAGGGCGTCGGGGGCGGTCTGGTTGTCGGCCAGCACCAGCACGGGCGGCTCCAGCGTCACGATGCGCGCGATGCGGCGCTTGCAATCATCGGGTGACGCGCTGCCGAGATACGCGATCTCCCGCTCGCCCAGGATCTGGACGCGGTACGGATGGATGTAGTTGAGATAGCCGACCAGATCGGCCCCGGAACGTGCCGAGCGCACCGCCACTTCGTCAAAGCGGCGTTCGGAGGCGCCCAGCCCCGCCACCCACTCCCATTTCAGGAGGCCCCGGAATTCCTCGAAAAGGACATCGGCGCTGACGACATTGGGCTTCACGGTGGATCGGCGACGGTGCGAGCGTGCGTTCGTGCGCGGCGCCAGGCGGCTCAGGCCGTCTGCGTGGACTGCCAGCCCGCGATCATGCCGTGCAGCTCGGTGGCGTCGGTGCAGCCCTTGAGCCGTTCACGCAGCGCCGAATCGCTCAGCAGCTCGGCGATCTCGGACAGGATCTCCAGGTGCTTTTGCGTGGCCGCTTCGGGCACCAGCAGGAAAATGAGCAGCCCGACGGGCAATTCGTCCGGCGCATCGAACCCGATCGGATTGAGCAGCTGGAACACGGCGGCCATGGGCGCCTTCAGGCCCTTGATGCGACCGTGGGGAATGGCCACGCCATGGCCCAGGCCGGTGGAGCCCAGGCGCTCGCGCGCGAACAGGCTGTCGGTGATCAGCGCGCGCGACAGGCCGTGCTGGCTCTCGAAAAGGAGACCCGCTTCTTCAAAAGCACGCTTCTTGCTGGTGGCGTCCACGCACACGAGCACTTGAGCGGAAGGCAGGATGGAGGCGAGTCGGTTCATGGTCAAGGGTAACAATTATGCACACGTTGGCGAAAACCCTGAGCACAACGCATCGGGCAACAAAAAAACCGCCCAGTGGGCGGCTGCTGTGCCGGGCTCAGGGCTGCCGCATCAGGCGTGCAGTTCGCGCTTGGCGGCATCGTGGTGATGGTCCTGCAGGCGATCCTTGTGGCGCACGACCTGGCGGTCCATCTTGTCGACCAGTTCATCCACGGCGGCATACAGGTCGGCGTGGGAGCTTTCGGCAAACAGGTCGTTGCCCTTGACGTGGATGTTGCATTCCGCTCGCTGCCTCTTTTCCTTCTCCTTTTGCTTCTCTACCGTCAGCAGTACCTTGACATCGACAACCTGGTCAAAATGGCGGGTGATCCGGTCCAGCTTGGTGGTGACGTAGTTGCGCAAGGCTGGGGTAACTTCGAGGTGGTGACCGCTGATCGTCAAGTTCATAAATAAGTCTCCTGTAACACTCTCGGTGGAAGAACGCCGCCCTGGATCAGAGGAGCGGCTCGGCGAACCTGGATGCATCCCGTTGACGTGAAGTCACTATGCCCCCGCCCTCCCTGAAAAGCAATCCCATACCGACCCTGTCCGCTGGGTTATGCCGCCCAAGGTGCCAAGCCTCCGAAAAGCGCGCACAATGGGCAGGTTGCCGGGTGGTGGGCCGTCCCGTACACCGCCGCCCCGCAGATGCGGCTCCTCACCGTGCCGCGGGCGCCGCGCCGTGCAGCGTGAGCCGCCCCACCACCACCATCGACAGCAGGCTCGCCGCAATGCCCACCACGGCGGCCATCCAGTAGTCCTGCACCAGCCCCTGCGCGTCGCGGCTGATCAGCACCCCGCCCACAAAGGACGCCACGCCCATCGCCGCGGACTGCACCGACGCATTCAGCGTCATGAAGGTGCCGCGCAAGGGCGCCCGGGCCGCCGAGGAAATGATGGCCATGCCCGGAATCATGCGGCCGCTCATCAGCGCGAACATCAGCGTCGACACCACCAGCACGGCCACCAGCGGCACCCCGCGCACCAGCGTGATGCCCAGCAGGGGCAACGCGCCGGCCAGCGCCAGGCAGCGGAACATCACCACCTTGCCCCAGCGGTCCGTGAGCACGCCGAACAGGCGCGCGGTGAACAGCGTCACCACGCCGCCGCACAGGTACACCAGGGGGATCTGGTCGGGCCGCACCCCGGCGTTGGCCTGCATGTAGATGGTGATGTAGGGAATCACCGTGAAGCCGGCGAACATGATGAGCGCCGAGAACAGGAAGGCCCAGCGGTGGTTGGCGTCGGCCAGCACCTGGGCGATGCCGCCCAGCGCGGTGCGGCCATCCGCGGCCCGCAGATGCCCCGTCATCACGGGCATGGTGCGTGCCGCCAGAACGGCCAGCACGCCCACCATCAGCGCAATGGCCAGGAATGGCAGGTTCCAGCCCCCGTATTCGGCCAGGATTAGCCCCAGGGGCACACCGGCCACGGTGGACAGGGAAAACGACGTCATCACGATGCCCATCGCGCGCCCGCGCCGCTCGAAGGGGATCACGTCGGCCACGATGGTTTGCGACAGCGCCGACAGCACGCCCCCGAAGGCCCCCGCCAGGATGCGCGCGGCCATGAGCGTGCCGTAGGTGGGTGCCACGCCGCAGGCCAGCGTGGCCAGCCCGAACAAGACGTACAGCGTCAGCAGCAGCCGCTTGCGGCCGAAACGGTCGATGTAGGTCGAGGCCAGCAGCCCGGATGCGCCCGCCGAGAGCGTGTAGGCCGAGACCAGCAGGCCGAACTGCGCATCGCTGATGGCAAACAGCCGCGTGAACTGGGGCCCCAGCGGCATCATGATCATGAAGTCGAGGATGTGGGTGAACTGGATGCCGGCCAGCGTGAGCAGCAGCCACAGTTCTCGGCGGGGGGTCAGGGTGGAATGGGAGGGCACAGGAAGCGGCCAGGGCGGCCAGGTCGGACTCAGGGCCGCCAGTGTGCCGCAACGGCACGAAGCGCGCTGGCCCGTTCGCCGAAGGCGCGTTCCGGTGCGCTCCCGCGCGCCCTCGCGAACCCATGCCACGCGCACGCTTCGGGCCCCGCGCGTAAAATCCACCGGTTGCGCGCCAGCAGGCATTTCCCATGCCCCCGCGCTCCATTCCCCACGTTCTTCGGCCTGCCTGCAGCGGACATTGACCGCCCACCCCGACACCATGACCCAGCCCAGCTCCAACGCCCTGCACACTTCCGCCTTGACCTCGCTGCCCCTGCTGGCCCGTGGCAAGGTGCGCGACAACTACGCCGTGGGCGACGACCGCATCCTGATGGTGGCCAGCGACCGCCTGTCTGCCTTCGACGTGATCATGGGCGAACCCATCCCCGGCAAGGGCGAGTTGCTCACGCAGATGGCGCTGTTCTGGTTCGACAAGCTCGGATACATCTGCCCCAACCACCTGACGGGCGACGCGCCGGAAAGCGTGGTGTCCGCGCAGGAGGCCGCGCAGATCCGTGGACGGTCCATGCTCGTGCAGCGGCTGCAGCCCATCCCCGTCGAAGCCGTGGTGCGCGGCTACCTGGCCGGCAGCGGCTGGAAGGAGTACCAGGAATCGCGCTCGGTCTGCGGCGTGCCGCTGCCCGAAGGGCTGACCAATGCCGCCAAGCTGCCCGCGCCCATCTACACCCCCGCCGCCAAGGCCGCCATGGGCGAGCACGACGAGAACATCACCTTCGAGCGCACGGTGGAGATGATCGGCCTGGACCTGGCGACCCGCATCCGCGACCTCAGCATTGCGATCTACCAGGCCGCCGCCGAGATCGCGCTGACCAAAGGCATGATCATCGCCGACACCAAGTTCGAGTTTGGCCTGGCGCCCGATGGCACGCTGGTGCTGATGGACGAGGTGCTCACGCCCGACAGCTCGCGCTACTGGCCCGTGGAAGGCTACGAAGCCGCCCTGGCCGCCGGCCAGAACCCGCCAAGCTACGACAAGCAGTTCGTGCGCGACTGGCTGGAGCAGGCCCAGGTGAACGGCAAGCCCTGGGACAAGACCGCGCCCGCCCCCCGCCTGCCGCGCGAAGTGATCGAAAAAACCGCCGCCAAGTACCGCGAGGCGCTGGAGCGCCTGACGGCCGCGTAAACAAGCTGCCTCGGCCACAATGCCGCGGGCCTTTGTCCGCCACGCTAGCTCAGAGGCGTCTCGGCGGCCTCGAAGCGCAGCAATGGTTTGCCATCCCCGTTGCGCATGAGCAGTTGCGCGCCCTGCTGGCGAAAACTCGCCACCTCTTTCAGGGCCGCAAAGAACCTCGCCTCCTGCCCGCTGCTGCGCGGGCACAGCGCAATGCTGGACACCACGTGCCCAAAGCGCAGTTGCCCTCCCTCCTGGGCATAGTCCGCCAAGAACCGGTTGCACCCACCCGAACCCGTGGCGCGCCCCTCGTTCGGCTGCAGCAGCAGGTGCGGCGCCGCATCCTCCCCAATGGGCTGGGGCACGGGCTCCTCTTCAATAGCCGCCAGGCGCCAATAAGTCAGGCTTAATGGCACGCCGGCGTCCACCATGGCATCCAAGGTCGGCTGGCGCCGCAATTGCACGTCCACGTGGCGGAAAGCCGCGTCCTGCGGTACAGGATGGCGCATGTCCGTGGCCAGCAGCAACCGCCCCTCCAGCATGACGGTGGCGCGCACCTCGTACCGCCCTTTTGGCAGGAAGCGCACCGAAGGGTAGGGAATCCAGATGCCGTACGGAGGTTGTCCCGCAGGCTCGCGGCGCTGCCGCCCCAGCACCATGGGGGGCGCATCAGGCTGTGAGACGTCCAGCAAGATGGCCTCAAAAACCGCCTCTGGCGGAAGCATCACACGTTCGCGCGACAGTGCCACGCCGCTGACGACGGCGTCGGGGGCGGGCGGGCGCGTACCACACCCCGCCACCAGCAAGCCCAGGGCAACAGCGGGCAGCCAGCGAAGGACGGCGAGGGTTCCGTGCACCCCTTCAGGCCCGCGCCTGGACGCCGGCACCGCCGCCATCACAGCCTCACCACCACCTCGCCAGCGGATGTCAGCTCAGCACCACGCTCGACAGCCGGCGCCGGTAGGTCGCCACCACCGGGTCGTCGGGCGGGATCTGGCCGTCGGCCACTTTCGCCTTGGGGGGTTCGATGATCTCGAGGATGGCCACGTAGGTCTTGCGGGCGATCTCTTCGCCCCAGGCCTTGTCGCGCATGAGGATTTCGAGCAGTTCGTCCATCGCGTCCGTCCAGCGCCGGCCGGCCAAGAGCCAGCGGGCGCGGGCGTAGCGGGTATCGAAATCGCGCTTGTTGGCGGCGATCTTGGCATCAAAATCGGCCTCAGCGCTTTCTCCATATGCGCCAGAAGCTACGAAATCAATAGCATCCATCCAGACTTTCAGCGCGCCGAGCTTGCGCGAGCCCGCGGCCTTGGCGATCACGGGGGCGAACGCGACCTTGGCATCGTCCTCGCGGTGCAGCTGCAGCAGGAGCTTGACGTAGTCGAAGCGCGCATCGTCGTTGGAGGGATCGGTCACCACCGCATGCTGCAGCTTCTCCAGTGCGGTGCTGGTGTCACCCTCGGCCAGGGCGTCCTGGGCTTCTTCCTCCTCCATTTCGGCCACCATTTCCTCGGCGGTGGGCACGTGCTTGTCGAGGAAGGCGCGCACCTGGCCCTCGGGCAGGGCCCCCATGAAGCCGTCCACGGGCTGGCCGTTCATGAGCAGCACACAGGTGGGGATGCTGCGGATGCCGAACATGCCCGCCAGCTGCTGCTCCTGGTCCGAGTCGATCTTGACGAGCTTGAAGCGGCCGGCGTATTCGGTCTCGAGCTTTTCCAGCACCGGCCCCAGCGACTTGCAGGGGCCGCACCAGGGCGCCCAGAAGTCCACCAGCACGGGCACGGTCATCGAGGCGGCAACGACCTCGGCTTCAAAGTTCTCTACGGTGACGTCAATCATGGTGGTGTACGGGCGGGGCCGGTCAAGCTGGTTGGTTCGCGCTATTTTGGCCCATCGACATGCCCGGGTGCGGCGAAGGGAAGCGCAAAAAGTAAAATCGCGGGTTCCACCTACAGCCGTGCCGCGGGCGCAGCCCGCGGCCAAGGCACCTTCCACACCATGAAACCCATCCAGATCGGCGTGGTCATGGGTTCCAGCAGCGACTGGGACACCATGCAGCATGCAGTGCAGATTCTTGAGCAATTCGGCATCCCGCACGAGGCCCGCGTGGTTTCGGCCCACCGCATGCCCGACGACATGTTCGCCTACGCCGAGGCGGCCGCCGGCCGGGGCCTGAAGGCCATCATTGCGGGTGCCGGTGGCGCCGCCCATCTGCCCGGCATGATTGCCGCCAAGACCACCGTGCCCGTGCTGGGCGTGCCCGTGGCCAGTCGCCACCTGCAGGGTGTGGATTCGCTGCACAGCATCGTGCAGATGCCCAAGGGCATCCCCGTGGCCACGTTCGCCATCGGCACGGCGGGCGCTGCCAATGCCGCCCTGTTTGCCGTCGCCCTGCTGGCCAACGAAAGCCCCGAACTGCGCCAGCGGCTCGAAGCCTTCCGCGCCGAGCAGACCGAGGTGGCCCGCAACATGACCTTGCCGCCCGCCGCATGAGCGCCAGCAACAAACCCCTCCTGCCGGGATCGACGCTGGGCGTGCTCGGCGGCGGCCAGCTGGGCCGCATGTTTGTGCACCAGGCCCAGGCCATGGGCTATTTCACGGCCGTGCTCGACGCCGACCCCACCAGCCCCGCCGGGCTGGTGAGCCACCACCACATCCAGACGGGCTATGAAGATCCGCAGGGCCTGGCCGAGCTGGCCCGCCTGGCCGATGCGGTGACCACCGAGTTCGAAAACGTGCCCGCGGCCGCGCTGGCCGCCCTGGCAGCGCAGCGCCCCGTGTCGCCCGCCGCCAGCGCCGTGTCGGTGGCGCAGGACCGTGCACGGGAAAAAGCCCATTTCGTGGCCTGCGGCGTGCCCTGCGCGCCGTATACGGTGATCGAAACGGCTGAGCAACTGGCTGCGGTTTCTTCTGATCTGTTGCCAGGCATCCTGAAAACGGCTCGCATGGGCTACGACGGCAAAGGCCAGGTGCGAGTGAAGACCGCTGCCGAACTCGCCGCTGCGTGGGACGCGGTCGGCAAGGTGCCCTGCGTGCTGGAGAAGATGCTGCCGCTGGCACTGGAATGCTCGGTGATCGTGGCGCGCGGCGCCGACGGGGCCACCGTGCACCTGCCCGTGCAGCGCAACCTGCACCGCGACGGCATCCTGGCCGTGACGGAGGTTTTTGAACAAAATCTGCCTCCAGCGCTTATTCAGCAAGCGGTAGCAGCTGCAATTTCGATAGCAAACGGCCTGCAGTACGTCGGCGTGCTCTGCGTGGAGTTCTTCGTGCTGCAGGACGGCGGCCTGGTGGTCAACGAGATCGCCCCGCGCCCGCACAACAGCGGCCACTACAGCCAGAACGCCTGCGACGTGTCGCAGTTCGAGCTGCAGGTGCGCACCATGGCCCGCCTGCCGCTCACGCAGCCGCGCCAGCACAGCCCCGCCGTGATGCTCAACCTGCTGGGCGATCTGTGGTTTGCGCAGGGCGGCACGGAGCAGACGCCCCCCTGGGCCGAGGTGCTGGCCCTGCCCGGCACGCACCTGCACCTGTATGGCAAGCGCGACGCCAAGCGCGGCCGCAAGATGGGCCACCTCAACATCACCGCCGCCACCCCCGACGCTGCGCGGGCCACCGCCCTGCGGGCTGCGGCCCTCCTGGGCATCGCGCCGTTCTGACCATGATTCTTGACGGCACCCAGCCCGCATCCATCGCCGCCGCAGCGCGGGCCGTGCGCAGCGGCGCGCTGCTGGGCCTGCCCACCGAAACCGTGTATGGCCTGGCCGCCGACGCCAGCAGCGATACCGCCGTGGCGCAGATCTTCGCCGCCAAGGGGCGCCCCAGCGATCACCCGCTGATCGTGCACGTGGCCAATGCCGAAGGCATTGCCCACTTCGCCAGTGAGGTACCGGGTTTTGCACAGAAGCTCGTCGATGCCTTCTGGCCCGGACCGCTCACGCTCATCCTGCCGCGCCTGTCCGGCGTGGCCACGGCCGCCACGGGCGGCCAGGACAGCGTGGGGCTGCGCTGCCCCGCCCACCCCGTGGCGCACGCGCTGCTGCTGGCCTGCGCCACGCCCGGCGATGGCGATGCCCTGGGCGGCCCGCCCGTGTGGGGCGTGGCGGCCCCCAGCGCCAACCGCTTTGGCCGCGTGAGCCCCACCACCGCCCGGCACGTGCAGGACGAGCTGGGCGCCGGGCTGCTGGTACTCGACGGTGGCCCGTGCGAAGTGGGCATCGAAAGCACCATCGTGGACTGCACGCGCGGCGTGCCAGTGCTGCTGCGCCCGGGCGCCGTCACGCGCGAGCAGATTGAGGCCGCCTGCGGCACCGCGCCGCTGTCCAGGGACGACCTGCCCGCGCTCACGCCGCGCGCCTCCGGCACGCTCGAAGCCCACTACGCCCCCGCCGCCAAGGTGCGCCTGATGGACGCCAAGGCCCTGCAGACCGGCCTGGACCTGCTGGGCGCCGAGGCCGCCCACATCGCGGTCTATGCCCGTGCCGCGCTGCGCACCCAGTCCTCCAGGCTCGTCATGCGGCGTATGCCCGACGACGCGGCCGCCACGGCCCAGCAGCTGTTCGCGGTGCTGCGCGGCTTCGACGACGACGGCGTGAAACTGATCTGGATCGAGACCCCGCCCGCCGAGCCCGAGTGGGAAGGTGTGCGCGACCGCCTGCAACGGGCATCTGCCGCATGATTCCAGCCGCACAAGGCGGCTTTACATGGGTTGACGTTGCACCGCTAAACTACCCCCCACTTTTCTGGAGAAATACATGGCAGCAAATTGGATGCGCCGCACCGTTCTGGTCGCCGCATGTGCGTCGGCCGCGTTGCTTGCGGCCTGCGGTTCAAGCACCACCGAATCGGCCATCACGCCCGAGCGCTTCATCGCGTTCGGCGATGCCAACAGCGACGTGGGGCAAAAGGGAACGCGCTACACCGTCAATGACGGCAGCGTGAACAACTGGACCCTGCAGGTGGCCGCCAACTACGGCAAGCCCCTCACGGCCGCCTCGGCGGGCGGCAAGAGCTACGCGGTGGGCAACGCCCGCGTCAAGGCCAAGCCCGACGCCGCGGGCAACGCCAGCACCCCCACCATCACCGAGCAGATCGATACTTTCCTGGCCAGCGGCAGCTTCGCGGCCAACGACGTGGTGATCCTGAGCGGCGGCATCAGCGACGTGATCGCCGGCATGGCCGCCGTGCAGGCAGGCACCCAGACGGAAGCCGCCATGGTGGCCGCAGCCCGCCAGGCCGGTGAGGACATGGCCGCGCAGGTGCGCCGCCTCGTCGCCGCGGGCGCCAAGTACGTGGTGGTGACCGGCACCTATGACCTGAGCAAGACCCCCTGGGCCAAGGCCATCCGCCGCGAGGCGCTGCTGACCGACGCCAGCAGCCGCTTCAACGACGGCCTGCTCGTGGGCATCGTGGACCTCGGCGCCAACGTGCTGTACGTCGATTCCGCCTACTACGTGAACCTGTACACGAGCGTGCCCGCCAACTACGGTTTCAACAACGCCACGACGCCCGTGTGCACCTCCGTGGACGCCGCCAACGGCATCGGCATCGGCGCGGGCCAGGTCAACTCGGCCCTGTGCACCCCCTCGACGCTGCTGGCGGGCGCCAACCAGGCCTCCTACGTGTTCGCCGACCCGGTGTACCTCACCCCTTCGGCACAACGCCAGTTCGGCACCTACGCCCATGACCGGCTGAAGGCGCGCTGGTAACCAGCCTGCGGGGTGGCGGCGCTCGTGGAGCGCGCCACCGGGAGGCACAAAAAAAGCCGACCCCAGGGTCGGCTTTTTGCTGAGCGCCCTGCCCTGGGCGGGCAGGGCGGATGCCTTTGCCTACTTGACGGTGTCAAACACTGCACGGGCCTGTGCATGGCAGAATGGTGGCTCATACGTGCCGTGGTAGGCGGCGTAGTAGGTCGCGAATGCGGCCGATGCCGGATCGGTGGGGGCCTGGCCGCCCGGGCCGAAGGTGGCCTGGATCGCGGCATCGACGTCCACCGACGCCACGTTGGTCAGGCCCCGGCTGTCGAAGTCGGCCTTCATCACACGTTGGTGGATCGCAGGCGGCACCGTGGGGTCGCCCGCCCCTCCGCACAGCAGCACGCGGGCCTTGGGGTTCCAGCCCAGCAGGTCGTTCTTCTTGGCCGCCAGGTACAGGGGGTGGGTGGTGCTGGTCTGCGAGCCCGTGATGAAGGCGGGCTGGAACAGCGCATCACGCGCCTGGTTGGGCGTGCCCGCAGGCAGGGTGCCCGAGGTGACCAGCGTGGTGTAGGTCAGCGTGGGGTGGGGCAGCAGGGTCTCGATGTAGCCCGAGTACGGCGCCTTGAAGACCTGCTTGACGTCCGTGTAGACATCGCCATAGACCTTCTGCCAGGCCGTCACCAGGTACGGAACGAAGAACTGCACGCCCGCGATGGCGTCCGGGATGCGCAGCGAACCCGACAGGTTGTAGGGGCCCGCCAGGTGGGCGCCGGCCACCACGTTGAATTCATTGCCGTAGTCGCGCTCAGCGGAGCGGTGCGCCGCCATCGACGAGTGCCCGCCCTGCGAGTAGCCTGTGAACATGACCTTGCCCGACAGATTGGCGCCCACGCTGCCCGCCGCGTTGCGGGCGGCGCGCACCGAGTCGATGACCGAGGTGGCTTCCGAGTCGGCGTGCAGGTAGGGGTGGTAGCTGTAGCCTGACTTGGCAAACCCCAGGTAGTCGGTGGCCACCACGGCATAGCCCTGGGCGGCGTACATGGCAGCGAGCAGGAAGGTTTCGCTGTCCTGCGGATTGGCCAGGGTGCGGGGCTTTTGCACGTCGGTGCCCTTGGCATAGGCGACCAGCGGCGCGGCGGTGCTGCAGCTGCCCGCGGGCACGAGCATCACGCCGGAGGCGTTGGTGCTCTCGCCCCCCTTGGCGCCCGCGGTGGCGTAATTGAGCGCAACCACCTTCACGTCGCATTTCGCCTTGCCGGTGATGGCCTGCAGGCCGCTGCTGGAAGTGCCTGCGTCGATCTGCGCGGCCGTCAGCGTGGTGAGCACCGCCGGGGGATCGATCAGCGCGCCGCGGGCGGGATCGTCGGAGCCACCGCAGGCAACAAGCAGGACCGCGGCGGCGGCGACACAGGTAAGGCGGAAATACGTCATGAATGGATACCTCAGGTCTGGAAGGAACGACGCATCGTGCGCGCACCTGCACTGCACCATCCATAGGGGATAACGCGGACCGCACCGGGCGCGCAGACGCCTAGGTGTGATGTCTCAATAGGTTGTTCATCCGTCTCGGATTTGGGAAGCTGTGGTTACCAGGCCAAGCCACTC
>NZ_JBXAKN010000020.1:0-5828 GCF_058798375.1 Acidovorax sp. GW823-FHT01C06
TGGGCTGTAAGAGCCTGACGATGACCTACTTTCACACGGGAACCCGCACTATCATCGGCGCAAAGTCGTTTCACTGTCCTGTTCGGGATGGGAAGGAGTGGTACCAACTTGCTATGGTCATCAGGCATAACTTGGTGCTGGGCTGTTCGTGGAACAGCCTGGCGAATTCATAGAGTTTGGAATCAGATTTTGTGTCTTTTGACTGCGTCAACTTGGCATAACAATCTTTGAGCTTTGCACACTTGCGTGTGTTGGCTATCAAAGTTATAGGGTCAAGCCGCACGAGCAATTAGTATCAGTTAGCTTAACGCATTACTGCGCTTCCACACCTGACCTATCAACGTCCTGGTCTTGAACGACTCTTTAGGGGGCTCAAGGCCCCGGCAGATCTCATCTTGAAACGAGTTTCCCGCTTAGATGCTTTCAGCGGTTATCTCTTCCACACTTAGCTACTCGGCAATGCCACTGGCGTGACAACCGATACACCAGAGGTGTGTCCACTCCGGTCCTCTCGTACTAGGAGCAGGCTTCCTCAAATCTGCAGCGCCCACGGAAGATAGGGACCAAACTGTCTCACGACGTTTTAAACCCAGCTCACGTACCTCTTTAAATGGCGAACAGCCATACCCTTGGGACCGGCTACAGCCCCAGGATGAGATGAGCCGACATCGAGGTGCCAAACACCGCCGTCGATATGAACTCTTGGGCGGTATCAGCCTGTTATCCCCAGAGTACCTTTTATCCGTTGAGCGATGGCCCTTCCATACAGAACCACCGGATCACTATGTCCTGCTTTCGCATCTGCTCGACTTGTCAGTCTCGCAGTTAAGCACGCTTATGCCATTGCACTATCGTCACGATGTCCGACCGTAACTAGCGTACCTTCGAACTCCTCCGTTACGCTTTGGGAGGAGACCGCCCCAGTCAAACTGCCTACCATGCACTGTCCCCGATCCAGATAATGGACCTAGGTTAGAACCTCAAACACACCAGGGTGGTATTTCAACGTTGGCTCCATGAGATCTAGCGACCTCACTTCAAAGCCTCCCACCTATCCTACACAGATCTGTTCAAAGTCCAATACAAAGCTACAGTAAAGGTTCATGGGGTCTTTCCGTCTTTCCGCGGGGAGATTGCATCATCACAAACATTTCAACTTCGCTGAGTCTCAGGAGGAGACAGTGTGGCCATCGTTACGCCATTCGTGCAGGTCGGAACTTACCCGACAAGGAATTTCGCTACCTTAGGACCGTTATAGTTACGGCCGCCGTTTACTGGGACTTCAATCAAGAGCTTGCACCCCATCATTTAATCTTCCAGCACCGGGCAGGCGTCACACCCTATACGTCCACTTTCGTGTTTGCAGAGTGCTGTGTTTTTATTAAACAGTCGCAGCCACCGATTTTTTGCAACCCCGTTGGGCTCGCCTTGTACAGGTTCACCTACTTGGGGCATACCTTCTCCCGAAGTTACGGTATCAATTTGCCGAGTTCCTTCTCCTGAGTTCTCTCAAGCGCCTTAGAATACTCATCTCGCGCACCAGTGTCGGTTTGCGGTACGGTCGTCAATAGCTGAAGCTTAGTGGCTTTTCCTGGAAGCAGGGTATCACTCACTTCGTCTGCAAGCAGACTCGTTATCACCCCTCATCTAAGCCCGGCGGATTTGCCTACCAGGCACGACTACAGGCTTGAACCAACATATCCAACAGTTGGCTGAGCTAACCTTCTCCGTCCCCACATCGCACTATTGATCGGTACAGGAATATTGACCTGTTTCCCATCAGCTACGCATCTCTGCCTCGCCTTAGGGGCCGACTCACTCTACGCCGATGAACGTTGCGTAGAAAACCTTGCGCTTACGGCGAGGGGGCTTTTCACCCCCTTTAACGCTACTCATGTCAGCATTCGCACTTCTGATACCTCCAGCATCCGTTACCAGACACCTTCACAGGCCTACAGAACGCTCTCCTACCACTTGCAATAAATTGCAAATCCGCAGCTTCGGTAACTGGCTTAGCCCCGTTACATCTTCCGCGCAGGACGACTCGATCAGTGAGCTATTACGCTTTCTTTAAATGATGGCTGCTTCTAAGCCAACATCCTGACTGTTTTAGCCTTCCCACTTCGTTTCCCACTTAGCCAATTTTAGGGACCTTAGCTGGCGGTCTGGGTTGTTTCCCTCTTGAGTCCGGACGTTAGCACCCGGTGCTCTGTCTCCCAAGCTGTACTCGTCGGTATTCGGAGTTTGCATAGGTTTGGTAAGTCGCCATGACCCCCTAGCCTAAACAGTGCTCTACCCCCGACGGTAATACTTGAGGCACTACCTAAATAGTTTTCGGAGAGAACCAGCTATTTCCAAGTTTGTTTAGCCTTTCACCCCTATCCACAGCTCATCCGCTAGTTTTGCAACACTAGTCGGTTCGGACCTCCAGTACCTGTTACGGCACCTTCATCCTGGCCATGGATAGATCACTTGGTTTCGGGTCTACACCCAGCGACTGATTCGCCCTATTCGGACTCGATTTCTCTACGGCTTCCCTATTCGGTTAACCTTGCCACTGAATGTAAGTCGCTGACCCATTATACAAAAGGTACGCAGTCACCCTTGCGGGCTCCTACTTTTTGTAAGCATGCGGTTTCAGGATCTATTTCACTCCCCTCCCGGGGTTCTTTTCGCCTTTCCCTCACGGTACTGGTTCACTATCGGTCGATTACGAGTATTTAGCCTTGGAGGATGGTCCCCCCATATTCAGACAGGATTTCTCGTGTCCCGCCCTACTTTTCTCTACCTTAGTACCACACGTCTGTTTTCGCATACAGGGCTATCACCTGCTATGGCCGGACTTTCCATTCCGTTTTGCTAACAGTCGTGCTATCAATAGAAGGCTCTTCCGATTTCGCTCGCCACTACTTTCGGAATCTCGGTTGATGTCTTTTCCTCGAGCTACTGAGATGTTTCAGTTCACCCGGTTCGCCTCGCATGACTATGTATTCATCATGCGATACCTCTTGCGAGGTGGGTTTCCCCATTCAGAAATCTCCGGATCAAAGCTTATTTGCCAGCTCCCCGAAGCTTATCGCAGGCTATCACGTCTTTCGTCGCCTGTAATCGCCAAGGCATCCACCACATGCTCTTAGTCACTTGACCCTATAACTTTGACGTTTCTTGCGAAACACCGCCGTCTAATCTTTCAAGGACTTGCCAGGTCTTTCACCTGACGCGTTATGCCGTAAACAACTTCAACCCTTTCGAGTTGTCATCGTATTACTTAAGAATTTCAAACTAGGTTTGAATATTCGTTTTGACGCAATCAAAAATTCTTGTTGCTAGCGGCACGGTCTGCACTAAACCTTTACGAATGTGCAGTTTCCGCTAGCAACTCTGATTCGACTCTATGAATTTTTAAAGAACAGCCGATTGATCAATCGATATTGATCAACAACAAAGAAGCCTTAACCGTTTCCAGTCAAAGCCGCTTTGGTGTTGAGTAATCTTCTTACTACCTACTACCGCAGTGTTGGTGGAGGATGACGGGATCGAACCGACGACCCCCTGCTTGCAAAGCAGGTGCTCTCCCAGCTGAGCTAATCCCCCAGTGTCCTCATACCGTATCCGTGTATTGGAATTTGGTGGGTCTAGTTGGGCTCGAACCAACGACCCCCGCCTTATCAAGACGGTGCTCTAACCAGCTGAGCTACAGACCCATTCCTCAGCTCCGCGAATCGCTTCGCAGGTCTGTGGCTTGTTCCAACAACCGATAAGTGTGGGCGTTCAATCTTGAATGCAGTTTTCCAGAAAGGAGGTGATCCAGCCGCACCTTCCGATACGGCTACCTTGTTACGACTTCACCCCAGTCACGAACCCTGCCGTGGTAATCGCCCTCCTTGCGGTTAGGCTAACTACTTCTGGCAGAACCCGCTCCCATGGTGTGACGGGCGGTGTGTACAAGACCCGGGAACGTATTCACCGCGACATTCTGATCCGCGATTACTAGCGATTCCGACTTCACGCAGTCGAGTTGCAGACTGCGATCCGGACTACGACTGGCTTTATGGGATTGGCTCCCCCTCGCGGGTTGGCAACCCTCTGTACCAGCCATTGTATGACGTGTGTAGCCCCACCTATAAGGGCCATGAGGACTTGACGTCATCCCCACCTTCCTCCGGTTTGTCACCGGCAGTCTCATTAGAGTGCCCAACTGAATGTAGCAACTAATGACAAGGGTTGCGCTCGTTGCGGGACTTAACCCAACATCTCACGACACGAGCTGACGACAGCCATGCAGCACCTGTGTTACGGTTCTCTTTCGAGCACTCCTCTATCTCTAAAGGATTCCGTACATGTCAAAGGTGGGTAAGGTTTTTCGCGTTGCATCGAATTAAACCACATCATCCACCGCTTGTGCGGGTCCCCGTCAATTCCTTTGAGTTTCAACCTTGCGGCCGTACTCCCCAGGCGGTCAACTTCACGCGTTAGCTTCGTTACTGAGTCAGTGAAGACCCAACAACCAGTTGACATCGTTTAGGGCGTGGACTACCAGGGTATCTAATCCTGTTTGCTCCCCACGCTTTCGTGCATGAGCGTCAGTACAGGTCCAGGGGATTGCCTTCGCCATCGGTGTTCCTCCGCATATCTACGCATTTCACTGCTACACGCGGAATTCCATCCCCCTCTACCGTACTCTAGCTATGCAGTCACAAATGCAGTTCCCAGGTTGAGCCCGGGGATTTCACATCTGTCTTACATAACCGCCTGCGCACGCTTTACGCCCAGTAATTCCGATTAACGCTTGCACCCTACGTATTACCGCGGCTGCTGGCACGTAGTTAGCCGGTGCTTATTCTTACGGTACCGTCATGGACCCCCTTTATTAGAAGGAGTCTTTTCGTTCCGTACAAAAGCAGTTTACAACCCGAAGGCCTTCATCCTGCACGCGGCATGGCTGGATCAGGCTTGCGCCCATTGTCCAAAATTCCCCACTGCTGCCTCCCGTAGGAGTCTGGGCCGTGTCTCAGTCCCAGTGTGGCTGGTCGTCCTCTCAGACCAGCTACAGATCGTCGGCTTGGTAAGCTTTTATCCCACCAACTACCTAATCTGCCATCGGCCGCTCCGTCCGCGCAAGGCCTTGCGGTCCCCTGCTTTCATCCGTAGATCGTATGCGGTATTAGCAAAGCTTTCGCTCCGTTATCCCCCACGATCGGGCACGTTCCGATGTATTACTCACCCGTTCGCCACTCGTCAGCATCCGAAGACCTGTTACCGTTCGACTTGCATGTGTAAGGCATGCCGCCAGCGTTCAATCTGAGCCAGGATCAAACTCTACAGTTCGATCTTGATTTTTTCGCTCTTTCGAGCAACTCATAATTAAGAATTGAAGTGAACTTCACTTCTCTCTCATGAGCGTTTGTAGTGCTAAGCACTAGTTCCAAAGAACTTGGCACTCGCCATCAAACGCCCACGCTTATCGGCTGTATATTTTTAATGAACCGGATCACTCACAAAGACCGTAGTCTTTCTTTGTTTTCCCGACTTAGCTGCGATCAGCTGAGCCTTGAATTCTAGCACAGTTTTTGAAGAACTGTCAAACTTTTGAAAACTTTTTTGTTTTCATCACCTTTCAAACTCAGCACCTTGCGGCATCCAGTTCTACTCAGCGAAGCCTTGAATTATATACCGGTTTTTACACCACCTACAACCCAAAACCAAACTTTCTTCTTCCACCTTCTCAGCCCCGGCAACAACAAGGCCTGGACCCCATCATCACCCGAACCTCCAGCGCCCCGCATCTCTGCAGCACCGCCTCAGTAGCGAAGCCCTCGACTATAGCA
>NZ_JBXAKN010000021.1:0-1564 GCF_058798375.1 Acidovorax sp. GW823-FHT01C06
ACGCGGCGCTGGTGGAAGAGTCCACCGCCGCTGCAGCCTCGATGCGCGACCAGGCGCAGAGGCTGGCCGAGGTGGTGGCCATGTTCAACGTGGGGGCCGTGGCCAGCCGGGCTCCCGCTGCGCCCACCCGTTCCGCGCCACCCGCCATGGCGCCGAGGCCCGCCCCCGCCGCCAAGGCCCGCGTGGGTACCAGTGCCAGCGGCAAGCCCGCGGCCAGCGCCAAGGCGCCAGCGGCCGCGCGGCTGTCTTCCCCCGCGCCGGCCGCCGCCCCCAAGGCGGCTGCCCCGGCACCATCTCACCCACCGGCGCCACGCGCCACCTCGGGAGGCAACGACGATGAGTGGGAAAGCTTCTGATCCGGGGTGGAGGCCCTGGCCGCTGCCGAACTGATTGCTCTCGAAATAATAGCTGAAGGCGCTTGAACATCAAGCGCTGGAGGCCGTTTTTTGCAAGAACAGGCGCCAGGAGGCGCTGGCGCCCTGACTCTTGCCTCCCCCGTTCCACCTCTGTGCCCCGTTTGCGCCGCTCGCGGTCCGTGCCCGGCGTGCGCCCGCGTGGCCGCCGGTGGGGAATGCGGGTTTCTCCCGGTGAGGTGCTGGCGTGGCGGCGCGCCGGGCTGGCGTAGGCTATGGGTTGTTTGCTGATGTAATCGGATGTTTCCCTGGCGAACCTCGCCTTGCATGAAAACACTACAGATCCACGAGGAAGAACAACCCATGCAACTCGACAATATCCGCGTTTCCCGCAAGCTGTGGGGCGCATTTCTGGGCCTGATGATCGGCATGCTGCTGCTCTCGGGCTTTGCCCAGAACCGGGCCAACAGCTCCATGTCCTCGGCGATCGACGCCGTCGTGGACATCGAGGGGCGCATCTCCGCCGCCGTGCGCTGGCGCGGCGCCACCGAGACGGCCGTCACCATGGTCATGGGCGGCGCCGTGACCACGGATGCCGTGCTGGCCGAGCAGTATGGCGCCAAGGTCAAGGAGATCATCGGCAACATCAACAAGGTGCAGGAAGGCATCGTGGCCTCGGCCACCGCCCCCGAGGAAAAGGCTGCGCTGGACAAGGTGCTGGAGGCCCGCAAGGCCGTGCTGGCGGCCACCGCCAAGACCTGGGAGCTCAAGGGCGCCGGCGACGCCGTGGCGACCCAGCGGTTCGCCGACAACGAATTCGCCCCCCTGGTCACCAAATACCTCAAGGCGCAGGACGACTTCGTCGCCACGCTCGAGACGCGCCGCGACGCCATCCGCGCCGACGCCTCGGCGCGCCGCGTGGAATACGCGATCTGGGGAGTCATCACCTCGCTGGTGCTGATGGCCGTGGGGCTGTTCCTGGCCTGGAAGCTGGTGCGCTCCATCACCCTTCCGTTGGATGAGGCGGTGAACACCATCGACGCCATCGCGGCGGGCGACCTCACCCAGGAGCTGCAATCCGTCCGCAAGGACGAGTTCGGCCACATGCTGCGTTCGCTGTCGGCCATGTCGGCACGCCTTCGCGGCGTGGTGAGCGAGGTGCGCTCGGGGGTGGACTCGGTGTCGTCGGCGTCGATCCAGATCGCCAACGG
>NZ_JBXAKN010000022.1:0-1298 GCF_058798375.1 Acidovorax sp. GW823-FHT01C06
GGCCGCCCGAAAAGAAACCCCTGGAACCCCTCGCAGCCATGCAGCCGCAGGAACGACAGCTGCCCCGTCGTCTCCACCCCCTCGGCCACCACCTGCAGGTCCAGGCTCTTGGCCAACGCCAGGATCGTGCGCACGATCGCCGCGTCGTTGGGGTCCGCCAGCACGTCCCGCACGAAGCTCTGGTCTATCTTCACCTGATCCAGCGGCAGTCTCTTGAGGTACGACAGGGACGAGTACCCTGTCCCGAAGTCGTCCAGCGCAAATCCCACCCCTTCGCTCTTGAGCTGCACCATCCGCGCGATGGTGTCCTCGATGTCTCCCAGCAGCAGGCTTTCTGTCAGCTCCAGCTTGAGCCTGCGCGGGTCCGCCTGGTGGCTGTGCAGGGTCTGCAAAACTTCGGCCACGAAGCCGGCCTGGCGAAACTGCCGCGCGCTCACGTTCACGGAGATGGACAGGTGCGCCGTGTCCGGGTGCTCTGCCCAGCGCTGCAGTTGCCGGCATGCGGTCTGCAGCACGTATTGCCCCAGCGGCAGGATCAGGCCTGTCTGCTCTGCCAGGGGGATGAAGTCGCCGGGGCTGATCATCCCGCGCTGGGGGTGGCGCCAGCGCACCAGGGCCTCGGCGCCCATGAGCTGGGACTGGTGGTCCACGACGGGCTGGTAGTGCACCAGCAGTTCTCCCCGCGCCAGCCCCTGGCGCAGGTCGGCCTCCAGGTTGGAGCGCGCGTTGACGGCCGCCTGCATGTCCGGGTCGAAGAAGCGCTGGGTGTTGCGCCCCGCCGCCTTGGCCTGGTACATGGCCAGGTCGGCGCGTTTGAGCAGTTCGTCCACGCTCAGGCGTTCGTCCCCAAAGAGGGTGATGCCGATGCTGGGGGTGCTGTAGTGCTGGGCGCCGTCCAGTTCGAAGGGCTGGTTCAGGCTGGCCAGGAGTTTCTCGGCCACGGTTTCCGCCTGCGCGGCCGCCTGCGGCAGCTGGGGCGCCAGGGCTTCGAGCATGACGACGAATTCGTCGCCGCCAAAGCGCGCGACGGTGTCGGCCTCGCGCACGCTGCCCACCAGGCGCGTGGCCACCTGCGCCAGGAGCTGGTCGCCCATGTCGTGGCCCAGGGTGTCGTTGAGGTCCTTGAAGTTGTCCAGGTCGATGAACAGCAGCGCGCCCAGGTTCCTGGTGCGCTGGCACGCGGCGATGGAGCGCTGCAGGCGATCGAGCAGCAGCCGCCGGTTGGGCAGGCCCGTCAGCGCGTCGAAGAACGCCAGGCGCTCGATCTCCTGCTCCGCTCGCTTGCGGTCCGTGATGTC
>NZ_JBXAKN010000023.1:0-1232 GCF_058798375.1 Acidovorax sp. GW823-FHT01C06
TGAATCGCCCCGGGTTTTCTAGACACCTCTGAGCCTCAAACCTGAGGCCCAATAGGAGGTGCCATGAGTAAGCAAAGATACCCCGAAGAATTCAAGACCGAAGCGGTCAAACAGATCACCGAGCGTGGCCACAAGGTGGCCGACGTATCCGCCAGGCTTGGTGTTAGCCAGCACAGCCTGTATCAGTGGATCAAGGCCCATCGAATGCCCGCGGCACAACGGCAAGCGCAGGGGTCACAGGCGGATGAGCTGCGCAAACTGAAGGCCGAGCTCAAACGTGTGACCGAGGAGCGCGACATCCTAAAAAAGGCCGCAGCGTACTTTGCCAAGCAGTCCGGGTGAGGTACGCATTCATCGAGCGGCATGAACACCAGCACAGCGTTCGCCGCATGTGCAAGCTCATGACCGTGCACCCCAGCGGCTACTACGCCTGGAAGTGCGATCCGGTGAGTTCTCGTGGCAAGGACGATCAACGCTTGTTGGGCCTGCTCAAGCACGCGTGGCTGGAGAGTGGTGGCGTCTATGGCTATCGCAAGCTCACGATGGACATGCTCGACCTGGGAGAGCGCTGCGGCAAGCACCGCGTGGCCCGATTGCTCAAGCTTGAAGGCCTGCGTTCACAGACTGGCTATCGACGCCGACCTGGCCCGCGTGGCGCCAAGCCAGCGGTGGTGGCACCAAACCATCTGCAGCGCCAGTTCAATGTCAGCGAGCCCAATCAGTCATGGGTGACCGACATCACCTACATCCGCACCCATGAAGGCTGGTTGTACCTGAGCGCCGTCATCGACCTGTTCTCCAGGCAGGTGATCGGCTGGTCCATGGGGCACCGCATCGACACTGAGTTAGTGCTCAACGCGCTGCTGATGGCATTGTGGCGCCGGCAACCCAAAGCCGCTGTCACCGTCCACTCTGATCAGGGCAGTCAGTTCACTGGGCATGCATGGCAAGACTTCCTGCGCGCTCACAACCTGGTTTCCAGCATGAGCCGTCGGGGCAATTGCCATGACAACGCCGTGGCCGAAAGCTTCTTCCAACTTTTGAAACGAGAGCGAATCCGCCGCCAGATCTACCCAACCCGCGATCAAGCCAGAGCCGATGTCTTCAATTACATCGAGATGTTTTACAACCCTAAGCGACGCCACGGCACTGCCGGAGATACTTCACCGGTAGAGTTCGAAAGACGCCATTTCCAACGGCTCAAAAGTGTCTAGGGAATCCGGGGCGATTCA
>NZ_JBXAKN010000024.1:0-968 GCF_058798375.1 Acidovorax sp. GW823-FHT01C06
TGAGAGCGGAGTGTGGTCGACACCAGTTGTAGCCGTCAATGAATGGCTGCAATGCAGCTTGGCGCTGGGCTGAACTCTCGTAGGGTCTGGCATAGGCCCATTCGCGCAAACTGGTCTGCACGAAGCGCTCGGCCTTGCCGTTGGTCTTGGGCGTGTAGGGCCGTGTTCGGATGTGCCGGATGCCCAGTTCCTGGCAGGCTGCCCCGAAGGTGTTCTTGTAGCCCGCGCCGTTGTCGGTCATGACGCGCTCGATGCGCACGCCCAGGCTGGCGTAGTAGTCCACGGCCTGGCGCAGGAACTGCACGCAGCTCAGGGCCGTCTCATCGCCCAACACCCGGGCGAAGGAGACCCGGGAGTGATCGTCGATGGCCAGATGCACGGCGTCCCAGCCGATGCCTCGGTTGCGGTGCTGGCGCTGGCCTGTGATTCGGTGGCCCACGCCCTGGATGCGTCCCAGGCGCTTGGTGTCGATGTGCAGCAACTCGCCAGGGCTGGCCCGCTCATAGCGGCACACGGGCACGGGCGGTTGCAAGGCGCTCAAGCGGCTCAAGCCCAGGCGGGCCATGTGCCGGGCCACGGTGGACAGGCTGCGGCCGCACTCGCGGGCGATGCGCCACAACGGCAGGCGTTGTCGGCGGTGCAGTTCGAACTGGCTCACCTGTTCGGGGCGGCAAGCTGTGGGGCTGTGATGCGGTCGCGAGCTTCGATCACACAGCCCTGCGGTGCCTTCGGCCCTGAAGCGGGCCAGCCACTTGAACCCGGTGCGGCAGCTCACGCCCATGGCCTGGGCGGCCGCTGTCACGCACCAGCCTTCGTCCAATACCCTGCTGACCAGCAGGGCTCGACCCGCAGCCGTCAAGCGGGCATGCTTATGACTGTTCATCCGTCTCTCCTGACTTGAGTGGCTTGGCCTGGTAACCACAGCTTCCCAAATCCGAGACGGATGAACAACCTATTGAGACATCACA
>NZ_JBXAKN010000025.1:0-930 GCF_058798375.1 Acidovorax sp. GW823-FHT01C06
TCGACCACACTCCGCTCTCAGCCATCAGCCGCCCATGAGCCGCATTCCGGCCATGAACAACCTCCTGAGAATCAACACCTAGCGATGCTGGGCAGTACTCACCACTGGCGCACCAGCTGCGTTCGACGGTCGAAGAACGCGCTTTCGGCCTGCAAGAAGGGCTGAAATGGCAGGGATCATGGTCGGTTGGGCAGGCGCGCCGGGCGAACAGCCGTCCTCGATCACCAGCTTTTCATGGGCTTGCCGGTCTGCGCAATGGCCAGCATGTCCACTGAAGGCTGTGCCAAAGAAAAAGCCCGCCGAGTACCGAGCGGGCTGCGTGTGAGATGCCGCGACCTGTGCAGCGTGAGCTTCCTTATGGATAGATCGCGTAGGGCTGCACTTGGATGTTGCCACTGCCGATGACGAACACGCCAGCGCGGTCGCCGATAGGTGCGGCGGTCAGCATGACGCTACCCAGGAGGGCCACGACACCTCCAGAGCTATTGATCGAATAAACACCGATGCTCGTTTGGACGGTGGCTGCATTGGTGGTGGCCGTGACGCGCAATACCGTGTTGGCTGGGTAGTAGCCGAGGTCATAGACATTGGCGGCAGCAGACTTGCCATCAGGACCGATGACCCATTGCTCGGACTGGATTCTGCCGTCGGGATGGAAGAGGCCAAGCAGTGACCCAGGAGTTCTGGTACAGAGGGATGAGTCTGGAGCGTTGGCAATCGGGCGCTTCACCCCATGGGGTTGGGGACCGTGTCTCCTTTATTTCCACCAGCAGCGGCACCGCCAATCACAACTTCCTGTGCACTGTCGTTGGCGCGGCGCCTGGCGGAACGGCGATGGACACATGTTGGATGACTGAATCGCCCCGGGTTTTCTAGACACCTCTGAGCCTCAAACCTGAGGCCCAATAGGAGGTGCCATGAGTAAGCAAA
>NZ_JBXAKN010000026.1:0-617 GCF_058798375.1 Acidovorax sp. GW823-FHT01C06
TACACCGGCGTGCCCAGCGCCTTGTAGGCCGCCGCATACACCTCGGCCGTGGGCAGGCCGCCCAGGTAGGAGAAGCGGTCACCCATCTTCATGAAGATCGAAGACATGGTCTCGATGTTGCCCACGCCGTCCTTGAAGCCGATGAGGTTGGGGCAGCGGTCGGCCAGGATGGCCAGGGAATCGGCGGTGAGCTTGGTGCGGTCGCGGTTGTAGACGATGACGCCGAACTTCACACTGTTGCACACGGCGGCCACATGCTCGATCAGGCCCTCCTGGCCGGCTTCGGTCAGGTAGTGGGGCAACAGCAGGATGCCGTGGGCGCCCAGGCGCTCGGCCTCCTGGGCATGGGCGATGGCGGTGCGGGTGGGGCCGCCGGCGCCGGCAATGATGGGCACCTTGCCGCGGCAGGTGTCCACGGCGGTCTTGATGACCTGGCCGTACTCGGGGCCCGAGAGCGAGAAATACTCGCCCGTGCCGCCGGCGGCGAACAGGGCGCTGGCGCCGTAGGGGGCCAGCCACTCCAGGCGCTCGATGTAGGTCCTGGGGCGGAATTCACCCTGCTCGTCGAAGTCCGTGATGGGGAACGACAGCAGGCCGGAGCCCATGATGGATTTGAG